>NZ_JAAHHW010000134.1 GCF_010692325.1 Moorena sp. SIO3I8 | reverse complement strand
AAGGTTAGTTGGTTGAAGGTTGAAGGTTAGTTGGTTGAAGGTTGAAGGTTAGTTGGTTGAAGGTTGAAGGTTAGTTGGTTGAAGGTTGAAGGTTAGTTGGTTGAAGGTTGAAGGTTAGTTGGTTGAACGCGATTGCGTGGCCTATTGGCCAAGGTTGAACGCGATTGCGTGGCCTTTTGCCCAAGGTTGAATCAGGTTTTTTAAAGTTTTAACCAACATGAGGAGATAATTGAGCTAAACTTATTAGTTATTAAGCTTGCAGGGGAATTATAGGGTTGGAGCTTTGATAGTTAAAGCTAAGCTAATAGCAGAATTTTCCTCAGGGGTGCCAGATGAAATTCAGCGTTGTCATCACGACTTATAATCGCCTAGATTTACTCAAGCGTGCGATAGAAAGCGCACTTGCTCAGACATTTGCCTGTGAAATTGTTATCGTTGACAACGGTTCGTCTGATGGGACCGAAGGTTATGTCAAAGAGCGCAGCGAAGCCTTAGCACGTGGTGGTGAGCAAAGCTTAGTTTATCACCGAAATGCTTACAATAAAGGTCACGCGGAAGCGGTAAATCAAGGGGTAGAGTTGGCAACTGGTGATTGGATCAAGCTGTTGGATGATGATGACTACTTAGCCAGGAACTGTATTGAAGAAATGGCTGATGCGATCGCATTACATCCGAAAGCAGTGATTTGCTCTTGCCAATCGGCTCAAGTAGATACCTTAGGAGCCGAACTAAGTATAACACGGCGAGTGGGTTCACTGCAAAGGTTATATATTGCCCAAGAAGACATTCATTATGGAATGCTTCTGGAAATGGTACCGTTTGGGACCCCAGTACAAGTCGCTTTCTCCCGTGATGGGTTTCTCAGTTCCGGTGGTTGGGATTCTAGCTTAGATACCAACTTTGATGATATTGATTCCTGGATTAAAATTGCTCAGTTTGGGGATGCTATATTTATCAATAAGTGTTTAGCTTACCGGACGGTTTGGTCTGGTGCTTATAATCAAAAGTTTTCGTTCGGGAAACGTCTGAAGACCCATATTTCCATTAAGGAAAAAATCTATGCACAAATCAGTAATAAATACCAAGGTAAAGTGCCATTACTGTGGGAGCTGGGAGCTTATCTGAGATTACATTGGGGCTTAGTAGCTCTTAAACGAGGTAAGTTCCTCAGTGCCGCTAAGTTATTGTTTCCTGAGTGTTTTTCACCGATTGCTTTCTCACCCATTGCTTGGAAGTTACTGTTACTTAGAAAGACTCTAGGCGGCGAACCCTCATTATACCACAAGTTGCCGGTTTAATGGGGCAACTAACTTAAATCATTGGTCATTGGTCGGAAATTGCCTATTGACCATTAACCATTTTATTTAACACAAAGTGATTAATTAGTCAACTAAAATTTAAAAATTGGAAATTGGCTAGTAACCAATTAGCTAGTAACCAATTAGCTAATAACCAATTAACAATTACCAATTAACCCTTAAACATTAAAAATTAACAATTTCCCTGAAGCCAAAGTGATTAACCGGATTTGATCTGACTACAGATTATCAATTTGTTTACGAAGGTCTTCCAACTCTTTGTCAACCGGTGAATCTGAGGAAGTAGATTTTTTCTCCTCTGAAGCTGGTAAAGCTTCTTGAGATACAGAACCACCAGCCAACTGAGCTTTCATTGAGGCCAACTCATCATCAACATCATTGCCTTCCAAGAGTCTAAATTGACTTTCCAAGTCAGCACCACCCAGCTCATGGGCAGCTTGAGAACGAGCCTCCATCTCCAAGACTTTCTGTTCCATACGCTCAAACGCTGCTAAGGAGCCACTAGTATTGAGAGACCCCATGGTTTGTTGTAACTTTTCATTAGCCTTAGCCGCCTGAGCTCGTGCTTTGAGCATATTCTTTTTGGTCTTGGCTTCGGAAATTTTGCCTTCGAGAGCAACCAGATTACGCTTAAGAGTATTGACCTGCTCAGTTTGCTGATCCAACTGAGTTTTCAGGGTAGCAGCAGTATCAGCATTGCTCTTCTTACGCACCAGAGCCTCACGAGCTAGGTTTTCATCCCCTTTGGTCAGAGCCAGCTGAGCTCTCTTCTGCCAGTTGTTAGCTTCTGTTTGGTTTTTGTTGTATTGCTGCTCTGTGCGTTTTTGTTCAGCAATTGACCTGGCAACTGCTTGACGCAATTGAACCAGATCCTCTTGCATATCAACAATAGCTTGATCAAGAATCTTTTCTGGATCCTCAGCCTTGCTGACCATATCGTTCAGATTAGCTCTGACCACTCTGCTCAGGCGATCAAATAATCCCATAACACTGTTTATCCTCTAGGAGTGTACATTGTAGGTAAAAAACTGGCTTGCTGGTGCGTAAGCCTAGTTAAGTTGTCTTGAGGGACAAGCAATTGTTGCTGTCGAGTCTCAAGTCTGGTTGGGTAGCTGAAAAATTCGCGGGCTTGACCCATACCCTAGCCATTAAGACAGGGAGCCTTTGATCCAGTGTAAAAACTTCTTGGGAAAAAGTGCTAGACAACAAGCTAAGGTTTGAACTCTCTGGCGGCTGAACCATGGGGGATTTATCGGGATTGCTGTTCGAGGGGTTAAAAACTGGTTTCCACAGGCGCTTATGATATAATAGTGCCATCTTCAGCAGAAAACGTCCTTGTCTTATTCTACCTATTTGCTTTGTGAGTATTCAGAAAGAAGATAGATAAAGGGATGTTTGCCTGTATAGTAACCCCTTGGGTCAAGGCTCTAAGGTGTTTTGATACAACGTTTCCAACCTGCAATTGAGCTGACCACAGGGACACTAATTACTTTTTCCAGCTATTTATCCAATTTTCCCAAATTTTTCGGTTATTATGCCTGATTTGAGGGTAATTTGGGAGTTTCGGTTCCTTGAATCAGATTAGCTTTCATGGCGGCTAACTCAGCTTCCACATCATCGTTAGCTTCGAGAGCGGCAAATTTCTGATCCAGTTGATTGCTACCTAACTCAGCCATTGCCTCAGACCGGGCTTCAAGCTCCATTACCTTATCTTCCATCTGCTCAAAAGCACTCAAGGCACTACTGGTACCTACATTACCGAGCATCTCATTAATTTTCATGGATGCCTTAGCTGATTGAGCCCGAGCAATATACAAGTTCTTTTTGGTTTTCGCCTCTGAGATTTTATGTTCTAGGGTACGCAGATCTTCCTTGAGCTTGGACACAATATCAGCTTGCTGGGACAGCTGAGCTTTCATAGTTGTGACGGTCACCTGATCAGATTTCCGCCGTGTCAGGGCATCCCGTGCCAACTGGTCGTCTCCTGCTGACAAGGCTAACTGAGCGCGACGGTACCATTGCTCAGCAGCGGCTTGAGCCTGAGAGGCTTGTCGCTCCGTGCGTTTTTGGGTAGCGATCGCTTGAGCTACAGCCTGCCGCATTTGAATCAAATCCTGCTGCATATCATCGACAGCCTGTTCCAGGATTTTCTCAGGATCTTCAGCTTGGTTAATCAGACTATTAAGGCTAGCGCGAATGATTCTAAACATACGATCTAGTAATCCTATGGCAGCTTTCCATCATGATCAGGGCTTAGGGAATGAAAACTGATGTTATTCAGATTGAACCTGACACTTAACACTTAAGTCAAGGACGATAAATCGAAGCAGAAATTCCCTGTTGCTGGAGTTTTTCTAGCAAACCTTGTGCTTCATGTTCAAATTTGAAGGCTCCCATCTGAATGCGGGTACCTTGAGATAATTTGCGCACATAGGCATCAGGAACAATTGTCCTAGCTTGCTGTAGGGAACGTTTACCATCGTAGTTGATCAGCACATAGTAGAAAGGATCGCGAGCAGGTAAAGAATCCTCTGCCACTGTTCTTAGAGATGCGGCTTGATTTTGGAGTGTTTCAGATATAGCTGGTTGAAGTAATCCCGACTGTACCCGTCTTTCTGGGGGTACTAAAGAGCCTGAAGTTGTTGGTAATGATGACAGGGGAACCTTTGGCAGTGGTTGAACAGAAGGCAAAAGTACTGAAGATAAGGAAGACCCTTTAGGAGGCATCGGTCTATTTACCACCTTAGGAGCTGATTCAACCACCTTAGGTAAAGGGAGATCTTTTGTATAAAAAGGTGTTTGCTGCGGTCTTGGAGTACCTTCTACTTGAGAAAGGGTATGTAAGTTCAAGTCTACAAATTCCTCAGATGCCAAATTAGGACCACCCTGTAGGGGAGAATGGGGAACTGACTCAGTCTGTTGTGGTTGATGTGGTTTAATTTCCTGAGGGGTTTTGGAGATCTTGGGGATGATGAAGCTGATCAGCCGCGACAGATCCAGATTACTTAACACCGATGGATTGGAGAAGATATAGGGTAGGGTAGCGCTTAACAACAGCAAAAGTACCATGAAACCGACATTCAACGGAGTCAACAGTTGGTAGGAAACCTGCTTTTGCTTGTCAAATTCTTCTTCGTCTTCTGCCAGACTCTGTAGTAGTTTTTCTGATGATTCGAGATAATCTTCTGGCTGGGTTTGGTTAGCCCCTAACTTGATCAAACTACCTGAGTCTTCAGGCAATTTTTCAGGAGGGTTAAGTTGCTCGGTAGCCTCTTTCTGAATTGCTAGGCTAGCACTTTCCCCATTATTATGCTGGGATACAACTGGTGGCTGAGTAGGTTTCGGGGACTGTGATGACAGGGAATTTAGGGATTCAGTCTCAACCAATGGCTGTTGTGGTTGTTTGAGAGAAGTTTTCCCTTTGGCAGTTAGGTTTGGCAGTGCAATGGTTGATGGCTGGTTTAGTCGAGGGATGGTCTGGTTTGTCGGTGATGGTGAGGGTTTCTGTTGTACCTCACCGACAGAAATTAACTCTAGGGGTTTACGGACCCGGTTACGACCAAGACCACGGTTAGTCATTACTGGGCGTCCTACTCTTCGACGTCGGTAGCGCGCTAATTCTTCCTCTAGTTGTACATCAAGGCTACTCAGAGCAGCTTGTAAAACTGAGTTGAGGTTGTAGTTACCGGTCGAGCTAGGGGAAGAATTAACTGAGGAGTTTTGGCTCATAGCGGACTCTATCGGTAGTTTGTGCTACAGAACAAGCAACAGGACTTACGCAGCCATTCTATCTTGAGGGTCACCCTACTAACTCTAAGCTAGTTTTTTGCCCAGTGTGGCACAGGCTTCTAGCGTGGCACAGGCTTCGACGCTGTGACCTAAGTCCTGAAGAAATTAATTAATTATAGTAAGGCGATATGCTTAAATCTCTCAATCAGATCTTAGATAGGATTACAAATCAGCCCGAGTGGCAAGGTGTACAACGCTTATCATACCTAATTAAGTGTTGGTCTGAAATAGTAGGAGTGAACATAGCTAATCATACCAGACCCTATGCTATCTCCAGGGATATCTTATATGTGGCTACGTCTAGCTCTGTTTGGGCACAAGAACTAAAATTTCAGCGCCGGATGTTGTTGAAACGGCTTAATGCTCGTTGGTCTGAGCCCCTAGTTGACATCCACTTTTCTCCAGCTCAGTGGCAGAAAACACAAGTTTTGGGCAATGGCTATTCACAATCTGAGACCCCAAGCCATAGACATCCTAGCACCATTTTGCCAATGTCTTCATCACTGGTTTCTGAGCAGTTGGATCACACAGAAAACAGAGAAAGTAGTGAAGCCACTGACAAAACTACTGACAAAACTACTGACAAAACTCAGGTACCCCAAGCAGCGTTTAAACGTTGGGCAAAGATGATGCAGATGCGATCGCAAAATTTACCACTTTGTCCTCAGTGTCAGTGTCCGACTCCACCAGGAGAACTCCAGCGTTGGGATGTCTGTGGTCTTTGTGCTATTAAGCAATGGCAAATTTAGAGCAAGGTTTTAGTCGGGAGTTGGGAGTTGGGAGGTAGGGAGTTGGGAGTTGGGAGGTAGGAGTTGGGAGTTGGGAGTTGGGAGTATAGGGCATTCCTGTTCCCTCTTGGCTCTTGGCTCTTGGCTGTTGCCTATTCCCAATTCCCTGTTCCGGGATCTGCTGTTCCCTTGATTTTTAGAACACTGAACTGATACTTTTGCATAAGTTAATCCGAATAACTTCAGTATCTAAATACACTTTTGGTGTGTTTTTTTGCTTGATCCCTATGGGGTTTTGGTATAAAACAAGTCAATTCTTTCAGAAGCTATCGGGTTTTGTTACTTTTTGTAAAATAATTTGTATCTATTTGTAACAAAATAATTAAGAAAATATTAAAGCCTCAGTGGTTAAGGATATGGCTATAACCTAGGCTGGTCAACAGCTTGCTATCTATAACAAGCTGAGGTAAGGGGTAGCAGAATTAAATGTGAAGAGGATATAAATTTTTCCGTAAAAAAGAGTTATCATGAAAACATTGAATTTACCTATATCTAGTTGTCGATTCTGTCGGTATTATCAGTCAGAAGGACGCCGAGGGGGTATGTGTCAACAACTTGGGGTGCCTGTCAGAGCTACCTGGAAAGCTTGTGCTTTTGCTCTGCCTACCTTTTCTTCTTCTTCTTCTTCTTGGGAGAAACTAGAAGAGATTTGGCAAGATGAAGAAATGATGCTCACAGAGGAGCTATCGGTAAAGTGTTCTGAAAACTCCTCTGGGTCAGACATGACCGTTGAAGGTGAGACCATCACCTCTAAGAATTCGTCAACAGACATCATGCTGGTGTAAATTGTTGAGGTAAATTCTTCGTTTGATCAGCAAGAGCAGCTTATTAGCAAGATTAGCAGTATCTTACTAGTAACTTCCACCTTAATACAATCAATAATTCAAATAAACAAATTTCACAAAAACCAGTTTAAACCAAATCTTCTAGTTCTAGTAGTTACCTGCTCAAAGGTGTCAGCTTAAAAAGCCAAATAATTTCATAAAAATCGGCACCTGATATTTGCTATTAAAATAGCTTTCGTCGCACTTTGATTCAACATAAGGTGCGTTTTTTGTTGATAATCAAATTTTGCACCAAGTTTAAAATTGTTTAAAATTAATCTGTAAAGGTAGGGAACAGGGAACGGGGAACTTCGGATCAGTGATAAAATTTGACTCTGTCTTGATGCAGCCCCTCCACACTCGTGCTTTGCATCAAGACAGCGGTAATTGTGCCCTACTCCCTAATCCCTACTCCCTACTCCCTACTCCCTACTCCCTACTCCCCAGAAATTTGTACCTCACCAATTGATAACTGCTATAATCTAAGGTAACCAAGGATATTGACGAAAATCTGGTGGACGCTTTTCTAGGAAAGCTTGTTTACCTTCGGCTCCTTCTTCTGTCATGTAATAGAGTAAGGTAGCATTACCAGCTAGCTCTTGTAGACCAGCTTGACCGTCGCAATCGGCGTTAAATGCAGCTTTCAAGCAACGAATGGCAATAGGGCTCTTTGTCAAAATTTCCTTTGCCCACTGTAGCCCTTCCGCTTCCAACTGCTCCACTGGAACTACACAGTTAACTAAACCCATTTCTAGGGCTTGAGATGCGGTGTATTGACGACAAAGAAACCAAATTTCTCGGGCTTTTTTTTGACCAACAATTCGGGCAAGATAGCTAGCGCCAAACCCACCATCAAAACTACCCACTTTCGGGCCAGTTTGACCAAAGATAGCATTATCAGCGGCAATAGTTAGGTCACAAATCAGATGTAGGACATGACCACCACCAATAGCATATCCAGCAACTAGGGCAATCACTACTTTGGGTATGGAACGAATCAGGCGTTGCAAATCCAATACGTTTAAGCGAGGAACGCCATCTTCTCCAATATATCCAGCCTTGCCTCGTACACTTTGGTCACCACCAGCACAAAAGGCGTATTTGCCATCGGTGTGGGGACCAGCACCAGTCAATAGGACAACACCAATACTGTGATCTTCACGGGCATCACAGAAAGCATCATAAAGTTCAAAGACAGTTTTGGGACGAAAGGCGTTGCGTTTGTGGGGACGATTGATGGTAATTTTAGCAATACCGTCGGTTTTGTGGTATAAAATGTCTTCGTAAGTTTTGGCAGTTTGCCAGTCAATTTGCATAAAGTTTTCCACGCGATCGCTGTTTAAGTTCACAATGATATCAAATTCATAAGGTTCCCTTGTTTTTAAGCATTGTCATTCCCACTTACAATCGCTTACCGATTCTAAAAAAGTGCCTAATCGCGTTAGAACATCAGCAACTTAGACAAGATAGCCAGATCTGGGATTATGAAGTTGTTTTAGTGGATGATGGCTCAACGGATGGCACTTTAGATTGGTTGGCAGCACACGGGGATCAGTTTCCCCATGTACGCTCATTTGCTCAAAACCATGCTGGACCGGCTGCAGCCCGGAATCTAGGGGTGAAGGAGGCTAAGGGTGAAATAATTATCTTTATTGATAGTGATTTAGTAGTTACTGAGCATTTCCTCCAGTCTCATGCTGATGCTTTGGTACAGGCACAGCAGCGTCTGGGATGCGATCGCTTATTCACTTACGGTTGGGTGATCAATACCTGTAATTTCGAGGACCCTACCAGCGAACCCTATAAAATTACCGATTTCTCTGCTGCCTATTTTGCGACGGGGAATGTTGCGATCGCACGAAAATGGCTATTAGAAGCTGGACTCTTTGATACTCGCTTCCAACTCTATGGCTGGGAAGACTTAGAACTAGGTGTCCGACTCAAACAACTGGGCTTAAAACTGATTAAATGTCCCCAAGCTGTAGGTTATCATTGGCATCCTCCCTTTAGCCTCGACCAAATTCCCCGGATGATTGACCGGGAAATTCAACGGGGGCGTATGGGTGTGTTATTCTACCGGAAGCACCCTACCTGGGAAGTCAGGATGATGATTCAGATGACCTGGCTACACCGATTACTCTGGGGGATTCTGTCTTTAGGTGGACGACTCAACGAACGCACCATGGCTCCCTTTTTACAATGGCTAATTGACCGAGGTAAATCCCAGCTAGCCTTAGAAATTGCCCGAATTTTCCTTAACTGGTATAACGTTCAAGGTGTTTATGCTGCTAATCGGGAGATGGAAGGTTGAAGGTTGGAGGTTGAAGGTTGGATGTTGAAGGTTGAAGGTTGAAGGTTGAAGGTTGAAGGTTGAAGGTTGAAGGTTGAAAGTTGGAGGTTAGAGGTTGGAAGTTGAAGGTTGAAGGTTGGAGGTTGGAAGTTCAAGGTTGGAAGTTGAAGGTTGAAGGTTGGAGGTTGAAGGTGGTCGGTTCGAGGTTGACAGTCAAGAAAATAAATATTTAAGCTGATTTGCATTTAAATTGGTTATTTCCCGTTCCCTGTTCCCTGTTCCCTGTTCCCTGTTCCCTGTTCCCTGTTCCCTGTTCCCTGTTCCCTAAAATATGTAGTGATTACTGGAAAGATAAAGCTGCGATCGCTAAACAACCCCATCCTAGGATCAACGCCGCACCACCTAATGGTGCGATTGCTCCTAGCCACTTGATCCCGGTTAAACTCAGGGCGTACAAACTACCAGAAAAAATTGCAATTCCAGCGATAAAAGCTGAGCCAGCTAAGGTAAGGGGAGTTTGTGCTACTTCTGCGCGGCTCAACAACAAGGCTACCAACATTAGCGCTAGGGAATGGTACATTTGATAGCGGGCACCAGTCTGAAAAATTTCCAATCCTCGTTAGCGCTACGCGCACGCTACGCGAACGGTCAGTTTTTCTTTCAAAGCGTGGCTAGCAAAGGCTCCAGCTACTACTGATAATGCTCCTAAGATTGATGCGATCGCTAAAAAAATCCGAGTCATCAATTTTATTAGTCCTAAATCCTAAAGTGTAAAATTATAAAAGATTCTCCCTTCTTCAGTAACCTCAAAGGTAGCATCATACTCTCTAGCTTTTTGATCGAGATAGTCTTGAGCTACAGCTATAGGAAGTTTGGCTGTCATTGCTAATTTCAATACTGAAATTCTACCATTTTCGTCTTCAATCAAGCTATAAAATGTATACTGAAGGTGTTCGAGGACTTCTTTTTGCTCTTGTCGATACATTCCCCATGCTAACCATACTCCCCAAAAGGTAGCTGGGATACCTACTATCAAACTTCCCAGCGCATCAACTTTATCCTGTGATGTTGCTTCCCTTCGATTTGAAACTACCACAGGTACCGTCAATAATAGAATACCCAAGGTAAGCACTAAGCCAGCAGATATTTTTTTAAACCGTTTCATTATAATAGCAAACTTTTAACAAAGATGGTTTATTACCATGACCAGACAATTTCGATTAGGTGTAAGCTAAAGCCCTTTGGCCACGCTACTTGAGGTGCTATCAGCTAATCAGCTATCAGGTTTATTTTTAAACTGACCGCTGACGGCTGACCGCTGACTGCTTATTTTTTTTACTTACGAATAGCTTCCAATAAGCGAGAATAGTAAAAGCTAGTGCTAGTCATTTCCTGTCGCTGAATCGAAAACCCATTATTTTCTAAAATAGTAACAATATCTGCTTCTCGATGCTGATAGGCACGAGTGGTTTTACTTGGTCCTGGAAAAAACTCACCAATCTTTTTAAGTGCAGTAAGAAGCAACGTTTTCGGCGCAAAGCTAAGAATTAAACGAGACTCGGCCAAAGAGGCTAAGTGAGTTATCATTTCAGCCGCTTTATCCTGAGGATAATGAATCAAAACATCTAGACAAATTACGGTGTGGTAGCTACCACCTAACCCTTCCAAATCCTTGACCATAAACGAGAGATTGTCACTATTCCCTAAACTCTCCTTAGCCCTTACCTGCGCTTCTTCTACCATTTTGTGAGAAATGTCACTAGCAAAAACTATAGCGCTATTTTTGGCCAGAGGAATACTCAGACTCCCAACACCACAGCCAGCATCACAAATCGACAAACTTGACAAATTTCCATCAGCCTCCAGCCAACTGATCACTTTATCCACAGTCTGCTGATGACCAATCCGGATATCTTGCTGTACCCGGTTAACCTCGCCATCACCATAAATCCGCCGCCAACGGTCAAAACCAGTGGCATTAAAATAATCCTTAACAATCGCCTTATCATTAACTGTATTCATATTTAATAACAAAAACTCTCCTGAGCTTGGTGTCTTTCCCGTATTTACGGTTCATCAAAAATCATCCCATGGATATTGACGACCTTCTCCAATCCTTTAAATACTTTGGCGTTGAGCTTGGCTTAGAACGCATAGATCAACTTCTATCGCGCTTAGGTAACCCCCACCAGAAGTTTCCAATCATTCACGTGGCTGGAACTAATGGTAAAGGCTCAGTTTGTGCCTACCTGTCTTCTATACTCACCAAAGCTGGCTACCGAGTCGGACGTTATACTTCTCCTCACCTGGTGGATTGGACAGAACGGATTTGCCTTAACCAAGAACCCATCTCCACCCATACCCTAGGCACAATTTTGCAGCAAGTTAAGGCAGCAATTCCAAAAAACTGTTCCGATCCACCAACCCTATTTGAAGTGACTACTGCTGCTGCTTGGTTGTATTTTGCTCAGCAGCAGGTGGATGTGGCTGTAATAGAAGTGGGATTGGGAGGACGGCTGGATGCAACGAATGTATGCGATCGCGTTTTGGTTAGTATAATCACATCCCTGAGTTGGGAACATTGGCAGCGCCTGGGACCGACCTTGGCTGATATTGCCAAGGAGAAGGCTGGAATCCTAAAGCCTGGCTGTCCTGCGGTAATTGGTCCGCTCCCCCCTGAACCTAGGGCAGTGGTTGAATCAAGGGTGAATCAGTTGGGATGTCCAGTGGTGTGGGTAGACTCAGCAGTAGAGTTGCCAGAGGGGAAGATGCCAAGCACCCGAAAAGATCTCAGATGGGTGGAGTATGGGGGAATCAGCTATAGTTTGCCGTTGTTGGGCCAGGTACAGTTGGTTAATTCGGCGATTGCGATCGCAACGGTACAAGTTCTGCAACAGCAGGGTTGGGAGATTCCAGAAAATGCGATCGCATTGGGGATGGCCAAAACCACTTGGCTGGGACGTTTGCAGTGGACTAGCTGGGAGAATCACCATTTACTGATTGATGGAGCCCATAATCAAGCCTCTGCTCAGGTTTTGAGACAATATGTTGATACCCTAGGTAAATCCGTCAACTGGGTAATGGGTATACTCTCAACCAAAGACCATGCTGGTATTTTTAATGCCTTGCTCAGACCAGGGGATCGATTATCTCTAGTGCCAGTACCTGACCATAGTTCAGCTGAGCTAGACTACTTGGCTACTCTCGCGCAACAAATTTGTCCAACCTTAGCCGATTGTGCTACTTATCCAGAGTTAGTGACAGGACTCCGTGCTATTTTTAACAAAGCCGAACCTGACGAGAGGATTACTGTCCTTTGTGGCTCTCTGTACCTAGTTGGTCACTTTTTGCGAACACAAGCTTTTGTTGGTGGTAATGGGTAATGGGTAATGGCTAATGGCTACAATAATCAATTTCACGATTAATCAAAAAATTGTCATGATTGTGAGATAGATTGGGTACCATAAATAGCACCCTAATGTTGATTTCCATGACCCTGGGTTATACAAAAATTTCCCTGAATTCCCCATCTACCTAACTCAGATAGGGTACCTAAATCAATTGTGAAAATTTTTGAGCCCAAGTTTCCTACTCCCTACTCCCTACTCCCTACTCCCTACTCCCTACTCCCTACTCCCTTTGCTAGATATGGTTAACCGTTTGAAAAATTTATTTTCCCGGCGCAAGCAAGGTGTTGGTATAGAATTAGCCCCAGAACGAATTCATATTGCTCAATTGCAGCGGCAAGGTCAGAGCCTCAAAGCTACCACCCTATATGCTCATGAGGTTCCAGAAGGAATCTGGGAAGGAGGACAGATTGTTGATTCCCCTGGTTTAGCGGAACTGATTCGAGAAGCCCTACAGGAGAGTCAAGTCAAAGTGGAGCGGGTTGCTACTGCTTTACCAATGCGGGAAGCAGTAATCCGGATTATTCCCATTCCTGCTGAGCTAGATGATAACGAGCTCCGGGATATGGTACTCAACCATGAAGCTGGCTTATATTTGCCCTATCCCCGGGAAGAAGTGGATTTGGATTATCAGAAACTGGGCTTCTTCGTGGATGAAGATGGAATCGAAAAGGTACAAGTCCTGCTGGTGGCTACTCGTAAGGAAATCACCGATAGCTATCTCGATACCTTTGAGCAGGTAGGGTTACAAGTAGATGTACTCGAAATTAATAGCTTTGCCCTGATTCGGACTATCCGAGAACAACTGCGTCAATTTCCTTCCCAAGAGGCAGCCGTTCTGGTAGATCTTGAATTTGATAGTACTGAAATTGCGATAATTGTAGATGGTGTACCGCAGTTTTCCCGTACTGTTCCCATTGGTACCTACCAACTTCAGAGTGCTTTATCACGGGCGATGAATTTACCAGCCTCTAGAAATACCGAACTCCTCCAGGGGATGACTATTCCCAGTACCCCAGTTGATGGCATTCGCACCGGCTCGACCGGGGTAAATCCAGGGATGGTGGCTCTGATCCAAGTCTTGGGAGAAATTGCCGATGAACTAAGGCGCTCTATCGATTTTTACCTCAATCAGATGGACAATCTAGAAGTAGCCCAACTCCTACTAGCTGGTCCTGGGGGTGGTATCGGACAACTTGATGAATTTTTTACCCAACGGTTAAGCTTGCCCACGATTCAGGTGGATCCCGTGGCGGCTCTTTCCCTAGAAGTGGAGAAAGATATTCCGATGGTACAACGACCGAGCTTAGGAACTGTGCTTGGATTAGGATTACGAGAGGTATAGCACTATGTATAGTCTTGATATTAATTTTTTAAAAGACCGAAATCCTGAGGAGATCAAGTCTGTTCAGGAGGTCGGCGGTAGACAAGGGATGGCTCTAGGGGAAATGACCCCTCTACTGATTGGAGCTGCAGTGGGTCTAATCCTACCTGGATTGGTGGGAGGCTTTTGGGTAGTTCTCCAACATCAAAACGCCCGCTTGAAAGAAGAAATTGCTGATGTTGACAAGAAACTGGCAGCCTTGGGAGCGCAAAAGCAACGAATTAGTAAGCTAAACAAGGAACTCAAGCTGGTAAACGACGAAACTAATGCTCTTGCCAGTGTCTTTAATCAAATTAAGCCTTGGTCAGCAATGTTACAGGACATTCGTGAGCGCACTCCCCCCGGAGTCCAAATTAAAGACATCGAGCAACAGCAAGTCACTGACAAAAACGCTTCTAAGGATGAGTCTAGCGCTAACTCACGACCTAAAATCGAGCTGGATATTTCCGGTACAGCTCGAACCTTTGATGATGTGAATTACTTTTTGCTGACCCTACAGAATTCTTCCTTTTTCGATAAAAATGACACTCAACTGCTCAAAGCTCAGTTAGTTAATAATCCCACCAAATTAGAAATTCCTGAGAGTCAAAAAGAATTAGTAACTCAGGTCAAATATACCCTGCCTAAAGTCGTAGAATATACTATTAAAACTCAACTGAGTGATATCCCCGCTTCTGAACTCTTAAAAGAGTTAGACCGTAAAGGAGCAGTAGGATTAGTGACTCGGATTAGAAACCTTCAATCCCAAGGAGTGATTCAACAATGACCTATGCTACTGATGACGACTTTATGAGTGTTGAAGGTCAGGAGGAAGATCCTGAGTATCCTACTGCCTTCGGCATTACCTTTACTCCCCAAGTTTCTGGGATTACCTTTGCTATTCTTGGTCTGGCAGCTGCTTTCTATCTAGCGATGAACCTGATGCTACCGGCTTGGCAGGAGTATCAGACTTTAAAAAATGATTTATCAACCAAGCAAAATGACCTCCAAAATCCCGAAGTACTCCAGAAAAAAATTAAAGAGAAAGAGGAGGAACTCAAGCAAGCTAAACAGCAAAACCGCCGGGTATTGAGTCAGTTTTCCACAGAAAAAAGTCTGGATACCTTATTGCTTGATCTCAATACCTTTGTTAAGAATACTAGAGGCACTTTGCTTAAATATGAACCAGATTCCGAGGGAATCAATATAGTTAATGATGGCTCTTTAGGAACCCTAGTTGATGGCAAATTAAAACGGAGAACCGTCAATGTGGAAATTGAGGGTAGCTTCCAACAAGTCCAGTCAATTATGCGCAGCTTTGAGCGGCTACAAGCGATGTTGCTGATCAAAGACCTAGAAGCTGAAATCACTGAACCGCAAACACTAGTGCTACAGCAAGGTAGAGTAGTTCCTGGTCCTCAACCTAAGCTTAAAACTAGCTTAACCCTGGAAGCTCTCATGCCTGCTAGAGATTTGGATAAGGAGGAAGAAGAAAAAGCTGAGGAAAAGGATGGTAAGAAACAGTCAGGTAAGAAGAAATAATCCCAAGTTCCTTTAGTCTTGCTATATTATTGCTACCAATTTAATGATGGGGAGATGGCAAGATTGGGGAATTGAGCGGTAGCCAAGTTGTTGGAAATTGAGATAACCTGCTGTTTTATGGATCTGACAGGATTATTAGTGTTGGTTATTGTTGTTGTTGTTTGTTGAGTGTTTAGTGTTTTCTCTTTAACGTCTCAACGGTCAATAGTCAATAGTCAACCTTCAACAGCCCTTAATATGAGATTATTTCTGTGATTTCAGTCAGGAGATTTGAGGAATAAAGCGTGAGACAGATTCAAGTATGTGGTGGAGTGTTCGCGGCTACAGCAGTGGCTTTATGGTCAACACAGCCTGTAGTAGCAGCAAGCCAAGTTAGTGCCATACGGTTCAACCAGCAGGGGAGTGAACTGGAGCTGAAACTTGAGACAAAAGGGGGTAATGAGCCTCCACAGATTTTTGCTGTCAACCAAGGCAATGTCTTGGTAGCTGATCTGGTTAATACCCAGCTGAGTTTGCCCCAAGGGACTAACTTCCGTAAGACAAACCCCCTACCCAATATCAGTGCGGTTGCGGTTAAGGAACTGGATGACAACCGGGTCAGGGTGACGATTCGAGGCACTGACAAACTCCCAATTAGTTCACTAATCCAAAGGGACCCTCAGGGAATTACCTTAGGCATTGACACCACTACTGAGAATCAGGGGATATTATCTATCCAAGACTCATCGGTGATCAAGCTGGCTCAAGTTCCTAATGCTCAAGTTCCTAATAGAGGAACTAATGCTGAAACGGAACAGATGGAGAAACCGGCGGAACTTTCCGAACCAGAACCAGAGGCTAACCCCTCAGAAACTCCTGAACCTCCAGAAATCGTGGCTCCTGAACCAGATGTGCTGGTACCTGAGCCAGAAATTATTATTGATGGGATACCAGCAGCTCCAGCTAATGCAGTGCAACCGATTGCGCCAGCGCCCCCCTTCTTACCTAGAGCAGTAGCACCACCAGTGGGGGATATTGCTGTTTCTAATATTAATGCTGCTGCTAGCACTATAGATCTCGGAACAGCAACTCTAGTGCCTCGTTTAGTATTACGAGAAGCACCGATTCGAGAAGTGTTGTCTCTGTTAGCTCGTTCTGCTGGACTCAATCTGGCCTTTGCTGAGTCAGATGAAGACTCCGGTGCAGCACAGTTCACCATTTCTATTGATTTAGAAAACGAACCGGTTCAAGATGCTTTCAACTATATTCTCCAGCTGTCTGGTCTTCAGGCTAACCGTCGGGGAAGCACAATTTTTGTTGGGGCAAAACTCCCTCAAGCGGCTCGTAATCTAATTAGTCGTACTCTACGGCTCAATCAAGCCAGTGTCCAAGGGGCTGCTACTTTCCTAGCCACTCAGGGAGCAGAAGTGCAACAGGTAGTAATCGAGACGGAAGAAATCATCGATCCTGAAACCCAACGAGTGGTGCGACAAATCGAACGACCCCCAGAGATTCGAGCAATTACTAGTGAGCAGGAAGACGCTAGCCAAGGGGCACTGTTGCTGAGGGGATTAGCAGTATCTACCGATGACCGACTTAATTCCATATCTCTGGTGGGTGAGCCCAGGCAAATTGAAATTGCGACCTCTTTACTCAAACAGTTGGATGCTCGTCGCCGTCAAGTGGCGGTAAATGTCAAGATTATCGATGTTAACCTAGCTGGAACCGATGCCTATAATGCCAGTTTCTCCTTCGGGATTAATGATACCTTTGTAGTCAGTGATGGCGGAGCCGCAGCCGTTAATTTCGGTAGGGTTAATCCCCCCAGTAGAGATGATGTAATTAGTGGTCAGTTTCCTAATATTGAGCCATTTGATTTTCGAGCTGTAGACGGAGATGGTGATATATTCTTCGATAGACAAAATGCTCCCTTTGATAATATCGTTGATGGTTTCGTTGAAGGTAATATTCCATCACCCTTTGCCCGTCCCGGCTTTGGTCGAAATAGTAATCCATTCCAGCCAGGTGTGCAGGAAGTGGATGAAAACGGGTTTGAGTTTACCA
>NZ_JAAHHW010000133.1 GCF_010692325.1 Moorena sp. SIO3I8 | reverse complement strand
CGGAGGCATAGCAGTTTTTACGTTGGTTTGTATGGTCAAACCTGGATGAATTTTAAGGATGTTTGTCTAAAATTAGTAACCGAATTAATGAAATTAAATCCTAATAAACGAAAGTATTATCAACGCGGTTTAAGGGCTAGGTCGCTTATAGAATCTGCGTTTTAGCTCATTTCGTCACCCCCTCAGTTTTGGTTCCCAATCTTGCTTTAGTTTTTCTAAGCCAAGTTTTAATTCTGATTGATTCATATTATTCATGGTATTTTAATTGAAATCAACAACTATAAGTTACAGGGTAAGCTTATCTAAATTTGTATAAATTGTACTTCACAGATGGAGCTTGTAGGTAGGAGTGTGTATAAGGAAAGTGTGAAATAAGTAAATTAACTTCAAATAACTTAGCGATCACTCCTTCTTTTTAAAAGCCATAAGATACATCAATTTGGCTTCTTCATATATCGGAAAACCCTCTTCACTAACTAGTGTCCACGGTAATTGCTCTAAGGCTGTCTGCATTTCACGGCGATAGTCTTCCCGTATCGTCAACAAAAAAATTCCCTCCTCTTTTAAAAGACCGAATAGATTGTTTAATACCTCAACCCCAGCATGAGCATAAGCAAAAACCCCTGCAGCAATAATAGCATCAAAAGTTACTGAATTACTAAAAATTTGAGAATCTTCTAAATTACACTGATGGAGAGCCTTGTAGACTTGTCTCTCTTTAGCGATCGCCAGCATTTTTTCTGACAAATCCGCAGCAATAAGATTAGTATATCCCTTTTGGTATAAGGCTTCACCCACTAACCCTGTCCCAGCACCAGCATCTAGAATTGTGGCATCTTTCTTAGGAAGCAGTTTGCTTAATGTCTGTGCTATGTTAGCAGGCATAAAAGACCAATCTTCTTTTATATCTGCATCGTAAGTATTCGCCCAACTATCGTACTTACTTTTTAATTCCTCAGTACTTTGGCTATCACAAATCCCAGATAACCAAGGTCTTGCTTCTAAAAAATCGTTGGCTTGTTCTTCGACCATCTTTAATCACTCCATAACTAATTCAACAACAGTATCAGGAGATAAACGTTGCAGGTGCCACTGAGTAACTTCTTCTCCTGGTATCAAAATTGGACTCCCTGGGGGAACTTTCTTGATACAGCAACTGCTAATTTTACCTAATGCTTGCCCAATGGGTAACTTTTCTTTCCGGCTAAAGAAAGCATCTTTAGGTAAAGTCCTCATTTGAGGACGACGGCAAAAGTAACTGTCAGGTAAAGTATCTTTTGGTGCTTTTTCCCTCAGAATCGGCACAATGGCTGCTAAGGTTTCTCTCATAAATTGGAAATCTTGTTGATTGTGATGGAAAGAGAAAATTAATAACAATCCCTCCTCACCAGCAAATTCCCCATCAATCCCGCTTTCGTACAACAGCTCTGCTAACTCTTCCCCTGTAGTGCGATCGCTTTTTAAATAGATTTTCAGAGGATCGCTAACTTGGGCATCATACGTTAACACCTTGCCGTAATTATCCAATTGACTGCGCAGGCGATCGCATTCACCAATAGCTTGCCAAAATAAAGCTTGACCTTCCTCAGAATACCCCTTCTTAATCGCATCTTCAATACTCAGCATTAACAGGTTACTGCGGGTAGTGGTTTCAAATAAAGGCATCACCCCCATAACTTGTTCAATACTAAACCTAGAGTCAGTGGGTAAATGCAATAAAGCCGTCTGTACCAAACTCCCAGTATATTTGTGCATACTATGGGTGACGATATCTGCCTTAAATGCGATCGCTGATTGCCATTGTTCGTCGAGAAAGGGAAAATGACTACCGTGGGCTTCATCTACTGCTAAAGCAATATCGCTATCGCGACAGTAATCAGCTATCAATGCCAGATCCACAGTTACACCTTCATAACTCGGATGAGTTAGTAACAAAGCCGATACGCCACTGGTTTCTAATGCGGAAATAACTTCGGAGGTAGTGGGCATCAAAGACACAGAAGGAATAAAATAGGGTTCTAATCCTGCTAAAATGATGCCGTTTATGGTGGCAATATGACTGTTAAGAGCGATCGCCACTCGTTTGTACTGAGTACCCAATAAAGCACAAGCCGTTAAAACCCCTTGAGTCCCGCCCCCAGTTAGCCAAAAGGTATGTTTAGTGCCATACATTTCAGAGAAATGTTTTTCGATGCTCTCAGTGCGAGGGCGAGTGAGGAACGCTACATCATATTGATAGATTTCTTCACTCAGGCGTACGCTATTTTGAGCAATTCCTTGGTGGGCGGGAGTATAAAGGCTGACCTGAATATTCTGATTATGGGATGTAATGGCCTGATAAGCAGAAGAAGGTTGATTCATGTTAGTCGAGTATTAATTTAAGATTTGCTTAAATTGACACGATATATCGGGTGGCGTTGAGTCTCAATTTATTATGTTTTAGTCTTGACATAAAAACTAAAAGCTACACCCCACCTTTCATCAAGGTATTCCCATTCCTTGACAAAATTGCGCTCTAAGATGAAACGGTCTATTTCTTCTACAGAATTCAAGTTTTCGTAACGAGGGGCAATATCTTTTTCTAGATAGATACAGTCAATGTGAGCTAGAGTTTTTTCCGCTGATTCTAAAGCCTGCAATTCAGCCCCTTGAGTGTTTAGATATAAGAAATTGAAATCAGAGAAATTCTTGGAAGACTGTTTGATAATGCTATCGACTGTTCTGGTTGGAACGATGATGCGTTTATTTACTGTTGCATCTGTGAATATTTCTTGTTCTTCAAAGACTTTAGCATTTGGCTTAAACAGCGACCCTATGTATGAGTTTGATGTAACATGAAATTCCGCTGAGCCATTCTCATTGCTGACTGCACATTGGACTGCTTCTATTGAGCTAATTGGTTTGTCGTTAATAAGATCTCCGTAGCAGTTCAACAAACGGTGGATCTGTTCAATTTTTACTTGCAACTGTTCAAATAACTCAGGTACTGGCTCGACTATAATTATATCAGTAAATCCCACTAAGATAAACTGCAAAAGTAGTTCGCCTTTATGCCCACCAAAATAGAGTGCCCCCCGAGGTTTAATTTGATATTTTCTAAATATTGCTGGGTAGAAAAAAAAGTCGTATGCTATTTCTTCACCCAAAAAAAATTCTTTGATTTCTTGATCTTCAAAATAAGACTTAAATAAGTCTTGCTTTAAGGTAGCTAACTCACTAAATATCGTGTAAATATCCTTTGGCATTCTTATATACCTACAACAATTAAAAATTGACAAAAAACATACTCCCAAACATTATGTCTGGTTCATAGGTTTCCCCTCTTTCACTACATTAACCCCAAAATTATCTTTCCCAGAGACTAACACGCAAAAGTGGTTACTGATATCTCGACCATAGTTGTCAATGTAATCGCCAGCTAGTCGGTCTGGATAAACTGTGACACGGGGATAAATGTAGCGTCCATTAATAGCAAATCGCTCTTGCTGTGACAAATTAGCAGGCGCACTGTGCATTACTCGTTCAGTAAAAATTACAATCTGACCCGCTTTTATTTCAGGCAAAGTTTCTATTTCCCATTCATCTTCATTAAAGTCATAGGATTTTGCGTATGATTTGCTCTGATTTCCAGAAACGTAATACTTCTGTTCGGGATATGTACCTTGGTCAACAGGTGTTTTAATAATTTTAAATCTTGTGTTGTATGAGCCATTAGCAAATCGTAAAGTACCAATTTCCGGCGTTACATCTTCAATGGCTACCCACACTACTAAGTCTAATATATCTTCATCTTTGGGAAAATCGAGATCTCTTCTTTTAGTCTCGTCAACGTCAAATCCGTAGTAATCGAAGGCTTGATGCCAACCGATTCCTGCCTGTCCGGGCATACGATGAAAAATATTCGTTCTCCATAGTAATAAATCAGTTTTACCTAGTTGATTTAGCCGTTGTATAATTCTTTTGTCAGCAAACAACTTAGTGACAGATTCACAAGCAAAATGATGATCGCGAGGTGTGTAGCAATCCATATACTTGTTATAAAAACTTACGACTTCAAAGCCTTCTATTTCTTTTACTTGACTAATTTCCCTCAGTTGTTTGCCTACCAACTCAACTTCTGTAGAAGAGAACGTATCAAGAGGTCCAAGCCATCCTTTTTTATGAAAACTTTGAATCTGAGCCTCAGTTAGTTTATACATATTGTATATAGATTGTTTTTTGTTTGAGATGAGAGTTTAAATTTTATATATAGCGTTTCTAGGATTTATGAGGTACGCTGATCAACCTCAAAGTCCCCCTTGATAAGGGGGATTTAGGGGGATCCCTTTGTACCCCATGGCATAGAGAGTTGCTATAGATTGGCTGGCGTAAGTTTCCATCTAGATTTTTTTAAGCATCGAATTCCAATTTTTAGAACCGTTATAACCAAACATATCCTGGTAGTAAGTATCAATTAAGTATTCATCTTGATGCTTCATAAGCCAGTTTTTTAGTGAAAATAGCTTGCGTTTCATCTGTTCAATAAATTCTCGATCTTCCCAATCAGACCACTCTTCCCACATAGCTTTATTTGTGTCTTCAACAATTAGATAATCTCCACTTTGTAAGCCATTATTATGAAAATAGTTTAGGAGACCCACTAAATTAACATGAGCATCTTCTACGATTAACCAAGGATGAGCAAGTGTAGAAAGTAGTGCGGTCGATAAAACCATATCGATCTGGTGACAATCGCCTTCCAAAAATTTTATCTTGGGATTAGCTTTGGCTTTTTCATCAAGTAAGGATAAATCGATATCAACAGAGTAGACACTTCCGTTAATGCCTAACAATTCCAACTGATCTGCTAACCATACTGCACTTCCTCCTGTAGATGCACCAAGTTCAATGATACTTTTAGGCTGGAGTTCGTATATCAGCATAGGATAAATGGCAATTTCCAGAGGACTTTTGTCCATCTGTATCCCTTTCCAGGTTTGTAAATGATAGTTGTCAGTCAGAGGTCTCCAAGCTGACTGGGGAATATCACCTCTATCTTCTCGATCGGAGATTTTGACGAACCGCTTATTCTCTAGACTTTCTTGCTCGGTTAAGTTAGATTTGACCATACTGGGTGCAAGTGGTTATTTAAAGCCTCTGATTATGAGATGCGATTAGCTTATAAGCAGAAGATGCTTGAGTCATAGTTTAGGAATTTTTCGGGGGTAATATTGTTGTCTCATAGTTATTGAGCATCCTCAAAACTTGCTATAAGCTAAGCCAATTCCTTTATCTTCTTCATTTTCTGCTTGGAAGAAATCTTGTTGATTAAAGATGCCATTGTAGTGACCTTCTCTAATCGCCAAATCAGATAACTTGTTCAATGGTTGATAACTGTGATGTGCCTTCCACTCTTCCTTGTAGGGTTCGTTTGACATCCTGTTATAAGTACAATGGAAAATGATTCGCATTTTGTTAGTATAGTTTGGAGTAGAACGATGCAGTAAATTAGCATGGAAAAATAAAGCATCTCCAGCTTTCATTTCGCAAAAAACAATCTCTAATTTATCCAAAACTTTTTGAATTCTTTCAGGATCGGTTACCTCTGAATCGCCAAGTCTCATATGCTTCAAAAGTCCCAACAAATGAGATTTTTTGACCACTTGCATACAACCATTCTCTCTAGTAATGTCCGTGATTGCAATACCACAAGTAATCAGATCGGGAAATATACAGCCATAGTGATACCAAGTTCCATAGTCCTGATGCCAATCAAGATTAGATTTGCTGTAAGCTTTTTTCCTCACCAGTTTGGAGTGAAAATGATAGGATTCTTCACCTAAAATAGCTTCAACCGAATCTACCATTCTAGCTATGCGAGGAAAAACTCCTAGCAGTGAATCACTTAGATGAGAGTAACACACAAAGCTGTTTGAGCTTCCATCACTGTTTTTGTAATACGATTCTGCTGCCCATATGTCTGGATATTTTTCACAAGCTGTATACAATGGTTGGATTTCTTCTAAGTCAAATAAATTGGGTACAATAATGAAACCATTACTATGATATTCGGCAATTTGCTCTTTAGTTAAATGCCTTGTTTTTTTCATATTATACTTAAATTTAATTACAGAAAAATCGGCTGAAGTTGTGGGATCGGACGAATTGTACTTTCAACTGCAATACCATTACGTAAGGCTAATAGCAATCCCGCCGCCTCCATGTAGCTATTGACACGATATATCGGGTTGCCCTGAGTTTCGATTTGCAATCTTTCAGGAGTAATATCGTACTTAGTGGTATTATCTTTAACTAAGATTACCGGCACACCTTGGTCTAAAGATGCTAAGAACGGAATATTTCCCACGGTTGTTTCTGGCATTACCACCGCCGAGACATTCTCTACCGATATCCTGGTTTCCCCTGCTGCTACGGGAGTATCAAACCTTACCGGACGGGGAGAATTGATTAAACCATTGAGGGGCGAACAAACATAGGCACTGGAAATTAATTCTGCTCCATCCCTAGGGTCTACTAATTTCCCAAATCCCGTATGTTCCCACTCTAATAATAAGGGAGCATGGGCAGCAGTAAAGGGATAGAAATTAGTGAGCATGTGGGTCATAATTGCTTCCGCACCGCCCCAAGGATTGGGGATAGATTCCCCTCGGTAGTAAGCTTGACGAATTTTATCGTCTACTTCCAAAGTGGTCATTAAAGCCACTGCCCTAGCGGAAGAATTTTCCACCACATCTAGAGCCTTCATCAATTCGTCCATACCTTTAAATTCCCCGGAAGCATTACCATACTGGGAATAGGTACAGGCGGTTTCTACTGGGCCACCCGTTACAACTACAGGGTCGATATTAATTCCCCCTACAGCGCGCAAGCCATTGAGCGCATTAATCACATTGTTTAAAAATCGCTCATCTCTTGGCTTTTCTATAATTGCTGCAATGTTTTTGCGCTTTTCTGGAATCACTCCAATATTACCCAGGAGTAACTGACAAATCAGATTACCTTCCAGATAAAGAACATTATCCTGACCGAAATAGATATCCGACGCAGTAACGGCATTGGGATTAGTGACCAGATAGTCACAAGCGGTCGCTAACAGATTGGTACTGGGAGTAGCATCTCCGGCAAAACCACCAATTTCTGCTCTGACTCCTGTGGGAATAATACTAACTGCGACAAACGGTTGGTTAGAAACCCGTTGACGAATATTAATGTCTAGTAACGATGACCAAACCGGCTCTCTGTCTGTATCGATAAAGCTGGATTCAAAGGTGAGTGTGTCTCCTTCAACCTTGGTTAAAATCAAGCGAATGGGAACACCTGGTAAGGGAAGCGCAGCAATTTTTTGGGAAATTTCTCTCCAGGTGCGCTGTGGGGGAGGGCATTGGATTTCAAAATCTTTGGTATAGACTTGGGTCATTCTCTGTATTTACTTACTAACAACTTATTCAGCCAACGGGATGAGTTTTACACTAATCATCGACTGCCTTACGAGCTAACAACTCAGTAGGTCTAATTCCCAGAGATTCAGCAAGGGCGAAAACCTACCTAGAGTAATCCATCTTTGATCGTTCATTTCCTTGCCTCCTAAGTTTTCCACTTAGCCATAGTATCGTAAGAATTACTTTTCATGGTATAAAAAAATGTTAAATTTTGTTAAAAGCCCAGTATAGACCGGGAGCCATCGCTTTTGTGATAATGGTTTCGTCAATTTTTATTCCCTGCTGCTGCTGCTGCGAATTTTACAGAGCCAAAGTTTCCGACTTCTGCACTAATTAAAAATTGCTTATATATTGTTAACTATATCTATAATTGGTGATAAATTTTATAGCATAGCATCTTTTTTGAAGGAAACCGGGACTAGGGAATTGAAAAAAATAGTTTGTACCTCATTACTATGAGAAACGCTATAATTAATAATTAATCCTTAAGAATTAATCTTTTCCATTAAACACTTAGCAATCCGAGCTGCTGCCCCTGGTTGACCAAGGCGTCGCTGACCATTTTCTGCTATTAGCTGTAACTTGTCTGGGTTCTGCAATAACTGTTGGGCTATGCTTGCTACAAATTCTGGTTGCTGTGCTATTACTAACGATGGACCTAACAAGCGAGTTTGGGCTTCGGCAAAAGCAGGGGTATATTGGGGACCAACTCCTGGCATGGCAATGGCTGGTTTTCCTAACCCGACAAATTGCTCTGTGGCTGTGCCTGCCATGGCGATACAGAAATCCCCTTGGAGCAGGCAGAGGTTATAGTCGTTCTGGGTTAAAATCAGAGTGCCATTTTGCTTGGTAAAGGCCAAAGCTTGTTTGTCCTTGAGCTGGAGATTGAATGGATGGGATGCCAGGGTGACCTCACTCCAACTATGAGCGACTAAAACCTCCCGTAAAGGATCTTGGCTTAATCCTGGAGCAATGGCAGCGAGAAATAAAAGCGATCGCGAAGCAAAAGTATCCAGTAACCCTGATGCTGCCAAGATGATTTGATCCCAATTGTGATAAGCCTCGGGTATTCTCGAACCCGGTAGTAAGGTAATGGTTAGGGTACGCTTAGTTTCCTTCAATTCTGCATCTTTGTCATAAACCATCGGTGCTGGATAGTTTGGATAAATCCCATCCATCATCGGATTACCCAGATCAAAAGCTGGGATAGACCACTGCTTCAAGATCTCTGTGGTCAGGGTATCTCTAGGAAAAACCCCTAAGCAACGGCGATTAGACATCAGCCAACGCTCCCAAGGCAAATAAACCGAGCCTGACCACCCTTCCCAACGGGGTCGATTGGCTAACCATCCCGATTCATCCCGCAAATAGTATTCGGATTTGGCAGTACCAACAAAGCCATAGGGTAAACCACTCCACCAGGCAAACAACAGTGGTACGATATCTCCTACTGCTAGGATAAAGTCCCCTGATTTAGCCCAACGGCGAATTGCTTTTAATTGGGACCAAATCAATTGCACTAAGCCTCCCTGCACATCACGCCACACTTGCTGTTGGGACATATAGATAAATCCACCCGATGGCATCTGCTCAACGGAGCCGATAATGGGGATATCTAATGGCACATAAGCCTTTCCTTGCCCAACTAAGGGTAACGCGGCTAGTTCTGGACAAGTCGAGTAATGTTGTAATTCCTGTAGAATCTCGACAGCAATCACATCCTCTCCATGACCATTGCTCAGGCATAGTAAACGCATGGTTAGTCAGGTTTTAAGATAACTAGGACTTTGGTTGGTTGAAGGTTCGAGGTTGAAGGTTTAAGGTTGAAGGTTCGAGGTTGAAGGTTCGAGGTTGAAGGTTGAAGGTTCGAGGTTGAAGGTTGAAGGTTCGAGGTTGAAGGTTGAACACAAGAATTTATAACGGTTCTGATAGTAATAAAGTACACAAGATTTTTTCCCTACTCCCTACTCCCGATTGCCTACTCCCTACTCCCGATTCCCGATTCCCGATTCCCTACTCCCGATTCCCTACTCCCGATTCCCGATTCCCGATTCCCGATTCCCTAAATTGAGAACTGCTGTAGTATTGTACTATTCTTGATTTCAACATCAAACGTGAGAGTTTTACTCCTGTCTCCTCTGTTCACGAAATCCTATTGGTCTTTTGATAAAGCCATAGAACTAATCGGCTGCAAAGTTGCTCAACCCCCTATGGGTCTGATTACTGTAGCAGCTATTCTTCCTCAAACCTGGGAATTCCGCTTAGTAGACCGTAATGTTCGTTTAGAAACTGACGCTGACTGGGAATGGGCAGATGTGGTGATCGTTTCCGGTATGATTGTCCAGAAACCTGATCTGCTCCACCTGATTGGGGAGGGGAAACGGCGGGGCAAATTGGTAGCCGTTGGTGGTCATTATGTCACGTCTATAGCAGAGGAAGCTCAAGAAGCAGGAGTAGACTTTCTGATTTTAGATGAAGGTGAGATTACCCTACCGAGATTTGTGGAGGCACTGGCTTTTGGAGAAACCTCGGGAGTATTCCGTGCTCATGGCGAAAGGGCAGATGTCACCAAGACACCAATTCCCCGCTACGATTTACCAAAAAATTTGGGTAATCGCGCCCCGTCCTTACAGGACGGCTTTTTTTTGTTCGCAACTGAAGGCTCCAAAGGAGCATCTATGTATTGACAGTTTGATCGCACCGTGTTAAGATAAAAACATAACAAAAAAACAATTAATGTTCTAGATAAACATGATCTTGAATAAGTAGACAGTGTAAAAAACCTGTTTTGAGATAATCATGTTGCACAATCAAGTCTAACGATTTGGACGTCTATGAAAGTCTAAGATCAAAAAAATGTTCATCTAGATTTGTTATCTAAATTTGTTAACTTAAATTTGTTAACTATTTTAGGTACGGTGGGGCACACCGGAACCCTGGTATTAAACCAAAACGCTTGGGGAGATTTGACCTCTACTCTTCTTGGCTCCGGCCTGGTTGAGCAAGTCGAGTCATTGAGCCAAGAATCCCCGCGTCTCATGACCGGGGAGTGTCAAAGCGAGATGTCGGTACAGTTTTCCCGTGGTTGTCCTTTCGAGTGCGAATTCTGTGACATCTCTGTGCGATATGGCCGTAAACCGCGCACCAAAACCCCTGCTCAAGTATTGGCTGAATTGGAAACCCTCTATATTTTGGGTTTGCGGCTTCCTGTATTTATAGTTGATGATAATTTTATTGGCAATAAACGCCATGTTAAGCTTCTGTTGCAGGAACTAGCTCCCTGGATGGCAGAGCATGGTTACCCCTTTCCTTTGTCCACAGAAGCTTCCTTGAATTTGGCCGAGGATGATGAACTGTTGGAGTTGATGATTGCTGCCAATTTTAGTTCAGTGTTTGTGGGAATTGAAACACCAAATACTGATAGCTTGACCCTGACCAAAAAACATCAAAACACTCGTCAACCCTTACGAGATGCCGTTGATAAAATTAATCGGGCAGGTTTGCGAGTGATGGCTGGCTTTATTATTGGCTTGGATGGGGAAAAACCAGGAGCAGGCGATCGCATTATCGATTTTGTGGAAGCAACCGCCATTCCCCATCCTGTTTTTAGCTACCCCGGCGAGAAGCCCCGCACCATAATCTTTGATTTGGTGTCGGGATGATAGCCGGGACGGGGTTTATGCAAATTAACATTTATCATTCGCCTGGCTTGTGCTAAGATATTTTACATGGCACTAACCATGAACTACACGTACCGAATTTATCCAGATGCAGCTCAACAGGAATTAATGTTGAGTTGGCTAGAAACTTGCAGACGACTTTATAACCGTTGTTTGCGAGACTTAAAGGACTGGATGAATAGTCGTAAGTGTTCGATTGATAGATGTTCGCTCATACGGGAATATATTATGTCTCCAGACATTCCATTCCCGGGTTATAGGTCACAAAAACGACAGTTAACGCAGTGGAAAAAAACCGAAACTGACCTGAAGGAAGTTCATTCTCAAGTCACTCAAGACGTTGTCAAACGTTTACATAATTCCTGGGAGTCGTTCAGACAGAGAGGGCGAGGTTTTCCACGTTTTAAAAAGTATGGGCGATATCAATCCTTTTTGTTTCCTCAGTTTCCTGCTAATCCCCTCAAGGGAAATAAAATTAAACTTCCCAAGATGGGACTTGTAGACATCAACTTACACCGAGAAATCCCTGATGGATTCAAGATTAAAGGTGTGAGAGTTGTGTCAAGATGTCGAGGAACAAAATGGTTTGTTGTCATAACGATTCAAGCAGATGTTTCTGTTCCCGATCCACCGTCTTTTGGGCGAGCAATCGGAATAGACGTTGGATTGATTGATTTCTTGGCAACATCAGATGGATTAAAAATTCCTAGACAGAAGTTTTTTGTAGACTTACAACGCGAGCTTAAATTGCTGCAACGTAGAGAGTCTCGAAAACAGAAGCGGTCTAAGAATTGGGAGAAAGTCCAAATTAAAATCGCACGATTACACCACAAAATTAACAATACTCGCCAAGACTGGCAACTCAAAGTAGCTCATACTCTCTGTGACCAAGCAGATTCTATTTTTGTAGAGGATATTGATTACCGAGTCATGGCTAAAGGGTTTCTTGGAAAGCATTCTCTAGATGCCAGTTTTGGTCAGTTCAGAGAGTTGTTGAAATGGGTTTGTTGGAAGCGAGGAAAGTTTTTTGCCACAGTAGACCATCGGGGGACATCAAAACAATGCCCTAACTGTGGTGCGGAGTGGGATAATAACCTTTCAATTCGTTGGCATACCTGTAAAGAATGCAGCTACTCCAATAACCGAGATGTTGCCAGTGCCGAAGTGATTCGTAATCGTGGGATTCAAAAGTACCCAAGGACTATTGGGGAAAGGAAACCGCCTGCTGAGAGCGTACTATCGGGGATTTTAAATCTAGATAAGTGCTACGCAGGAACTCTTAACTGTGAGGTTAAGAAGCCCGCGCTGTAATCTCTGATTCAGCGTCGGGAGGATGTCACTATGTTACAAGCCTTGCCAAATACCGCCCTTTGGGATCGGCTCAAACAAGAGGGGCGTTTACTAGAAGGCAATGAAGAAAATATCAATCAGACAACCCTGACTAATTTTATCCCCACTCGCCCGATAGAACAACTGGCTCAGGAATATGTCAGTTGTTTCTGGGAATTATATAAACCAGAATCCTATTTAGGCAGACTTTATCGGCACTACTTAAACATGAAGCCGAAATCCTATCACCCTAAATTAGTAATGCCAAAATTTATCTATTTGTGGGCACTGCTAATTATTATCTGGCGCAATGGCATCAAGCGCCAAACCCGCTTCCAATTCTGGGGTCAACTTTTTTCTATCCTCAGGCACAATCCTCAGGTATGGAAACGGTATCTTAGTGATCATGCCTATCTGGAGCATTTCCTTGAATACCGCCAAATTGTCAACGATCAAATTCCAGCACAACTCGCTAAGTTTTTAGCAGCACTTGCTAACACTAGACCTCTTGCAGAAGTAGCGGGGGAAGTGTAGTGAGTGTGGGGAGATGGGGAGATGGGGAGGGTGGGGAGATGGGGAGATGGGGAGATGGGGAGATGGGGTGATGGGGAGATGGGGTGATGGGGTGATGGGGAGATGGGGTGATGGGGTGATGGGGTGATGGAGTGATGGGGAGTGTTGTGTTATCGTGGCTAATCCCGATTCCCGATTCCCAATTTCCGATTCCCAATTTCCGATTCCCGATTCCCGATTCCCAATTCCCGATTCCCGATTCCCGATTCCCGATTCCCGATTCCCAATTCCCAATTCTAAATTCTAAATTTCCTCATGTCCTTTGATTCCTATAAAACGATTGGCGAAGTACTCCAAGAATTTACAATTACTGCTACTGAAGCCAATTATATCCTGGAAACTGACACTGTAATCAGAGAAGCGTTTAAAGAAGATTTAGAGTTTTGTCTTCGAGAATTTACCGTTGAAGAGTCAGAGTATGCTATTTGTGAGACTATTATTTTTCCGCTCTTAAAAGAAGTATACAGACAGTATCGAGATAAATTTACGCTGTGGAGTCATAAACCAATAACCTATGATCAACAGCTCACGGGAATACCCGATTATATTTTAGCAAAGCGGTCACCCCTTGGCAAACAAATTTTTGAAAAGCCTTATTTTGTAGCCGTAGAAGCCAAAAAGGATGATTTTATTAAGGGGTGGGGTCAATGTTTAGCAGAAATGATCGCAATTCAAAAGCTTAATGACCAATCTGAGCAAACTATATTTGGAATTGTTTCCAATGGTCAACTTTGGCAGTTTGGTAAACTAAAAGGGAATCTCTATACTAGAGAAATTAACAATTATACAATTTCTGATTTAGAGAGACTGTATTCAGCAATTAATTATGTATTTAGTCAATGTGAACTAGAACTTTAAACTCAGCAATAAGTAAGATAAAGAGCGATCAATTATCCCATAAGTGTTGAACAGGCAACTCAGAACAGGGAACTCATAACAGGAATCTTCCCTATTCCCAGCCCGTAGCGCTATAACTAACAACTTTCGTTACTATAGGTTTTGCGTTCGCTTAGCGTGGCCTACGGCCAATCCCATCAGCTGGCCCCTTCACAACTCCCATCTTCGAGATCAAGACTTTGAGTTCCAACTCCAAGCCCCAGTAGGACATTTGCCATCACGGCGCTGGGTTGGGGGATTTGACTGGTGGCTTCATGCTGGTGCAATAGCAGGGAAATTAGCACAATGCAACATTCTTAAGAAATAGTTTATACAAAATTGTCTCTCTAGGAAAGATAGTATTAATTAACACATTCGATCAAGGTAGTTCAATATACCGTTGTCACCCTCATCTGCGTATCTGTTAATCTCCCACGGCAGTCATGACCTGCGTCCCCAGCAGGCTATGGCACAATTGGCTCAGTTGCTGCGAATTCGACTAGCCTCTGAGCAAGCTAAGGCTACAGAGACAATCTTACCGACAATCTCACCACAGGGCAGCAGTGGTGACGGTGATCTGTTAACAGCTAACGGTCTTTCTAGTCAACCTTTGGTAGGTACAGCCACTTTAGAACTAGCTGATATACCCCTACATGAGCAAATTGTCCGATTTGCTCAGCTCGCTAAAGGGGCTGGCTGTAAGGAATTGAAACTATTGCCCCTATTTCTATTGCGGGGAGTACATGTCATGGAGGATATTCCTTGGCAAGTATCTCTAGCGCAACAGAAATTAATAAAGCAACATAACGTAGGTAGTGAAATGGTTATTCATCTACTGCCTCATTTGGGAGCTAATCCAGCTTTGGTGAGGCTGTTGAGAAATCAATGGGCAAAGCTAGATGGCGATGCCAAGATTTTGTTGTCCCATGGAACGAGCCGCCCTGGGGGTCAAGAAGAAACGGGGGCTGTAGCTAACCAGTTGGGGGCTGTGGCGGCCGACTGGTCAGTACAGCCGTCCCTTTGGGAGCAGGTCTCTATAATAGCAAACTCTGGAGCAAAAAAGATTGCCATTTTGGCATATTTTCTTTTTGAGGGAAGAATTACCGATGCGATCGCACAAATGTTACTGGAGATACAGCAGAGGTTGCCTCAAGTGCAGTTGAATCTCGGAAAACCAATTGGGGTGAGTGAGGCATTGATTGATTTGATTATGGATGGGATTAGGCAGAAATGAACCACGAAGACATCAAGGACGCGAAGGTAGTGAGCAATCAATGTTTGGGTAAGGTGTATTTGGTTGGGGCAGGTCCTGGAGATCCCGGATTGATGACCTTGAAGGGAAAGGGGTTATTAGAATTTGCAGATGTGGTAGTTTATGATGCCCTAGTCAGTCCGCAAGTGTTGAAGATGATTAATCCCCAGGCGGAACAGATTAATGCCGGAAAGCGCAGGGGTCGTCATTCCATGTTGCAGCAACAGACAACTCAGCTGTTGATTGAAAAGGCTCACTCTCATGCCGTGGTGGTACGGCTGAAAGGAGGAGACCCCTTTGTGTTTGGTCGTGGTGGTGAGGAAATGGGGGATTTGATTGCGGCAGGGGTGCCAGTGGAGGTGGTACCAGGGATAACTTCAGGAATTGCAGCACCAGCGTATCTGGGAATTCCATTGACCCATCGGGATTATAGTTCTTCCGTCACCTTTGTCACCGGTCATGAGTCAGTGGGCAAGTATCGACCTCAGGTGAATTGGAATGCGATCGCTCATGGCTCAGAAACCATTGTGATTTATATGGGAGTTCATAATCTGCCTCGGATTGTGACCGAATTGTGTGAAGCAGGATTAAATTCCCAGACACCAGTAGTGCTGATTCGCTGGGGCACACGACCTGACTCCGAACAGCTGGTTGGAACCTTAGAGACCATTGTGGCTCAGGTTGAAGAAACACAGTTTTCTGCTCCTGCGATCGCAGTCATTGGTAATGTGGTCAAGTTGCAACAGCTTGAAGGTTTTTCACCGTTGAAGGTTGAAGGGGGTTGAAGGTTTAAGGTTGCAGGTTGAAGGTTAATCGGTTGAAGGTTAATCGGTTGAAGGTTAATTGGTTGAAGGTTAATTGGTTGAAGGTTGAAGGTTGTTCGCCTTTGGCGTTCGGTCTAGGGTAGGTTGAATGTTAATCGGTTGTTCGCCTTTGGCGTTCGGTCTATGGTAGGTTAACCAGTTTAAAGTTAACCGGCTGTAACCTTTAACCTGTAACCCTCAACCTGTAACCCTCAACCTTCAACCTGTAACCTTCAACCTTCAACCTGTAACCCTCAACCTGTAACCTTCAACCTGTAACCTTAAACCTTCAACCTTGTAACCTGTAACCTGTAACCTGTAACCTTAAACCTTCAACCTGTAACCTTCAACCTTAAACCTTCAACCTTCAACCTTCAACCTGTAACCTGTAACCTAAGATAGTATCTTTGATCGCAACTTAGTGTGAGAGCCTAATAAAGTTACGATCAATAGGCCAGTTTTAAACAAAATGGAAAACGATCATAAATCAACGGTCATTATTACAGGAGCCTCGTCGGGAGTTGGTTTGCAAGCGGCCAGAGCTCTTGCCCAAACCTGGGGATGGCATGTAGTGATGGCTTGTCGGAATCTTGATAAAGCTGAAAAAGCTGCCCAAGAGGTGGGAATCCCAAAAGACAGCTATACAGCGCTATATATTGACTTAGCTAGCTTTGCCAGTGTCCGGCAGTTTGTGAATGCCTTCAGAGCAACCGGCAGAACCCTCGATGCCTTGGTGTGCAATGCTGCGATCTATCTGCCATTATCAAAGGAACCGTTGCGAAATCCCGACGGATATGAATTGAGTGTTGCTACCAATCACCTCGGTCATTTCCTCCTGTGTAATCTGATGCTAGAGGATTTGAAGAATTCATCCTCTTCCCAGCCAAGGCTAGTGATTGTGGGAACTGTCACTGCTAATCCCAAGGAATTGGGAGGAAAGATTCCGATTCCAGCACCTCCAGACCTGGGAGACCTCAAGGGTTTTGAAGAAGGATTCAAACCCCCGATCTCAATGATTAATGGCAAAGCCTTTAAATCTGGGAAAGCTTACAAGGACAGCAAACTCTGTAACATGCTGACCATGCGAGAGCTGCACCAGCGCTATCATGACTCTACCGGAATAGTTTTCAACTCCCTTTATCCAGGATGTGTTGCTGAAACCGCTCTATTCCGCAACCACTATTCCCTGTTCCAGAAACTATTCCCATTGTTCCAGAAAAACATTACTGGAGGCTATGTGTCCCAGGAATTAGCAGGGGATCGACTAGCAACAGTAGTTGCTGATCCTAACTATAATAAATCCGGCGTTTACTGGAGCTGGGGTAATCGACAAAAAGAAGGTCGTAAGTCCTTTGTTCAAGAAGTTTCTAATGAAGCAATGGATGATTCTAAAGCTAAGCGCTTGTGGGAATTGAGCGAAAAGTTAGTTGGACTAGGGT
>NZ_JAAHHW010000132.1 GCF_010692325.1 Moorena sp. SIO3I8 | reverse complement strand
GAGTACTGTACCTGATTCAATCTTCGGTACAACCAAGGAGAATTCTTTGAGTTGCATTTTGCCCTTCGCACCTTGATGACAATTACCAGTTTACATGCTTTTCAAGCTTAACCGAACCGTATTGTCCCTACTCCCGTCTTGATGCAGTCGCTCATGGGGGAAACCCCCAAGACCGCGCTGCATCGCTACTCCCTACTCCCTACTCCCTGTTCCCTGTTCCCTGTTCCCTGTTCCCTGTTCCCTTTGGTATATGTAGCAATTTGGCATAACAAAATCAGCTGATACCCTTAAACTACAATTAGTCTAAATATAGCCCTGATCATAGTTATGAGGTACAGTAAATTTTCTTACCCCTACTCCCTACTCCCTACTCCCTGCTCCCTCAACCTACTCTACCGAGCTGATAGCTGATAGCGAAAAACTGATCACTAACTCATGAATGATTCCAAAAACGCCATCGATATATTTGGAGGTGCAGGTGGGCTTTCTCTGGGTTTACATATGGCTGGATGGCAGATCACCACAGCAATAGAAATTGATAAATCTGCTGTTTCCACTTATCGAGAAAACTTTCCTAGCACTAATGTTATTCGCTCCGATGTTAGAGCTATAGACTTTACTCAATTTAAAGGTATTGACCTAGTAGTAGGATCCCCACCGTGTCAACCTTTCTCTGTCCGAAACAAACACCCAAATAAACAGTTATCCCGAGCCAACCCTAAGGATTTAGTTCCAGAATTTATTCGAGCGGTAAGGGAGATTCGACCCAAGGCATTTTTAATGGAAACTATGCCTGGGTTGAAAAGCTCTAAAAATTTTAATTATTATCAATGGATTGAACAGCAGTTTCAAGCCCTGTATTATTCAGTTTATGTAGAGGTTTTAGAAGCAGCATCCTATGGAATTCCCCAGTATCGTGAACGTCTATTTTTCGTCGGTTTAGCCACAAAAACGGATTTTAGGTTTCCCCTAAAAACCCATGGGTTAGGGACATCTAATCCCTATATTTCATCAGGTTCAGCCTTAACTGATGTTCCCGACTATGAGCCGAATAGCACTAAAGTTTCCTATGCCAATAAACCCGTTATTCGTCCTACCCCTTGGACAGGAACCCTAGTCAAGGGTGGGGGAAAACCCATCAATTTCGATGCACCAAGTCCTACCATTACCGCTACTACGGGAGGTTACCGCACCCACATTATTGATCCTGAAGGTGTTTTACTGGTGTATCACCGTCATTTAATGAATGGGGGAAAGCCGAGATCAGGAACAGTTGAAGGGGTAAGACGGCTGACGGTACGGGAATCAGCTAGACTCCAATCCTTTCCTGATCATTTTGTATTCAAAGGTTCTAAAACATCACGATACAGACAAGTTGGTAATGCTGTACCACCACGGTTAGCCAAAGCAGTTGGAGAAGCAATCCATCAAGCAATCTTCCCCTCTGAGCTATCAACCACAAAAGACTTTCAATCCTATTTTGATCAGCTTTGCGACACATTGCATCTGCGGCTTTAGGGGATAAGAGCGTGGGAGATGGGGAGATGGGGAGATGGGGAGATGGGGAGATGGGGAGATGGGGAGGTGTGGGAGGTGTGGGAGGTGTGGGGAGATCGGAAAGATTTTTATAGCGTTAATCATACTTATGACATACAGGAGGTACAGTCAACTTAGTTACCCCTACTCCCTACTCCCTACTCCCTACTCCCTTAATGGAGTGTGGAGAGATGAAAGTGATGTGTAGCAACCTGATTTGCGTTCACGTTTGTCCATCAGAAGTTAACGTTTTTTGTTAAGTTAAATTATTAAGTATTGAGTTTTTACGTATTATTATTAATATTTTTTTAGAAGCAAGCCTAACATTCCCCTTGATGGCAAGAGGAATCCCATAAACAGCAGGAGATCTAAAGGCAGGACAAAAAATTTAATATTTTTTTAAAAATTTCTCTAGACCTAATCCTTGACTTACTGGGATATACTAGGAAATACTAGGTAGTCATAGGTAAGTTCCGTTAAAGATTCACAAGGTAAAAACTAAATAGTATTAGAAATAGTATTTGGAATGATATTGGTAATCAAGGAGACTTCCTTACAGAGGTCGTATAACTGTTGATAATCCTGGATTAAGGTCGGAGAATTATGGTAGGAATAGATTTACCAGTACAACAAACCAACTTGGATCACGAACCGATTCATGTGATTGGTCAAATTCAGCCTCATGGGGGACTGTTGGTACTGGAAGAGCCTGAGCTAAAAATCTTACAAGTTAGCAACAATACCTCTAGGGTTTTGGGAATCCCTCCCGAAGCCATGCTACAAAAAACCCTAGAAGATGTACTTGACCCATTTCAAGTGGAGAGAATTAAAGCTGGGTTATCTGAGGAAAATCTAGATATGATCAATCCTACTAAAATTTGGGTGAGGAAAAAAGGCGATGATTACGCAGTATTTGATGGTGTATTTCATCGTAACTCAGATGGATGTCTGATTCTGGAATTAGAACCAGCAGTTTCCCGGGAGACTATCCCATTTTTAAGCTTTTATCATCTAGCAAGAGCCTCCATTAACCAGCTCCAACAAACTTCAAATCTCCGGGATTTTTGTCAAATCATCGTCAAAGAGGTGCGAAAGGTCACTGGGTTTGACCGGGTGATGCTCTATAAATTTGAAGATGATGACCATGGAGCCGTTATTGCGGAAGAAAAACTAGACAGTCTGGAATCTTACCTAGGCTTACACTATCCAGAATCGGATATTCCTAAACCAGCCAGACGATTATTCTGTTCCAATTGGATCCGATTAATTCCAGATGCCAATTCCCAACCTGTTGAGATTTTTCCTACCGATAACCCCATCACCAATCGTCCCCTTGATTTAACATTATCGATTCTCAGAAGTGCTTCCCCCTGTCATATCAAGTACCTCCACAATATGGGAGTTGGGGCGTCTTTGACGATTTCATTGATTAAAGATAAAAAACTCTGGGGACTTATTGCTTGTCATCATCAAACCCCTAAGTATGTATCCTATGAGTTGCGCAAAGCTTGCGAATTTTTAGGACGAGTGATCTTCTCAGAAATTTCAGCCCGAGAAGAGACGGAAGACTATGACTATCAGATGAAGTTGTCCTATACTCAATCGATATTGATTGAGTATATGTCCCAAGAAGAAAACTTTATTGATGGCTTAGTTAAGCATGACCCTAATTTACTGGACTTGACTAGTGCTCAAGGTGCAGCAATTTGTTTTGGGGATAATTTTACGGTTATTGGTGAGACCCCTAGTGAAGAAGACCTGAAGTTTTTGGTGCAATGGCTGAAACAGAATGTTAATGAAGAGGTGTTCTATACCGATTCCCTGCCTCGCCTTTATCCTGATGCACAACGGTTTAAAGATATTGGTAGTGGGCTGCTAGCCATCCCCATTTCCAAGAGAAACTATGTGCTGTGGTTCCGACCAGAGGTGATTCAAACTGTTAATTGGGGGGGTGACCCAAGTAAAGCTTTTGAAACAACCCACACAGAGGGGACTTTGCAACTGTCGCCCCGTAAATCCTTTGAACTGTGGAAAGAAACCGTTCGCTTAACCTCTTTACCCTGGAAACAGGTAGAAATTAAGACAGCACTGGAACTGAGGAAAGCACTGATTAATATTGTCCTGCGTCAAGCTGATGAATTGGCTCAATTGGCTCAGGATCTAGAACGTTCCAATGCTGAACTGAAAAAGTTTGCTTATGTGGCATCCCATGACCTACAAGAACCCCTGAATCAAGTGGCCAATTATGTGCAGCTTTTAGAAATGCGCTATAATGACCGACTTGACGAAGATGCCAGCGAGTTTATTACCTTTGCGGTTGAGGGAGTCAGCCTCATGCAAACCCTGATTGATGATGTGTTGGCTTACTCGAAAGTCGATTTGCAGGGCATTGAGTTTAAACTGACGGAAGTGGAGACGGCCTTAGACCATGCTCTGGCTAATTTGCGGGGACGCATCCGTGAAACTGGGGCAGTGATTACCCATGACCCCTTTCCCACAGTTATGGCTGATAGCACCCAGTTGATGCAACTGTTCCAGAACTTAATCGGTAATGCGATCAAGTTCCGCAGTGAACAGCCGCCGGAAATCCATGTGGGGGCAAAACGACTGGAGGATTCATGGCTATTTTCAGTGCAGGATAATGGCATTGGCATTGAACCGCAGTTTAGCGATCGCATTTTCGTGATCTTCCAACGTCTGCACACCCGGGATGAGTATCCTGGCACAGGTATGGGTTTGGCTATCTGTAAAAAGATTCTGGAGTGCCACCGGGGCAAAATTTGGGTAGAGTCAGAACTAGGTCACGGTGCCACCTTCTATTTTACAATTCCAGTAAGGGGACGCGAGCGTGAGCGTAGAAACGGACGAAAGACACAAAATCATATTTTTGGTTGAAGACAATAAAGCCGATATTCGCTTAATCCAAGAAGCGTTAAAAAATAGCTCGGTACCCCACCAGGTAGTAACGGTCAGAAATGGCATGGACGCTATGGCTTACTTACACCAAGAAGGAGAGTATGCTGATGCCGTCCGTCCAGACCTGATCGTGCTAGATTTAAACTTGCCAAAAAAGGATGGTCGAGAGGTGCTCGCAGAGATTAAGGCTGACCCTAATCTCAAACGGATTCCTGTGGTGGTATTAACTACCTCAAGAAATCAGGATGACATTTTCCATAGTTACGACTTGCATGTGAATTGCTACATCACCAAATCCCGCAATCTTAGCGAATTATTCAAAATCGTCAAAGGAATTGAAGACTTTTGGCTCTCGACTGTCACCCTGCCATCACAATAAAAGGATTAGGGATTAGGGATTAGCCATAAACCATGAGACACTAAGGATTAAACATCAGGGTTGACTAACACAAGCGATGCAGCGCCGACCTGCGGGGGTTTCCCCCACTCGCGCTTTGCATCAAGACAAAGAAGGAAACCAATGAGGATTCTCGATCAAAGGAGAAATCCAGACCAATAAGCCCAAAGAAGAAATACTCAAAGGTAATGCCTGAAGGGTCAGTAAAAATCTTGTTAATTGAGGACAACCTGGCAGAAGCCAGATTGTTACAAGAGTTTTTGAAAGAAGCTCAGTTCAGGCAGTTTAGTCTAGTTCATGTCAAGCGATTGCGGGATGCACTCCAGGAAATCGCTCAGGCTAGAGCAATGTCAATTCCCTACGATGTGATCTTGTTAGATCTGACTCTACCGGACAGCCACGGACTAGCATCCCTCGGACCCTTGATCAAGCAAGCGCCTAGTTTACCGATTGTAGTGCTAACCAATACCAATGATGATGAATTAGCCATTGAGGCAGTTCGTCAAGGAGCACAAGATTATCTAGTCAAGCGGCAAGTCAAGGGAAAAATGCTGGTTCGTTCCTTGCGCTATGCTATTGAACGTAAGCAGGCAGCAGTTGCATTACGACAAGAAAATCAAGCCCTAGAAAGTCAGGTTCAGGAACAAACCGCTGAGTTGGTTAGAGCCAAAGAAGTCAATCAGCGCAAAGCGGAATTTGTTTCCATGCTCTCTCACGACTTTCGTAATCCCTTAAATACAATCCTCCTTTGTTCTGGATTGCTCCAAGACAAAGAGGAACAATTACCTAAAGAGAAAAAACTGGTTCATTTGCGGCTAATTCGCTCAGCCATCAAAAACATGGCCCAGTTGTTGGATGAGGTTTCATTAATCAGTAAAGCTGATTCCGGCAAACTCCTGTGTCAACCTACTCGGTTGGATTTGAAACGGTTTTGTCACCAATTAGTGGAAGAGTTACAAATCAGTAGCAAGAACAAGCATCAGCTAGTTTTTACCACTCAAGGAGAATTGAAGGAAGCCCTATGGGATGAAAGATTGCTGCGACACATCTTTAGCAATTTGCTCACCAACGCTATTAAGTACTCACCCACTGGGGGAACAGTTCTGTTTGAACTTATTGCTCAGACAGAATGTGTTATCTTCAGGATTCAAGACCAGGGAATGGGCATTCCCCCAGAAGACCAACAGCAACTGTTTCACCCTTTCCATCGTGCTAGCAATGTTGGCACAATTCCTGGTAGTGGCTTGGGACTAGCTATTGTTAAACAATGTGTGGAAGCTCATGGTGGTGAGATTTCTCTCAAGAGTCAGTTGGGAGAAGGTACGACATTTACGGTTAGTTTACCGTATTAGGTTTTAGGGAATTGAGAATTGAGAATTGAGAATTGAGAATTAAGAATTAAGAATTGAGAATTGAGAATTGAGAATTAAGATGCGATCGCCTTTGGCGCGGCTTTGCCGAAACGCTTCCGGAGCTTAGCTTGGCCTACGGCTAATCCCAAAGGTAATCATTCAGCTATCAGCATTAACTTGATATGTGAATACTCACTACAATTTGATTATCCTGATTATCTTAATCCAGAGCAACTGACCAATAATATCAAGTCTGGTTGAATACCCATAATTAAGTTGAATACCCATAATTAAGGAGAGGGTGGGGAGTGTGGGGAGATTTTTATTAGGGGTAATTATCTTGACATAATATTACTTGCTGAGCCTGAATATTATGTCCCCCAATTTTATCGTTGATGGTTCCACTTAGCTTCTGGGCATTAGTAGTGCCGTTGCTAACGCCCATGCCGAGTGAACCACTTTGGGTGGTGGTGTCTCCTTTGTCGCCCTGGATGTAGTCACCCCCGATGCGCTCGCTATAATTACCGCCTTCGGTGTCAATGTTGGGCTTCCCAGGCAATTTGTTTTTCGCCATGTTCACATTTCAAGCTCCAGCAGTTTACCGATAGACGCACCTGTAAAATTAAGGGTTTCTCCACCCTTCAATAATTCTAATTGCTACGTTCACATATGGGTTATCAAGGAATTCTTCAATTGCTCCTTGACCACCTTCTTTGAGAGCATTAATTAACCTTTCCTTCTTGGTTGGTGTAATGGCTGCACTGACAAAGGCTTCTTGTTCTGCTTCTGTGGCGGTAGGATTGTCTCGCTCTAGCTTTTGGAGTAATTCTTTGATTTCTGCTGCTGCTTGGGCGAGGAATTCGGATTGAGGTTCGTTGGTGTTTACACTTATGTTGTTGTTGTGAATATTTGTAGGACCTTTGCTAACGCCCACCCCGAGTGAAGTAGAACTATTTGTTTGGGTGATGGTATCGCCTTTGCTGCCCTCAACATAGTCGCCTTGGATATGCTGGACACGCTGGTCAATTTTAGTAGTTTCTTTTTCTGGCATTTTTTCAACCATTTTTTCAACAATTCCTACTATTTTAACAATTTCTATTAATTTATTATTATTGTCTTTAAGTATAATTTCTTTTAGAATTTCTATTTGTTTATAATAAAACTCTTTTTGTTCCTCTTTTTGTTCAGATAAAGACTTTATTTTTTGATCTTTAGCATCTAAAATTGGCTTGTATTTTGCCCAAACTTTTCTCTCGTATTCTGCTTCATCAACCTCCTCAGGGACTTTGACGCGAATAACAAAAGCACCGTCGTCTTTATTTTCTATTGCCTTTATGACTGGTAGCTCTCCTGTTTCGCTTTCTACTCGAAGTTCTTGAAAAGTTTTCAGAAAAGTCTGCCAGTCGATACCATATTGAAAAACTAAATCGACAGTATTGGGAATTTTCTGAACTAACTTAGCAAATTCCCCTGGATCAAAAGGTCTGTCTTTGTCAGCAGGACGACGTTGTTGAAACTTTGAACCATTTTCAGTAGATAGTTTCAGAAAAATCTCCTGACAATCAATTTCAATTAGTTTAGTAGTATTGCTGATTCCCCAACCTTCAATACATGCTCCTGTTAAGGTGGCTCTGGTTAAATCTGCTCCTTCTAGTAACGTTTGAACTAATTTCGCTTTGGATAAATCAGCATTTTGTAAGTTAGCCCGGTTTAAGTCTGTTCCGATGAAGCTAGCATCTTGTAGTTTAGCTCCCTTTAAATTAATACCTCTTAAGTCGAGGCGATCAAAGTTTTTATTTTGTACCTTTCCAGTTATGAGCAATTGTCTAACATGTTCATATTGAAGATAGCTTGTTCCTGGTCTAGCTAGGTCAAGTTTAATAGTATTTTGCCAACAAGTACGAATAAGAGTAGCCTTTGTTAAATCTGTACTTTTCAGGGTAGCTCCCTTAAAATTGGCATCGGTTAAGTCAGCATTGTAAAAACTGGTTCCTCTTTTAGCGGCAAAGACAATAATAATTTTCCTAATGAGGCTGTACTTTTTATCTCCAGCTAGTATACGCCAACCAATGTAAGTACTTAACAATATGACTATGTTAGCTCCAGCTGCAGCACCAATGTCAGAGTCAAATATACCGACAGGATTAGCTCCCAATGCACCAATAAGGCCAATACTAGCACCAGATGCAGATACATAGATTGCTACAGTAGTAGTACCAGCCACAGCCACAGCCACAGCCACAGTCACAGTCACAGTACCAGTCACAGTACCAGCTTCGGCGATAGTACCGACAACAGCTACAATAATAGCTTCGCCAATAGCACTAACTATAGTGCTAAGACCTGCAATAGTACCACCGATAAAACTAGGACCAGTTGCCTCTATAAATTCCGCTATAGTGCCTGCGAAATTAAACAGTCCAATGATAGGGGTAACGCTACCCAAAGTGAAAGCTACAATGCTAGTTACAGCTACAGCACTAAAAGCTGCATTTAGGCTTTTCCTGAAAGTGAAATTAAAAAATAATACCGGTATTATCAGAAGGATTGCGAAAGTCAGTTGATTGGAGAGTTCATTGAAGGGGTCATTGGAGTGTTCAACAGGAGATAATAGATTTACAGCCAAACCACCCAGAAAACCTGCCAAGCCTCCTAATAAACCCGCTAGCAAACATAAGGTAACTATCAGACCAATGGCCACCTGATGCTGTAGTCCAGCTTTAGCATAGCTAAAGTTGGCTTCTGATAAGGTAGCGTGAGTGAAGTTTGCACCTTGGATTTTGGCTCCACTGAAGTTTGCACCTTGAATTTTGGCTCCACTGAAGTTGACTCCTGAGAGGTTTTTACCCTGGAAGGATTGACCCCTAAGATCTTCACAACGAAAATCTCGTCTTCCTTCCTTATAATATTTCAAAACCTCACTAGCTTCCATTACAACCAAAGGGGGAGACATGAGCCCTAAAAAGCTTACTATATAAGACTTTGATGCCTATGAACTCAGGCAAGATACAGTTTCAAATTGACCCTCCTTTCATTTTCATGAAGCTCAACCTTTATAATTATATCCAAGGTCTGCCCAAAACAGCATGTATCTTTTAGGTGCGACCCGTGGCGAATTTAATTCGCCAACGGAAAGCGCACCTTAAGTAACTTATGGGCTGAAATTATTACCCAGTAACGATTTCAGCTTGCATGTCACTCCCAGTAAATCTATATGTACCCCCAAACTGCAAGGAAATGGTTGATTACGGGATTATTGCTAATTGCCTTTCTTACTCCAATGCTTGTTAGTTGTGACAGCCATCCCCAGAACACATCGGCAACTCATTCTCGTGAATTAATTTGTATATTCAATAAATATTCTGGAAAGATCACATTCTCTGATCAAGAAGGAGCTGAGAAAAAAGGAGTAAGTTTTCGGGTCAAAAACTGTGGTAAACATCGCTGTAAGAAGTGGTGTACATGGGATTGGATGAGCAAAGGTTTTGACAGAATATACGAAGTTGAATCAGAAGGTTATTTAAAAATACAGTGGAATGTAGATGGTAAAAAATTTTTAGCTACCAAAATTCTTAAGCCTAAAACTACTCCTGCTGATAGAACTTGTCAAGAAATAAATAGTTGGTATTTTCGTAGTGGTTCAAAACCGCTTATAGGACTTTTTCAAGAAATGCAATAATCTTGAGGGGGCGACAAACAGGACTGTAATCCTTGGAGAGTGGCAAATAGAGCGAATTGTGATAAAAATAGGTCTGTTATGGTTTTCCAGACCTACTTAAAAAATGCAGCCTCCAATTTACCAAAATCATTTCAAAAGTGAATTGAGTTCAGCTCAATATTTATTTTTGAGTTTGCTAGTTACGATGCTTCAGTCTGTCAAGCAAGTGAAGCTGGAAACTCTAGCCATCTCCCTACCTATACCCATTGTCTTGATGCAGTCGCTCATGGGGGAAACCCCCAAGACCGCGCTGCATCGCTTTGTTCGAGAGTCGTCGGAAAAAGCTACAAATATTTCTCTCTGGAAAAATTCAATGTTCATGTCAATTGTTGGCCAATATTCAAAAGTCTACTGAGTCAGTCCATGAAAATAGGAGAAAGCCTCTACATCAGTAGTAAAATTATTCCATTTCAGAAAAGAGGTGAATAAGTTGTTTTGAACTACTACGAAAATACCAACTATTTATTTCTTGGCAGCTTCTATCTTCTGGAGTAGTTCTCGGCTCCAGTCTCATTGTCCTTACATATCCTTTAAAGTTTGCATTCCACTGTACTTCTAGATAGTAATCTGATTCAACTTCATATATTCTGTTAGAACCTTTATTCATCCAATCCCATTTACACCAGTTCTTACAGCGATGTTTGCCACAGTTTTTGACCCGAAAACTTACTCCTTCTTTCTCAGCTCCTTCTTTATCAGAGAATCTGATATCCCCAGAATAGTTATTAAATAGACAAATTAACTCAGGAGAATGAGTTGCCGATGTGTTCTGGAAAAAACTGCTACAACTAAAAAGCATTGGAACAAGGAGAGAAATCAGCAATAATCCCGTTATCAACCACTTCATTAGACCTACCTCATGATTTGACAACAATCTAGCTTAGTTTGTTCTCTATAATAGATAACCATTGGTTAGATTAGGCTCTGCTAGACTAACTAGGATAAATTACTATAGCAATCCTATCTGATTCGTGAAATATAGTGGTCGAAGCTATCGCTATAACCCTTGCCCAGCAAAGATTTCATATTTGGCAGATTTTACAAATGATTTAGGATTGCTATATTAACTATTTACTATTTACTATTTACTATTTATTTTGCCATGGCTCCAAGCAAAGAAGAAAAAATTAAAGGCTCCCTATTAGGACTGGCCTGGGGAGATATCCTCGGTTGTCCTGTCGAGGGTTGGCGCGGACACGAAATTCAGACCATCTATGGCGACTACCAACAACTCCCCCAGGAATATCCTTTGGAAAAGATGCGCTTAGTGATGGTGAAAAAAATCAAGCGTCTGAGACCTTTAGGACTGTACTCCGACGATACCCAACAGGCCCTCGGATTAATCAATATATGTCTTTCTCAGAGATGCTGGTCAAAACAGGCATGGGCAGAATTATTAGTTCAAGGCATGGCAAAAAAAGCATGGTGAGGTTACGGGAAAAACTTCTCCGCTGCCATAGGCAAACTTGCCAAAGGAAATCAGCCCGAACTGAGTGGTAGTTCCTCTGCAGGTATTGGAGCAGCCATGCGAGTTGCTCCTTTGGGAGCAGTGTATCGAGATAACCCAGCAGTTCTTGCCACAGCAGTGATGGAAGCAAGCCTAATAACCCACGGACATATTAGTGCAGCAGCTTTTGCCTATGCTGTTGTCTATACCGTAGCGGCCTTGATTGGGGGACAAACTCCCCAGGAAATCAAAGACTCACTAGGGTCGGCAGTGGCTTCAGTAGAAACAGAGTGGTTAGAAAATCATTTGGATTGGACTATTGAACGTTCCGTGGGACATCTTGTTTCCCAAAGCATTGCCAAGATATTGGCTCAGAAGTGGAACAACTGCGAACAACTGCGACAGCAAATTTCCCAAACAGCTAAACCCCATCTAGCCAAAGGGTTTACCAAGGCTCATCCCAATCAGGGTTTTGTTCTGTTAGGGGGATTACATGCCTTGGCAATGGCACTTTTCCCCCAAGACGATCCGGAGTTCCTGCTTGCAGAAATTATTCGTCAAGGATACGACACGGACACCGTTGCAGCCATTTGTGGTGGAATTCTCGGGGCTCGGTTTGGTACTAACTGGATTCCTTTGGAGCGACTGCAAGAGCGGGAAAGATTGGAAAATTACGCTGCAGCTCTGGTAGATTTTAATGTTGCTGTAGAAGACATAGAAACTTTTCTGGCTAGGGAAGCGGAATTAAGCCAGCAAGAAGCTAACTATCAGAAGAAAGTTATGGCATAACAGTAAGACGGAACAGTTAAAACAGCCAACTCCCATAGTTAGCGTTCGCGTAGCGTGGCCTACGGCTAATCCCAAAGGTAATCATTCAGCTATCAGTATTCAGCTATCAGCATTAACTTGATATGTGAATACTCACTACAATTTGATTATCCTGATTATCTTAATCCAGAGCAACTGACTAATAAAAAGTGACCCAATAAAAAGTTACAAAGAGATGCAGCGCTATGTCACAAGCGCGCATCATTCCCAATTCCGAAGTTCCCTATTCCCTGGGCGCAGGGCTATAACTTTTCTCTTACCGAAACATCCGCCTAGCAATTTCGGAAGCAATTTGTTGACCTAGCCGTTGAGTTTCCTGCTTTAACAAAAGTTCCAGCATCTTTGGTACGGATTCTAGGTCAAACCTAGAGGATTCAATAATCATAGCCCCAATCTTTTCCATCCGCTCCAGGTTAGGAGACTCTAATTTTCCAGTTACATTAACCGCCAAGCCCACCGATGCAGTTATTTGTCCAAGAGTCTTGTATGAAAGATTCTCTAAACTGGTAACCATCTCTTCAACCAGAGCATTACGGAATAGACTACCTTGCTCGGAGTAGAGAAATTCTAACCCCTGGTTTAGAAGCGCACTAATATCAAACTCCCTACTGGTGCGCACCTGACCTAATAACTCCTCCAAAACATGCCATTGAATTCCACCATCCTGATACACAATCTCCTTTAAACAAGCCCTTAATTCAGGGGATGAATCCGTTAACAGGCGTTGGGCAACATAGGGATACGTTTGATTGAAGGGCTGAAAATTAGGATTGAGCTTAATCGCTATCCCTTCTAAGGTAGCGGCACTGCGGAAAATCAGGAGGTAGTAAGTGGGTAATTTAAATGGATATTTATAAAGTAACGGGGATAGCTTCCGAATAATACGATTAAAGCCGAATGTTGACACAGTAGCTTCCATCACCCCACCAAAAATATCAGTGAGTTCAGGAATCAGCGAGGTCACATCTGTCTCCGGTGGCAAAAAGTCGAGTTTCTTATAGTCTTGTGCTAGACCTTCAAAATCACCAATAACAATATGGACAACCGATTCCAGTAAGCGATACCGATAAGACGGTTCTACCGAGCTCATCATGCCAAAGTCAAGATAAGCCAATTTCCCATCAGGGGTAGCCAATAAATTGCCAGGGTGAGGGTCAGCATGGAAGTAACCTTCCTCTAAAAGTTGCCGCAAGCAACACTGAAATCCTACATCAATCAGGGTATTCGGGTCTAATCCCTGGGCTTTAATGGTTTCTAGTTCCGTCAATTTAGTCCCAGTGATCCACTCCATGGTTAACACCCGCCGCCCCGAGTATTGCCAATATATACGTGGTACAGCGATATTGTTAATGTCACCGTAAAGTTGGGCAAATCGTTCCGCATTGCGACCTTCCTGGGTATAGTCCATTTCTTCAAACAAGCGAATAGCTAGTTCGTCGATAAGTGCTACTAGGTCGCTGTGAACAAAGGAGATTGATTCTTGGGCCCATGCTGCTATTTTCCGCAAGATATAGATATCTAGGGAAATACACTCCACCAGACCAGGGCGTTGCACTTTTACTGCTACAATTTCACCAGTTTTGAGTGTCCCTTTGTACACTTGTCCTAGGGAAGCAGCAGCTACGGGTTTGTCGCTCAGTGAGCCATAAATTTCGTTATAGTTATCCCCTAATTCTTCTTCAATTAACTGATAGGCAATGTGATTAGAGAAAGGAGGTAATTGGTCTTGTAATTTAGTGAGTTCCTCTAAATAAATAGGAGGAACAATATCGGGACGACAGGAAAGGATTTGTCCTAATTTAATGAAGGTTGGACCAAGTTGAGTCAGCTTTTCGCGAAATTCCCAGGCTCGTTGAGGCTGATTTTGGGTAAGGCTACCAGTGACGAAATCCCAGGCTAGCCTGATGCTAAAGGTAATCAATGCCCCTACCAGAGAAATCTTGCGCCCCCAGACTAGCCGAGAACGCTGGCGGTAGTAGTCAGAAATGGTTCTTGGCTCGTACTGCAAGGTTAGTATTTTAAGATTTGTTAAATAATTACAAGAAAATTATCCCTTGAACTTTGCGGTTGGTCAAGGGGTAGGGAGTAGGGAGTAGGGAGTAGGGAGTAGGGAGTAGGGAGTAGGGAGTAGGGAGTAGGGAGTAGGGTGTCGTGAAAGGCGGGAAATGGGGAGAAAGACTGGTGTAAAAAAAGCGATGTGGCCTTCGGCCTCCGCTTCGCGATGAAGCGAAGCTTCCGCTAAAAGCGATCGCACTATGCCAAGTCAAGGGTGACAAATAGCGCGATCGCGTTTATCGAATTCCCCAAGCCAAAACCCCGTGTTCTGAGGCTTTTAGGTGTATGATTTTAAGATTTATGCAGAAGATAGAGAAATTGAGGGAGGACTGAACTGTCCACCACGAACTGAGCTTTCTTACGACCTTTAGCTGAGGCGCGGACGTTTTCCGTCTCCGTGCTGTTGCTCCTGCTGCTTGCCTACGCCCACGCTTACTCGCACTCAGTTGGGGCTTTTTATTCAGCTTCTTTTTCCCTCGTAACTCTTCCTCCAATTCACCGATGCGCTTGGGACTTCTCTTTATTTTGCAACTCCCGAGCTGCTATCATTTCAGCCTGTTGCCCGACAAGCACACGCAGCTTCTCGACCTCATGAAGGTCGGTGAGTTGGTCATCTTTCACTTGGACGGGGTTTTCAGTCATATCTTTGTTGAACCAGATTTATGCACTCTTGACAAGGGGGCCAGCTCAATACCCATTTGTTTGAACCCACAGCGGTTATTGAGAATTTACAAGCGATCGGTTAGAGTTTAGATTGAACTGTTTTAACCTTGCTGGCCCACTACGCCTAGAAAAAGGGTTTTAAGTCAAAAAATTCAGAAATTATTCTTGGAAATAGTCTTATTTACAGAAGCAGTTTACAGGCGAGCTACTCAATAAGCAGATTATCCAGTTAACTACGCTCTTAAACAAGTAAAGGAGATAAAAATGGTTAATATTGCAATATAATACTTAAAAAAAACACCAATCAAGTTAGTGATTTTTAGAAACTTTCAGTAACTGGTTCTACAGGTGGAGGTAAGTTCATGAAAAATCAAACCGAGGTATTTAAGAAGAACACAACAGAGTGGATCGATAACGGTACCAATTTAACTGGATATCAGGGGTTACTCAAGCCATAAAAAAATAAATTTGGGTAAGAGACGGATGCCCCACTAATCCGTTTGCAAAAATTAAAAGCAGAATACATACAACCAAAGCAAATTGATCTAAATGCTGGAAATTATAGTGAAATAATAGATTATCTCAGCCGTTGTCGAATTGCACGATATGGTGATTGTGATGTTAACGCAATAGAAGCAGCGTTGATATTGGCAAATCAAGGCAAGATAAGCCGTGAGACGATACAGATAGTAACAGATCAAAAGTGGGGACATACTTATGTAAAGATTAAGCCCCATGGAAATGGTAATTGGAAAGTAGCTGTGGATATTATAGTAGATCCATGGGCAAATTATATAGCTACGAACGTCTTTCAAAGGAAAGTGTATGTACCAAAAGAAGAGAAACTGTCCAGCGGGGAATCAACGTTAACAAGGATGAAAGTGGCTGAAAATTTCATCAGAAATAAATATGAGTACCAGGCAAATGATGAAATACTGAAGGTTCTGAAAGTATAATGAGCACGATCGCTCTTTTGTAGTGCGATTGGCCGTAGGCGTGGCCTACGGCCAATCGCTGATCGTTGATATCCTCTTGGGTAGAGGCAGCTGCCTGTTTATCAGCAGCGAAGGGAGGTTGGTATGTACTTCTGAGGCACTGCTTAAGACAACAGCCGCCTCTCAATGTAAAATGCAGAACGCTAGTAGTTTTTATTGTAGGAGTGTAGTTATGGAGCGATCGGATCTAGTACAATTGCTTGTAAAGTGGGCATAATTAGCGGGCTTCAAAACTCGATTGTTAGATTGAAAATAAAATAGGAGTTATTAATGGCTTTTAGTGATTATAAAACTATTGCTCAAGTTCAAGAAGAGTATAATATCAAGTATTTGGAAAAAGACTTTATTGAAATTACAGATCTAAAACCTTCCGATCTGTTTGTTAAGGAATTTGAATTCAGCGAACAGAACATGGATATATACACATCTGAATCATCAAGATGCGAAAATATTATTTATCCAATTTTAAGAGAAGTTTATAAAGATTTTATTGATAAATATACTCTTTGGAGCCACAAGTCCATAACATACGATGCTAAACTAAATGGAACGCCTGATTACTTGTTCTCAAGAAAATCAGAATTAGGTAAGACCGTCTTGGGTTTTCCAATCGTCATTGTTGTTGAAGCAAAAAAGAATGATTTTAGTGAGGGATGGGGGCAATGTCTAGCTGAGTTGATTGCTGTGCAAAAATTAAATAAAGCTGAGGAACTTCCCGTGTATGGGATCGTAACGGATGGAGAATTATGGCAATTTGGAAAATTAGTATCCGATGAATTCACCAAAAGCAAGTTGAGAATTACTATTACCGATTTAGATAAAATTTTCGGAACGATAAGTTTTTTATTGTCAAACAAATAAGATTTTACACGGGGACGCGGAGATTGGATCATTGGGGAGCATGTCTTATTCGCAGCAACATTAGTACTAAAATAACTCATGTACGCTATTCAAACCCTGAAAACACTCTAGTTCAAGCGTTCTCACCAAATTGACCTGCTCGCCATGCTCCCCCTATTACCTATTCCCCATTCCCCATTCCCCATTCCCCAGATAAGCGTACTAATGTTGCTGCATAAGTGACATGCTCCCCTTTCAAGTTTTTGGAGAGGTCTACTTAGGAGCTGGATGAGGTGAAAGTCTCACGTCCAGTTCTGTTCGCGCAGCGTCGGCCTTAGCCGAAAGCGGAGGTGCCCTGGATAATACCAGGCATCGACCGTAACAGCCTTGGGTACGGTGGGGCACACTGGAACCTGGATTGACCGTAGGTCACGCTACGCGAACGTGAAAGATCTAAACGCTTGTGGAGAATCGATCTCTACTCTTCCTGGCTCCGGTCTGGTTGAGCAAGTTAAGTTGACTCATTGTTCGCGTAGCGTGGCCTACGGCCAAGCAAGAATCCCCGCGTCTAATGACCGGGGAGTGTCAACTTGAGTCTAGTTGAGGTGCAACTATTAGCCTTATAGCTCTCTAAACCTTGTCAAACATTATCTACTGTTTTATAATCAAATAAGTTAGTAACTTGTTTAACAAGGGAAGACTACCGCCCAACGAAGAACTAAAAGCTTTGGCAGCTGGTCGTAAGTTAAGCGACGTAAAATAATGGACTGAGTGAAGTTACAGTGCGGTTTGAGAGTAGGCAGAAGAGCCTCCATTAATAAAAATA
>NZ_JAAHHW010000131.1 GCF_010692325.1 Moorena sp. SIO3I8 | reverse complement strand
CCAACAGTTTTTTAGTTTCGGTATTTAATTCTCTAATGAATCTCATATAAATACCCATTTTCAGTGATTTTATCTAATTATAGATTATTATGTCAAAAATAGGTAATTAATTTTGTGCACCTGCTTAAACATTGCGGCTAGAGCCCTGTCAAGTTTGAATTGAAACGTTCACCAAGCGGTGCGCTTACAGTCGGCGAATTTAATTCGACGACTGTAAGCGCACCGGGACGGAATTGCTGCATACGGCGCGCATAAAAAACAAAATTGAGGCTGATAACTTAATTGAACAGACTATTACAACTATAAACCTAACCTCCCTCACCTATACTCAGGAGGTCTGATGCAATGATAATACGATGGCGGCAGTTATTGGTTAGAATAACAATTTGGCTAGCAGCTGAGATCATCCTCAACTTTCTGGGGCTGGACAATCTAGCTGACTACAGCGAGTTCATATACGAGCAGGAGGTTGCCCTATCAAGTCAATACAGGCTTCCAGCCATTGAGAGGCTGCCCCATTTCTAGTAAACCTTGATAGATATTTATAGCCAGTTCCTTGTGAAGATGAAGTGATCAGGGGGTGACGGGTCGAGGGAGTGATAAGCTGTGAGGCATCTACATCATCTAATTTATATATCTAATTTATTGATTTTATTTTAATTTATATATTGAATCGGCTTGCGAAGCAGGCACGCAGAGGAGCAGGGGATAAGGTTAATCGGTATTTCGAGCTTACCTCAATCGCTTACGGGGCGAGATTTTACCCTTTCTTTCCCAGCAGCAGTGTCTTCCGCTACAATTCTTTGAGCTATCTTGGATAAGAATTGTAAAAGAACACTTAGCTAGATGCAAAACGACAACAATTATTTCGGTCAACAAGGTTGACACATGAAACCCCGCATCATTATCTGTGGCTTGGGTCGCACTGGATACAAAATATTCCGCTTACTGAAGCAGCAGGGAGTAGCTGTTGTTGGCATCAGCAACAGAATAATGCCTGGTGACGAAAACAATATTATTATTGGAGACTTGCGGGCTGTTTCTACCCTACTTGCAGCTGGACTCGAACATGCCCAAACCCTGGTTCTGGCCTGTAATGACGATGCTCTCAATCTGGCAATCCTGACTCAGGCACGAGTGATTAATCCACGGATTCGGATCGTTAACCGATTGTTTAATAGCAGCCTAGGTACTCGTTTAGATCAGACCCTACCCGATCATGTCAGCATGAGTGTTTCTTCTCTAGCAGCACCGGTATTTGCCTTCGCAGCAATGGGGAATCGAGCCATTGGGCAACTCAAGCTACACAATCAAACCTGGCCGATACACGAAGAAATTATCACCGAAAGCCACCCTTGGATGGGAACACAGTTGAGTGACCTGTGGGATGAGCGTAGGCGAATGTTGATCTACTACCTACCGATGGACTCGAATTTAGATCTAGTTTCCGCAGTAGCTCAGGGCAAACAGTTACAACCTGGCGATCGCTTAATTATTGGTACTCAGCCTCGGTTTCGTCCTAAACGCCAATCCTGGCTACAGAAACTGCTGAAAGTTTTCACAAACTTACAACAGTTTCAGCATCATGCTCAACCAATGTTAGTAGTGACCCTTTTCCTACTCCTGATAATTTTTACAGCCACATTGACTTATGTGTGTGTCAACTTAGAAACCTCTATTGTTGATGCTCTATATTTTTCTGTGGGTATGATTACGGGTGCTGGTGGTCAAGAAGAAGTAGCAGAAAAGTCCCCGGACACTATTAAGGTATTTACTGCTGTGATGATGTTAGTAGGGGCTGGTGTGATTGGGATTTGCTATGCTCTACTAAACGATTTTGTCTTAGGTACCCGACTCAAACAGTTTTGGGATGCTGCGAGAGTTCCCTACAGAAATCACTACGTTGTATGTGGACTGGGAAATGTAGGAGTCCAAATCCTCTACCAACTTCATGCCCAAGGCCATGAATTGGTGGTCATTGAAAGTAACCCCAACAATCGTTTCCTGAACATTGTTCGTTCTCTTGGTATTGCAGTCATTCACGGAGATGCCAGTTTACCTGCTACACTCACAGCAGCACACATCCAACGAGCAGAAGCCCTCTTAGCAGTTACTAGTGATGATACTGCCAATTTAGAAATTGCTCTAAGTGCCAAAAGTCTAGCTTCGAAATTGTCAGTGGTTGTCCGGAATCAAGACCCCCACTTTTCCCACATGGTACAGCAAGTGTTTGAATTTGAAGCAGTATTGTCTCCCACAGAATTAGCCACTCCTTCTTTTGCAGCTGCGGCATTAGGTGGACAAGTGTTAGGCAATGGTATGATTGGTGATACGCTTTGGGTTGCCTTAGCAACTAAGATTACCACCGAGCATCCCTTCTGTGGACGCCGTGTTAAAGATGCTGCCAGGTCCGCTGACTTTGTACCACTGTATCTAGAAACTAAGTATCAAACGATTCATGGCTGGGATTTATTGGAAATTAACCTAGCCGCTGGTGATCTTTTGTATCTAACTATGCCAGCAGTTGGTTTAGAGCAATTGTGGCGCACAACACCACCTCAAATGATGCTGAGGTGAGTGACAAATGGAACCCATGGCATCTAATGGCATCTAATCTGAACATGATCAACAATGAAGGATGAATGATACAGCCCTAGCTATAGTCTAAGGTTCATCATTCATCACTCATTATTCATGATTACTCGTGCAGGATTAGCGCAGCTAGAAAATACCAACTAGGACAATGGAAGTCATTAAGAAACCAGCCAATATTACAAGGATGCCAGGTAGGTTCAACCAATGTTTAACTTCCTCTGATTCTTGAGGCCACTCTTCTTGCTGCAGTTGCATCTGCCGAATCAGATCGGAAATTGCTTCAGCATCCTTGACATGGTGTAGTGCCTTGGTGTCACCATCAGGGTATTTCACTACGAAGTAAGTGGGAACTTTGATGTGATCCCCTGTAATATCAATCGTATCCACAGCAACCTGCTTCGCTTTTTCCTCAATAGTTTGGGGTTCAGTGGCAATTCTATCCCCTGGGTTAGCTGTTAACTTAACTCCCATTCCCATTGGTGATGCGTAGCTGACCATAGAAACCTCCAGATAGGTCAAAGTTTTTTATTAGGTGCGCTTTCCGCATCTAATTATTAAATTCGCCACGGGTCGCACCTCTGGATTTCATTTTACGTAACTTGGAAAACAATTATTCAGCTTAAGCGCGATATTTTATTTATATTATCAATACTTTAGATTTTTTAGTAATTTAGTTAAGATTGCAGCGGTTTCCTGTAATCAAATGTAATCTAACAAATGTAATCTAGCAATTTTTTATTGAAAATCGCCCTGAGTCGGATCGTTCCTGAATCCTGAGTAAAACCTGTTACTGTTCACGAATCCGATCGGATTGCTATAGATTAATGATTAATTTTTTGTTAATTTCCTTAACCCTTAAATTCAGCTAGCTTATAGCCCAAAAATGAACTTACTGCTCTAAGTTACTAGTTGTGTATAAATGTTATGGGTTGTGTTAAAAAAGATAAAATCTAAATAGTGATAGATAACTATGTTAAAAAAATGTAAATAAATAAGTATTTTTGCGATCGGATGTTAAATTAAGGCGGCAACGATATCGCAATCGAATAAGAGAGCATCTATGGAACTAATTCAACTGTTAACCGAAAACCTGGGAGTGCAAGAAAATCAAGCCCAAGGCGGAGCTGGACTTATTTTCCAACTGGCAAAGGACAAGCTGGGAGATGAGAGTTTTGCCCAAGTAGCGCAATATATTCCAGGGATAAATGATTTGCTCCAAGCAGCACCAAAAAGTGGTGGCATGATGGGAGCCTTGGGAGGATTAGCGGCATCAATGGGTGGTGGCGTTGGACAATTAGGCACTCTAGCTACCCTGGCAGGAGGTTTTGATCAACTAGAAATGGATAGTGGGATGATTTCCAAATTTCTACCGATTGTCCTCTCTTTCGTTCAAAGCCAAGGTGGGGACGAGATCAAAAACCTTTTGGCAAAAGTGTTGAGCTAGAACAATTGATTGGATGGCTGAAATGTGATCGTAATGAGGGATCAACCCAAGACTTGGGTATGTTTTACCAAAGTAGGAGCATCAAGGAGATCAGGGGGAAGATTTTAGGTGGTTACTTAATTTCATCCTTGATGCTTCATCCTTTATGCTTCATCCAGACAAGACACTGGTTCAGCTGATCTTGCATAGTCTGAGCATCAGTATGATACCGGCGTCCATGTCCTGGTAATACCCACTCAAAGGAGTAGTTGGTTAATTTCTCCATTGACTTGATTAATTCCTCCCAGGAGTACCAGCAGTGGCGACGAAAGGCAATCAGTTGCTGAAGTTGATCAGACCAAGCAAGATGGTCACCGCTGAAGAGAAATTTGTTATTGTACAGTAGAACAGTGTGACCTTTGGTGTGACCAGGAACTGGGATAATCAACAAGTCCTTGTCTAACAGATAAGACTCGGAACTAGTGAGCTGAATTTCCACATCACGGGTATCAGTGGTAATGTCATCTCTATGCAAAATGCGTTCGCAACGCGGTTCCGAAGGAACATCGCACTGGAAATGCTGTCTGTATTTGTGATGATCTGCCACATCATCCCGATGGGTCAGGTACATGTAACGAATCCCACCCATTGCCTCTAGACCTTTGACCAGTGGCGGTGTAAAGCGGGGAGAATCGATTAAAATATTGCCTTGGGGGCGTTGGATAAGGTAGCTAGCGGCACCGTAGGAGTTTTCAGAATGGTACCCGCAATGGTAGACATTGTCTGCAACTGGGATCGGGAAACTCTGCTGAACGTCTTTAATCTCTATAGGTTTCTCAACAGTACCAATAGAAGAGGTGGGACAAGATAATAGGGCTTGAAGAGCTCTCAAGCGTTCTGTATCATTAGCAGGTTGATGATAAACTGCAGACTGCTGATCAGCACGATGAAACACTTCCGGAGTCATCCAACGGCAGGTATCACAATCAATACAGGTGCTATCGACGTAAAAGTCACCACTAATATTTTGAGGGCGGCGTTGGTTGAGATGAGCCATAACTGTCTATGTCATAGGGATTGCGCTTAGTACCAGGCCAGATAGCTAAATCAATTGTAGCGAAAGGGCATTTTTCAGTTACACCCATGTAGGACAATAAGGCAATAGCCAAACTCTAAGCATTTGGCGAGATTACCAACCCTAATCCTATCGTGACTAAATTTCTGTTTGTAACTGACCTTGACAATACTTTAGTAGGGGATGATCAGGCTCTGCTTAAACTGAACCCTCTACTAAGTCAGCATCGCCAAGAACATGGTACAAGAATCGTTTATGCTACAGGGCGATCCCATAGTTCCTACCACGAGCTGAAAGCCGAGAAGCCACTTCTTGATCCAGATGCTCTGATCACCTCTGTGGGTACAGAAATTTATGATAATGATGGCCAAGATACGCCCAATCCAGACTGGTCGTCCAAGTTATCTCAAGGCTGGGATCGGGACATGATTGTGGAAACGGCTGCTCAATATCCTGACTTAATTCCCCAAGTAGAATCAGAACAACGTCCCTTTAAAGTCAGCTATCACCTGACGGAAGAAGCAGCTTTGACGGTGCTACCTCAACTGGAATCTCAGCTTCAGGCAACGGGTCTTAATTTCAAGTTGATCTATAGTGGTGGGAAAGACTTAGACATTCTACCCAGCAATAGCGATAAAGGTCTAGCGGTAGAATTTTTACGACAACAGTGGGGAATTGAGCCGGAACGGACAGTGGTTTGTGGCGACTCAGGAAATGACATTGCCTTATTTAGCGTTGGCTTTTCCCGAGGAATTATAGTGGGTAACGCCCGACCAGAACTTCGGGAGTGGTACGAAAACAACTCAGCGGATTACCATTACATGGCTCAAGCTAACTGTGCAGGTGGTATACTAGAAGGTTTGAATTATTTTAGCTTTTTGTGTCAGTAATGGTCGCCAATAATTAAGAAGTAGTTACAAGTTGCTGGTTGTTAGAGTTACAAGTTGCAGGTTGGTAGGTTGCAGGTTAATCGAGTTACAAGTTGCAGGTTAATCGAGTTAACAACTTGCAGGTTGGTAGGTTGCAGATTAATCAAGTTACAAGTTGCAGGTTGGTAAGTTGCAGGTTATGCTCTCAACTATCCTTCACTATTTTCGTGGTGGAGTACAACCTTAAACCAACCTTGGCCAATAGGCCACGCTACGCGAACAACCAAATAACCTCCCCTACTTCGGACGCCAAAGGCGAACAACCAAATCACCTTAAACCTTAAACCTTGGCCAATAGGCCACGCTACGCGAACAATCTTGGCCAATAGGCCACGCTACGCGAACAACGTTTAACCAACCTTAAACCTTGGCCAATAGGCCACGCTACGCGAACAACGTTTAACCAACCTTAAACCTTGGCCAATAGGCCACGCTACGCGAACAACGTTTAACCAACCTTAAACCTTGGCCTATTGGCCACGCTACGCGAACAACGTTTAACCAACCTTCAACCAACCTTCAACCAACCTTCAACCAACTAACCTTCAACCTTCAACCAACCTTCAACCTTCAACCTTCAACTAATGATCAGCTATCTCAAGGGGACAGTAGCTAGCATTCAAAAAAGCACTGGTAATCGCGTAACTCTGATTCTAGATGTCAACTACATTGGGTATGAAATACAAATCACTCGCCGTTTGTCCCAGGAGTTGCCCGTAGCTTTATCGGAAAAAACCGTGCAAATCTTCACCCATTTGCAAATCCGGGAGGAGCAACAGGTGCTATACGGTTTTGCTTCAGCCGCTGAGCGGGATTTGTTTCGTCAGTTAGTTAGTGTCAACGGTATTGGTGCTCAATTAGCGATCGCACTACTGGACACCTTGGGATTACCTAATTTAGTCCAAGCGATTGTCACAGGTAATATTCGTGCCTTATCCAAAACCCCTGGTGTGGGTAGCAAAACCGCTGAACGCATTGCTCTAGAACTGAAAACGAAGTTGGCTCAATGGCATAAGGTATCAGAGGTAGAGTCCCCACTATCTGCTAATGGACTCTCACCAGGAATTCAGGAAGATGTGGAGATGACCTTGTTAGCTTTGGGATATGAAAATGATGAAATCGCTCAAGCACTCCATGCTATCAGTGAGGATCCTCAGGTCGCTAAAAGTAAGAATGCGGAAGATTGGATTCGAGAAGCGATCGCTTGGTTGAGTCGCTGATCATGTTCCTGATCGCATCTATAAATATAGCGGTTCCACGAGTGAGGTACATCTGGATCAGCGCTACTAGGGGGAGAGTGGGAATAGGGGGAGGAGGTTGAAGAAATTTGGGTTTACCTCATCCCACAACAGAACCGCTATAATCTAACCGAAACCTGAAACCTGAAACCTGCAACCTGCAACCTGCAACCTGCAACCTGCAACCTAATAAATTACCCTTCGAGCACGAAATCCTTTAAGAGTCTGGGGCAAAAAAGAACAAGCTAGGGTTTTAGATTTTGGTAGATCGCAATCAAGACAATCGCCAGTAGAAGCTTTTACTCGTCTAGGAAACTTGACATGGAAGGTAGACCCCTTACCCACCTTACTCTCTACCGTAATCGTTCCTTGCATCAACTTGACTAAAGATTCTGTAATTGCCAGTCCTAAGCCGGTACCCGAGTACTTGCGAGTTGTGGTTTGATCAATTTGTTGGAACTCCTCAAAAATATGCTCTAAGTCATCTTGGGCAATTCCAATTCCCGTATCCCTAACAGTGAGCATCAGCCAGTCGGTGGAAATTTCCTTGACTACCACCTCTACCCTGCCAATTTCGGTAAACTTAATCGCATTGGAAACCAGATTGACCAAAATCTGCCGCAGGCGGAGGCTATCATTGATTACCATGGGATTTTGTAAATTGGTTTGGATATACAACCCTAAATCCTTCTGAGCAGCTAGGCAACGGAATTCATTGATAGTTTCTTTAATCAACCTGTCCAAATGCAAACTTTCCAAGGTTAACTCCAGACAAACTGCCTCAATTTTGGACAGGTCAATCATATCCTTAATCAGAGTCAGTAGATGTTGAGCATTATTCACAATGCGATCGATTATATCTGCTTGTTGGTGGGTCAAGGAGCCCTGACGCTGACGCAATAGGACCTGGGAAAAACCAATAATGGCATTCATGGGAGTCCGTAACTCATGGGATATTGTCGAAACAAACTGGGATTTCAACCGTGCTGCTTCCAACAATTGCAGGTTCTGTAGCTTGAGGGATGCATCTCTGATTTCCAGTTCTCGATTCTGCCGAGCCAGCATAGTGTTCTGAAACTCTAAACGCGCTTCTTGCTCCTCTAAGGCTTTAATCATGTGAGCATTATCAATTGCGATCGCAGCTTGTTCATTAATCATGCGAGCATTATCAATTGCGATCGCAGCTTGTTCACCCACTGCTCCTAGCAGATTCCGACCTGATTGGTCTAATCCCTCTGGGTCTTCCCAATTGCCAATACCTAGTACTCCCAAGCGTCCTGCTTGCACAGACTCAATCGCCACAGCGTAAATAGCTGTAGGTACTTCCTCTTCCGGATGCCGCGCATCCCAACCCTTGCGATGAATTAACTGAGATTTGCCAGTTAAAAAGACTTGAGATAGTAACCCTTGCTCAAGGGGCAAGATGTCTTCCCAGTGGAACTTTTGTGTATGAATTCCCTCGGTAACCCTTAATACTTCAGGGTTACCGAGGGAATTATTGAGAATGATGAAACAAAATTCAACCCCAGCAATCGCTTTAGCTACCTCCGATACGATCTCTTGCAACAGATTTGGAAGGTTAGTCAGTCGTTGATTGAGGAGATTAGTCAACTGGTGTAGGGTTCTCAATTGCTGTTGCTGTTCATTGAGAATCGTAATTACCTGCCTGAGATCATCACTCGCCTGGTTTGCCTCTCGGTATAAGCGCGCATTTTCAGTGGCTAGGGCAGCGCGACTAGCTAAATCCTCAGCCAACTTCACATCGATCTCATTGTAGCGGCGACCTGAGTCACTCCTGACAAACCAAATTGAGCCCAAGATTTGTGAACCCATTCGTAAAGGTACACAAATGTAACACTTAATTTTCAATGCCTGTAACATCCTGAGATGGTCAGGATCCTCAGCAGCAGCTCTTAGGAATTGATCAGAAACCTCAAAATAGGTATCCGTACAACCTGTACGTAAAACCTTGCCATTGCCATACTCTTCATCCCCCTGGGGAGGGTAGCAACGGTGCAGTTTCCAAATCAACTCCTCTTGCTCTGGGTTAACATGGGCAACCGCAAGACGCTGGTAAGACTGGGGAGTATCATAGCTATCAACTCCCGATACTACATCAATGGCACACCAATCAGCAAAGCGAGGGATTACCAGCTGCACTAGATTGTCCAATGTAGTCTGGTAATCGAGGGAAGCTGAAAGTACAGCAGAAGCCTCCGCCAGAAATCGCTGGGATTCTTCTGCTCGCTTCTGCTGAGTAATATCAGTAATTACACCAGACATCCGGAATGGTACTCCTTGATCATTCAACTGGGCTTTGCCACGAGCAGTACAGTAGCGATCTTCTCCAAAAGCACAGGGTAGGTGAAATTCTACATCCAGTTCAAGATAATCTTGTTGGTAACTAGCCACCGCCTTAGTAACTTTGAGTAGATCTGAGGAATTTAGTAACTTAAATAAGAGATCAGGAGAAAAGTTATGGTGGTACTTCCCTATCTGTTCAGGGGACAAGCCAGTAATTTCATAGAAGCGGTCATTACAATACAGTTGTTTAGTGATCAGGTTCCAGTCCCAGATCCCGTTCTTGGAACCTTCTAGCACCAAGCGGTAGCGTTCTTCGCTTTCTTTCAGCCGCTGATGAGCTACAGCTGCTTCCCGTTCTGCGCGGTAGAGGCGAACTGCATTAGAGAGGCTACGTAAGAGATTTTCTGGTGAGATTTGGCTTTTGGTCAGATAGTCCGATGCTCCAGATTTCATCAGCTCAACCGCAATTTGCTCATTAATTTGCTCGTTCCCCTGGTCACTCAACACAATCACAGGGACTTCAATCCCAGCATCACGGATTTCTTTAACCAGAGTCAATCCGTCCCCATCCGGTAAGTTATAGTCTAATAGAATGCAGTCCAAACTCGCTTGGGTCAGGGTAGAGTTAGCGCAGCGTGATGCGATGATCGACCTAGCGCTTTTGCTGTCAACTGCAACAGCTATTTTTACGGGTATACCCCCTCTGTTAAGAGCTTTAATTATGGCTTTGCAGTTAACTTCATCATCCTCTACGATCAGTAGTCTGATAATCTCGTCCATGATTTAGCGGTTGAGCTGTTGTCATTGGTTATTGGCTAATAATGATTAGTGGATAGTGGGTAGTAGCAGTTCTTGACTGACAACCGACACCTGAGGAGGCTAAGGAATTATATTGAGCCGACTCTATTGTTTCAGTTGAAGTATTGCTCAAATTTAGTCAACCTTACGGACTTTACAATCTCTCCACGTCGCTTTAGATTGTAGGCTTCTACCTTACCTCGGTACTAGTAGGAGAGCTTCAGTAAAAATACCGATCTGACTAGGTACAGGACATCCCACGGTTGTGTAGTATCACCGAAACATTTGCCAAATCGATGAGAATCGACTAGGTATGAGTATACTTGTATAAAAACTCCCTTGATTAGTAATCTCACCCATCTAGGGAATGAACCCATGCTAATTTTCCAGTGGTATTTCCTGAGAAACAAACTCCCTTAGATAGATTTTTTAGGGGGTTTTACTCCCTATTGTATCCTGCTGTTGGATGAGGGAGCATGGGACGATCCGCAGATGAGCATAAAGAGTAGGATTTAGCGGAATTGGTCATTTCGTTCTGGTGAGACTACCTTAGTTACTCAATAAGCCGATCGGATGTCAATCCTGTTGAGAATCTCCTCTAACCGTTGGAATGGGAAATCCTGCCAACCCCTATGACAATTAGTTTTGGCACGACTAACCCCTTATACTCATAGAGTGTAAAGATTATAATAAGTAACTACCCATAGGTGCGCTCTTACTTGGCGAATTAAATTCGCCACGGGTCGCACCTCCTGTAAATTCTCAATAACTTTATATCTGATAGCGTAATCGTTTTTGACAAATGCTTTCATTCCAGCTCACTTTAAGTGATCGTTGCCAAGAGATGGTCTTTTGGAAACTCTATCCCAAAGTCATAAATATCTACAACTACCAATAGGTGGAGATCATGATGATTTTTACCAAAACTTTACAAATTTACTCTAAAAATCAATAAACTATAAATCTCACCCCCCTAGACGTTAATGATGGGTAAAATTCGTGTGGCTCTCATTGAAGACCATGATCTGACTCGGATGGGTCTGCGAACAGCCCTCCAACAAAGTGGTGAAATTGAATTGGTGGGCGAAGCGGCCAATGCCACTGAAGGACTAAAGTTACTCGCGGAATCTAGACCAGATATCGGGATTGTCGATATTGGTCTTCCTGACATGGATGGAACTGAATTAACTAGACAATTCAAAGAGTTTCAAGCAAAACAGGATGATTCTAAACAGGATGATTTTCCCACCAAAATTATGGTACTGACCTTGCAGGATGATGAAGAAGCCGTACTAGCCGCTTTCGCCGCTGGTGCCGACTCTTACTGCATGAAAAATATCACCTTTGATCAATTGCTAGAAGCTCTGAAAGTGACCTATGAAGGTAATGCTTGGATTGATCCAGCCATTGCCAGGATTGTACTTGAGCAGATCAAACCAAGCAAAGACACTCAGCCTACTGAAGCTAGTGAAACGATAGCTATCCATGCTGCTCCCAATGAATACAATCAAATGATTGAAGCTTATCCTTTAACGGAAAGGGAATTAGAGGTTTTGCAGTTGATTGTAGAAGGTTGCAGCAATGCTGTGATTGCCGAAAGGTTATATATCACTGTGGGAACTGTCAAAACTCATGTCCGAAATATCTTGAATAAACTCTGTGCGGATGACCGTACCCAAGCAGCTGTCCGTGCCCTCCGCTCTGGCTTAGTTATTTAAGATTATACCATAAAGTAACTTTTTACAGTTATAAGGTTAGTTGGTTGAAGGTTGAACGCGCACGCGTGGCCAATAGGCCAAGGTTCAAGGTTGAAGGTTCAAGGTTGAAGGTTCAAGGTTGAAGGTTCAAGGTTGAAGGTTCAAGGTTGAAGGTTGAAGGTTGAAGGTTCAAGGTTGAAGGTTCAAGGTTGAAGGTTCAAGGTTGTTCGCCCTAGGGGTCCGGTGTAGGGTAGGTTGAACATTAGAGCCTTAACAACTCAAAGCCGGATGTATAATTGGCAACCTGTAACCTAAGCACTCAGCTATCAGCTATCAGCTATCAGCCATTAGCCTTGGCCAAAGGCCACGCTAAGCGAATGGCCACGCTACGCGAATGGCTCACGGCTGACGGCTGACGGCTGAATGCTTACCCTGTAACTGGCAACCTGTAACCTTGGCCAAAAGGCCACGCGTGCGCGTTCAACCTTCAACCTGTAACCTGTAACCTGTAACCTGTAACCTTGGCCAAAAGGCCACGCGTGCGCGTTCAACCTTCAACCTGTAACTGGCAACATTCAACCTTCAACCTTGGCCAATAGGCCACGCGTGCGCGTTCAACCTTCAACCAACCTTAAACCTTCAACCCAAATGACTATCAAGGTCTACCTTGCTGCCATCTAGCGATCGCTTCTTGGGCAGCCTCATAGTAAGGGGTATCTTTTGGGACTAATTTTGCTGTGTTAATCGCTGAAAGAAACTTGCCTCGCGATGCACGGGACTTAGCAATCAGATAAATCTTATCGCTAGCTTGAGCAATTAACGCTTGTGCTGTGGCATACTTAGGTTGACCCGGTGGAATCTTACGGAGGGTTGCGATCGCACGATTATAACTAGATGCTTGATTACGTTGCACTTGTTTGATGGCTGTTTGGATAATCTGTTGATTCTGCGACTTCTGTTGGGATAGAATCTGCCACTGTTTAATAGCATTGTTAGCCAAAGCATAAACAGAAGGGTTATCTTTAGGAACTAGTTGGGCAGCTGCTATCGCTCCTTCAAAATCACTTTTTTTTGCCCGTTTCTTGGCTAGAGCCAGAATTGAATGACTCCAACTAGTGATATATTGTTGTGTCTGATCATAAAGAGGATCCCCAGGTTTCACCTGACGGGCAATTGCGATCGCATCACTATACACAGATGCCTGCTTCGGTTCAACTAACTGTCTTGCCTCGTCCAAAGCTGCTTGATTCGCCTTAATCCCACTCGGTTCCAGCGATTTCTGTGCTTTAGTTTCCAGGGATTTACTCTTGGAATTTGGCAAGGGAGCTGGAGTTGCCTGGGATGTTGACCCTGCAGGTAATGTTACTGGGGAGTTACTGACCTTGGTAGTCTCTGGTAATTTGGTAGTTAATGTGGTATTGTTCCTGTTTTGTATTACCTGCTGACTAATCAAGCCTTCCTGGTTACGGACAACAGTTAAGCTCACTAGTCCTAACAACAAAGCTATACCACTACCCCAAAACAACCATTCTCGCCATGACGATAACTCTTCTGTATCAGTTTGAGGCTGGCTGTCTGAATAAGAAACTAAAGCTACTGAGTTAGATGACTCCTGGTTTGAGCTGTCAGTGTTAGTGGGTAAAGACCTATTTTGATTAAGCTTTACCACAGATAAAGGTTTTTTGGCAAATTCACTCTCAAGATTCTTCTCATCTTTAGAAAGAACTACCTTGGTAGCTTCTGAGTCAGTGCTTGGGTCAGCCCATTGATTTTCTGGTGGTGAGCTTGCCCCTTCAGGCCAAATTTGTTGTTGTCGATACTCCTGTAAAGGAATTACCGTCAGAGGAATCTGAACTGGTCGCCAATGGTGTTGGCTCAACTCCGGTAGCCGCTCCCTGAGATACTCGTCAAGATTTTCAAGGGTAATCTCAGTATGATAGTAACCCAGTGCTTCTAGAAGTGCTGAGGTGAATAAGCCATTCCCTAGAGCCGCCGCTTCGTGAGAAAACTGGTTGAGTTGACTAGAAAGTATCAGGGAAATATCCATTTTGTAGGCTAATTCCACTGTTTCAGCACCAACTGGTTCACCAGATGGCATTCCCGGTGAGCGGTTTATGTCTAACAATACCAGGATTTTATTGCCCCCCATAGTCTTGAGAGAAGAAAACAGGCATTCTATTGGTATACCTGTTCCTGGAATATCATCTGGATTGCCATCAATCGGCATGAGGTAGTCAACTTTATCCCAACTGACCCCACAGCCACTGAACAAGAACCAACGCCAACTTTCTGGAGAACCTGGACTCTGGCGAATCCTGTCGAGGCATCTTAAAATATTTTCTCGGTTGGGGTAGGTTAAAAAATCATCAATCGGTGGTGAAGTATCAGTTAATAAAAGAAACTCAGTGGGTTGCAGATGAGCTTGGTCTACAAAAAACCCTTGTAGTCTTTGAGCGTCTGCTTGACCATAGTTTAGAGGTTGTAAGAACTGATAGCGGTTGATGCCAATTGCTATACCAGCGTAATTTGCCATTTACCCCATACCCTAGTGGCTGAAACTAGTAGATTTTATGCCTATATATGCCTAATTTTATTACTATTGCTGTAGTTTACCCTTACACTTAAATTCTAATCCAACCCTGTTAAGCTTAACCTAACGGCTTAACTTTATTAATTAATTAATTATAACAATATCGAACCTAGTCCACCTTTCAAGGCTCTTGAAGTAGTTTTTGTAAATCTAGTTTCTGTCAAGATTTTCCTTCATCATGAATCTTTTCCTTTTTTGGCCTAATCAGAGGATATAATAGTATGTTGTCCAAATTAATCCGGCTATTGGTATTGCCCGGCTTAGTAGGGGTTAGTTGGCTGACTACAGTTGCCATTGTTCCCCAAAGCGCGGAAGCCAAGACAGCTCGTATTAATGTTACCCTCAATCGTGAGCCTGACGAAACTTACCAAGGCTTTATGCGGCGTGCTGAAGTAGTTGCTAGAGCAGCAGCTCAACGCAGCTTCGATAGTGACATATTGACTACAAAGGTAGCGATTACTATTCTAGGACAAAATCAAGGAGAAATCGCCCCAGTCTTGTTGTTAGAAGTCAGCCGTCCATCCTGGAAAAGACGACCGGATGCCAAGTATTGGGCAACTTACTTTCCCAATACCCAGTTCCTACTGCGAGTTGAGGAACCTGATTTTTCCCCTCAAAGTCAGCCACAGTCCCTGGAACCAGCCAACAACCAGGCTCCTGAGCCACCACCAGCCAACAACCAGGCTCCTGAGCCACCACCAGCCAACAACCAGGCTCCTGAGTCACCGCCAGCAAACAACCAGGCTCCTGAGCCACCACCAGCCAACAACCAGATAGAAGACCGAGATACAAGACAATGAAATAAGATAGAAAAGCTGTCTAACAATTTAAATAATTTACACTTATGGCTGTTCCTAAGAAGAAAACCTCAAAATCCAAACGGGATAAACGTAAAGCTAACTGGAAGCGCAAAGCGCATCTGGAAGCACAAAAAGCCCTCTCTCTCGGTAAAGCAGTCCTGAGTGGGCGTTCTAGCTTTGTTTATCCAACACAGGAAGAAGAAGACGAAGACTAGGTTTACTCCTGCCCACCGGGCGATGACGGCGTATCGCTTATTTTTCCCATGGTTCCGGTGGGTTAGGTATCACGAAGACAACGCGCTATACACCCTGTTGCCCTAACACCTCTGACGACTTTCGGGTCTCCAAGCTACTTACCTAGCTTAATAGATCTGAAGCTAATACTGAAGCTAGGCGTGAGAGTCATGACTCATCAAGGAGTGCTGTCTTCTCACCGCCGTTAATAAATTTTCAAAATTTTCTAGCCCTATTATCAGTATCCTGGTGAGTATATACCAGGGAAAGTCCAACCCTCAACCCCTACCGGACAACTATCTGAGGTCACGGGTTGCTGGGAATTTAACTGGCATATCTAAAATTGATTTCTGTTCGTTAACTGTTGGTGGTTAACAATTAACAGAAAATCATGAGTCGGGCTGTGCCAATTAGATGTATCACAGCTTAATACCATTGAGTTGAGTTTCAAGTAAGTGCCAGACAATTTACCAAACATTTTGAATGGTTAATTGTTAAATTTTGCAACTCAATTTTGCAACTCAATTTTTAATCTCAATGGTCAGTAACCAAGCATAAGTTCGTAACTCCACCAATAATTGAAATTGCCCAATGATAAGAAAAATTTTAATATCTGTAGCTGGTCGGGGACTGTGTGAAGAAATGTTCAACATGTTGGCCGAAATTCCTGCCATACAACAGGCATCGGTCACAGTCCTACATGTGGTGCCTCCTCAAGTCACGGCTGAAGCCATGTCAGCTAAGTTAGAAGAGGGGGGTAAGATTTTAGCAGATGCGGTCAAATCCTTAAAGGTTGACCCCAGCCGAATCACGCCCAGACTCAAACAGGGAGACCCTAAAAATATCGTTACCCAAGTGGCAGACGAAGAAGAAACCGACCTGATTATTATGGGTTCGAGAGGACTAACTCGCCTAGAAGCGATTTTGGAAAACTCCGTTAGCCAATATGTGTTCCAATTGTCCTCCCGCCCGATGTTGTTGGTCAAAGACGATGTCTACGTCAAACAAATCAGACGGATTATGGTCGCAATGGATAAATCTGATGCTGCTCAAAATTCCTTCGAGTTGGCTCTATCCCTAGTGCGAGACATGAAGAATGTTCAACTATATCTAGCTCGTGTCATTCCCGAAGCCAAACCTGATCAAGTGATGAGCAATGCTGAAGCAGACCCAGTTCTCGCAGAGGCAGCAGCAAAAGCGAAAAGGCTTGGTGTTTCTTACCGTTGTGTTCTAAGTGGCGGTAAGCCCGGACCAGGAATCTGCGAGTTAGCAGAAGACAAGAACATCGACTTGCTGATTCTCGGTTCTCCTGACCGTCGCCCTTCTATGGCCAAGAGTTTAGTAGATTTAGATCGATTACTCGGGAATTCTTTATCAGACTACGTCAGAGTGAAGGCCAATTGCCCAGTGTTGTTATCACGCACAACTACTTGAAGTAGTCAGTTATTAACCATTAGTCATTAGCCATTAGTCATTAGCCATTAGTATTGCCAGTAAACCTCTTGTTGGTTACATGTTGCTTAAAAAGGGTTCATGATCAAGGTTTAATGACAAAGGGTTAATGACTAATTATTTAAACTTCCACCTACTTGAGATTTCACTTACTTTAGTGGTGGGAGCTAGACTCATAAATCCGGTAATCGCTGATAATCCCGCCTACTTTAGTGGCGGGAGAAGTCAACTTCACCGTTATTTAATTGAAATTAATTATACAACGTTATACAAGGTTATACAAAAAATCCCTTGGACTTTCATCCTGGGAAGAATCCCACGCTGACCTTTGGCTAAGGAGCAATGCTTGGGCTTTTGGTACAGGCGTGGGGATTATCACCAGATCAGCTAACTAGTTTCCTGAGCCTTCACGGCTCGCGGTTTGGATATAAAGAATTAGCAGGAAAACCGCAGGCACCAGCACAAACAAAATGCTGGCAACAAACCCTAGATCGTTAACTTGCATGATTATT
>NZ_JAAHHW010000130.1 GCF_010692325.1 Moorena sp. SIO3I8 | reverse complement strand
GGGTCGGCGTATCAAGATTTCGGGGGCTCAGTGGGATGAGAGTAACGTCCCACAAGTCTTGAAGCATCGGTGTGCCTACCTCAACGGGCAATTTTCAACTTGAGTCTTACAAAACTGAGATGCACTCTGATTTTATCACTTTCTTTCAATGCGATTACCCTGAACTCAATACCGTTTAACCGTGGCATTTCTAAATCGCAGATTATCAGATCAACACCATCACTTTTGCGCAATAATTCTATCGCCTCTAAACCATCTTTAGCTTGCAGCACCTGGTTACCATTTCGTTCCAGAATTAGGCTTAAATTTTGTCGCTCAGTAATGGAATCATCGACAACTAAAAAGGTTTTATAAAGGTTACCCGGTTGTTCGCCTTTGGCGTTCGAGTAGGGTAAGTTGGCAGGTTGAAGGTTATTAGGTTGAAGGTTATCAGGTTGTTCGCCTTTGGCGTTCGAGTAGGGTAGGTTATCAGGTTGTCTATGATTAGGTTGAAGCTTGTCTGGAAAACCTTGGCCTTTCGGCCACGCTTTCGGCAAAGCCGTTCGCGTAGCGTGGCCTTCGGCCTCCGCTGCGCGAACGCGAACAACGTTCAACCTGCTAACTTTCAACTCTTCAGAACCTTCAACCTTCAACCTGCTAACCTTCAACTCTTCAGAACCTTCAACCTTCAACCTGCTAACTTTCAACTCTTCAGAACCTTCAACCTTCAACCTGCTAACCTTCAACTCTTCAGAACCTTCAACCTTCAACCTGCTAACCTTCAACTCTTCAGAACCTTCAACCTTCAACCTCCCAACCTTCAACTCTTCAGAACCTTCAACCTTCAACCTCCCAACCTTCAACAATGATCGCTGAGATTGATGAAGCTGCTGTACATACTTAAGTAACCCTGTACCGTCAATTACCAGAATCAAACGACCATCGGCCAAAATACTGCAACCATAAACATAGGGAGGATATGCGATCGCATTAGACAGCTGCTTGATCACGAGTTCTTGCTCTTCGAGTACTTGTTCCACTTCTAGTCCCACCCATCCTTCACCAGTATTCATCAATAGGATCGGATTAATCTCTTGAGGTTTAGTCAGCAAGGGATTCCAAGCTGGTACTGTCGATCCCTGTTGGGATGAGTATTCCAGTAAGGATAAGAGTTGGTAAACGGGGGTGCTATACTCATTCCCCCTGTGATGCCAATTCAGGATTTTTTGATCACTCACCATCTGGATTTGCTCAGATGCTGGCAACAGTATCTGTTCAATCTCATTAGCCACAAACCCATACACTCCCTGACTAGCTTGAACCACTAGCACCCTGGCATTCCTGAGAGCCTCTTGGATCTGCAAGCAAAAGGTCGTGCCTTGACCCGGCTGGAAGCGAACCTTTACCCGACCGTTAATCCGTTGCAGTTGGGAGCGCACCACATCTAGGCCAATACCTCGTCCAGAAAGCTCGTTGATTTGAGAAACAGTGGAAAATCCTGGCTGACACAGTAAGTCTAATAGCTGATTTGGCTCCGGTGATTCGCCCAGGGCTTCCAAGTGCTCAACACTGAGCAGGTTGGTTTCCACGGCACGATGATAAATCTTTTCCAAGTCCAGTCCCTGACCATCATCTGTGACTTCAATGATGGTGCGATTTCCTTGATAGAAAGCACGAATTTCAATCTTACCGATAGCAGGTTTACCCCTTTCTTGGCGAACCTCCGAGGATTCAATACCATGGTCGAAACCATTGCGGACTAGATGCAGTAAAGCATCATAGAGATGATTAGCAATGGTTTTATCAACTAGGACATTAGTCACACTGAGGGTTAATTTCGCTGACTTGTGATGGACATTAGACAACTGCTGCACCATGGAGGGAAAGGATTTAAGCAGATGTTCCAGAGGTATAGTCCGAACAGATTGAAGAGTATCCCTGAGCTGAGTTGATAAACGCTGTTCTCGTTCCACACTAGCAGCAGCCGTAGTGGCTAACAGGCTCAGGTCTTCTGTAGCTTGAGTCAGTTGTAGGGTTTCTTCCCAAGCGGAATCCCACAGCTTGGAAATTTGCTGATTAGAGGAATGCTTCTTGAGCTGAGTGCGCAGTTGAGTCAGGGTTTGGCGATGTTGCTTGAGCCAATTGGAAAGTTTTTCAACTACCCCTTGACAGTTTTCATCCTGCCATCCTAACTGGTTTTGGTTAATTAGTAGTTCCCCAACTAGGTGAGATAGGTGTTTCAGACTTTCTAAATCAACCCGCACTGTGGCCGATGTCTTGATCGAGCCATCTGCTAATAAAGGCACACCAGCCTCTGCAGACTCCCGATCGGGAGGAGATATTGATATTTGGTTTAATTCTTTTGCTGATTCAGGGTTAACTGCTAACTCCGACTCTTGCTTAGGGTCAGTCTGAGCTTGGTTAAGATTGTCTGTTGCTACGGTTTCTGAATATTCATCCAGAAAGATAGTATCTGGAAATATACTATCTGGAAGTATACTATCTGGCTCAAGATATTCCTCTTCAGGAAACACTTGATTCCCTTGCTCTTGTGCAAGAGAAATATTACCAAAAGTTTCCTCAAGTAATTCATCGATAGGTGGTGAAGGTTGTAGGTTATTGTTGGTTGAAGGTTGTAGGTTATTGTTGGTTGAAGGTTGTAGGTTATTGTTGGTTGAAGGTTGTTCGCCTTTGGCGTTCGAGTAGGGTAGGTTAGTGTTGGTTGTTCGCGTAGCGTGGCCTATTGGCCACGCTTCGCGAACAACGTTCAACGATTGTGAACCTTCAACCTTCAACGATTGTGAACCTTCAACCTTCAACGATTGTGAACCTTCAACGTTCCAACCTTGGCCAATAGGCCACGCTTCGCGAACAACCTGTAACTCTTCTTGTGACCCAGCTAATTGTTGAAGGGCGAGGCTGGGGTTTCCTCCACGAGTGCGATCGCCTGCTAAGACAGCGGTATGAGCTTCCTGGAAATTCGTTAAAGCAATCTTGGCAATTTCCATCACCTGTTCAGGGTTAGCGTCAAGGGCTTTGAGGGTATGTTCGGCAATTGCTTTAAACCCTGGTAAGTTCAAGGATTCCCCCAACCCTACAAATATTTCACCTTGTTCTCGCAAGGTCTCAGCAATCTCTATCAACGTAGCCTTGTCATGATCAGGGGTTGGAGGTTCAAGGTTAGCAGGTTGAAGGTTAGTTTGGGTTGAAGGTTGTTCGCGTAGCGTGGCCTTTTGGCCAAGGTTAGTGTTGGTTGAAGGTTGTTCGCGTAGCGTGGCCTTTTGGCCAAGGTTAGTGTTGGTTGAAGGTTGTTCGCGTAGCGTGGCCTTTTGGCCAAGGTTAGTGTTGGTTGAAGGTTGAAGGTTGTCTGGAAAACTTTCAACCTTGGCCTTTTGGCCACGCTTCGCGAACAACCTGCCAACCTGTAACCCTTGAGAACTTTCAACCTTGGCCTTTTGGCCACGCTTCGCGAACAACCTGTCAACCTGTAACCCTTCAGAACTTTCAACCTTGGCCAAAAGGCCACGCTTCGCGAACAACCTACCAACCTTCAACAAGGAAGCTAGGTGATCAATGCGTTGCTTGACTCCTAGTTCAAAGATAGATTGGACAATATCAAACCCAAGTTCTGCTGATGTAGGTAGAGAAGCTTGATAGTCAAAACAATTTCCTAATTTAGCTTGCAGTTTAGCAAACACCCCTGCAGCTCGGTTGATAATCTCAGTATTCTTGTTCAACTCCCCGGTCATTTCAGCGGTCAGTGCCATCCTGAGGCACTGATATCCCTCAAACATTAGTGTTTCTAGCTCTGTATCAATGGTTGCCTCAGGGGCTAACATTGCCCGGAAGACATCTTCGAGATAATGTGCTACACTCTTTATGGTGTCTTGCTGGACATTAGCAGCTGCGCCTTTCAGGGTATGAGTCGCTCGCATTAAGTCATAAAGTTGGTTTTTTGGCTTGTCCGGTGTCAAAGCCAGCAAGTCTTGTTCAATAACTTGCAGCAAGTCCTGGGCTTCCCCAAGAAAATATTGATAGGTTTCTGGATCAATAGTTGACATTTTTTTAGGGAGTAGGGAGTAGGGAGTAGGGAGTAGGGAGTAGGGAGTAGGGAGTAGGGAGTAGGGAGTAGAAACTTGACTGTACCTGATAAGTATAATCAACGCTATATAATTCAAGGGAATAATAATCCCTAAAACCAATCTCAAAGCGCCAGTTGCTCCCCAACCTCCCCGCGCCCGGGCCCCACACTACTCGCGCCCAGGTTCCACACTCCCCACCCACAGCGCTATAACTAGTTAACGGTAAACTGCTCAACAGCTGCCTGTAGGTTTTTGATGGTGGTGAGGGATTCCTTGAAGGACTCCCAAAGCTCGGTAGAGTCTTCAGAAGTATTGGTGGATATGGCGGCAACTTCTTTCATGGTTTGGGTGACGGATTGTGATTGTTCCAGTTGGGCGAGGGTTGCCTGGGTAATGTCTGCAACTAACTGGCTAATCTCAGCAGTAGCTGATGCGATCGCATTTAGATTGCCCTTGCTTTCTTCTACCAGTTCTGTGCCAGTATTAACCTGAGCGATCGCGACTTCGGTCACTTTAATCACTTCTCGGGTCTGAGTGCGGATTTCAGCAACTAAATTAGAAATTTCCGTAGTTGCCTTGGCCGACTGTCGAGCTAAGGAGCGCACCTCATCAGCTACTACCGCAAAACCTTTACCATACTCCCCAGCCCTGGTGGCTTCGAGAGCAGCATTGAGGGAGAGTAGCTGGGTTTGGGTCGCAAAATCACTAATCAAATTTAAGACCCGGTCAACATTTTGAGAGTATTGACTTAACTGTCTAATTTGATGGCTGGCTTCCTCCACACTATCCCGAATTCCTAGAATTCCCTCCACCGTGCGGTTCATAGCTGTTTCCCCCGATGCTACTTTTTGGTTTGCCTCTTGCACAGCTCGGTCGATGGATTGGGCACTAGTAGTTACCGCTTGGGTAGAGTTAACCATGCTCTGGATTTGATCCATCGCTTGGGTCAACTCCTGACACTGATGCTGGGCTTCTTCAGAAAGTTTAGTAATTGCTGCTTCACTCTCTGTAGCCGTTTCAGCGACTTTCACAGAAGCTGAGAGTACCTGGATTACAATTTGCCGTAAACTCTGAATGGTGTTATTGTAGGCATCTGCAATAGTTCCCAGTTCATCATTGGTAATCGGAGCTCTAACGGTCAAGTCACCGTCTAGAGAAGGTCGGACAGCTGTGAGCAAATCAATAGCACGTTGTTGGAATAATTCCCTAGCCTCCTTTTCCCGTGATGCTAATTCTGCTAATTGTTGGGATTGCGATCGCAATTGTTCCAAATACTCCGCTCGCTGCAACGGTATACTCATCTGAGCCGCAATCTGAACCATCCAATTAATCTCTTCCCCTCGCCAATCCCTAGGCTCATAATTTTGATAAGCAGCCAGTAAACCCCACAGCTTATCCCATTGGAAAATTGGCACAATAGTATAGGCTCTAGCCTGATATCGCTCTAGCTGCTCGATATAACAACTTGAAAAATCCCCTTTATAGATATCACTAACCACCCAGAACGGTTTGTCTTGGCTAGAGAGATTGCCTTGGATGCTTTGCAGATAGGTATCTCGGATGGTTAGGGCTTGCTGGCTAAACTGCTCAGGGGTATTTCCAGCCACCGTTTTCACGATACATTCACTGATATTTTTGTTGATGAGAGGATTACTAGTCTGTTCCTGGATTAGGGAAGTCCAGCCACTAGCCACCGACTCAGCCACAAAGGAGCCACTCCAATCAGAATTGAAGCGATATATCGTAACACGGTCAACCCCTAAGAGTTGACGAACTTCGTTGGTGGTAACATTAAAAATAGTGCGCAGGTCTTGGGATTGTTGAATTTTATCCGTGACCTTATTCAGTACTCGTTCTCGTTCTGCTGCTTGACGTAATTCCTCAGACTTTAACCGCTGTGCCTCCAGTAGCTGAGCTTGTTGCAATGCTACTTCTAACTCAGCTGCAATCTCCAGCATCCAGCTAACTTCTGACTCCCGCCATTGCCTGATATCAGAGTTTTGATAGGTAGCCAATAATCCCCAGAGTTTTTCATTCTGGTAAATAGCTACAATCACATAAGCTCTGGCTTGATAACTTTCTATAACTTCGAGATAACAAGGGGTGAACTCCTGATTGTAGATATCTTCCACCACCCGGTAGGTTTCCCCCCTACTATAGGCACCCCCCTGGGTTTCTTGAAGATAAGTATCGACCTGGTTAATTATTGGTTCAGTGGCCAATTCTTGGATGCTGCATTCGCTGATATCAGCCCTTAGGTGTGGGCTATTAGTCTGGCTCTGAAGCAGAGAAATCCAGCCTCCAGCCACTGACTCTGCTACAAATTCACCACTCCAATCGGGATTAAAGCGATAGATAACTGCTCGGTCAGTTTTGAGCAGTTGTCGCACTTCTTGAGTTGTGGTCTGGAAAATAGTCAAGATATCCAGAGAACGGCGAATTTTGTTAATGACTTTCGCCACAGTTGCCTCCCGTGCCTGCTGCTGTTGCAACTGAGTGCGTAACTCGTCGGTAGCTAGGTGAAGGGATAGTTCTGTGGCAATAGTCCGAAAGCAATTAATCTGTTGTGGAGTCCAGGATGGAACCGACCTGTCTTGGTTTGTCTTTACCTGGCATCGCTGCAGGACCAACAAACCCCAAGCTTTACCCGATACGGGCAAGCAAAAGCTGAGACTGGATTGAACTTGAAATTTATCCAGCAGCTGGAGTTGGTAGGGAGTGACCGAATCATTGCTGACCTGATCGATAATTACCCTTGACTGCTGCAAATAGTCTGTGGACAAGTCAGCCCCAAAAGCAGTAGCATCTAGCTTTTCCCCGACCGCAGGAGTCCACCCCCGTTCTACTGCTTCTGCCAAAACTATTCCGGTGCGAGAAGAATTGAAGCGATAAATTAACACCCGCTCGGCTTGGCTGAGATGTTGCACCCCATTGACTGTATTGTTCAGTAAGGTTTCCCAGTCCCCAGCTTGACTCATTAATTTGCTAACCTCTAACAATTTTTCATGCTGGGCTTGGAACTGTTGTTGGAGTGCCTCTTCGTAGCTAAGCTTCAATTGCTGAATTTCCAGATTTACCCCTGCTGTAAACTGCTCAACCTCCTGACCAAAGGATTCAAATTGCTCCAAACTTTTTTTCAGCTCTAGTTTATCTACCCTTCGGCGTTGGTCTAGATCAGTTTTTAGCCTGTCTAGGCTAGCGTTAAATCCCTCTAGGTTGGGGCGAGGAGAGTTAAAAAAATGCGGAGTATGATCGTTGAGGAGATTGTGATTTTCTAAGAGCAGTTCTGAATCGTTATCATCCCATTGTGGTTCTGACATCTGCCTAGAGTCGTAAATTTAACTTATACCTTACGAAAGTATAAAGTATAAATTGTTAATCTTTGATTATCAAGTATCAAGTGTCAACTGTCAAGTCTCAAGTATGAAGTATGAACCGTCAATTGGTCAGTGGGCGCTGGGCAGTGGGCAATGGTCACTGAGAAATCTGAAGTAGACAGTTTAACTATTGGTAGTTGATGACCTATTAATTGTTACTCCCACGGCTATAAGCCGGTAAGCATTCAGCTATCAGCTATCAGCTATCAGCTAAAGGCTCTTGGCCACCCTACTGTTCGCGCAGCACCTCAAGTAGCGCAATCGGTGCTTTTGACGCAAATAAGCACCTCAAGTAACGTGAGCCAAAAGCTGACGGCTGAGCGCTGAGTGCTGAATGCTTACATAAGCCGTGGGAGTCTCAATCAAGTAACTGGTTGCACGAACTCTATATTTTCGCCTTGTGATTAGCGATCGCTTTTGTGGTTACGGATCGCTCCGGGAGATGGATTGGCTATTGGGTTGGTAGACAAGCCCTAGTCTTGAATCGGTTTCTTGCGAAATATCCCAGTCATGACAATGCCACTGATTAACATAGCAATTAGCCCCAACCCATTCAAGAGTACATAAAATACTCGCAGTTCTTTACCTAGGAATGTTCCTTGGTGAATGTACATCAACAGGTGTCCTACTTTGTCTGAAGCCCCAAACCAACTTTTAGCGACTCGGTAGGTTATGCCAGTAAAAGCAGTAGCAAACAAAGGGATAAAAATAATCGGCGCGATGAAGCGGTGCAGTTTACGTAAGGTGCGTTTATCCATGATGATTTCCCTTCTTTACTTCCAGAGTGATCTAAGTCGAAACTAAACTAAGACACAAAAAGTAAAGAACTAGGAAAGAAGAATTTATAGCAACGGAAGTATGCTTGACCCTATGATATTCTTTTTTAAAAGGAAATTTTGGACAAGGGAACAGGTAACAAAAATATGGCTTAACCTTTACTTCGGCTGCTATATTTCAAGTTAACTAGGGGTAGCTGCACTCGGAAGCAACTGCCAATGCCTATCTGGCTAGTGACAGTGATATTGCCCCCATGTGCTTGAGCAATAGTTTGAGCGATTGCCAATCCTAAACCCATATTTCCTTCACGATGGCATCTTCCTGGATCTGCCCGCCAAAAACGGTCAAAAACGTGGGGTAAATCTTCTGCGGCAATCCCGATGCCCTCGTCTTCAACAGCGATCGCTACATGGTTTTCCATCGCGAACATGGTGACAGTTACTGTTTTTCCTCCGGGAGTGTATTGCAGGGCATTTTCGAGCAAGTTGCCAAACAACCGTTTCAGATTTTGTGCATCCCCGAACACCCATAAGTCTTTGATTAGCTTGGATTTAAGGGTAATTCTTGTTCTTTGTGCTTCTATATCGGCACAGTTGATCTGATCTTCGAGAATTTCGTCAATGGGGACTGGTATCCACTGATGTTTGATGGGTGTTGGTGCCCCATCCATCCGGGACAACAAGAGTAAATCTTCCACTAAACGAGTCATTTGCTTAGAAGCGCTAGCGATCGCGGCTACCTTGTCTACATCTGCTGGATGTATCCTCTCTGGATACATCTGCATCACCTCAACGGAAGTCTTAATGGCTGTTAAGGGCGATCGCAACTCATGGGAAGCATCAGCGGTAAACTGTTTGAGCTGTTGAAAACTTTTCTCAATCGGTCTCTGGGACTGACGGATTAGCCATATTGCACCGAAGGCAGTAAGTCCGAGAGCTACAAAGCCTCCTATACTTAATCCCATGGGTAGACGAACAAGTTCTGCATCTAAGGCTTCTGTCGATTTACTAACGCGAATATAGCCAGTAAGTTCTTGATTTCCAGTATCAGTAGAAGGTTTAAAAACTGGTAAGGTGAGAGTGCGAACTATACCTTCAACAACAATATGAGGGGAATCGAGATTTTCGGGTATTGTCCCACTGGGGAAAAGATTGCCTTGTTTAACCAAGAGCTGACCTTTTTCATCGAACCATTCCACACCTGGATCAAGGATTGGCAGATTATTATCTGTCGATGGTTTTTCACTTAGATTGAATAAGTCCGTAGGTAAGTCTTCATCGTCAGGATCTTCTTTCTACTCGTTGTCGTCTAAGGGTTATCCCATCTAGCAAGGGTGCGCATCAAATCCAGAATAATTAAGTGATAGGTGAAAGCTAAGGCTAAGTCCAACCCTTCTTGCCCGTCTTGAGCAATTTCAACTGCATAGCATTGGCTAGCGAGGGCTTCTGCTAAGGCTTTAGCAATGCGCAGATCGTCTTCTACGAGCAAAATCTTCATCAATTGCGATCGCATCGAGGCTGGGCACTAACTTCCGCTTCGAGGCTGGGCACTAACTTCATACTTGATCTATATAGAGCTATTGATAGTAATCAGGTACATCTGCTGTCAGGGATTCATAAAGCTGACTACTGAGTGCTGAATGCTGAGTGCTTAATGCTTACAGAATTGCTATAGATCTCCTGCTGCTTGGACAATTCGTTGGGGATCTAAGACAATACTACTGACTTCGGGAAGATAGGCTTTGACAAATTCCCCAAATCTGAGGGGCAATAATCGATCAGGGGGTTGTAAGTTTTGCCAATGGTGCTGTTCTATTTCTTCCACTTGTGAAACCACCAGTCCCAGAAGTTTGCTGTTGAGTTGAAGTACAATCACCATGATTTTTGTCCTGGAGATGTCTTTGGGTTGCCAAACAGCCGGAAATCCTAGGATATAGTTTAGATCTAACAACCACAGCATTTCACCACGCCAGTTGTAAATCCCAATCACACTATCTGCAGTATGGGGAATTGGCAAAATTTCAGCAACCGACACATTCAGAATTGCTTGGATGTAGTTTACCTCTAACAAAGCCCCATTGCCAGACCCTACCTGGAAGCGCAAAAATTTCTCCTGGGGGGGAAGTTGGCCATCAACACTGACCTTAACGGGGGTAGCCAGAGGTAATTGAGCTTGATTCCCCTGGAAATGATGTTCATTGTTCTGCCAGGAGACAGGATAATGAGCTTGATTAGTTCTCACTGTTGAGCCTGACTCTACCCAAGTAGATAAGTCTAGCACCACCGGAATGCTTTCTACTTTAATTTGTTTGCGCCATGCTGGTTGTTTCTCAGTTAGGCTACGCCCCAAAATTTTGACGGTATCAATTGAGTTTGGTTTTAGCTTGCTGATGGTGTAGTAGATAAATCTTACCACAGCTCCTGGTTTTGGAGCGGGGTCTGCTTCGAGTAAAACCAATAAACAGCTATCGTGAAGTTTAACTTTAGCTATAATACCTTCGTGCTGAAGTTTGTGATTCAGTATGGCAGCGATGACGTTCGGGTTTCCCTGTTTAGCTAATTGTAAAATTTTGCTGGTCTTGGAAATCTGCTCTTTGCTCATCACACCAACTTACTATTCAATTTATGATAAATACAATTCCAAGGTATTTAATCGCTTGATTTGTAATAATTGTTAATTTTGGTTAGAGTGACTGCTCACGTTTTTAGAATTGCGTGAATTTATGGGCCAGTCAATAACCCCACCCTAAGAGGATGGGGCTTGGTAGACAACCAACTACCGTGATTGACGCTTACCATTGAGCCGAATCCTGGTAAGAACTTCCAGATGCTTCCCCAGTCTGGATCTCTTTAAAACTGTGTTGTCAGTTGCTGCTTTGGGCAGGACATCTTGAATTCGGTGGTCAAGGGGACAGGGTAACCTAAATACTTTTCTCGTGAGGTTTATCACCATGTTACGAGTTCCAGTAATTTCACCTGATGGCAAACCATTAATGCCGACAAAAGCTTCTCGCGCTCGCCGCTGGCTGCTATGCGGTCTTGCCGTTGTTTATCCAAACGATCTAAATGTTTTTGCTGTTCAGCTAGTTAATCAACCATCTGGAAATCAAACCCAGGATATTGCCATTGGTATTGACCCCGGAAAGATGTTTTCTGGTATGGCTGTTCAGTCAAGTAAAATCACTCTTTGGACAGGACATCTGATCTTGCCTTACAAGAAAGTTCGAGAACGCATGGATACTCGGCGAATGATGCGTTCGCGTAGCGTCGGCTTCGCCGAAAAAACTCGTAGAAGTCGTCGAATAGATCGCAAGGTTGCTTACTCACAAAGGTCTCATCGGCAAAAACGATTCTCAAACCGTAGAGTAAAAAGGGTTCCCCCTTCAATTAGGGCAAACCGTCAACTAGAAAATCGGGTAACAAAAGAGCTTTGTTTTTTGTATCCAGTAAATGTCATCGTCTATGAAGTGGTCAAGGCAAGAGGGAGCAAAGGGTTTTCTCCTGTGATGATAGGCCAGTATTGGGCAATCTCTCAGTTGGAGCAAATAGCCCCAGTAATTCAAAAACAAGGCTGGGAGACCGCTTTAAAAAGAGAGGCATTAGGACTAATAAAAGACAAAACTGACAAAAGTCAGCAAACAGTTAATACCCATGCAGTAGATGGAATAGCCCTAGCTGCTACTCATTTTTTTCGACGGAAAAATTATTATCACCGCAACGGAAAACTGAGTGTTCCAAAAAACTGTGATGTAACTAATGCTGTGTTTTCAGTCATTAGACGTGCCCCCATAAGTCGTCGCCAGTTGCATCTATTGCAGTTTTCTAAGGGTGGGAAACGACGTAAATACGGTGGGACAACCACTAGCCATGGTTTTCGCAAAGGAGACTATGTTGAGGCGGTTAAGGCTGGGATAACAAGCACGAGGTTGGGTGAGCGGTGAGACAGTAAGGCAAGTTTCTGTTAGCGATGTTAACTGGAAAAGAATTGGACAATTTACTGCCCGAAAAGTCCGACTTCTAAAACGTTCAACGGGATTAATTGTAAACCACTAATTGGAGGCGCGGCTTTCCTCCCCACTAAAAGAGAAGGATGGGGTATCCAGCCGCGAAGATTTGATGAAAACCAGGGTTGAATCTACCTCTAATAGCTTGAGTGCTAAGCTAGTACGCTACGGTCAGGAAAAATTTACTGGCCGACTGGATCTGAAGGTGTCAACTGCTCAGCAATGGAGCTTCTACTTGAGCTATGGCCGTTTGGTATGGGCATCTGGCAGTGTTCATCCCACTAGGCGTTGGTGTCGGCAGATACTCTACCATTGTCCTGAGGTTAATCCTAATCGGATTGCCCTGAAAAAGATAGAGCCAGAGTCCTGTTGGGACTACCACTTGATGGTGCTGTTAGCACGGAAACGAATGATTAACCCCCAACAGACGGTGGTTGTAATTAAAGGCACTGTAGCAGAAATATTGTTTGATATCTTCCAGAGCCTAACCTTAGTTTCTCGGGAGAAAACCCTAATTCAACCCAGTAATGATTCTGTGTCGTCAAACACCATTGAAACTACGGTCAAGAAGCCTGACAATTTCTTGCTCAATGCCCAGTTGGGAGTACGTCCCTCTATCCAGGGGATTTTGCCACAAACGTGGATGTTAGAGGTAGAACCAACTATCAAGCAAGTTCAACAGGTCTGGCAGCAGTGGTCAGAAATGGGTTTGGAGGATGTTTCTCCTGACTTAGCACCGGTGCTGTTGCAAAAGTCGGCTTTGCAACAGCAAACCTCAGTGGCCACCTACAAAAATTTGGTAACCCTCATCAACGGTAAGCGCACTCTTCGAGATATAGCAGCCCTGATCAAACGAGATCTGTTACTGCTGACGCGATCGCTAAATCCTTATATTCAGAAACAACTGATTGAACTAGTAGAAGTGCCTGATTTGATAGCTCCTTTCTTTGTAGATATCCCCGCCAAGGCAGACATTAGTACCCAAAAATCCCAAACCCAAAAATCCCACAAGAAGTCTGATCAGCCATTAATAGTCTGTATTGATGACCACCCCCAAACCTGTAAAATTATGAAGGACGTGATTCAATCAGCAGGTTATCGATTTTTAGGAATCCAAGACTCTATCAAAGCTCTACCGTTGCTACTCAAACATAAGCCAGATTTAATATTCTTGGATTTGGTGATGCCGATTGTTAATGGCTACGAAATGTGCGCCCAGATCCGCCGGGTGTCAATGTTTGCCAATACACCAGTGATTATTCTGACTGCTAAAGATGGTATTGTGGACCGGGTACGAGCCAGAATCGTTGGGGCGACTGATTTCCTGACCAAACCCATCGACAATCAGAAAGTAGTGGCAAAGGTGCGCAAGTATCATACAACCTCGCCCAGCAAGACCGATCCAGTTTAAAAAGGCAAGACTCCGGAAGTGAAGCAAGAGTCTAGAGGTGGGAGGAATCAAAAATTGTCCTAGGTCAACGGTTAACACTCAACGGTTAACACTCAACAAACAATAACTATTGAATCAGCTCCTCTAGGGTACACAGCAGTTCTTCTGGATTCACTGGTTTAGCTAAGTAGGCATCAGCCCCCAGCATCTTTCCCCAAATTTTGTCCACCTCAGTACCTTTGGTGGAGCAAATCACCACAGGAATCTGGCTAGTGTGAGGATTAACTTTCAGGGCTCGACAAAACTCAAAACCACTTTGACCAGGCAAAATTACATCTAAAACTACTAAATCTGGCCTATGGTGAGATAATTTTTCCCGAGCCTCCTCAACACTAGCCACGCCAGTAACCCCCAAACCCGCTTGTTGCAAACAGCGAGTTAGGTACTGTCTTTCTGTTACGCTATCTTCTACCACCAAAACAGTTTTCATAGATTAAAGTATAGCACCTTATACAGAAAATGTGTTAATGGCAAGGGCAAAATTACTGATAAAATCATGGTTTTTATATAGCGCTAGTGTTTGGTTCAGGGTGAACTCAGCTCTTCCACCCAAAGGTATAGCGCTACGCGCAAGTCCGCAAGTCCGTAAGTAAGCTATGACTAAGTTTCGGAGTTTAGGAATGTCAAACACCTTAATGCGTAGTGCTATATTATCTAAAATCCGGTTGAATAACCATACTTCCTGGTGACCAGAGCAAAGGAGGGAGTAGGGAAAACGGAAATAGGGAATCGGAAAAGGATAATAGGGAATAGAATAGTAAATTAAGCAATTTTTAAAGGTCAGCAATCAAAGATTTGAAATACTTTAAAATTTGGTAAAAAGTGTAGATATAGCAGCCAAGTGTGAGTTTACTAAAATATAGTTGGTATTTGAAATGTAAAATTGTATGTTTTTTTATGTCCAATAAAAATTATGATATCTTTCCCATTTTGCCTCTTGCATTTTTCGGCAAGAAGTGTGTTTACAACCGAGATATAAATGCTATATATAGCGTTTATTATAGCTATGAGGTACACAGGATTTTTTACCTCTTGCCTCTTGCCTCTTCTCTCTTCCCTGCTCCCTGCTCCGTTCGCGCCCCGCGTGGCCTACGGCCTCAGTCCCTGCTCCCTAACACCCAGAATTTTGTACCTCATGACTATGATAAGTGCTATATTATGAATCTTGACTTCTGAATCGAGACTATTAAATCGGAGTATAGTTGATTCTTTATGGTCTGTAAAGCTAGTATCCTAAATATTATTAGAGACTTAACAGTAGAGAGTTGACAGTATAAAAAATTCACAATATTATCACAAACTCAGCCTAAGCTTGAGAAGCCTGAGTCAAGAAGGCTTCTTGGGCTGTTTACATAGCAGTAACACACAGGAGAGTTTTTTCAGTCAACCGGCTCGGATTCCAAAAATCGGATTCATAAAATGATCAGCTAGGGCTGATAAGTACATAGAGAGTTCAAAACAGTACTAGTCATGATCCTAACTAGTCATGATCCTAAACCACCATTACCCATTTCCCCACTGGTCAATGACCCAAAGCCAGCCTCTGAGTTATCTAGGCTTGGTACAACAACTGCGGGTCAGCAATCGAGAGGATTAACAATGGTGGTTAATGTATCAGGGCGCATCCAGCTTATCAGCAGTCATACCAGCGACTGGGAGTTTAATTGGTTAGTTAAAAGTCAGTTAAAATTCACCCATGTAGACTCTCGTATCCTGGTTTGTGATCGCTGCATTGGTGTTGCTCAACTATGGCAGCCAAAGGCAGGGCAGCTGGGGAAAAAGACTCCTGTGGATGAAATCCTAAGAAACCTAATTGAAGAAGTATCCCGCTACCCAGACCCAAGTCCTGAGCGGCAGAAAGCCTTGAATCGTTTCCTGAGTGTTGTTCAAAATCTACCTGGCATTTACAAATCCTCCCACGTAGACTATCTAGAGGCGTTAAATCGAACCTGGGAATGGGTCATCCGCAATCTAGACCAGTTTGAGCCAACTTCAACCTCCCTTGAAAAAAGCTTAGTGACCTGGATCAACGGATATTTACGCTGGCGCATCCGAGATTTATATATCTCAGATAGTAGATATCCAGGGATTAGCACTAATCAACCGATCGGTAACAGTGAGGGAGATTCAAGGACTCTAGAAGACCGGTTGCCAGACCCTAGACCTTCCTTGAGTAGACTGGATGATTACATTGAAGAAATCCAGACAGCTGAACGCCAGCGTCTAAGTAAAGCCATTCTCGAAGAAATTAAAAACGATCCAGATCGGAAATTAATCGGTTGTCATCCCCGCAAATATCCCAAATGTAATTGTCAGTTATTAGCAATGCGGTTGCTAGTACAAGAACCACCCCAGAGAATTGCTGACATTGCTAGAGAATTTAACGCTAACCAACAAACTCTCTACTCTCACTGGAAGAAAAAATGCCTGCCAAGGCTGCAAGACATCGGTAAAACGTTTGGATATCAACCATGACTATTACAGAATCAACTAATATTAAAGTTTCTATTAGCCCATACGCTCATAGTTATGCAGCACAGTTTGCTGCTGAACAAACCACCCCTCGGAAGGGAAAACACGTCTATTTAAATACTTTAGCAGTTTATGCTGTTAACAACTATCTTAAATGGCTCGAGATTCCCAGTAATCTTGCTCAAAGTGATTGTTGGAATCCGGGTTTGAGAGCATTGTTTGATGTAGCTGATCTGGTTTTGCCCAACATTGGTAAATTGGAATGTCGTCCAGTGTTACCAGGTCAGTCAGCCTTGAACGTGCCACTAGAAGTGACCGAAGACCGGATTGGCTATGTGGCAGTGCAGTTCAGTGAGCAATTAGACCAGGTAGAGTTATTGGGATTTGCTCCGTATCATGCGATCGCTAAATCCCTAGACCCTTTACCCCTAGAACAGCTTGAATCTCTCGATACACTAATTGACAAGATTGATTGGATTAAGAAATCGGTGAGGGTAACCCAATGGTTTGAGGAACTATTTCAGGCAGATTGGCAACCACCACCATCACTGCTACCTGAGTATAGGTACAGGTCTAGTTTCAAAACCGTTACTTCCTTCAGAGGATCTGAGTTAGGTATCAAGCGGCGCTCCAAGCAAGAACCGAGGATAGAGGCTTTAAGGGGTAATGACAGATCAACGATGCGAGCCAAGCTAATGGACTTAGATGGTCAAGGGGTAGTCCTACTGCTGCAAGTTAATTTCCAACCTCCTGATACTGAAGATATCGATATTTTTATGCGGCTATATCCTGCGGGGGATGCAATGTATTTACCACCAGATTTGCAGGTGAATTTACTGGATGAATCGGGAAAGTCTTGTATGAAAGCTCAAGCTGGAAAAACTAACGACAAGATCCAAATTGATTTCAGTTGCCAACCAGAGGAACGATTCAGTGTCAGATTAAAATTGGGAGATATAAGTATCACGGAAAAATTTATAATTTAGGTAAGCTATCAGCTATCAGCTTATGCGCTACGCGCACGCTTCGCGAACAGCTATCAGCTTATGCGCTACGCGCACGCTTCGCGAACAGCTATCAGCTTATGCGCTACGCGCACGCTTCGCGAACAGCTATCAGCTTTTGAATAAAACAGGTAAGCATTAGTTTAATCTGAGTTACGTTAGCTGACCACTGACCGCTGACCATCGGAGTTGTAAAATCAAGAGGAAAACCCACCCCACGGTCGAGGTGGGGTGTGGCCTTATTTAATTAATTTGGCAAATGTTCACTAAACTCATCTAGGGAGTTAACCGTTAATGCTGTTGCCATCAACTCTTCTAATTGTTCGAGAGTTAAGGCTTGAATTCTGACGGATATCTCGACAGGAATCTCTGAAAATCGCAGTTTAAGGATGCGCTCTAAACTCCCTCGACGTTCTTGTTTGATTCCTTGTTCAATCCCTTGTTCAATCCCTTGTTCAATCCCTTGTTCAATCCCTTGAGCAAGACCCTCTTGTAAAATCTCTTGATACCAGGGTGATTCTCGTAATACTGTCATATCCCACCTCATGATTTGTTGAATTAAGGGTATTTCTTCTTGATGCAGTCGCTCATGGGGGAAACCCCCAAGACCGCGCTGCATCGCTAATACAAAACTAGCAAAGAACGCTAAGAGCGGTTCTAGTTGATTTAAGGTTTGATCCGCTCGTAGCGCCTGCACCGCTGACCGCAATTTCGATTCACTACCACCTCCAAATAAGATCGGGACAAATGGAAATAAGGGAGGCAAAGGTTGTCCTAAT
>NZ_JAAHHW010000013.1 GCF_010692325.1 Moorena sp. SIO3I8 | reverse complement strand
GATAGGTTTATCACTAAAGATTAACTTTCCTCTGAGGGTATATCTGTCAATGGCTACACCAGATGGCTGTTCATCAAGGTATGGATGAACTTCGTAGTAAACCTGGTAGATGTGCTTAGCTGCTCTCAAAACCGTAGGGTCTATCAGCTTCGGTAGCTCAATCCGAGTTTGGTAGTTTTCTTGTCTTTGCTGTGATGTATACACCACACTTTTTACCCTATTATTTCAGTTTGACTTTAATGCAATCACGCCCTCACGGCAAGGGGGTATTTCGACAAGAGGGCACTGATTAACCAGGTGAAACCAAGAGATTTTCCTGAGTTATTATAAGTAACCGCAGGTTTACACGATAAAATCAATTGATAATATCAAGGGATAACATCAAGATTGCTCTAAGCACTCAATTAGGGAATCTCCCATAGCCCGACAACCTAAGAGATTCATGCCTTCTGAGATGATATCTCCTGTGCGATCGCCTTTATCTAAAACCTTGACAACTGCTTGTTCAATGCAATCTGCTGCTTCAGGCTGGTCTAAGCCATAACGTAACATCATCGCAGCACTGAGTACCATCGCTAGGGGATTGGCTTTATCTTGACCAGCAATATCTGGAGCTGAGCCATGAACGGGTTCAAAGACTCCAGGGTTAGATTCGCTTAAACTGGCAGAGGGTAACATGCCAATACTACCGGTAAGCATAGCAGCAGCATCGGATAAAATATCCCCGAACATATTACCAGTAACGATGGTATCAAATTGTTTCGGAGCTCTGACCAATTGCATAGCAGCATTATCCACATATAGGTGAGACAGTTCCACATCAGGATATTCCGCTGCTAGGGTTGTAATGCGATCGCGCCACAACTGGGAAACATCCAACACATTAGCTTTATCCACTGAACAAAGTTTACCACCGCGTTTTTTAGCCGTTTCAAACCCTACTCTAGCAATGCGGTCAATTTCGGCTTCGGTGTAAGCCATAGTATTGACTCCCCGTTTCTCGCCAGTTTCCTGAGAAAAAATCCCTTTAGGTTGTCCAAAGTAGATGCCACCAGTGAGTTCTCTAACCACCATAATATCCACCCCTTCAACCACGTTTCGTTTCAAGGTCGAGGCATCAATCAGTTGGGGGAATATTGTCGCTGGTCGTAGATTAGCAAACAACCCTAACCCTGCTCTTAATCCCAACAATCCGGTTTCTGGTCGTTGGTGGCGCGGCAGATTATCCCACTTGTAACCCCCAATGGCAGCGAGTAAAACGGCATCACTATTGCGACATAGTTCTAGCGTATCAGTAGGTAGGGGTTCATTAGTAGCATCAATAGCTACGCCACCAATTAGGGCTTCAGTAAATTTAAAATTAATATCGAATCTCTTGCCAACAAAGTTCAACACATCTACAGCTACTGCCATGATTTCTGGGCCAATCCCGTCACCAGGGAGTAGGGTAATGCGGTAGGAGTAAGTCATAGTTAGTTTGGTCGATGCTTAAGTAAGTATAGGTGTCGTGGGTCAAAGTTGCAGCGTTCGATACTATAGCATCTGGCCGGTGTATCAGGGTAATTTTTTGATCAGCAGAGCTGGCAAGGGATAGGTTAAGGGATGTCACCGATGTAACTGATAGACTCAGACCTCGCAACAAGGTAACAGTCCGGAACGAATCCCTAAGCTAGCGATAACTGATAAAAATCAATAATTAAAATAATTCTAGGCAAGCTCAACCGCCCTAGGTCAACCCATAGATCAACAAGAAAGCGCTAGGCTGGAGAAAAAACCAACATCAGGTGCGACCCGTAGCGAATTTAATTCTTAATGGGTTAAGCGAAACTATGAATTTCCCTTTGTGGTGCGACCCCGCCCTTTTTGAAAGCGCTAGGGCCCACCAAGAGGAGGCTTTGCTCTTATCCTCTATTGGCTCAGACAGACCTTAGTATTAGGTAATTGAAACAGCTAAAACCAGACTCTGATGGTAAAAGAATTGGCTATTGATATCCGTGGACTCACCAAGCAATTCGACCGCCATGTGGCTGTGCATGAGGTGGATTTGCAAGTGGAAAGCGGTGAAGTTTACGGCTTAATTGGACCGAATGGTGCTGGAAAAACCACCCTGATCCGGATGTTAGCTGCAGCGGAAGAACCTACCACTGGTGAGATTTACATCAATGGTCAGCGTTTGCTAAGAGATCAAAGCAATCCTAGGCTAAAACAGCGTTTAGGCTATCTACCTGATGATTTTCCCCTCTATGAAGATTTAACGGTTTGGGACTACCTAGACTACTTCGCACGTCTATATAAATTACGAGGCTCAAAACGCCGACAACGCTTATACGATGTTCTGGAACTGATTGAATTAACCAACAAGCGTAATAGCTTGATTTCTACCCTCTCCCGGGGGATGAAACAGCGGCTTAGCCTGGCTCGAACTATTATTCATGAACCGATTTTACTGCTGCTGGATGAGCCAGTCTCTGGTCTTGACCCCATTGCTAGAATGAAGTTTCGGGAAATTATTAAGGTTCTCCAAGAAGCGGGGATGACGATTCTGATTTCCTCCCATGTCTTGAGTGATTTAGCCCAACTGTGTAGTTCAGTAGGCATCATGGAATTAGGGTATTTGGTAGAAAGCGCACCCCTAGATGAGTTTTACCAGCGTCTTGGTCGCCAGCAAATTCTGTTGTCAAGCCTAGGTCAGCTGGATGTACTTAAAGGGGAATTGAAAAATAATCCCCTTGTAGAAGACTGGGAGATATTACCAGAACCAGGTCGGATGCGGATTCATTTTTCAGGAGGTCAAGAGGATTGTGCACAGCTATTGCGATCGCTGGTTAATGCTGGGATTCCCTTGACAGAATTCCAGTGCTCTCAAGAAGACTTAGAAACAATTTTCCTTAAATTAGGTCATCAGCAAGCATCATAGCTCGATCATAGCTGCCTCATCACATGGCGAGTAAAAGGAGACTAATAGCGATATGGCACTTAATAATTTAGTTAACCAACTTGGGGAATTGAATCCCCAGGTGTTTCGAGAACTCAAAGGCCGTTTCAAACAGCGCAATGTCCTGATTACAGTGGCAATATCCTTGGTTGGTCAGTTGATGATGCTGATCGGTTTTGGAAGTAAGCTACCAGTAGTTGATGGTGACCGTACCATTTATAACCGATATTGCACTGGTGTCAACTACGATTACCAGCGTCCTTGCCTACCAGATGGCTTGGGAGGTTTTGAGATTAACTGGCCTCTGTGGTGGCAAGATGTATTTGTCTGGCTGAGTATTATCGCGGTTTTCAGCTTGTTGGTGGTTGGCACCTATATGCTAATCAGTGACCTCTCCAAAGAAGAAAGTCGTGGCACCCTGAACTTTCTGCGCCTGACACCTCAGTCAAGCCGGAGCATCCTAGGTGGCAAACTACTGGGGGTACCAGCATTGCTTTATCTAGCAGTTGGTTTCGCCTTACCATTGCATTTTTGTGCAGCTATTGCTGGTCAAATCCATTTGATTGAGCTTTTAGGATTTTACACCGTTCTCGCTACCAGTTGCCTATTTTGCTATAGCATGGCGCTACTATTTGGCTTAGTTAGCAGATCTCTAGGAGGTTTCCAAGCTTGGTTAGGTTCTGGTGCTGTACTCATCTTCTTGTGGATCACGACCATGGTGATTCATGACAGTGGTGTCAGCAATTACCCAGCTGACTGGCTAACGTTGTTTAATCCCACCATTGTCTTACCGTACCTGATTGATTCTAATTCCTTTGATGCAAGTAGGATTTCTACTTATCACCGTAGTTTCCAAGATTTGCGCTGGTTTGGTATCCATATCGGTGCCAGTTTCTGGACTATGGCTGGTTTTATTGTCCTCAACTACGGTGTTGGCAGCTACTGGCTTGGGCAAGGGCTAAATCGTTGCTTCCATAACCCTAAAGCAACCCTGATTAACAAGCAACAGAGTTACTGGCTGACCGCTAGCTTGGAAGCAGTGATTTTAGGATTTGCCCTCAACCCTCAAGTCAAAAACTGGCGTGGTTATACCCATGGCTTGGAACAGAATTCACAGATGCTGCTGGTGTTCAATGTGGTGCTGTTTCTAGCTCTGATTGCTGCTTTGAGTCCCCATCGACAAACCTTGCAAGATTGGGCGCGCTACCGACATCAGGATCGGACTTTCCGCAAAAAAGGAGGGCTGATAGCTGACTTAATCTGGGGTGACAAAAGTCCGGCTGTGGTGGCAGTGGCAATAAATTGTGCGATCGCATCTGCGATGTTACTGCCCTGGATCCTACTTTGGCCTGCCAATGAGTACAAGATAGCTGCCCTGTTCGCACTGTTGCTCAATAGCAGTATTATCATGATCTACGCCACAGTTGCTCAGTTAATGCTGTTGATGAAAGCAAAGAAGCGAGCTGCTGGTGCTGTGATAACGGTAGGAGGATTGATTCTCTTACCCCCCATCCTTTTCTCGATTGGGTCGATGGATCCCTATGAGACTCCTGCTTTATGGCTATTTTCCGCATTCCATTGGACTAGTTTGCAGCATGCTACTGCAAGTAGTGTTTTCTTGGCCATCATTGGTCAGTCCCTAGCCCTAACGTTATTGAACGTACAGCTAGGAAGACAATTGCGACAAGCAGGAGAATCAACCACCAAAGCCTTGCTTTCTGGAAAAACCCAATTACCCGTCACTGCTGATTAATTTTTTTAGTCTACCTAAGGGTTGTTTCGACCCTTAGGTCGCGCGTCGAGCAACTTTCCTACCCTAATCAAGGACTGGATTATAAAAGGGTTTTTTATCCTAATTATCGCGAAACATTTAAACATAAAATCTAGCTTGGAGTGTTTAGCATTATCCCAATGCTTCGCTCCTATTTTTTTATAATTTAATTTTTTATAATTTAATTAGCGCTAAAATCGACAACAACCAATGGTAAATCTTAAAGTTGAAGCTCAGCTCTCCTACGAGCAGTTACTGAGAGCTGTTGAACAACTCAGTTTATCTGAACTGGAGAAAGTTGGAGCATACATCATATCCCTCCAGGCACAACGGAAAGCCCCCAGTCTTTCTTCAGATCAGGCTAGGTTGCTAATAACTATTAATCAAGGTGTACCACCAGAAATTCAAAACCGTTACGATGAACTGATTGAAAAACGAAGAATGGAGATGCTGACACCTGGTCAGTATAGGGAACTTTTGGCTTTAAGTGATCAAGTGGAAACCATCGAAGCTAAACGTGTCGAAGCCATGGCAGAATTAGCTCGTTTGCGCCAAATATCCTTAAGCACCCTGATGGCAGATTTGGATATTCATTTCCCTGGCAATGTCTGATAAATCAACGATATTCTGGTTTTATTATACTCAACAAATATTTAAATAATGCAATAAACAAGAGGCAATTTTAAATAAATGTTGGTTTTAGTTGTGTTTTTTAGTGTTTAAACTATCATATTTAACTTATTTTATATTGAAATATATTACCAGAAAAAAAATAAAATTAATTTCAATTGTATTTAACTCCTCAAATAGTATTACTATTCCCTATTCCCTATTCCCTATTCCCTATTCCCTATTCCCTATTCCCTATTCCCTATTCCCTATTCCCTATTCCCTATTCCCTATTCCCTATGCCCTATTCCCTATTCCCTCAAATATAAATTTGAAACTTGATGCCAGTTGGAATTATTTAGCACTAAAAAAAAATAATACCATAAATTATAAATTTTTCCTAAAGCATAACTAGTTAGAGTTACCACTAGCATACAATCGTAGACTGATTTATCTATTTTATGGTTCTAGCTGATAACTAGACCCAGAGTGCTCAAAGGAAAAATCCTGCCAAGTTGTCTGGACAGTTCCATATATTAAGAGTAAACTGAAATACAAAACCCGTACTGTAGTAAAATTAACAGTTATTCTAAAATTCTGCTCAGCTATTATCAGCAATCTAACACCCTTAACAGCATAGGTGTTCTTGACCTTGGCGAATTTAATTGGCCACAGGTCGCACCAAAGGACCTGATCTACCACTAGAGGTGATAAGCGTGCAATCCCAAGTAATCTCAACAACCCCAGGCTCATCAACTACCCCCACTCGCCGCACAGGAGCATTTGCTCTAATGGATAGTCTCCACCGTCACGGTGTGACCCATATCTTCGGCTATCCCGGTGGGGCAATTCTACCGATATATGACGAACTATACCACTGGGAAGATGCTGGTAAAATACAGCACATCCTAGTCCGACACGAGCAAGGAGCATCCCACGCTGCTGATGGTTATGCCCGTGCTACTGGCAAAGTCGGTGTCTGTTTTGCTACATCTGGTCCGGGAGCCACTAACCTAGTTACCGGTATAGCTACTGCTCACATGGACTCAATTCCCCTAATTTGTGTAACCGGTCAAGTCGCCCGTGCTGCTATTGGTTCTGATGCCTTCCAGGAAACCGATATCTTTGGGATTACTTTGCCCGTTGTCAAACACTCTTATGTGGTGCGTGACCCTGCTGATATGGCGCGGATTGTTGCCGAAGCTTTCCACATCGCTAGCACCGGACGTCCTGGACCAGTCCTGATTGACATACCCAAAGACGTGGGTTTAGAGGAATGTGACTATGTACCGGTGGAAGCTAATCAACTCAAGTTGGTGGGCTATCGTCCAACACTAAAGGGCAATCCCCGCCAAATTAACCAAGCCCTAAATTTAATTCGGCAAGCACGACGACCCCTGCTTTACGTTGGTGGCGGAACCATTGCTGCTGGTGCCCATGATGAACTGCGCCAACTGGCAGAAATCTTCCAAATTCCGGTAACTACCACGTTGATGGGCAAGGGAGCATTTGACGAATCCCATCCCCTATCGCTAAAAATGCTGGGGATGCATGGCACTGCCTATGCTAACTTTGCTGTTAGTGAGTGTGACTTACTGATTGCTGTAGGAGCGCGATTTGATGACCGGGTGACCGGGAAACTGGATCAGTTTGCCTCTCACGCTCAAGTCATTCACATCGACATTGATCCGGCTGAGGTTGGGAAAAACCGCTATCCCCAAGTGCCAATAGTAGGGGATGTGCGCCGGGTTTTGCAAGATATGTTGCGCCGTTACCAGGAAATGAATATCTCAGCAGAACCTAATCAAACCCAGGAGTGGCTAGCACGGATTAACCGTTGGCGTCAGGAATATCCCTTGCAGGTGCCTGAATACCCCGATAGTCTATCTCCCCAAGAAGTGATTGTAGAGGTAGGGCGTCAAGCACCAAAGGCTTACTACACCACGGATGTCGGTCAACATCAGATGTGGGCAGCGCAATTTCTTAATAATGGACCGCGCCAGTGGATTTCCAGTGGGGGATTGGGAACCATGGGCTATGGCATGCCAGCAGCCATGGGAGTGCAGGTAGCATTCCGAGATCAGCAAGTGATTTGTATTGCCGGTGATGCCAGTATTCAGATGAATATCCAGGAACTGGGTACCCTGGCTCAATATGGCATCAATGTTAAGACCGTGATTATTAACAACGGTTGGCAGGGAATGGTACGCCAGTGGCAACAAGCGTTCTATGGGCAGCGTTATTCCTCTTCAAATATGGAAGTCGGGATGCCGGATTTTGTGCAACTGGCTCAGGCTTACGGGGTTAAGGGCATGATAGTTACTACTCGGGATGAACTACAGGATGCGATCGCACAAATGCTAGCCTACGATGGTCCTGTGTTGTTAGATGTTCATGTAACCAAAGACGAGAATTGTTACCCAATGGTAGCCCCTGGTAAGAGTAATGCCCAAATGATTGGTTTACCAGAAAAACCAATACTCAAGAATGCTACGGAGCTAATCTATTGCAGTAACTGTGGTGCCAAGAATGTAGCAAGTAACAATTTTTGTCCTGAGTGCGGCACCAAGCTTTAATATTGTGTACCTAAGGATTTGACATTGCTGATTAATGGCATGATTTAGGGTAATGGGTAATAGATAATAGTAATGGATAATTGGTAATTCACTATTTGCTAACTACCCAAGTCTAATTCATATCATTCCTTAGTTCAGCAAAGCTTATCATTGCTCCTTTAAACTTACTTACTTCGCTCACCAGCGGAGTATTTTTTTTGGTAAGTATCGTCAGTTTAATGGGACTTATTGCTCAGCTATCAGCTAATGCGCTACAGATGGTGCTACTTGAGGTGCTATCAGCTATCAGCTTCTGGAATGGCTAATAGCTAATTTTTAATTACCTGCCAGATTGATAATCCTTGAGGGTAATCATACATAAGTTATACATTAGTATACGTTATCCCATACATTAGTCTCCGATAATCATAACATAAGCCACCTAGAGGAGCTAGTCAGTAATCAAGATTCTAGTGATATAGCAGAAGTCAGAAGTCAGAAGTCAGAAGTCAGAAGTCAAACTCTTGCGCTTACTTAGGTTTGAGACTTTTGTCATGTCCGCGCCTGCCCTGGCGACTGCTATAACTGTTAATAGTGAATCCTATTGACTACCCAAGAATCTGCTACTCGTTTGAAAATGCTGTGTGTGCGCCTCTACATTATTGGTGATTTTGGATTGGTACAACAAGCACTAATCAACCATGAGTGAACTAAGATTACTAGATTGTTATGCTAGAAGGCTTTTTAAGCCTGCAAAATAGGTAGGATTGTTCGAGCCATCGGTAATCCTACTCCAATTATCAATTACCAAAAGGTAAGATTTATTGGTTGCAGGCATTGCTGAGAATTGGAATAACTAAAAATCACTCTTAAGTCAACATTAAATCAAACGCTTATTGCTATTATATATGATTAATACTAAGATAGTTCGGAATGGCCTAGCTCTCCTAGCTAGTAGCTTACTATTCACCCCCACTGCTGGTTTGGCTAGCTCTCCTCGTCAGGGGCAAGTTGAAAATAAATTAATCGCAGCAGCACAGTATTTAAGAGACCGCGATTATATGCCAACTCATCGACCGGTAGTAAATAGACTTTCCCGGAACCAAGTCGATGCATTTACCCTGGATCTAGAAGCTGGTAAATCTTATACCTTAGTAAGTTTTTGTGATGATGCTTGTCTCGATATTGACCTAGGTCTGTATGATAACAATGGCCAAACCGTTGACTATGATACTGACTATGGTCAATATCCGATTGTTCAAGTTACCCCTCGCGGCAGTGGGAAATTTATGGTTAAAGTCGGTATGCCCCACTGTGTAAGCTCTTCATGCTATTACGGGGTGGGGATATTCGCGAAATAGATCAAAACTGAGATCTTCCTTCCCATTTTGCCAAATTGATGCTATTATAATAAGTGGCTCGGATCGACGCGATCGCAACGCCCAAACCTTGTCAGGACCGGAAGGTAGCAGCAATACGGGATGCTTACGATAGGCGTGGACTCCGGGTCATCCTCGTAGCCACAACACATAGCCATAACACAATAGACATCCCTCCAGTTATCAGTAACTTCAGATATAGTTACTTCGGGCGGGCGGCGTAACTTCAGACAAGGGAAGAAGAATTGGCGGAAACAGTAGTGAAAGAAAACACTACTAAAAAGCGATATATCCCTGTTTACTACTGATCCGAAGTTTCCAGTGATGTGTTAGCTTCCCCCATCAATCATCACCCTATAGTTAGCCTAATTTGAGGTAAGCTCGATAATTTCAGTATCTGAAATCAATTCACCATTATGAACTAAATCCTGATGGTTGTTGGAATTTAAGGTAACCGTGATTTCATTTCTACCAGGTTCAAGCTTGCCAATATAATACCAATTGCCGTAAATCCTGGTAATTTTTTTGCCATTGATGAATAGATGGGCATGTCCTTCTCCTGGTTGATGGGCTTTGCTAGCATTCTTGGCAGAAAATTGGAAGTTAGAAACCTTTATTTCCAAATTCCATCCTGTCATCGGATCTGGATACACCACTATGTCAACATCTGGAACAGGTTGACCAGAAGGAATTTCCATTGTGCCATGATGATGACCCATATCTTCACCATGGTGACTACTGCTGCCGACTTTGTGATTATGGTGATTATGCTCCATGTCTTTACTATGGTGATTACCGGTTTCAGTTTTATCACCATGGACCTGAGCATGGGTCTGTTCAGAATCTAGATCTTCATGGCTAGCCATTCCACAACCACTACCTAGTAAGCTGATAGTTAGCAAACTGGCTGATGCTAATCTTAAAATAGTTCTAAGTGCTGAAAATAGTGCTAAGTGCTGAGGGCTGAGTGGGATTTCTTTGGGTCGGTAAGTGAATAAGGTCTTGCTCATCCGATCGACAGTTGTTGTTTTAACCATGGACTTTGCTAAATTGCCCATGGTAGTGTATATCATGTCATTTAAAATATCAAAAGACAAGCTGTAAAACCTGGTAATTAGTTAGCAAAGCATATGCGCTACGCGCACGGTGCGCGAACAGCAGTCAGCGTTCAGCGGTCAGATTAAAATAAACCCGGGAGAATTTAATATTGATAGATTAATGATAAGTGAAAGTATTGATAAAAGTCCTTGGCCTATGGCTACGCTACACCGAAAGGCTTTGTGGAACAGGCTTCTATTGTGACACAGACTTCTATTTGTGGCACAGGCTTTGACACTCTGACAGAACGAATGCTTAGCTCTTTATTCAAAAGCTAATAGCTATCAGCTAATAGCTGATAGCTTACAAAGAATCAACGATGCTGAAAGCCCCGTGTCTTTAGACCGGGTCAGAAGTTACCGTAAGAAGAGTGGATCCTTTATAGTTGGCAGGCTATGCAGATAAGGATTAAAACTTATTGATTAAGGCGACCCTCTGATAAGGTTTAGTCTCCGGGATGAAAGCGAAATGGTGGCTTTAGCCGCAGTGAAGAGAATATCTGAGAATAATCAAAATTTTGTAGCCGGGTATGGTAGTATAAAACAGTAACAAAAAAGGTCGATATCCGTTCGCGGAGCTTGACCTTAGGTCAATGATCATAATTGAGTTCAAAGCCTACGGCAAAAAGCACCAATACCAAGCCATAGATGAGGCTATTAGAACGGTTAGATTTATCCGCAATAGCTGCATAAGGCTATGGATGGACAACAAACAAACTGGAAAGTATGACCTTAGCAAATACTGCAAGGTCTTGGCTAGAGAATTCCCATTTGCTAATGAACTGAACTCTACTGCCCGTCAAGCTGCTGCGGAGAGGGCATGGTCATCAATCGTCCGTTTCTACGACAATTGCAAGAAAAAAATACCTGGAAAAAAAGGCTTTCCTAAGTTCCAGAAGAACTGTCGTTCAGTTGAGTACAAACAGTCCGGTTGGAAGTTTTCCCCTGATAAAAAGTCGATTACGTTTAGTGACAAGAAGGGAATTGGAAAGCTCAAGCTCAAAGGTACTTGGGACTTGTGGCGATTCGACAAAAAACAAATCAAAAGGGTTCGGATAGTTCGACGAGCTGACGGGTACTACCTCCAGTTCTGTGTTTCAGTTGATGTCAACGAAAAATTAAAGCCAACTGGAAAAACCGTAGGACTGGATGTAGGACTGAAGGATTTCTATACGGATTCCGACGGCAATACACAACCCAACCCTCGGTTTTATAGAACGGGTGAAAAGCGTTTAAAGTTTTATCAACGTCGGGTTTCCCGAAAAAAGAAAGGCTCTGCTAACCGTCGAAAAGCCATTAACAAACTAGGTAGAGAACACCTTAGAATAAGTAGGCAACGTGAAGAACACGCCAAGAGACTGGCGCGTTGCGTAATCCAATCTAACGATTTGGTGGCCTACGAAGATTTAAGGGTAAGGAATTTAGTTAAAAACCACTGTCTCGCCAAGTCTATTAATGATGCAGGTTGGTATCAGTTTAGGAAATGGATGGAGCATTTTGGAACTAAGTTTGGCCGGGTAACTGTTGCAGTCAACCCAGCCTATACAAGCCAAAACTGCTCTGAGTGTGGCGAGGTCGTGAAAAAGTCTCTATCAACTAGGACTCACGCCTGTAAGTGTGGCTGTCAGTTAGACCGTGATCACAATGCTGCCATCAACATACTGGAAAAAGCCTTGAGTACTGTGGGGCACACAGGAACTTGGATTTTAAATCCGAACGCTTGCGGAGAATCGACCTCTACTTTTCCTGACTCCGGTCTGGTTGAGCAAGTTGGCTCGTTGAAGCAAGAATCCCCGCGTCTAATGACCGGGGAGTGTCACCAACCTACTTCTTGAGCTACTCCATACAATTCCTCTAAATGTCGGCAAAATTCACTGTAGGTTCCAATTTGCCGTGCGTCTAATCCAGTTAAATCTAAATTTTCTTCAGTACTTTTCTGTTGGAGGTCTACTCCTTCCTGCTTGTTACGCATATTTAATCGGTAAGCATTTTGGTCTGGATAAATTTCAAAAATTATCTCGATCGCGTCTTCATAGGTGTCTAAGGAAAGGGTTAGATCGAAGGGCTTTCCAGGTAAAATCAAGCTGATGCTGTCATAGCCTGTTGCTTCTTCTGTGTAAAAAACTTGTGATTCTGACATGGCGACAATTATTTGAGTCCAGGCAGGAAAGCTAGTCATTTTTATTCTCCTTTAGATAGTGATGGTAGGTAGTAATAGCAATGCCCTGGGTTTAACCTGAAACTAGCATGCAACGCAATAAACACACGGATGCTACTGTTGAGCAATCGGTGATTCACCACGGCACTAGGGAGGTTATCCCAATAAAGAATACTAAAAATAACAACAATAGTAGGGTAACTATCATACCAATAATGACGAAGGATGTGATTGCCCAACCCCGTTGATGGCGCTTAAAGGTTTTGATACTCTTCCAACGGCGACTTTTCCATGCCCACTCATTGCCCTTGATGCCCAAAATAATCCCCATCACTGGCCAAGCAAGAAATCCAGTCACTAAGGATAGATCGGTCCAGGCAATCAGTCCAATCCAAACTTGATTGGTGACACACCACAAACCTGGTAGACAAAAGGCACCCCAGTTCCAGCCTTGAATCTCTGCTGGCACTGGAACAGATTCGTCAAACACTTGCTTGCAACCGGAATTATTGATGGGAGTAGGTGGTGGGTAGGATTTAGACTGGGGAGTTACAGCCACAGTACCCTTGATTTCTGTTTCTCTAACCTTAGAATCATCAGAATCATCGGTTTGGATTAGGTCTAGAACCTGTTCAGCAGATTGGAATCGCTCAGAGGGTTGGGATGCCAGCAAACGAGATAGGATAGTATTAAAATCTGGAGATAAAGTTACTTCTTCTTCAGTTCGCCAGCTAAGGGTATAAGGGTCAACCAGTTCCTGGGGCTGTTTACCAGTCATTAGTACTAGTGCTGTTACTCCCAAAGCATACAGGTCACTATGGGGAGCAGCAATCCCTAAGCGTAGCTGTTCATCAGGTGCATAGCCAACTTTACCTAAGCAAGTCCCACCAGCGTAGATGGCGGAGTTTTGCCCACTGGTTACGGGGGTATTGACTTCTAGGGCAATTTGTTTGACACCACCCAAGTCAATTAATACTGGTAGTCCATCGGAAGCACGACGGATAATATTGTCCGGAGCAATATCTCGGTGAATTATGCCTAATTGGTGTAGGTAGCTTAAGACCGGGAGCAATTGCTGAAACAGTTGGAGAATTTCGGTTTCGCTGAACCGTTCCCCTTTGCTTACTCGTTCTTCGAGTAAGGTTTGATAGGTTTTTCCTTCAATGTAGTCTTGGACGAGAAACAACCGTTTGCCATCCCGAAAAAATTCCCAGAATCTCGGAATTTGGGGGGATGAAAGCTTGTGCAGCATGGTTGCTTCCCGTTGAAATAGTTCTTCGGCTTTTTCAATGGGTTGGGTGCCCTGGTTTCTTGGAGTCAGCTCTTTTAGGGTTACTAGTTCATTAAAGCGTCCAGTGTCTTTGGCGAGGTAGGTTTTGCCAAATCCCCCTTGTCCTAAGGTGCGCTGAATTATGTAGCGATCGCGTAATCGGCTTCCAGTCTCTAATTTATTGTCTAGATTACTATTGTCTAGATTACTATTGTCTAGATTACTATTGTCTAGATTAGTGTCTAAGAGACTGCTACTGGGAGGGAGTAGAGAGGCACCACAACGAGAGCAAAAACTTGCCCGACTGGGATTGATTTGCTCACATTTCATACAAATGATTGAATTCATGGCTCCACTCTTTTGAATACCAGTTGGGTTCATGCCGTTGCTGCCTAGTTAATTAGTATTATAATTGGCACTAGAATTGGCTCGATATGATCTATTTTAGCCACCATCAGAAAAATGATAGTTCATTCAAATGTGATGCTTGGGGTAAGTATTGTGGACGGTTGATGGTGAATTGTAAACGAATTGTCAACCGAAGGCAGCAATCTTAATCAAAAATAGTTAATAAGAAATATTAAGGTCGCAATTATTAACTATTTCAGGCTTAAAATTATAAAGTTATGTGCGTAGAACGTGGGTGATGGTGCAAATAACAGGAACAACAAAGTTACTGGGTGTGATTGGTGATCCAGTGGAACATTCTTTATCACCACTGATGCATAACCGAGCGATCGCATCTTTGGATCTCGATTATGTCTACCTACCTTTACCGGTAAAATCAGCAGATTTGAAAAATGCGATCGCTGGTTTTGAGGCGATTGGTCTAGTGGGCTTCAGTATCACCATTCCCCACAAGCAGACTATCATCCCCTTGTTGTCGGAAATTTCAACAGTGGCTCAAGGGGTGGGAGCAGTGAATACTGTTTATCGCACCGATATCGGTTGGATTGGTACGAATACCGATATCGAAGGATTTATCACCCCGTTGCAAGGGTATAACCGGGATTGGAGTCAAACTACTGTAGTCATTTTGGGGTGTGGTGGTGCAGCACGAGCCGTAGTAGTAGGTTGTGCCGAACTCGGTTGTACTGAGATTCATGTGCTTGGCCGCAATCAGGACAAGTTAGGTCAATTTAAGCAAAGCTGGATTAATTCTGACCTTGCTATTACTATTCATACTCATCCTTGGCAACAACTACCGGAACTCCTGGCTCAAGCCAATTTGTTAGTTAATGCTACTCCTGTGGGAATGTATCCCAAGGTCGAGCAGTCTCCTGTGGATCAGGTAACCATGGCTAGGTTGCCAGAAAATGCGATCGCTTATGACTTGATTTATACTCCTAATCCCACTCAGTTTTTACGACAAGCCAAGGAACAGGGCGCGTACGCTATTGATGGATTGGAAATGCTGGTGCAACAGGGAGCAGCAGCTTTCAAAATTTGGTTAGGACAAACTCCACCAGTGGATATTATGCGTCACGCTCTGCAGGAGAAATTGGGATTATTGAAAAGTTAGTTACTTTTTGCGAAAATGCAGAATTCCCCAACTGAGGTAACCGTTCTTGCCAGCATCAATCCAATGATTAAGACCTACTTTCATGGCGTCAATGTAATCCTTGCCACTATCGGCAACGGCTTGCTGATAATTGGCATCTACCGTTTCTAGGACTCGCCGATAATGGTTCACCAGTTGCGCCGTTAGATCAATCACCTGGATTTCTTCTAAACCTGTAACCTTAGCAGCCTTGCGATAGAACTCAATAGAACCAAGGGAGTCGAGGTGAATGCGGTCTAAAACCGGTTGCAGCAATCCTTCGGGACAGTCATCACTCTGCATGGGATCAGTGAAGATGAATTCACCTCCCGGTTTCATCACCCGCTGAACCTCTTTAATCAACTGAATCCGGTTACCACTGTGCAAAATTGCATCCTGAGACCACACCACATCAAACTGTTCATCCTCGTAGGGAATGTCTTCAAAACTACCCTCGATTACTTCAATCAAAGACCCAAGTCCCTGTTCTTGGTTCATTTGAGAATTCCGTTGATTCTGAACTTTGCTTACATTCAAACAAGTGACATGACAACCGAAGGTTTTAGCCAAATAACGGGCTGCTCCACCATAGCCCGAGCCAATATCGAGAACGGAGCTATTTTCATTCAAGTTCAGTAATGAGGCGACCCGTTCAACCGTGCGGCGACTGGCATCAAAAACAGGTTCATCTTCCCGTTCATAGATACCAACATGAATATCTTCTCCGCCCCAAACAGTGGCATAGAATTGATCAGCACTATCACTGTTGTAATAAGTTCGAGCGGTATCAACGGTTGTGGAATAGTTCACTTGGTTTTGTCCTTTCACCTTCTTTTTGTATTCTTTTTCGGCAACATGAACAAAGAAATCTTGTTCATCATTATGATAGCTTTCTTGGAAATACCCATAAGTTTTAATTCCTTGAAACCCTACTTCTTGCATTAAATTTATGGTGTAATCCTTCCGCAGGGGAAACCTATTAAGATGGTAAACCGATTGATCGGGGAATTCATATTTAAATCTAGCTAAACCTTCATCCAAATATTCAGGTTCGGCTTTAACATCTTCACCACAATAGTAGTAAATATGTTTTGAATAAAAGCCATGATCTAAAATGCTGTCATAATTCCGTTGATCTAGAATTAAAATGCCATCATAGCGAAGTGCAGCATAGAATTCTGCCAAAGCTTTACGGCGATCGCCCTCACTAAACAGATGAGTAAAGGAATTTACTAGACAAATTACAGCATCAAATTTACTATGAATATCGCGATTTAACCACCGCCAATCCGCTTGCACTGTTCGCAGAATTAAACCATGACGACGGCCATTTTCAAATGCTTTGGCGAGCATTTGCTGACTCCCATCTGCACTCACCACTTCAAATCCTGCTTTTAACAGACGAATGGAGTGAAATCCAGTTCCTGTTGCTACATCTAGGACTTTTTTGACACCGTGTTGTTTTAATATATCGATGAAAAAACTACCTTCACTTTTGGCACGGGTTTCCCAGCTAATCAACTCGTCCCATTTTTCTACAAAGCTTTGGATGTATTCTGCTTGATATTGAGATGTTTGTCGAACAGCAGTTGGATTTTCGCCGTAATCCTGTTGCTCCTTGTCAACTATAGATGTTGAATTTTTGCGGTTATTTTTCATCTTGCTGTTCTGTGTAACTAAATTTTTGGATATTTTCAATCAAAAGCCCATTAAGCACTGATCGCAGAATTAATTACCTATTCGCAATCTCTGTAACCTTGACATTGTCAGGTTTTTTTTTAATCTGTAATTAATTTTGTGCACTTGCTTATTCCTTAATATTGATTGATCAAAAATCTTGAAGTTGACCAAATTATTAAATTTGCCATTGGAGGCCGGATGCTGACTGCGTGACACATCTGTGTGAAAACTAGGCTGATCAGATTCTACACTGTAATCACCTTACCCTAAAAACAGCTTAATTTAAATCCCGACAAGACAAATAGTGATACCAAGGCTTGGGTGGGCTAGTGGTATCGGTAGGGAAAGAGGTCAGAATGATCGTACCATCGGGACCTGTCATCCAGCCTTGAGCTTCCACAATTCGTTTTGGCTTAGAATTCTTTTCGGTCGATGGCGCTAAGGTCTGATTGTTATCAAGATTGTGATCAATTTCACTAAGGGTTTGATCATCAAGAGTCACCCAATCAGCAATGATGGTTTGACCAATAATCGGGTCGAAGGGACTAGCCGGAATGCCACCGCGTCCAGTAACAATAAATTCACCAAGTTCATCGACTGAGATTTTTCCACTTCTCGGACAGCTAGCAACAATCAGTGATGATGGGTCAGTTAAATTGATCGGTAGTTGATCTAATCCCCGAGGGGGTTCAGGATTGCCCCTGTTAATGGTCACTATTCCTTGTGTACCAGACTGAGAACTGGCATCGATATCATTAGTGCGATTTCCCTCCATTGCTTTACGCTCCTCAATCAGACGGACATCTTCGGCATTAATGGTGATCTCACCGCCTTGACCCTGGTCAGCTTTGGCAATGATATCGCTACCATTACCACTTGAGGGAAAGGCAATTAAGAGGTTGGTATCAATATCAATGTTGCCACCTGTAGCTTCATCTAAAGCCTCTGCGGAGATTAGGCTTTCGTTAAGCATCACGATTGATTCTGATACGTCTAGTGTGATATTCGCTCCTGATTGCCCCTCGGCAGTTTTAGCTTCTAGTCTTCCGTAGTTGAGCAGCAGGGAATTAGCTTTAATGTCCAGATTTCCTGCTACCCCGTTGTCACTGGTTACGGTTATTTTCCCTCCATCTTCAACTTTCAGGGAATCAGTATCAATTGTGATTGTACCGGCTTGACTAGTAGCTTTCTCTTCTCCAGCGCTGGCAATGACTCCATTATCAACAGTTAGTGTATTGGTAGTTAATATAATATCTCCACCTCTGCCATTGCCGTTCGTGCTAGCACCTAGCGTCGCACCATCAGTCACTGAAATGGAGTTACCGTTAATTATAATGTCACCACCGTTGCCCTCTTTTGACTTAGGATCCACACCAGTCAAGATCCGACTAGGTTTGTCATTAATGCCCACTCCGTCTATTGAAACCTGATCACGAACTGTAATGATCACATCCCCACCATTACCCTTGCCTTGAGGACCAGCTGCTAACCTGCCACCTTCAGTAATGGCCAATGAACCTTCTGTAACTGTGATCCTGATATCGCCACCATTGCCTTCCCCCTGGGATTTAATATCACTAACTATGCCACTATTTCCTTCACTCAGCTCCTTGATTCCGTCAAATAAAACGCGATCGCGAGCTATGATTTCCACATCACCCCCGTTTCCCTTGCCACTGGTTTCGGAAACTATCTTACCACCGTTAGTAAACGAAACTGACCTAGCTTTAATCAATACCTTGCCACCGTCGCCCACTGCTTGAGGTCTAACTCGAGTGAATATAATAGTTGAAAATTTCTTCTCTTCTCCATTTACTTTATTCTTAGCAGTGCCATCAATGATAACTTCATTCTCAGCAATAATTGATATGTTGCCACCATTTCCTATGTCATATATTTCAGCACTTATTTGACCGCCATTGGTCACAAAAACTGACTTGGCCTCTATGGTAATGTCGCCACCTTTACCTTCAGCTTGTGGTTTGTTACTAGAATTTCTATTCGGACCGACTCGAGACCGCAGACCGCTGGCTATTATCTCATTACTTGCTATCCCGTCAATCGTAACTGTATCGCGAGCTGTTATAGTTATATTACCGGCATTTCCTTTTCCCTTTGTGTCAGCTACGAATCTAGCACCATTGCTGACAGTCACTGATTCAGCATCAATCAATATATCTCCTGCGTTGCCGATTGCGTCAGGATCAGCTTGGGTCACAATCGAATCTCTGTTCTTATCAACGATAACTTGATCCTCAGCAATAATTGTTACACCACCACTATTTCCCTGTCCTGTGATCCTCGACTCCAAGAAAGCATCATTCATAAACAAAGAGCCTGTGGTAATCGGGTGCATCTCACTTTTGCAATTAGGTAAAAATTCGAGCGAAAATTCCCACACTTCCCACACTTCCCACCGAGTACATGGGATGTTTTGTAAGACTCAAGTTGAGAATTGTCCGTTAAGGTAAGCGCACCGATGCTTGAGTACTTGAGGGACGTTGCTTTCCTCCCACTGAGCCCCTGAGATTTTGATGCGCCGACCAACCTGTTTTACCGTCGATTCGATCGATCCTGACCCTATGGAAATGCCTTCGGCTTGGTAATAGCCGTAGTTAACAATACGGTGCCGATGCTTGTTGAGGTAGATAATAAAGTTCTTGACACGTTCATGTTGCCAGTCTTTGAACTGTTCAATCGCGCCATCGACATCCCCAAACCACAAACAAGCTTCCACTGCATCTAGGCGCTGCTGTGACCCACCTACCTTGCCCAGATTCTCTATTAAGTGATACCAGTCTAGAATCTCACATCGCTGTGAAGTAGTTCCAATCTCCGCAAAGATATTCCAGATGCCGTCATGACCATCACCCAAGCAGATCAGTGGCGTGCCTAGGGGCTGTTGGTTGACCCAACTGACCAAACTTACGTTCTCGCAAAAGAATGCACCTAGACTGTGCTCATGCAAATTCACCGCTTTGTAATCACGCCACTGGCAAGGCTCACCTTTGGCAGTGCGTAACCGAACTTTGCCGCCATCTACACTCATTTCTTCAACAGTCTGGTCGAGGTCGGGCAACTCAAAGTCTTGGCGATGTACCAGGCGTTGCTGAGTGCTGTGGGAAACCGACATTCCTGTCAACACCTTGATATCTTCAGCGCTATTGTTGTAGGAGGCGTTGGCACTCAGCAACAGACAGCACTTCTCCAAATACGGACTCCACCTTGTGTAGGGTTTGACCTTTAGCACATGAGCTTGTTTCTCGCTTAAACTCAATTCCCCAAGGATGCTTTTGAGGGTACGTTTTCGTCCGGCACGGGTGCCGCTGCTGGTTTGGATAAAAAATTTCCTATCTCTGGACTGACATGCTCAAGAATATGACCACGAACCGCCTCTTCTATCCCGGACAACGTTTGAAGCTGCTCAGGGTCGGTTTCTACGCACACGTAAAGCAGCAATTGCTTGGGCGTGAGCTTTGATTTGGGCATGTTTGTCAGCATCCAGCACGCAGCACTCTTGTGATCATAGGTCAACCAATTAAAGCTTACCTGTGATTGGTCAAAACCGAACTTAAGTATTTATGCTTAATACAAAATCGGGATGCACTCGTGGTAATCGAAATACCACCACTATCACCGATAGCGTTTTGTTCTATGTTGTTGAAAATGCCAGTAGCCTCACCATTTTCCGAATTTCCTTCAAAGGTGACTGTGTCATCAGCAACAATGGTCACTTTACCGGCATCAGCTTCACCAAAGGTACTGGTTTCGATCTGAGCACCGTCAGTGGCAAAGAGGGAGCCAGTATCGATCTTGATATCCCCACCTTTTTCTTTGCCAAAGGTGTTGCTAATAATAAAACTTCCGTCAAGGGATAGTTCATCGTTTGTAACCACAGTAATATCCCCTGCTTTACCAGAAGCGGAAGAGGCATCAATGCGTTCGCGTAGCGTCGGCGAAGCCGAATCGCTTATTTCAATCCTGCCTCGATAATCAATAATCACCTCACCAGCATTTCCTGAAAACCTCTGGTTAGTCTTATCTACCTTACCGTTATCGTTGGCTATGGTGCCATCACCAGTTAGAAGTGAACTAATTTTAAGGGTTTCACTCACTAAGGATGGGTTAGGTTGATACTGATTCGTTAACAATACCCGTCCATTGGGAGCATTAATCGAGATCTTGCCAATTTCGATATCCGCACTAGTCGCAGCCGTCCCAAGGTTAGATCCTAAGTTACTACTATCGGTATTTCCTGGAAAACCCCCCAGTAATGTCCAATCTATACCAGCACGGATATCTAGGGTAGGTTTGTTACTGCCATCAATCACTACAGACCTTCGAGCTTGATCCGACAAGGTCACATTAGCCAGACTAGCCAAGAACGGATTGGAGTTATTAGGACTAATGGCATTATCCGCTGTATCGGTAGAGTTAATCTCAACATCACCAAGCCTGACACTCCCTCCTGCCAAAATATGTAGTGACGCTCCGGTATAGTTTCCTAAACTGACATCCCCATTAGTCAGAATAATGGGATCATGGGTACTGACTAAATTTCCCGGTAACCCATCCAACTGTTCGATGCTGATATTTCCGCCAGCGGTATAGTGAGCATCCCCGGTTACCGGATTATGCGATTGGCCTTGGCCTTTGGGCCACGCTGCGCGAATGGCCACGCTACGCGAACGCAACCATAAATCACTACCAGCAAATAAACCACTATCGGTATGGTTATGGGCAGCAATATCAATTGACTGATTCCCCTGAATTAGCAGTAAGCCACCAGAGTACGCTCTAAAGGGTTGCGCTACACTATCCCTAATCGTGACTGTATCTTCTCCAAACAGAGTCAAATTCCTACCAGCATTCAGTTGACCCTGTAAATCCAAGTTGCCAGCGGCTAGGGTTAAATCTTGTCCTACGGCTAAATTCCCAGCATTTGTAATTCTGGTCCTCGGGTCATATTTGCCATACTGCAATCCTGGGGTGATATTAATCGTTAACAGTGGCGGGGCTTCTGGTGATGTGGCACTAAACTCCTGCCCATCACCAAATACCAAACTATTGGCAGTAGACGCTACAAAGGAACCAGCTACATCTAATCTGGCCTTGTGTCCAAACACAATACCATTGGGATTGAGCAAAAACAGATTTGCTGCACCATCTACTCCCAAAGTACCTAGAATATTCGATAGATTACTGCCGGTTACTCGTGTTAATATCCTCTGAATTCCCGAGGAATTAGCAAAATAAACCCGTTGTAGTTCTCCTACATTAAATTCCGCAAAACTATGGAACAAATTCTCCCCACGAGTTGCTCCCCCTTCAATTAAATCTGCCAGCGCCCCCTTGACCTGTACATTAGGAGTTACCCTTGAGGCTTCATTTCCCAAGCTGCCATCGGGAGTAATGTCAGCTAAAACTGGAGCATAAAAACCCCAAGCAAAACATCCGGTTAGGCAAATTATCCTTAATTCTAAACATGCACCAACAGCCCTAAGCATTTTAACCAATAAAATCCTGTTATTGGGAAAGTCTATAACAGATTTTACCTGATTAAAATCAAAACAAATATTTACTTAAATAATCTTAATAATTAGTAAAAAATCACGGAAATGATTAGAAAAATTATTAGTAAAATCATTAGGGAAATTATTAGGTTGGAATCCAACAGGACTTAAGCTGCCAACCGGTTTTACGAAGTAATAAGATAATTAAGTGTATAAGCATTCAGCCGTCAGTGGTCAGTGGTCAGTGGTCAGCTGATAGCGTTTATCATAGCTATGAGGTACACATTATTTTTTACCTCTTCCCACTTCTAAATTAATTGCTCCCTGCTCCCTGCTCCCTGCTCCCTGCTCCCTGCTCCGAAGTCCCTAAAACCCAGATATTTGTACCTCATGGGTATAAGACTTGCTAGAGTTTATTTAAAAACACCTAAAGTAGGGTGGCACAGTCTTCGACGCATCGGACCTAAGCCATAAGCACCTCAAGTAGCCTGTGCATAAGCTGATAGCTGATAGCTGATAGCTTAAGTAAGTACTACCATTAGAGGACTAATAGAGCACTAACTATGGGCAATACCTTTGGACATCTGTTTCGAATCACTACATTTGGAGAATCCCACGGGGGTGGGGTTGGGGTAGTCATTGATGGCTGTCCACCGCGATTGGAAATTTCTGCGGCAGAAATTCAGGTAGAACTAGACCGCAGGCGTCCAGGTCAGAGTAAGATTACTACTCCTCGTAAAGAAACTGATACCTGTGAAATTGTTTCGGGACTATTTGAGGGCAAAACCCTGGGCACACCAATTATGATTATGGTGCGCAATAAAGACACTAGGCCCCAAGACTATAGCGAGATGCAAAAGACCTATCGGCCTTCCCATGCTGATGCTACCTATGATGCTAAGTATGGCATTCGGAACTGGCAGGGAGGAGGACGTTCTTCAGCCCGGGAAACTATCGGGCGAGTGGCAGCGGGTGCGATCGCAAAAAAAATTCTCCAGCAAGCTGCTGGTGTAGAAATCATTGGCTACGTCAAGCGTATCAAAACCTTAGAAGGTATCGTAGACTCCAACACCGTTACTCAAGACCAGGTAGAAAGTAATATTGTTCGTTGCCCTGATTCAGAATGTGCTGAACGGATGATTGAACTGATTGAAGAAACTGGACGTAGCGGTGATTCCGTTGGGGGTGTAGTAGAATGTGTGGCTCGCCATATACCCAAAGGCTTGGGAGAGCCAGTCTTTGATAAGCTAGAAGCGGATTTAGCCAAAGGGGTGATGTCCCTACCAGCTAGTAAAGGTTTCGAGATTGGCTCTGGCTTTGGGGGCACTCTACTTACCGGCAGTGAGCATAATGATGAATTTTACACAGACGAAACCGGTGCAGTGCGCACTGTTACAAATCGCTCCGGTGGCATTCAAGGTGGCATTAGTAATGGCGAGACTATTATTATTAGAGTAGCGTTTAAACCCACTGCTACCATCCGCAAAGAACAACGTACTGTCACCACTACTGGTGAAGAAACCATTCTAGCTGCTAAAGGACGTCACGACCCTTGTGTTTTACCCAGGGCCGTACCTATGGTAGAAGCAATGGTTGCTTTGGTATTGTGCGATCACCTGTTGCGTCATCAGGGTCAGTGCGGTACTTTGAAGCATTAACTTATCAATGAAGACAAGCACTTCCTCCGAGTTTTCGGTTAAATTTTGGGGAGTCCGAGGCAGTATACCTAGCCCTGGACAGGACACAATTCAATATGGCGGCAATACGTCTTGTGTAGAGATGCAAGTGGCTGGGTTACGCCTGATTTTCGATGGTGGTACTGGCTTGCGGTTGCTGGGAAAAAGCCTTAAGCAGCAGTTACCCATTGAAGCTTATTGGTTTTTTACTCACTACCACTGGGATCATATTCAAGGCGTGCCATTTTTCATTCCAGTCTTTGTGGAAGGGAACATTTTACATATTTATGGCGCAGCTCCCCCAGGGGAGTGCATGGAGAAACACTTCAAGGAGCGGGTCTTACACTTGAATGCTCCAGTTCCTACTAACAAAGTCAAGGCAGAATTGAAGTTCTATGACTTAGAATTAGGTCACAACACTGTCACCATAGACGATATTACCATAGAAACTGCTCCTTTGAATCATCCTAATGGTGCTATTGGCTATCGCGTAACCTGGCAAGGGCATTCCGTGTGCTACTGCACCGATACAGAACATTTTTCCGACCGCCTTGATCAAAATGTGGTGTATCTAGCCCGTGATGCTGATCTATTAATATACGATGCTATGTATACCGATCAAGAATACCACAACCCCAAATCTCCCAAAGTCGGTTGGGGCCATTCCACCTGGCAGGAAGGGGTGAAGCTGGCAAAAGCTACTGGTGTTAAGAAACTGGCTATCTTCCACCACGAACCTAATCACTGTGATGATTTTCTCGACAACCTAGCAGTGGAAGTCAAAGAAGTGTTTGATGGCGCGTTTATAGTCAAAGAAAGGATGATTGTTACGGTCAAATAATGGTGAAGGGTGTAGGTTGAAGGTTGAAGGTTGAAGGTTGAAGGTTGAAGGTTGAAGGTTGAAGGTTGAAGGTTTTTCGCCTTTGGCCTTCGGTGAAGGGTAGGTTGTTTCGGTAGCGTGGCCGAAAAGCCAAGGTTGAGTGTTGATAATATGTTTATAGTCAACATTATTATTGATGATTAGACCTCTCCCCACCTAAATTCTTAACCCTTCACCCTGCGTCGATACCCTGTGATCTCAATCCAAGTCCAGACTTTCCAACTCCGACTGGAAGTCTGCTACAAAGGCTTCAGTATCATCCAGTTTCATATCGTTCAAAGCTTCCCACTCTGCATCGGTATAGTTGGCATCGCTCCCAATGACATCCATGGTCCAAGAGTAAATGTTGCTAGGATCTTCGAGAAGTTCTACAGCAAATTCACGGGCACTTTTGCTGATACTCGGATCTGCCTTAGCTGCTAAACAAAGGTTTAACAGTTTACCCAAAGATGTATCTGGGGTTACTGACAGTAATAAAGTCATGGTGTCTTCCAGGAGCTTTTTTTTGTCTACCATGCTTGAGTACTCGTGACAGTTATTTTCCGAGTAAAATATTATAGTAATTTGGTGGAAAGTTGTTGATCATAATAAACATTTTTTTTGTTTTATTTATGCTATCTTAACTCTCTGTCAATTTTCACTGTTGAACCTTCACTAAGTAGGTGATTTGTATTCACTAGATAGTGCCAAATAGATGCCACCCAAAACAACTCCAAAAGCAATCCAGTTAAAAAGACTCAATTGTTCGTAGAAGAGTATCCAGGCACCGATAGCTGCTAGGACCGGTTCTAATAACAAAAAAACAGCAACAAATCCTGAGGAAAAGTGATCGAGGCTATATACCAGCAGCCATTGACCCAAGATCTGACAGACTAAAGCAAAGCAAAGAATAGCACTCCATCCCTGCCAGGAATAGGGAAACAGGTTATCTCCACTCAGTAGGGCGATAGGTAGGCTAAACACGGTAGCGATCGCAGAACTCCAAAACAAGATGGTGGTTGCTTTAAGCCTGGTTTGGAGTCTTTCGAGAATCAATAGATAGACAGCAAAAGTGATTGAAGCCAGTATGGCAGCAATATCCCCCTCTACTTTGCCAGTGGTGATTTGCCAGTCTTCTAGTCCAATTGCGATCGCTCCTGCCATGGCGAGGCTCATTCCCATCAGGAATTTGCTTTCAAAGCCTCTTTTCCATACCAGCCATCCCCCTAAAATGGTAAACACTGGCGTGAGATTAGCCAGTAGAGTTGCGTTGGCGACGCTGGTTTGAGTTAATGACCAAGCCCAGATGATGATGTCAGCAGAGAAAAAAATCCCGACTCCTAGCAATCCGCCCCACACCCAACCTGAGTCAGGCAAATAATCTTGTGTTATCGGTTTATCAAGAGAAATTCGGCAGCGTAACCCTTGGAGTCCTTTCCACAGACCCAAGAGTGTGGTACTAATCCAGAAGCGATTAAATGCTGTAGCGCTCGCAGAGATTTCACGCTCACTGAATCGGATGAAGATTGGTGTTGAAGATAGAAATATTAAAGCGAAAAATAAAGCAGCGATCGCCATGATCATTAGGGTTTGGGAAAACTGCTCTTCTGTTGACTCGAACTGATCTGTCATGTAGTTATATTATGTCCATTAAATTACCCATAATTAATAGTGTCTTTGCTAGTGGGTAGTGGGTAGTGGGTAGTGGGTGATAGCTTCTAAGGAAGCTAACTACTGTAAGGAAACGCCACTGTTTCCGGGTACATCTCAATGCCTAAAATTAGGCAAAAATTATAATCAAAAGAGATAACTTCTTTTTCTGGGGTTATTTATTTATCTGCGATGATTAACGCCTGCACCAAATCCCTTATTAGCTATAGTTTAAATCCATAACAGTTTATGTAGCAGAGAATAATCACCTATTCTCTGCTTTATCCATAACTTAACTCTCGTTTTTAGGCTCTACCTAGAAGTGTCTGATCGGAGGCTTTGCCTGATAACGATGGAAACGACTTGCGAGTGGAATTCCCTATTTTAAAATAGGACAATCAGTCGATCCTCTTGAATTAATTGATTAATTAATTGTTAACTATAACTGCCTGTTTTAGATTATTCCACCAGGTATCCATTGCTGCTATAGAATCAGAGAAACCCTCATGGATTTCACTTAAGTTTAAACTATGTTGTTCGTAGTGGTTAATAAAGGTACCCAGACCATCTTTATGTTCCTGTTCTACTCCATTGAGATGAAGATCGAAGAAGTATGTCAATTTTTCTGAGGGTTGACAGTTCTCCTGAGACGTTGAGTACAAATCGGTTAGATTGCGAACTAGCTCTAACTCTGGAATAGCACCTGCCTCAGTTGCATAAAAAACACCACAGATTTTACTCGCAGAGCCTGACTTACAAAGGTCAAGCATAGTTTCCAGGAAACCCTTAGTTTCTACTGAGAGCACATACTCATCCACCTTAAATTGGAATGACTCTCGAAGCCCATCGGTATAGATAGCAAAATGGGACTCTTCACCAGAAGCTCCACTTTCTTCATCAGAGTTTCGCTGTAATTCCACAGATATGGCAGGAGCAGATTGAGAATTATCAGAAGCTACAGACAGGAGCATAGGATTGTGCCGGGAAAATCCACTATGCTCTTTGATATAGTATTCTAACCTTTCGGGAGGACACTCAGGTAAAGTTAAGTTAGTCCGTATCCTTTGAAAAAGTGACTGAACTTCTTGATCAAGTAAATCTGTATTAAGCATTACTGTAATTTAATCCGATTGCCTTGATTAGAATACCACAAGCAATTGACTATATACCAATTCTAAGTTATTCAAAAAATCTGTAAATATTAAAATCATTGCTGGGCAATGGTTATGGGGATTCGGCTAAGCCGAGGCTATCACGTTCGCTTCGGCCACTACATTTCACGAATCATTTAGCACTGCTATAGAGCAACTATCATTAACAAAAGATATAGTAGTTGTAAATTGGGTGAGATACTTTCGTCCTGGATTAATGGGAGGTTGTTCAACACATCTATCGGTAAAGCATAGATGCCCAAATGGTTAGCAATTGCCCGTTGGCGCGTAGGAATACGGGTCTGAATCGGTGAATTTAATACTCTTAGCTTATTTGTATTATTTGCTACTACCAGAGTGGTGGAACCACCCCCATCCAAATTGATGGCGCTATCGGCTCCTAATTCTTGAATAATACTAGTTAATTCAGCCAAAGTAACCCCTTCACTGTAAAAGCGCTGGCGACCATCAACAATAATTAACCACAAAGTTTTGCCTGATTTATCAATAGCCACAGCAGTGCGGGGATACAATAGTTTTTCATCTGTACTATCTCCCAATACTGCTGGCTTCCCTTCCTTTAGTAAAATTTCTCTACCCGCCAATCCCTCAGATGTGCCTAGAGGGCAACGGTTTTGATAGATTTGAACTTGGAGAAGCTTTGAAATACACAGCACTGAATAATTTTTTGATTTTGGAGGAGCATAGGATTTTCCATCAGAGATAACTTGCCCTTCTACTTTGACCGGATCACCAGATTTAGGATAGGAGTTAGGTGGATACTCCCGAAAAGGATAAAAGAAACTACCGTTGATAGCTAATTGTAAGTTAAACTCCCGCACAAATTCCGAAGTAGTCCGGGCAGCAAATTCGTTTTTATTGATGGTATTTCCTGGTGTTACTAATAGTTTAATTCCTGGTGCGGTTAGGTCTATGGTAACAGTATGTACTATGAGCGGACGGGGTGATTTGCGAGCATCTCTTTGATAAAAAATGCCTGGTAAAAGTTGTTGCTGCTTGTCGGTGGGAAGCGGACGCTTGAGCAGCAATCCGCAATAGATCAAAAGTGGCACGCTCACAATACTGATGCTGGTGATAACCATAATTCGCTTAAGTCTAGTTATATTTAATTTTTTCATGCTCTAAGCTATACCAAAGGGAACAGGGAACAGGGAACAGGGAACAAAAATTATCACAATTCATTTAGGATTGGTATATTGTGCATTTAAACTGTATTATATTAATGGGGTTTATTAACTACTATATTTTGGTATAAAATAGCTATAAAAATCATCAATTAATGGTGATATTTTTTTCCCTACTCCCTACTCCCTACTCCCTACTCCCTACTCCCTATTCCCTATTCCCTACTCCCTATTCTCTACCGGTAAAGCATAGATACCCAGATGGTTAGCAACTGGACGTTGGCGCGTAGGAATACGAGTCTGAATCGGTGAATTTAATACCCGTAACTTAGTCTTATTTGCTATTACGAGAGTGCTGGAACCACCCCCATCCAAATTGAGGGCGCTATCGGCTCCTAATTCTTGAATAATAGTAGTCAACTCAGCCAAACTAACTCCTTCGCTGTAAAATTGCTGGCGACCATCAACAATAATTAACCACAAAGTTTTGCCTGATTTATCAATAGCTACAGCAGTGCGGGGAGAGAATAGGTTCTCACCTCCACGACCTCCCAATACTGCTGGCTTTCCTTCTTTTAGTAAAATTTCTCTACCGGCTAGTCCCTCCGATGTGCCTGGAGGACAACGGCTTTGATAAATTTGAGCATAAATTTCAGCTTGGAGAAACTTTGAAATACAAAGCACTGAAGAAGTAGATTTTGGAGGCGCATAGGATTTCCCATCAGAGATAACTTGGCCTTGTACTTTGACCGGATCACCACTGTTAGGATAGGAATTCGGTGGATACTGCCGAAAAGGATAAAAGAAACTACCATTAATAGCTAATTGTAACTTAAACTCCCGCACAAATTCCGAGGTAGTCCGGGCAGCAAATTCGTTTTTATCGACTTTATTTCCTGGTGTTACTAACAGTTTAATTCCTGGTGCGCTTAGGTCTATGGTAACAGTATGTACCATCAGCGGACGGGGGGATTTCCGAGCATCTCTTTGATATACGATGCCTTGGAACAGTTGTTGCTGCTTGTCGGTGGGAAGCGGACGCTTGACCAGCAATCCGCCATAGATCAACAGTGGCACGCTCACAATACTGATGCTGGTGGTAAGCAGAATTCGCTTCAGTCTAGTTATAAATATTTTTTTCATGGTATAATAATAAGTTTATGGATAAAATCTTTAAGATTAATCCACCAACTTAACTTACCCCCCTGTCAATGGCAAATTGTCGTGACATTGGTGTGATTGCTGACTTACCTTGGTCGTGTAGGTATCTACCAGATCAGAAATCGACTATGACAGAATCAATTCGCTTCCTCATGTGTCCCCCTGACCACTACGATGTGGATTATGTGATTAATCCCTGGATGGAGGGAAATATTCACAAGTCATCGAGGGATCGCGCTGTAGAACAGTGGCAAAAACTGCACTATGTCATCAAAGAGCATGCCCTAGTCGATTTAGTTTCTCCTCAATCCGGTTGGCCAGATATGGTATTTGCAGCCAATGCCGGATTAGTCTTGGGCAAGAATGTAGTGCTTAGCCGCTTCCTCCACAAAGAGCGCCAGGGAGAAGAACCTTATTTCAAGCAATGGTTTAATGACAATGGCTACACTGTCTATGAACTTCCTCAAGACTTACCCTTTGAAGGAGCTGGGGATGCTCTGCTAGACCGGGAAGGGCGTTGGCTGTGGGCTGGCTATGGCTTCCGCTCAGAACTTGATTCCCATCCATACCTTGCTAAATGGCTAGATATTGAAGTTGTGTCCCTGCGCCTAATGGATCAACGTTTCTATCACTTGGACACTTGCTTCTGTCCCCTGAGTGGTGGCTATTTACTCTACTATCCCCCAGCATTTGATGCCTATTCCAACCGCTTAATCGAAATGCGGGTAGCACCGGAAAAACGAATCGCCATAGAGGAAGCTGATGCAGTGAACTTTGCTTGCAATGCGGTCAATATTGATCAACTTGTAGTGATGAACAAAGTTAGCGATCGCTTGAAAGATCGGCTCGGTCAAGCTGGGTTTGAGGTGATTGAAACCCCCTTGACGGAATTTCTCAAAGCTGGTGGTGCTGCTAAATGCCTAACCTTACGGGTAACTGAACCAGTCCGCAGTGAAATCCATGGCAATCAACCGGTTGAAAGTCGCATTATTCGTTTGGAAGGTCATTTGCTTGATTCTGGTATCATCAGCCGTGCCTTGGATTTAATTGTAGGAGGTGGGGGTAGCTTCCAGGTACTTAACTTCGACCTAGGAACACAGCGGCAAAGCACCTCTAATGCTGAACTGAAAGTCTCTGCACCAGATCATGAGGTGATGGCAGAGATTATGACTAAGCTGATTGATCTAGGAGCTGTCACTCCTGCCCAAGAGGTGTGTGATGCTAACTTGGAACCTGTTACTCAAGCAGGGGTTGCTCCTGATGACTTTTATGTTACTACCATTTATCCGACGGAAGTACGGGTAAATTGTGAGTGGGTGAAGGTACAACATCAACGCATGGATGGTGCGATCGCAATAACTGAAACCCCAGACGGTGTAATCGCTCGTTGTAAAGTGCTGCGGGATTTGGAAGTTGGAGAGCAGGTGATCGTGGGAGTAGAAGGAATCCGCACGGTGCGCAAAACTCAATCCCGTGAACAACGCAATCAGCAAGAATTTAGTTTTATGGCATCTGGGGTCTCTAGTGAGCGCCGGGTAGAATTAGTAGTCGAACAAATTGCTTGGGAGCTGCGCCAAATTCGGGACCAAGGGGGCAGAGTTGTAGTGACAGCAGGACCTGTGGTAATTCACACTGGCGGTAGTGAACATTTATCCAGTTTGATTCGACTTGGGTATGTTCAGGCGCTGTTAGGGGGAAATGCGATCGCAGTTCATGACATCGAGCAATCCCTGATGGGAACCTCTTTGGGTGTGGATATGAAACGAGGAGTAGTTGTCCATGGTGGACACCGACACCATCTCAAGGTAATCAATACTATCCGTCGCTGCGGTAGTATTGCCCAAGCTGTAGAACAGGGTGTATTAACTAAAGGGGTGATGTATGAATGCGTCCGCAATAACGTACCATTTGTCCTAGCTGGTTCCATCCGAGATGATGGTCCTCTGCCAGATACCCAGATGGATTTGATTAAAGCACAGCAAGACTATGCCAAGTTATTGGAAGGGACAGATATGATCTTGATGCTGTCTACTATGCTCCATTCTATTGGCGTCGGCAATATGACTCCAGCCGGAGTGAAGATGGTCTGTGTGGATATTAACCCCGCCGTAGTGACAAAATTAAGCGATCGCGGTTCAGTAGAATCGGTTGGTGTTGTTACTGATGTCGGTTTATTCCTTAGCTTGTTAGTGCAACAGTTAGATAAGTTAACCAGTCCTTATCTAGTCAAGTAATTAGTTTAACTGTTGAAGAATTAAGAATTAAGAATTAAGAATTAAGAATTCTACATTCTACATTCTACATTCTTAATTCTTCATTTATTACTAAATTATTAACTTGCTTTATAATCCATATTTTCATTGTCACTAGGAACCAAAACCCAGTCTGAGAGTCTTAGTTTCTGATAGGTTGCCCAGCCTTTAGAACCGCCAGGTACTGGATAATCTGGGACAGCATATTGGGGAAAAGCTGTGTACGGACGCCAAGCCTCATAAGGGGAAGTCCGCAAGTGCAACATTTTTGGTTCATTGCTACCAAAGCTCGATAACCAGCACATTTGTTTTACCATGGGATACTCCTTGATTGTGAATTAAAGCTAGAGAGCCTTGGTTAACTGACCATTTGAACAGTAAGTAGGTGAGAAATAACCCTGAATTGCTGATTTACTGAATTCATAGATAATTTAGCAATTCAGTCATGTTAAATGTATCTCTAGCTACCTACTTGATGCACTTAATAATGTTATTATGTCTCAGTCGCCTTGACTCTAACTGCTGTGTTTATTGTTTCTTCAGTAATTTAGCTGTGGATTCCGGATAATTGGGTTAAGCTAATCAGAATTTAATTGGCAAATTTACCGTATGAGGCAAAAGTAAGCATTTAGCGGTCAGCGGTCAGCGGTCAGCGGTCAGCGGTCAGCCGTCAGCTATCATGCTTAACATAAACCCAGGGTAGCTGCGCCGATTCGCAATAAATTAAACGAATGTTTACCTATGCAAGCTGATAGCTGATAGCTGATAGCTGATAGCACCTCAAGTAGCGTGCGCATAGCGCATAAGCTTACTTTCATCCCTTGCTCCCTGAGCTTACTCACTCCAAGGTGGAGGATTTCCGATTAAACTGTGCTTAACGAAATTCCTGAAATGAATTTCACGAATTGACATCTGTCTATAGAGCTCGCACAGAAGATTCTTTGCTTGTTCAAGGTCGAGATTTTGAATTTGCGTCTCAAAAACTTTAAGATTGAACTCCTGTTCTAGGGAAAATTCTATTGGTTGATGTTTTTCCATGATGATCTGACTCCTATAAATTTCCAGAAATTAGGGATTGGTTAGACCCCTCAACTCACGTTAATTACGAGTGGGTAACTTGACGCCTTAATTACTTATCACCTTGAGTTGGGATTTTTCTGCAAGGATTACTGTAAATAGGCTTTATACTAGTTATGATGGCAAAGTTTACGAGACTTTACAGTACCCTTGCGGGTACTTTGTATCCCACCCACACCTATCCTTAAGTATCACATCGGTAAAGCAACCAGAAAACGCGATTGACCGTAGGTCACGCTTTAGGCTTTGCCTACGCTGCGCGAACGCGAACGCGCTTCAGGGGATATCGAGAGAAGCCTGAGCACTGTCTTGATGCAAAGCGCGAGTGGGGGAAACCCCCTTTGGCCGACTGCATCCCTAAACCTCCAAGTAACGTAAGTAAAAATACTTAGCGGTAATCGATACTTTCAGAATAATTGGCAGACAAGAGCAGAATGCCTCAGTATTGATCTCAGTTTTTTGTTTCAGTTGTTTCAGTTATATGATCTCAATACATATATTCAAGGTAAATTGATGCCAGTTATAGAAGCTAAGACTTATATAGAATATCGGGACAATGGTTACTGGATTGCAGGCACACGAATTTCTCTAGACTCCGTTGTATATACTTTCCGCAACGGATTATCACCAGAAAGTATTGTTCAATCCTTCCCACTGTCAACCTTGAACAGGTTTACGGAGCGATCGCGTTCTACTTAGCTAATCGTGAGCAGATTGATACTTACCTCGCTTTGGAAGAGGAAGAGTTTGATGCCATGCCTCAACCATTACAAATCTCTGATCCGTCTTTGTATAACAAACTTATCTCACGATTATCCAAAAAACAGAGGCTGGGAGCATGAGCGTCTGGGTCTTTTAGTTTTTCCGTAAGCATATGCGCTACGCGCACGCTGCGCGAACAGCAGTCAGCGGTCAGCCGTGAGCCAAGGCCAATGGCCTTGGCCATTGGCTGATAGCAGCTGAATGATTACTGATAGTTAGGTTTTGTTAAAAAAACTATCAGTAAACTGTCGCAACCCGAAATACCATTTAACGACCGGGTCCTTTAAGTAAGGTTGTAGAAGTCTCATCTTCGTAGATTCTTCGTAGTATGCACTCGATGCAGCAGATTCAGAGGCAAGCAAACGGTCAATTACTTCTAGTATTTCTGGGGCTTGAGAATGCTCTGCCTGGAGATAATCGATAATATTGTAACGATACCAAGGAGCTACATTAGGTATTTGTCTAAGTTTCTCGCGAATACGATCCGCGACGACAAAATTATGCTTAGTGAATAAACGGTGCCAGTAATCTCTGGAATGAAGATTGATATGTCCATGGCCGCTCTGACTAGGAACTGCTGCTGAAAATACCACGATTGGCGCAACACTAGTCATCCAGCTGATTAGTATTGGAGATGTTTCAGGTTCTAGGTGTTCAGCAACTTCCAGAGAAATAGCAAGATCGAAATTCTGGTTGGAGAAACGATTAGCAATGGCTACTTCGTCATTTAGATCAAGTTTGTGAAATTCAATAGATGATTCTGAGAAATCAGGTTCCGAATAACCATCTACAGCTGTTACCTCTACACCCAATCTGGCCAGCTCTCTAGTAAGATGCCCAGGACCACACCCAAATTCTGCCACACGTTTTGGTTGATAAGTTTTAACGATTGTTGACGCTATAGCTTGATAATTGGTATCGAATATTTCACTAGTAAAATATTCTGAATTGTAATCAAATGCAGCCTGAGTCATAGAATTTATTTCAAAGTTATACGTGAGGTGAAACCGAGACATATCTTACATCAAACAAGTGATACTAGATAGCTCTGAAAATGGTTTTGAATTTACAGGCACTCAGTTGAGAAATTAAACAAGTTAGGGTAGCCCATATATCTATCAAGCAAATTGGCGAAGTTTATTTTACCATCAAAGCCAAAAGTCTTGAGTCCAGTAATAAAAGTTTACATTGTTATCCTATCGTTGTTGTCAACGGATGCAGTCGGCCAAAGGAGGTTTCCCTGATGAGCAACTACCAGTGCGGTCTTGGGGGTTTCCACGCCAGTCGCTCATCTGACTCCCCATCTCCCCATCTCCCCATCTCCCCTCTGTTTCCCTATTCCCTGTTACCTATTCAACAAAGCTTGCATTACTCCACAGTAGCTATCCATTCAGTAATCCCATCTGCGATCGCATTAGCCAATTGCCTTTGTTCTCGGGGATTGCTAATCCATTCAAACTCTACCGGATTAATCATAAATCCCAATTCCAATAGCACCGAAGGAGCTTTGTGAGGACGGGTTAGGGCGAGATTATTCCAAAATACTCCGTAGGATGGACGCCGGAGCTTTTGGACTAAATAATTATGCAAAAACACTGATAAATCGTGGGCTTGGGTATGATACCAAAACATTCCGATCCCAGCAGTATTAATAGCATCACCATAATCTGGTAGCGCATTGTAATGGATAGAAAGGGCAATCGTTGGTTCTAGTTCGTGAATCATATCCATCCGGTCTCGTAATGACACATCCTTGTCAGTTTCCCGTGTCATATATACCGTTGCTCCCCGTTGTACCAATTCCTTTTGCAACAGTTTCGAGACTACTAAATTAACATCCTTTTCTGGATACCCATTCGGTCCACTCGCTCCTGTTTCGGCTCCCCCATGTCCGGGATCGAGCAGTATCTTAATTCCTGCTAACCGCTGAGTCGATAGACCCAGTATTCCTCTACTGCTCAAGTTTGGTGGATGTCTCAAAGACAGAATGAGAGTAGTGCCTTCATACCTCAAGTCATACCCCCACTGCTGCTCAGATTTGAGTCTAAAATTATACTGCACCCGGTCTGGAGTCACTTGGTACCAGTCTAGGCGCTTAATCACTGGGTCATCATTTAGGAAAATTGTATCCGTTTGAGCGGTTAGATTATGTAGCGTTAGGGTAAAGGTTTTATCGGACTGCTGCACACTCACTGGTACTGGTATCTCTAGGGGAAAGAGAATTTCTGTTGCTCCAGGTACCTGTCGGGAGGTGATACTGCGAATAATAGACTTCGGCGGAGTTGCACCAGAAATTACCTTGGTTTCCTTCTGGCGAATCCAAGCACCATAATCAAGACGTAACCAGTCTCCTTGTTTACCAGTAACTGCTGCTCTAGTTCCCTTTGGTAAAGGCGTTAAGCGAGAATAGTTAGTACTCGGTCCAGTGCGGGCAACCCCAGCCTCTTCTATTACCTCTATTACCTCTAAGCGGTTAGGAGATAAAATTTCCACTGTACCTGTACCCCGCTGACTGACTCTCTCGCCATTGAGATTTAGTTGAAACACAGGGTTGCCAAAATTACCAGCTTGTGAAATTTCGGCACATCCCTGGTAGTTATTAATAGCTGCACGAGGTGTAGGTTGGTTTTGACCAGTCAATACGGCAAAATTAGACGGAAGTTGGACATCTTGGGATTGAGGGAGTAAGGAAATCCGTTGATTGCCCAGGGTCACAGAAACCCTAGCACGAGGGGATGCGATCGCACCAAAACAAATCTGTTCTCCAGGTAATCTAGCAATATCTGCTGCTGGGGTCAGGGAATCTTTGGCAAATCCCAAACCTTGTGGTAACTGTGGTTCAGTAGACAGCCGGGTTACGGTAACTTGAATTTCCTGGTTTAGATAGCGCAAGGTAAACCGATTTTCTCCCAGCTGCAAAGGGAAACTAGGAGCAAAATTCCCACTTTGGCTACGGGGGATAGGTTTACCATTGACCAACACCTCTGAAGTAGGGGCTGCAGTACCAATCAAGAAAATTTTCTCTGCAGTAGTTTTATGCTCACGGGGGGGATAGGCCAGGAAAAGGGGTTGCTCAGCCGAAACAGGTAAAACAGGTAATGTAATCACAGAAGCTAGTATTGCCCAACTCAGGATTTTTTGCATGCTTTCTCGTCAACAGCAGGATAGGTTACCAGTCAATAGCCCAATCTTACCAGCACTATCGCAATCTGATTTAGCCTGAGCTCGATATCAGCAACTATTGTCCCATTGAGTCGTGTCTAGCTAATCGTAGGGTGGGCAGTGCGTACCAAAGCACTTTGCAAGCTTCATTATCTGTCTGATGCACTGCCCACCCTACATGAACTGTCTAATCTCTAGTCTCTAATCTCTAGTGAGAGTAATTGATTTTCCCGGAATTTTTAACCAGAATTTGCGAAATAATCCACCAATCCTTCTGTGTACTCCCACTAACCTTGCTCAATTATTCTTTGGGGAGATGATAGTCAATGGTGCTAGGCATCCCTGGATTGAATGGTAAACTTTACCCATTAACCAAGAATTTCAACAGTTTCACCTCCAACAGTGTAAAATTCTAGTGTAAAATTCTAAGGCATCTTATATAGCAATTCTTACTGCGATACACTTAAGTGTTGCCCAGGTAAATTCCGGTTTCTATATTTGGATGGCTCTAACCCTAACATTTTCCTATAGCATTATTGTAGGAATTCCAAGTTATATGGAAAGAATCAATTAGATGTGGGCCTAGAGCAATTATTATTCTTTCACTAAATTACCCACTCATGCAATTTGTGAATGGTTTACATTTCCGTAATTTGCGCGGTGATGTCTTTGGTGGTCTGACTGCTGCAATTGTTGCACTACCATTAGCCCTAGCCTTTGGAGTATCCTCCGGTGCTGGGGCAATTCATGGTCTTTACGGCGCTATTTTTGTTGGTCTGTTTGCCGCTCTGTTTGGCGGTACTCCCTCTCAGATTTCTGGTCCCACTGGCCCGATGACCGTAGTGATGACAACGGTGTTTACGGCGCTAGTTGCTAAAAACCCAGAGAATGGTCTAGCGATGGCATTTACTGTTGTCATGCTAGGGGGGATATTTCAAATCTTATTTGGGGTGTTGCGGCTGGGTAAATATATTACCCTGATGCCCTACACAGTTATATCTGGCTTTATGTCAGGGATTGGTGTGATCATTCTGTTGTTACAGATTGGTCCATTTTTCGGGCATCCTAGTTCTGGGAATGTGGTGGAATCTGTCAGCAATTTTCCTACCTTTGTCGCTAATCCCCATTTTGCCGCTACCGGTCTAGCAATCCTGACTCTGGTGATTATGTTTGGATCACCTAGGAAGCTGAGTCGATTAATTCCATCCCCCTTGCTAGCACTGATAGTCTGTACGTTGATATCGGTTGTCTTTTTCCCAGACCTGCCAGACAGCGAGCTCAGACGGATTGGAGACATCCCCACAGGCTTACCCAAGCTATATTTGCCAGTCTTTAAGTTCAGCCAAATCAAAGACATGCTTGGCTATGGTCTAATGTTAGCCACCTTGGGAGCTATCGACTCTCTGTTAACGTCCATGGTTGCTGATAATATTACCCGTACCCAGCACGACTCTGACCGGGAATTAATTGGTCAGGGTATCGGTAATACGATTGCTGGCTTGTTTGGTGGGCTCCCTGGTGCTGGTGCTACCATGCGGACGGTAATCAATGTTAAGGCTGGTGGTCAAACCCCCCTTTCAGGCATGATTCATGCCCTAGTGCTGCTGGTGATTGTTGTGGGGGCGGGAAGCCTCACTGAAAGTATTCCCCATGCTGTCCTGGCGGGCATCTTGATTAAAGTAGGAATCGATATTATTGACTGGAGCTTCCTCAAACGAGCCCATCAAGTCTCCCTCAAGGCAGCAGCATTAATGTATTTAGTGTTATTCATGACTGTATTTGTTGACCTAATTACAGCCGTTGCCGTTGGGGTGTTCATTGCCAACCTGTTGACTGTCAAAAACCTCAGTGAGCTACAAATTAATCAAATCAAGGAAATTACTGCTCCTGATGATGGTGAAAAGAGTTTGAGCTATGAAGAAAAACAACTTCTGAAACAGGCTCGTGGTCGAATTTTCCTATTCCGTCTCGGCGGACCAATGAGCTTTGGTGCAGCCAAGGGTATCTCTCAGCGGATGGGGATGGTAGAAAAGTATGATGTCCTGATTTTAGATCTCAGCGATGTTCCCTTGTTGGGAGTGACCGCTTCTTTAGCGATAGAGACTATGGTTAAGGAGGCTCGTGACAAACGTCGTGATGTGTTTATCGTAGGTGCGACTGGTAGGGTTAATCAAAGGCTGGAAAAGTTGAAAATCCTGCAACTATTACCAGAAAGAAACCGAGTTAGCGATCGCATCGAGGCATTAGAGCAAGCAACTGCCTTGATTACGGGAGAGCAATCACATATCAATAGTGCTTTAGCCCAGGAAAATCCCATAGAGGTCAATAGCGCTGCCGCTAGTCTAGACCAAACTAAAAAATAAGTTGGTTTGGTTGTTTGTCAGAATGGTGAAGGCAGAATTAATAATGTAGAATGTAGAATGTAGAATGTAAAATTAATAATGTAGAATGCAGAATGTAGAATGTAGAATTCTTAATTCTTAATTCTTAATTCTTAATTCACCATTCTGGTTAATCTTCTAAAAGATTAGTCGGTAACCCATCTATACTCTCAATATTTTTGGCTTGCCAATAGTCGTGAATTCCCTGTTTTCCCTTCTTATTCGCCCACTTGAGCAGAGTTTCCCTCTCTCCTTTTAAGTCATACAAAGGTACACCATAACCACAGGAGGTTTGGGCAGATTCTACATTTAATACAATAATCTGTCTTTCCCCTGGTAGGCTATTGAATAGGGAGTAGACTGTTTCCCATTCCTTATCCCTAGGTCGAATTACCTGACCATGACCATAAAGGCGGAGAATTAATGGCTTTTCAGTGAAGCTACAAAACATAATTGTCATTCTGCCATTTTCCAGCAAATGAGCAGATGTCTCGTTACCGCTACCGGTTAAATCTAGATAAGCCACTGTTTTACTATCAATACACCGAAAGGTGTTAATACCTTTGGGGGATAGGTTAATACGACCTTGATGGGGGGCTGTGGCTGTAAAAAATATTTTTTGCTCCTCAATAAACTCTCTTAAATCTTGATTGATTTCTGAGTAAAACTTAGCCATAGATTACACCAGATTACTCTAGGACTATTGTACCATAAAAATAACCAAAATAATAGCAAAGGAAGTAGGGAGTAGGGAGTAGGGAGTAGGGAGTCGGGAGTCGGGAGTAGGGAATAGGGAGTAGGGAGTAGGGAGTAGGGAGTAGGGAGTAGGGAGTAGGGAATAGGGCATCAAAAATTATTAAAATTCCTACACGAATTGCTCAATAACCAATACAATAACCTCAAAAAACACGTTCGCGTAGCGTGGCCTACGGCCAATCGCGTAGCGGCTCTGAAAGAGCATCGCAGTTATCTGATAGCTGATAGCTGTAAGATAACTGCTGAACTATCTATAATAAGTTATCTGCAAATAACTATAAATTAAATTTTATTACCCCGATTCCCGATTCCCGATTCCCGACTCCCGACTACCGACTCCCGACTCCCGATTCCCGATTCCCGACTCCCGACTCCCTATTCCCTATTCCCTGTTCCCTCTTCCCTTTGGTATATTAACCTTGACACCGTTGGAGTCAAACCAGTGTCTAACGAAATAGAAGATATTCAGCCTGACCAGCACAACAGTTCTGAAGCTCAACTCTCCCCACAAGAACAGGGGCAACGACTCAAAGAATTAGCGCTAGTCTTTTTTAAATTGGGGACAATTGCCTTTGGTGGCCCAGCTGCTCACATTGCCATGATGGATGATGAAGTAGTGAAGCGACGACAGTGGATGAGTCATGAGAATCTGCTGGATCTACTGGGCGTTACCAATCTTCTTCCAGGCCCTAACTCTACAGAATTAGCGATTCACATCGGTTATGAGCGAGCAGGATGGCGAGGACTGTTTGTTGCTGGTTCTTGTTTTATCTTGCCAGCAATGGTGATTGTCTGGATAATGGCAGCAATTTATGCCCGTTACCAGAGTGTGCCCCAGGTAGAGTGGCTCCTCTATGGTATCAAACCAGTTATCATCGCTATTGTTTTACAAGCGTTATGGAAGTTGGGGAAAAAAGCAGCAAAAGATATTCCCACTACAGTAGCAGGAGTTGCAGCTACTATCGCTTTCTTCTTAGGTACCCATGAAATTCTCTTACTGCTGTTGGTGGGAGCTGCGGTAATGCTAGTCAAAACCCTGTGGCGTAGAGGAAATAACATCACAGGTGCTTTACTTGTGCCTTTCTCTAGTCTTTTAGCCCAGACCGGTGTACCATCCGCCGCTTCTATATCTTCTGCTAGTGTCTTCCTATTCTTCCTAAAAATTGGCTCCGTTCTATATGGTAGTGGTTATGTGCTGCTGGCGTTTCTACAGCAAGATTTAGTAGAGCGCCACCAATGGCTTACTTCCCAACAACTGCTTGATGCGATCGCAATCGGTCAAGTCACTCCCGGTCCTGTGTTTACCACTGCTACCTTCATTGGCTATCTCCTGAATGGTAATGTTGGCGCAATCGCTGCCACCGTTGGAATCTTCTTGCCTGCCTTTGTGTTAGTCGGAATCCTCAATCCTTGGGTGCCCAAGCTACGCCAATCCCCCTGGGCAAGTGGATTCCTCGACGGTGTTAATGCCGCTTCCTTAGGACTGATGACAGGAGTAACTTATATTTTAGCACGTACTGCTTTAGTGGATTGGTTAACCGTTATGGTGGCAATAACTAGTGCGGTGCTGGTATTTCGCTTTAAGGTAAATTCCCTATGGTTAGTGTTAATCGGCGGAATTATAGGATTAGTTTCACAATTATCCCGGTTTTCGATTGGGTTTTAGGGAATCAAGAATCGGGAATCGGGAATCGGGAATCGGGAATCGGGAATCGGGAATCGGGAATCGGGAATCGGGAATCGGGAATCGGGAATCGGGAGAATGAGGTAGACGAATTTTTTCTATTTTCCCTGTTCCCTTTGCTAAAGTAGTATATTTTACCCTAATGAGGTACACAGAATTTTTACCTTCTTCCCTGTTACCTTTTACGTGTTACCTGCTCCCTGCTCCCTGCTCCCTGCTCCCTGCTCCCTTTCCTAATAGTATTAGGCTTCTCCTTTAACCATGTTCACTAGAATCCCAATAATTTTATTAATATCACTAATATAATAGCTATCATTATCTATATAAGCAACATTTTTTTCAAGCTTAACAAATCTCCATTCATCTCCTGTTGTTACTGCACCATATACACAGGATAACTCATGACTTGCTTCTTGATTAAAAAGTTGAGCAGCATGCATTTCCGCAATACATTGACCTAAGCCAGAAATAATATTTTCATTCTTAGCTTCAACTATGGTAATTACCGGTAACTCTAAATATAACTGCTCTTCTGAACCGCTAATGATATAATCGCAAAATCCAGTTAAGCCTTTTTCCTTATCTACATTAAAATCAATCCCTGAGAATAGACTAATTTTTTGATCATAGGATTTTTCTTTAACTTCCAGTAAAATATTAATAATGATGAGTTCTGATCTAGCTTTTTCCGTATTAATGGCTAACGCTAAAGGAACATTTCTTTTTAAGGTCTGTGCGAGATAATCACTGATTTTAATTTCTTCACTATTGGAAAATAGTGACTGATCCTCCACAGTCTGGATATTGAAGTCAAGCTTGACTTTCTTGAGAGTAAAGTCACTGTATGCCACGTAAGTCTCCTGATTTTGAGCCTAAGAATAAGGCGCTCGGGTGCATGGGTGTTGTTATGCGGCGGATTGGTGCTTTCGATTATACCAAGCATTTACGTCTGCGATTATCTGGCTAACCTGCTCCTGATCCAGGGAACGCCATTGATTGTTTTCAAGAGTATAAAGGCTCTGGTTGGATTCACTTGGATACTTCAACCATCGGTAATAGCCCCTGTCATCGTCCATAGTGAAAAACAATACACATACCGGGAAGGGCAAATCTTGAAAGTACTTCTTTTCTTGGTCAGACAAAACTAATGAAGCTTCTTGCTGTATGTCGTTGAAAGCTTTGTCTCGACCTTTGATGTGAACACCAAAAACCCTTCCTGTCGGTAATTTATCCTGTAGTATTGTTACCAACATATCTAGCCCATAATCAGCTTTCATCCTTTCCACAACTAGATCGTGGCTACGTGTCAAGTATACTATTGCCAGATGTTCAGCACGCTCACCAATGAAATAATCTAAATCTCGCTTCATTACTGCCTCCACTTCGGATCACAAAAGGCTGACCGGAATGCTGGGTAGGTGGGAGAAGTCCAGTAGGCTACCACCTCATCCCATAGTAGCGCTAATGCATCTGGATTGAGAGGATAGTCAGTACATAGACTTGAAAGTCCTGTTTGACATTCCCCATTAGCTGACACAATGTAACCTCGCTCTCTTGATTCATCGATACCAACAATATAGGTTGGAGCAGGGTAAGCAGCAAGACGCTTGATATCAGTGGCTGTAACTTGAACTTTTAGCCGATGCTCTTTTACAGTGTAACCCTCATATGTTGACTTAACTTGCACAAAGAAAAAAGGTATCAAAGACTCATCATGAAAGAGTTCTACATAAAAGTCTATAGTCCGCTTCTTTTCCCCAAGAAATCGTGGATGATCGAATAGGTAACCGCGCGTTGGATGCTTACGTGTTATGATAACTATAAAAATAGATTCGCCTCGTTGTCCAATAACTTCTCTTTTGTCCACTAATCGTTGGCATCAGAATACTTCCCTAAAAGTATAACTCCAGAGCGTTTCTAAATTAAATGTAAACCTAGGAGATATTTTTTTACTTCCAATAACACTTCGTACATAATAAACAAGGGATCTAGCAAGTCGCTATGAATTTGCTATACAACCTATTGCGATGAAAAACACTCACCATGCCAAGAAGACAGAATTGTTGATTAGCCGAAATTTCGATTGGTTTTCAGCTTAGTTATTCAGCTATCAGCCATTGGCGGTAGCTTCTTTCAATACAATTTGATACTCAGCTCTGAGTTCAGCACGATTGGTCTTAATGTAGGCCAGAGCAGCATTAATTTGTTCCTCGGTAAAGTTGAATCGTCGAGCATTACCCATTGGAGTTAGGTTGCTCCGATTCCAACAGTTGAGCGAGTTGATTAGCGGCTTGATGAGAGTTAAGGGGCGACCAAACTGGATAGGTAGCTCCTGGTTCTAAGGTAGGTTCCTCTTTCCTAGCTAGCTCTGCTACCAAGAACTTGGATAACTTTTAGTTTGTCTGCACGGTTTAAATCTCTCAAAGTAGGAAATAACTCCACTACTGTCATAGGAAATAGAGAAATGCTTAACTTGTTCAATTCTCTCACACTCCTTTAAATTGGAGCATACTTTTCTACAATTGATAGCGAGTAATTTGTTATGGTAGGGTTTAACGACTGACTTACAACAAACCTAATTTTTGAAGTCGAGAGCGAATTGCACTAAGTTGTCTTTGGAACTTGGTTGGGATTGACCTTGGCCAAAAGGCCACGCTTCCGCGCTTGTGCGATCGCATTAGTTGGTTGCTGCTGAGCAAAACGATTCGGCTTTGCCTTGTGATAGTCAAACTGGTACTCAGGTAGCATCTCATCATCAAAGTCTGGTGTTTTGTTCATAAATCCGATGCTGAAAGTCGTCCTTCAAGTAGCCAAATCAGCTGACCTTAAAATCAGAAATCGTCTCAATCCACACCCTAGCCCCACAATGTAAAGGATCATCTGGACGATACATCACCCGACAGGGGCCATTAACTTCTACCGTATGACCATAAATATTTTTAGAACCCCGTTTGACCGTTATCACAGGGTTGCGCTCCCCGCTCTTGAGATTTTGGCGAATTACCTTCTGATTAACGTGAATCACAGCCTTAGTGTACTCCGTGCGCTTTGACCAATTCCGCTTCGGTCCGCGAGTACCAGGGGTGACCACCGGCATACCGTCAAACAGAGGAATCACCCAAGTTCTACCCACCTTATAAGCCCCCTTCACTCTGCCCTTGCTCAGCAGGAAACGGACACGAGTGGCAGAAACACCTAGTAATTCAGCAGCTTGGGCGGTAGAAATCATCATGGCGGTAAAACCATTGCTTTAACGATACTGTTATTTTAACACAAGTTCTCAGAAGATGCAAGGGGTTAGAAAAACTATTGCATTCACACTATCTATTAGAGTGTGGTAAGGGTGTAAAACACTTAAAGCGTGGAAAGTGTGGTAGATATGGGGCGGTGGCGTGGCAGATGGGAAGATTGTTATTAAGGGTTATCATCCAGACATCAGATCAGTTCAGTGGTTAAAAAAAACTATTGCACTGACGCACTAATGGGTTATAGCAATCCCAAATTATCTGTACCTCATAGCTATGAGAAACGCTATAATAGTAAGTATTCAGCTGTCAGCTGTCAGCTTTGTGGCACAGGCCACAAGCGCTGTGACTTTACTCATAGCTATGAGAATTGCTATATAGTAATTTAGTTTAATGTACGGATACTTAAAAACCTCCGTGATTCTTACAAAAACTATAAAATAATGAACAAATAATGAGTAATAGTGACTTGTATAATCAGGATTTTGTTCTGTGGACTGATCTAACTTGTCAGCAACTTAAAACAAGAAACTTTGATGAGTTGGACATAGAGAATTTAATTGAGGAAATAGCCACCTTGGGGCGAACAGATAAACGAGAGATTCAGAGCCGACTTAAGGTTTTAATGGAACACTTGCTTAAAAGGCAGTACGTGAATTCAGAGCCTGATTATCGAGGTTGGGAAAAAACGATCAATGAGCAGAGAGAACAGATTAATCTTTTGTTGTCTGAATCTCCCAGTCTCAAGCCTTATCTTGAATCGGTCTTTTCCGATTGCTACAGATATCCACTCTTTGTGGTTAGCAAGGATTATCCATCTACTTGCTTCCCCCAGGATTGTCCTTTTACCTCTGATATTCTAGATCAAGATTAATCTTGTGGCATAACTACCACCAATTACTACTTTTGTCTATCGATATAGCGTTCCTCGCACTTATGAGGTACAGTATTCTTTCACCCCTTTGGGTAATTAAAAATTAAAAATTAAAACTTCAAAATAAAGAAAAGAAGAAACTTTGAATTGGAGCGTTCGCGTTTGGCCTACGGCCACGCTACGCGATCGCACCAAATACAACTACTCCCTACTCCCTATTCCCTGTTCCCTGTTCCCTATCTCCCGACTCCCGACTCCCGACTCCCGATTCCCGATTCCCAATTACCGATTACCAATAGTTTCTTTAAAAGCTGGACGTTCAGACAAACGCATCAGATAATCAGCAACAGCTGGATACTCTTTAAAATCAAAATTTACCAGTATTTTGGCATAAGCCAAATAAGACCCTACTGCAATATCCGCCACACTAAAGTTATCCCCTAACAAAAATGTTTTATCCGTTAATAGCTCATTTAGTGGCTTCAATAAACTGGGCGCTTCTTTCTCCCGTCTATCTTCCAAAAACAATCCTGGTCCTAAGGTAGCATTAGCAAACAACACCCACTGCACAATCTCTGATTGTTCTTCCAGAGAACTAGGGGTTTCTCCATACTTATTAGCTAAGTAAACCAAAATCGCTCCCGACTCCCAAAGTTTAAAGTCCCCATCCACAATTGCTGGCACTTTACCCATCGGATTAATCGACAGGTATTCCGGCTGTTTATGCTCTCCAGCTTTCATATCCAGCAAGATATACTCATAGGGCACTCCCAACTCCTCAAGATACCACTGCACAATCGCAGCTCGGCTCCGAAGACCACTATAAAGTTTTAGTTGTGGAGACGATTGACTGACTTGAAAATTTTCTTGACTACTGAATTCTGACTCTTGAGTAGGATAAGACATTGTTCTAGATCTAGATTCGTTTACCTTAGGAGTATTACAGCTGTTTTCAGATGAATCGACTTCACTACCTTTAGCTGCAAGCCCCCTAAATCCCCCAATTATGATACCGCTGGCGAAATTAATATTTGTTTAGACATAGGTCAACCGGTCGGCCCAAGAGCAGCAAAACGAGAACATCGGGTAGCTGCAAATGGAACTCCCTGCCACCAATTAACCAAACGCACAATANGACGAGGGTCTTCGAGCTCTGCAAAGGCTTCTATAATTGCGATTTGAGACACAAGAGTAGATGGATTAGACTAAATTTGCGCTCAATTATACCATATCTTGTTTATATTTAGAATGAAATAGCCCTGGACTTCAGCTGCACCTAAATTTCCCTTAAAAAGGGGGACTTCAGCTGCACCTAAATTTCCCTTAAAAAGGGGGACTTCAGCTGCACCTAAATTTCCCTTAAAAAGGGGGACTTCAGCTGCACCTAAATTTCCCTTAAAAAGGGGGACTTCAGCTGCACCTAAATTTCCCTTAAAAAGGGGGACTTCAGCTGCAATATCAAACCTGCTCCTAAATGACTAGCTTACTTTTACCAAAACTAAATTATCTTCTTCCTTTGTTTCATAGCTTGTCAAGGGTTTGTCTGCAGGTCCTTTCGTTACTTTGCCATCTAAATCAAATTTAGAACCGTGGCAAGGACAGTTAAATATTTTATCCTCTTGCTTCCAATCCACGCTACAGCCTTGGTGAGTACACCTAGGGTTTACGGCAACAAGACTATTGTTGCTCAGATTACGCACGACTAGAATATCTGCTATCTTGTCGCTAATTTTGCCTTTTTCTTCTAACTCCTGCACTGTGCCAACGGCTTGGAATCCATCCTCTCGCACCGACTTATCAATCTTAGGGCTTTCCTTTTCTGTTGCTTGTGGCGGACTTGGCTCAGGACTACAGGCAGCTAATGCTACTGGTAGATAAGTAGCTAATGCACCAACACCAAACCAGCCCATAAATTTACGACGATCCATAGTATACCTCTACCTGGAAAACGATTTATTTTAATAATAAACCATAATTAACAATTAATTATATTATCTCTCAATCTAGGAATTTTTAATCGAAAACATGACCAGCTAAATTAGGTTGATAATTTCTTCCTCATTAGTTGGTATTATGCATTTTTAGTTGGTTTTAATTAATTTTAATTATCTTTAGCCATAACTGGTTGATTTTGACTCCATTGTTTCACTATATTTTTACTAGATTTAGAGAGCAACCAACGGTTATATCTGGTAGCTGCAGCTGCTACAAATAATAAGTCTAAACCAACTAGGGTCCCGACAATCAATTCTGAGCCACCAGTACTAAATCCATAACTGTGTAAACCAGTACCGAGAACAAAGTTAACGCCATACCAAGCCATCAACACAGCATTAAAACAAACTACACTAATGACTGCCATCCCAAAGTCTGCTAACCATCCTACCAGACGACCATGTAAGGGGACTATGTAACACATTAGGGCAATCAACGCCCAGGTTTCTTTGGGGTCCCAACCCCAGAAGCGACCCCAGGAGAAGTGAGCCCAGATGCCACCGAGAATAATGCCAGTAGTGAGCAGTAAAACACCAATTTGTAGGACTCGATAGTTGAATTTTGATAGATAGGAAATTCGTTGAAAGGATTGGGGAGCAACTAGATAATGTCCGAGAATAATATGTCCTAATCCCATTGCTAATGCAAAACTAGCATAGCTGAGGGTAATGGTGGGAACGTGGATACTTAGCCAGAAGTTGTCTCGTAGTACTGGTACAAGGGGGGCAATACTTGGATCTAGCACGGCTGGAAGACTGTCTGCTAGAAGAAGACAAAGGATTGATAAAGGAGCAGCGGCTAACAGATAGTATTTTGCCCGGTAGATTAGCTCAAATACTAGGGCGATGGCGGCTATCCCAAATCCAACCCACACTACGGATTCATACATATTGGTGACTGGGGGACGTCCGGCAATTTCCATGCGGGTGATAAAGCCGTAGCCTTGGATGAAAAGACCTGTGAGGAAAATTCCTACTGCACCTGAGTAGAGGTCGAATTGTTTGAAGGATAATCCTAATAACAGGACTAGTAATGCGATCGCATAAATTTTCCAGGCTTTACTAAAGGGGCGAAAACTAGAGAAGTTAACTTCCCGTTGCAGCAAGGAATCCTTGGGGTAAATTTCAGGGCTAAGAGCGGCTAACTGCTGATGTAGTGTTTCCGCGACTTGCCCAACTTCAACATTAGTCAGTAGGGGATCTAAACGATAGGCTTGTTTGAGTGTTTGGTAACTTTGCTGTAGAGGGGTAATTTGTTCGTTGGTGTAATACTGTTGCGATTGAGGTATGCTTACCCAAGTCCCTTTACTATTGCTGGGATGGGGAACTAGGGGTAGGGTATCAGTACCTACCGTGCGTAACATTAATGCCAGTCTGTCTTCTATTGTCAGGGCTTCTCGTTCGTCTCTAGTTAGCTCAATGTTGTCCGCTTCTTTTTGATTGGCTTCCAGAACGATGGCACCTAGGTTGGAACTGACTAATTCTGCGAAGGAGAAGTATTTTCGTTCTAGGTCAAGACCAATTTTTTCTTTAAGGGGGCGGTAGGTCAGTAGAATGAAGGGTTCTTGGTTCCAGTCTCGGTTATTAAACCATAGGGATAGGTAGGTTTGGAGATAGTTGAGGGTTTGATTGTTTTCTAGGCGGTAGTTAGTGGAACCGTGGATTTTGGCTACGGTTTCTCGGGCTACGGTGTCTAAGGGTTTTTTGCGCCCATCAAGTTGGACGGCTAGGGTTTGTAAGGGGTCTAGGGGTGATGGTTGGAGTTGGGTTGGAGGTATGATCAGGATTACGATTCCGAGACAAAGTCCGATCAGGAGTTGGAGTGGTTTCATCAGAGGACAGGAGTAAACGCTAAACAGAAGTAAACGCTAATCTGAACTAGAACAAAGTATGCTAGGGAGAATGATAGTACAAGGGAACTCCGGACTCCTCTGGCTGGCGGCGCAGTTTTTTAGCTATCCCTCGACCATAGAACATGATGGTGATGCCACTGATTACTAGACCAGAGCCTGTCCAAGTTAAAGCAGTTACCCAGGCTGGTTCTCGCTTGATTTGTAGGGTTGATTGTTTTAAGTCACCGGGATTCCAAGAAGCTTGGGCTATTTTCCAGCCTTGATACCAGGTTGGATGGTTCATCCAAACGTTGCGGTGGGAGATGACATGGTGATCCCGGTCTTCGATCCGGATTTTGCTAGTCCACATAGCAACGGAATCACTGCCTTCATTGCGTTCAACGATGAAGTCTTCTAATGCGATCGCAAACGGCAGTTGCAATAGTTTGGGACTAAAGGCAGCAAAGATTTCTCCTGTTGGTTCGTTAATCGTAGTCGGTTCGCCCCAGGGTAACCAGGTTTGGGTTCCGGTTTCGGTGCTGACTAATAAAGCTGGTACTCCCTTAACGCTTGGGTCAAATACAGGTATGACCTGACGATTGATTTTGCCATGGGGAATATACTCGTCTAGGGTAATTTGGAAGTCTGCCCAACCGGGACTTACAGCTTTTCCAACCTCTAAAGTCCCAGATTTAAATCCTTTCGAGGAATGGGCAGCGTAGAATAGCTGACCTGATTGAGTCACGATCACCCGGAAATAATCCTGTGATTCCTGGGGTTGAATGTTATAGCTAATCTCAATTCCTTCTAGGGGTTTTCCTGATACCACTGAACGAATTGGGGGAAAGTTTTCCTTTCCAAACACAAACCAGCGTTCAAGCCCTTCTGGTGTGGATACCTCCAACTGTACTGCGGGATTTCTCAGTTGTTGGGAGGCCGTGGTCGGTTGGTTTTTGGCGTCTAGTCGGAAATCCGGCCAAAAATCGACGACTTTGACTGAGGAGTCTGGGGCTTGGGATGACAGAGCTTGTTTTATATCGATAATCTCTGTATTTATATTGTCCCTTTCTTTTGAAGTTACCTTGATGCTACCCCAAGGACTCAAGTTTTGTTCTTGAGGGGGGGATAGCAGAGATTTTCCTTTTCCTGTCGCTACCGTATCAACCTGAATGATTTCTAATTCAGCTGGCCCAATCCCTACTTTGCTATAGGCTACTGGGGCTACAGCTATATACCGCTCTAGGGTTTGCCCCATGCGATCGCTTTTCAAGCGTAATCGCACTGCTGGATTATCTACTGCTAGATTATCTGCCGTTGCCCCTTCGGTAAAACTAACTGTTTTGATGGTGTTGTCGCTGTAGCCTACCAAAGACAGTTTACCAATTTGCTTGGGGATGACTGAACCATCTGGCTTGATCAATACATCAGTTTGCTGCAACTGTGATGATGGTGTCATCACTTCCACAAATTCCCCTTCAACCCGAATCTGATTGTTGGAACCCGTATCGGTGCGCAAAGGTAACATGCCCTCTACACCTAAGTGGATTACAGCCGCTGAACCAGCGATAATTACGATGATACCAAGATGGGTCAGAGCAAAGCCGATTTTACGGGCACCTCGCCAGGGATAGCGATACAGAGCTGAGACCGCTAAGTTGAGGGCTAGTAGGAACATTAAGGCCCCAAACCACGGACTTTTGTAAATCTCTTGTTGCACGGTAGTTGACCCTACCTGAGATTCGTAAAACGTCGCCCCAATTAAGATAGCGACAATCATACTAAGTAAAGGGACAGCTAGTTTAATCGAGCCAATAAATTTTAAGGTATGCTCAAGCATATAGCAATCCTAGGTTATTTTTGAACATACTGGTCAATCTTGGAAGCACATAACATGGTTCAGTAACTAGAAGGTAATTATGAATAGTTTTTACCAATAATTTATAACTTATCTCTATATAATAATATACCCTGGTATCAAACAATTTTATCAACAGAAGCTCTTTCCTAAATTATGTTTTTTTTCGCTTTTTTCAAACTAAGCGATCGCTTTTACCAAAACGCCTTAACGTCATCTACAATTACCATTAATTTAAATTAATACTGTATTCATTTATACATTTAGCAATTTTTTAATCTTAAAGGTGTAGTCAATTAGCCTACTAAATTAAACATTACTCAACTATTCCGTAAACGCGATCGCTAACATCAGACTTCGATACTGGCCATATTACGGTCTGTCTACAATCTCCCATCTGTAAGGAATTGTCACTAACACCAGACCGAATCCAGATCACGTTTGAGGTTATCTATGCTGTTGTACACTAGTCCATCTAGCCAACTGACCACAACCAATCCTGAGGAACTCCTGAAGCGATATTCTAGGGGAGAACGGGATTTTCGGGGCATAAATCTGAGTGAGGAAATGTTGAGTTGGGTAGATCTTGAGGGGATAAATCTTAGTGGTGCTCAGCTTTATGTATCTATTTTAGAAGGGGTTAACCTTACCGAAGCGAACCTTACTAGAGCTAACCTCAGTTGGATAGACTTAACTGCAGCTACTTTAATCAAGGCAAATTTGACTGAAACTAACTTACACAAAGCCGATTTGCGTGGAGCAGATTTGAGTGGTGCTAATCTTCAAGGAGCAGATTTGAGTGGTGCTAACCTTCAGGGTGCGGATTTGAGTGGTGCTAACCTTCAGGGAGCGGACTTAACTAGTGCAGTCATGTCTCGTAGTTTTGATATCGGTATCTTAAAGTTGGCAGCTTTCTAGACAGATATTATTTAAGGTTGTGTTGTTGTTCGCGTAGCGTGGCCGAACGCGCCCCGCGTGGCCTAAAGGCCAAAAGGCCAAGGTTGAAGGTTGAAGGTTGAAGGGTTGAAAGTTGAAGGGTTGAAGGTTGAAAGTTGGTTTGTTTAAAGTTTAATAACCTGTAACTTTATAACCTGTAACTTTATAACCTGTAACTTTATAACCGGCAACTTGTAACTCCTTGTAACAGCTTGTAATCTATGGTCATCCTGTTTTCAGGATAATAGCTCTTGCAACACTTTAGTGATAATTGTTTCAGGGATTTTCCCAACTAGGATTTCTGTCTCTTGCTGATTACTGTCTAGAAATGTGAATTGAGGCACACCAGTCACTCGGTATTTTTCAATGGGTTTAGCCCACTGGGGGTCATCTACATTTAGCATCACCCAATTGACACTTTCTCCATACTGTTGGTGTACTTTATTTAGTATGGGAGCCATGGATTGACAAGTGTTACACCAGTCAGCGTAAAATTCTATTAAAGTGGGCTTATTATTGCTCAAAGCAACTTCATAAGGTAGGGATTGCTTTGCCATTGTCTTGATTAGAGCTAACCCAGCCACGGTCGAAGTGCTAAGGATAGATAGATCAGAACGAGTTAGGAAAAATGTTCCAGCTGCGAATACAACAGTGATTATTCCTACAACAATGCTGAGTTTTGCCCTGAGTTTTCCTTTCTCACTATTCATTATAGTATTTCTCAATTGGGTGATGTCTAAATTTCTGGGTTGTAGGGAGCAGGGAGCAGGGAGCAGGGAGCAGGGAGCAGGGAATAAAATTTAGATATACCTGACTAGACTAGGAAACGCTATATTTATTGATATAGTATTTACCAATATATTATCATGAAATAAAATACTGAATTATCATAATACCAAAAAATAATCGTATCTCTTTACTACTGTTGCCTATTGCCTGTTGCCTATTGCCTGTTGCCTATTGCCTGTTGCCTATTGCCTGCTCCCTATTCCCTATTCCCTATTCCCTATTCCCTATTCCCTATTCCCTATTCCCTATTCCCTATTCCCTATTCCCTATTCCCTATTCCCTATTCCCTATTCCCTATTCCCTGTTCCCTGTTCCCTATTCATTGATAGTAATAGGCCAGAAATATGTGAAATCCTAGCATCACAAAGAATACACTGACTAGAAAGATATGGGTGGATAGCCAGATAGAGCGTAGATTACGAATTAGGGGGCCTTTAGATATACCCGGTAACATCGTGCCAATGCCATCCTTTGCTGGCACCCAACCAAAATATTTTCTAGGAGATTCTAGCACCCCGGTTTCCGCCACAACACCGACTAGAGCCGATAGGGTTACACCAAAAAATACCCACAAAAATATAGAATTAAAATTCTTACCCGTCGCCCCAATGGTATGAATTAATGTTGTTCCTAAAAGGGCGACTCCCAAAAAGATATGTAAACTCCGCCACAGCTGCATAGAACCAGGAATAGTCAACTTAATCATCCAGCCACGACTACGCTTTCTAGCCGTTAGTACCATCTCAAACAAGACAAAGGCTAGGGATAGATAACCGGTAATTTGCTTATAAAGTTCCCCTTGTAAAAGCTGATACCATTTAAAATAATTGTCCCGCAGCATCGGTAGATAAAGGGGACTGAGGGCAAAGGGAGTCAGAATTACCACACAGATGAAGGTGAGGATGATTAAGGTAGAAAATTTGGGCTTCATAACATAGTGGCTTTTCGGTTAAACCTATTTTGTAAGCATTCAGCACTCAGCACTCAGCACTCAGCACTCAGCACTCAGCACTCAGCAGTCAGTCTTTGGGTGATAGCTGTTCGCGTAGCGTGGCCAAAGGCCAAGCGTGCGCGTAGCGCATAAGCTGATAGCTGATAGCTGATAGCTATTAGCTGATCGCTGATCGCTGATAGCTGATCGCTGATCGCTTAAACATTTCCCCTAAAAATTAGGTGCCTTTTAGAGGCAGATTAATGATTATGCCACCCATGACTTCGCCCATCTCAAAGACTTTGTCAGGATAGCGCTCTTTGTGTACAGGATGGGTGTTGTGGCAAGTGATACAGGCTTCAGCTACAGCTTTATCAGGGTAGACGGCAGAATAATAGGTTGTACCAGCAATTTCTTGATAGTCTTTGTAAGGCTCACCGGTTTCAACCACTTCTGCCATCGCTTTCTTTTCAAATTCAGATTTTGGCGCTTGGTTATCGTTGATGTTCCAAGGGGAAATTAAGCCATAGGTAAACTCTCCGTCATCAGCAGCAATCTCTGCTCCTAGACGGAACATCTGAGCTGGTAGCGGAATACCACCAGTTTGTTGCCAACCTTCAGTGGCTTCAGCATCAACTACTCCCTTTGGCTTGTCTTTGCCTTCTAATTTCTTCAAGCGGTTAATGACGTGCTTGGTGTAAGCGGTGCGGTCTGCTAACAGCACGGTATGGATATAATCCACAACTAATTCTGGAGCAACACCTCCAGCTTGCTGACTGGAACCGTCGCCACAAGCGACAACAGTGACGCAAATCGCTAAACCTAAGGCAATTAATCCCACAGCTTTGGTTTTCATGCGATGTAGCAATGTCTTGATTGCCATGATTTCGTATCTCCTCTCGTTGTATTTAATTGGTATGACGTGGCTATGACGTAGCTATGACTAGGGCTAGGAATGATTAGCGTTAGCTAGTAGCGTTAATTAGTAGCTTTTACTACTAGTAGCGTTAATTAGTAGCGTTAATTAGTAGCTTTAGTTAGTAGCTTTAACTACTAGTAGCGTTAATTAGTAGCGTTAATTAGTAGCTTTTACTACTCTTCAGCCTGACTCGACCGTTTCTTCTCAAATGCACGAACTAGATCAAAGGTTTCTAGCTTCAGGGTAGGAGGTTGAGAAAAGTTTTCCTCCACTAGCTCATCGTCGAAGATGCTGTTATAGCTATACTCGACGCTGTGACAGTTCATACAAACTTCCTTAACCATGCGATCGCGTGGTTTAAGAGTAAACGTATTGTTGTGATTAACGACAATTGTGTTTTCTGTATTTTCCAGCTGCTGACGAGGTAGATGACAGGTAGCACAGGTCACCGATTCACCATTGGGTCTGGGTAAGGTGCCTTGGTCAGCAAATAGTTGGGCATGCTTTGAGTTTTGATAGTTGAGGGAGTGGCTGTCATTATGACAGGTCAAGCAGGAATCTACAGAGGCTTGCCAGGTATCTACAGAATGGACATTGTGACAGCTGTTGCAGTTCATTTGCTTGTCCATCGCTGACTCTTTCATCGGCAAATGAGCCATTGCTGGTGTCAAGGGAGATAGTCCTTCTGAGATCCGAATGCCATGCTTACCATACAGAAACGTTTCAACCGCTACCTCATGGCAACTTTGACAACTTTCCTGGGTTGGTTTAACCACTAATTCTTTAGTGTCAGAGTCTTGGTGACAGCTAGAGCAGTTAACGTCTGCTAAGGCATGAGCACTGCCTTGCCACAACTGATTAATCTCAACTAATTCCGCTTGGGAAAGCGATGCAGCGGCGTCTTTGGGCACACCCCCATTGGCTACATCAATAACGTTGTTTGCGTTACCTCGGATAGCGCTGACCAATACCAACCCAATTAGGACGAGTACAATGGCAATCAGTTTTTTCATGACTCGCTCCCCAGGAATTCTTCACCTAAATCGGGAGTAGGCGCTTCTTCTAATTCCCCAGTAACTGTCCGCTCCAACAGTACAGGTTCTGGCAACATCGGCAACTGATCGATATTCTGACGCAGGAATCCTGTAGAGATGGAGCGGTGGTCGTGGAAGTTATGACAGCCTGCGGTCCAGCAACCATCCCGAGTAAATCCTGTATGACTGGCTAAGTCACCGGTGATGATGCCTTCATGGCAAGCCATACATAGGTCTGGCTTGAGGTGAACTCCTCGCCCAAACATATGGACGTGTTCGTTATGACAAGCAGTACAGGTCAGTACATCTATCTTGGTTAAGAGTTCAGCCCAACGGGGGTCACGGAACTTTTTAGCTCCGTGAGCATCTGCTGCCATTTCGGCTTCGTGGCAGCGCATACAGGTTTCGTTGGTGACCGGTTTAAACCCCTCATGACAGGAGTTACAGGACACCTCAAACAAAACATGCCCCTCCGAGGTAGTGCCAGGAAGGAACACACTGCGATGATCTAACGCGAAGGCAGCGGTTAACCACGTTAGTAGGATCACCATCACACCGATGATGACTACCTTGGATTGGAGAATAGTGGGCTTAAAAAACTTACCCAGATTGCTTGCCATTTATTTTTAACTATTTACAACCCCATGGCTTACAAGAGCATGGCCAGGATCAGGGTAACAATTGCACCAGCTCCAAACACTCCACCGAATAATGGCCAGTTAATGTTGGTTTCCGGCACCTCATACTGTTGGGGGCTGGCTGTTGTCGCCTCTGGTTTTGGGGAATCTAACTCCACCTCTTCAGAGGAATAATCCGCACCATCCAACATGATGGTGGTAATCGCTCCGTAGGCATCTACCCAGGCTTGCTTGACCTCTGGTGTCCAATCCGCACCCAAGTATTGCTCAAAGGTTTTTAGGAGGCTATTGCCCACTAATGGATAATGTTCTGGAAGCGCTCCATACTTAACATGTCTCGCTCCTAGTCCTTTGAGGGCTGCACCGAGGGTATCTGGTTTGCGTAGATTTTCTACTACCAGTACCAAGGAAGCCAGCAGTTTTTTCTGTTGCGCCACCATATCTGTGGTATCGAACAGAGGCTGGGCGGCTGGATAATCGGTGAATAGATTTTCGTAGAAGCTGGCTACAAATTCTGTAGCGCGAGGCTTAACCTGATCAAAGCTTTGTTCTAATAGTTCAACTTGTAAAGACATTGTTCTATATTACTCCGTGTGATTTACATGTTATTTACATGGGATTTAACTGTTAGTTTGGCACCCAGCACCCGATAATTACTTAAGCCCACTTCTGGGTTGGGGTTATTGAGGTTGAGAGCTTGACATCCGCTAAAGGTAGATGCCCAGTGGAGATAACCTCCCACCAGGCAGGATGTAAAGATGTCTAACTGTGTAAGGTTCCCACTGACTAACTGACTAAGTCGATGTGATTAGATCAATAGTCCATATCGATATCTAACGATAGGTTTCACAATTGGGAAACATCGTAGCTTTGGTTACAAATAATTTATAAAAATGAATAGTATGCATTAAACTATTGCATGTAATACATTTTCGATTTGATAATTAGGCTTTGGTTGGAGAACGCTTAAATTAGAGTCCGATATTCGGGTCGGAAAATCAGCTGTTCGTCGGATCAGTCTCCTCTGTGATCGAGATAGTAGTCAAATGCACTTAATTTGGTTGGTGCAGTTAATTTTTTATTGCCGTGAGGCAACGATTAAACAATGCTGAACATTTTAAAACAAGCCAGTCTTGCTGGACAGCAGGAAAATTTTTCATTACTAACTCACCATCTTCAGCAGTTGTCCTTAGGGAAAAATGGTCAGACACAGCAGCGGTTAAATGATGAAGAATTTAACCTAGCCTTGAGTCTGGGATTACAAGTGCTCAAGAGTGGGGATTTTCAAGAAAAATGGGATTTAGTAAAGGTGCTACCAAAACTGGGGAAAGCTGTTATTGCTCCTGTAATCAGCATCTTAGAAGATGAAGCACTAGATTTGGAAGTCCGTTGGTTTGCTGGTCGGATCTTAGGTCAGTTTGATGACCCGGCAGTGGTGATGGTGCTAGTCAAATTGCTGAAGGATGGTGAGGATGAAGAGTTAGCCTATATGGCTTCTGAAGCACTGGCAAACATTGGGACTTCAGCAGTGGCGGCTTTAAGCCGTTTTCCAGAATCCCCAGAGGCCAGATTATTGGCAGTGCAAGCCCTGGCTCATATTCATCGTCCGGAAGTTATTGAGCCATTGCTGAGTGTGGTTAATGACCCCAGCTGGGAAATACGGGCTACTGCTATTGAAACCCTCAGTAATTTTCGCTCACCTTCAATTACTCCAGTGCTCCTGAACGCCTTAAGCGATAACGTGGCAGCGGTGAGGAAAGAAGCGGTGATTGGTCTAGGGTTACTACGCACTCTGTTGCCAGATTTAGATCTAGTCAAGCGGATTAAACCATTGCTTTATGACCTGAATTTGGAGGTTTGCCACCAAGCTGCGATCGCACTCGGGCGTTTAGCTACCTTGGACGCCCATCAAGCGTTAGTTAAGGCACTCCAGTCACCACCTACACCAATCACTTTACAAATCGAGATTGTCCGTGCTTTCAGTTGGGAGTTTACTACCAATTCCCTACAACAGTTGCAAGCAGTGCTGAGGTCGGCACCTACACCAGTCTGTCGGGAAATCATTAGCGTCCTGGGGATGGTAGAGTCAGACTATTTGAAACCCAAAGCGGCTGAGATTTTGATCGACTTTTGTCAATCAGGGCAAGTGGCTACTGAAGATCAGCAAATCAAACAAACTCTAGCTATGTCCCTAGGACAATTAGCTCAATTTGAATCAATACCATTACTCAAAGACTTGGTCGCAGACTCAGATCACTCCGTGAGCTTGCATGCGATCGCAGCCCTCAAAAAATTCCCATTGTAAATTATCAGTAAATTCCAATTAGTCTAGGAGCGTCAAGCCTTCAGGGCTTACCGTTGCTAACGCTTGCATTTTTTTGTGCTATACTCTATACTTGTGGTTTAATTCAGAAGTGGGCTACCCCTTAACTCAAATCCCTAAGGCGGATTTTGATTGAGGAAAGCCGATCTGAGCCATCCATAGAGAAAACAGAAAAATCAATAAAAAGCAAAGATATTGCGGAGCAAGCGTGGTTTAGCAGCCAATTATGGGCGTTTGCTTCACGATTTTGCCACAAAAATTTGCTAGCATCAAGTACACTCGCGAACCCTAGGGGACGATTTGGCAGAAGGCCGTTGAGTAGTCCAGCCTCAATTGTTCCTAGACTTGCTCTGTGGATGGAGAAATACGAGTGAATATAAACGAAGATCCCGTATTCAAAGCACTTCTGAGTTCACTGAACACAAATCCAGGCTTTGACTTTACTAAGCACCAGATTCCAGCTCAAAAGTGTCTCAAACTTGAATCACTAGATACTAAGCAATCCTCTCTACAGCCGGAGCTGCTCTATGCTGCTCTAGAGGAACTCTCTACGGGTCTTGAGGAACTCAGCGAGAAGTATGAGGCTTTGCAAGCGGCTTACGCTGTGTTACAAGCACAGCAAAAACACTACCATAATTTGTTTGAATTGGCTCCTGAGGGTTACCTGGTAACCAATGCTCAAGGAATTATCCAAGAAGCAAACTATGCAGCGGCTAGTCTACTCAACGTACAGCAGTATTATCTGGTCGGTAAACCGCTGATGAGCTTTATCAGTGAAGCTGAGTCTAATCGCTTCGAGCACCAACTCCACGAGCTCCAGGAATTGCAACAGCTCAAGGACTGGCAAGTGGTGTTGTGTCCACTGCATTGTAAACCTGTAGCGGTTGATATGTCAGTATCTGTCTGTTGTGACCCTCAAGGCAATGTTGTTAGTATCCACTGGCTGATACTCCATGTCACTGGGTTCTAGAACTGCTAAAAAAACTTGAAGTCAAAGACATCAGGGCTCTACAATGCAGTTTGATCATTACCGTTTCTCTGGAATTGAGCAAACCCCTGACTAAGATCATCAATTAACTACCACAGATGGCTGATTCTAGCTATTCCGATCTTTTTCGATAATCAATTAACGTCTCTCAGCCTCTATTCACCGATTAGTGTGGCGGGAATCGGGAATCGGGAATCGGGAATCGGGAATCGGGAATCGGGAATCGGGAATCGGGAATCGGGAATCGGGAATCGGTAAAAAATACTGTTTACCTGATAGGTATGAAAAATGCTGTAACTATCAGACCACAATTTGTTGTATACCGACAAATTCTGTTTCAAAGGTTAACTTTTCATCTTCTAGCAGCATTTCAATTACTTCTCGCAAATTTTCCTTTAATTCGTCTAAGGTTTCTCCCTGAGAATGTGCGCCTTTAAATCCTGGAATATAACCAACGTAGAGATTGGTATCCAAATCTCGCTCAACAATTGCAGTAAATGTTTTCATGAAATTATATTTTTTAATTTAATAAGATGTTAACAGTTAGATTTTGATTAAGAGGATATCTAAAAAGTTTTTTGATATTGAATTTTGCCCCCCTAGCCCCCCAATTCTGGGGGGAACAAGAATCATTTTGCTGGTAAAAGTCCCCCGCCCCCCTAGCCCCCCAATTCTGGGGGGAACAAGAATCAATTTGCTGGTAAAAGTCCCCCGCCCCCCTAACCCCCCAATTCTGGGGGGAATTAGCGGATGCTTCGCTTTTTTACAGATGGGGATTTAAGGGGCTTGGATGTAGCAAATGAGACTTCTCAGACAACTTCTAAGCTAATATTGGAATATTGGCTCCCTCAGAGATGGCGCTTTCCATGTCGTCGAGGGTAGCTGGTTCTTTACCTGGTCGATGCAGGATCCCTGACAAGGTTTCCACTGGAACATTGAGAGGAAATATTTTCACTTGACCGTCTTCGTCAATAACGAACTCGACCTTACTACCGCTGACAAGGTTAAGATGCTCCCGAATTTCTTCGGGGAGAGTGATTTGCCCGGTATCGGTGACTGTTGTGCTGAACATGGCTAGGATGCTTGTGATTAAGCTTTTAGTGATAGTTTAACAAACCAATAAACTATTTTCATAAGGCATCTAAGTCCATTATCCTATATTTTATAGGCGTTGCTGAATTAAGGAATGAATGCGCGATCATCTAGTTTTATTAAAGCCCCCTAAATCCCCCAATTCTGGGGGACTTTGAGAGTTTTCCCCCCCAGAATTGGGGGGCTAGGGGGGCGAAACCATACTGAGAATCAGCAACGCAAAAAAAACGATAGATAAAACGATAAATATGGCATTGATAAATATCAAAATGGTTTGACCAGAAAGGGAGATTTTTTGATAGCATTTATTGCAGCAGTGGAAAGCTGATCAATTCCTAGAGATTCTATGTTTTTGGATAGCTCTAATCAAGAATTACCCATACCAACATCGTTGTCATAGCTCCTTAGCGCCAGTCACCGATTAGAACAAAGGGTGCCCAGTAATTGGGATGACTGAATGGATCATTTTTTAACAGAGTTAACTGAGCACGGCGCAGGGCTTCAGCTTTGGTAAGGTTCCGTTGAGTGAATTCTTGGTAAAACTGAACCATAAGCTCAGCAGTGGATTCGTCGTTAACAGCCACCAGAGTGCCCAGGATACTGCTTACTTTAGATCTTAGGGCTAATCCCGCTAATCCAAAAGGTGTTTGATTATTCCCTACAGCACCTCCACAACTACTGAGCACGAGTAATTCAATCGGGTCGAATTTTTCCTGTTCTCTTGAACCCAGTAACTCCTCAAAGTCCTTGGCTGTAATTTTTTTGTCCCAAGCCAATATAAATGTATCTTCTGAAGAAAACTGTCCATGGGTTCCCAAGTGAACTATAGGGAAGTAAGAGGAGTTAAGTTCCTTTTCCAGGGCTTTACCAGTGAAGTCCTGATTAAGTAGGACTGAACTTGGTATGATTGAGCTAATTTGTTCTAGCTCCACCTCAACAAAGGGTAATGGTGGATAGCCTTGGCGGGATTCAGAAAGTCCAGCAATCAAAGCTTTTAAAGGTCTTTGTTTCTGGGGCTGAGGCTCTAGTATCTGTAAAGCAGGGGTGACAGCAATGGCATATTTTTCTACTAAATACTGCTCACCATCGTAGAGAACTGCCATGGAAATATTTCTTAGCCCAATATTTGGCACAAATACGAGAGTCTTGATGCTGCTTTTAGCTAATTCAGTTTCTGCTGGTTTAATAAGCCATTTGTAAACTTGATTTCGATAAGATCTCAGACGTCGCCATGGACTCAATAATAGTCGTTGCATATTCTTAAGCGTTTCCTCAACTTCTTCTGCAGATAAAGGTGTTGAGTAGCGGTGCAATGGTTGACCGGGCAAGTGAAGAATTACTTCTAACCGGTCGTCCAAAATAATAGGATAGATTACTGCTGCTTGGGAATCAATCTGATCAATTTGGATTAGATTAGGATTCAAGGGAACTATCTCACGGAAGTTATTGATTTGAGTCAAATGGAGAGATTCAATAACCTGACGAACTTTTATCAGAGTTTGCTGGTTAGAGCCAGTTTCTTCAGAATCTAAAAGTGACCCAATAAACTCCTGATAAACACTCTCTACAATTTCTCCAAAATAAACCCGTATAGCTGGATTTATCCTAGTTAAATCACTACCTACTAATTGGATAGTATCAAAAGCTTTGGCGTAAGCAGACGATGCTCCTTGAGTATCTCCTTGAGCTGCGAGTAAACGAGCTTGGGTATTTAAAGATTGGGCAAGAAGAGCTGAGTGTTCTAGAGAGTTTATCTTATCTGAATTTGCTAATAGTTTCAAACTTTCTGAAACTGCCTTCTTGGCCTGATCAAACTCCTCAAGTTGCTGATAAGCAATGGAAATATTGCTCAGCAGCATGGCTTGTTTGAGTTCATAATCTTGAATCTGAAAGGACAGAGCGGCTTGTTCCCAGGCTCTTTCTGCCTTAGAGCGCTTATTGGCTTTGTAAAGTTCTCCACCTAGTTCAGATAGCTGCGAGACATATTTAACTTCTTCCTTTGCCTGGTCACGTTCTATTTTGGCAGAATCAACCTGGCGATTCGCTTCTAGCACTCGAATTGCTGCTATTTTTACAGAAATCCCAGCTCCCAATAACGCTAAAATTAAGACACCCAACCCGAAAAGCATCTGTCGTTTTGCTTTCCGATTCGCCTCAGTTAGTACCAGATTTATCTTCTGGGCAGCTTCCCTATCTTTCCTCTCTCTCTCTAATTCCGCATCTCGTTCTTTTTGAGCGATTTGCTCCTCTATCTGCTTTTTCTCACTTGCTGCCAGAAACTGTTGATCCTGATAACTTAAATTCTTACCCTTTGCCCAAGCTTGAGCATTCTTTAGAGTTTGACCGCGCAACAATAGTGACTGATCCTGACAATCCGACGCCACCCAAGCCCTAAAGGCTTCCGAATAGGGACGTAACTGGGCTAATTCTTGGTTAATCCAGTGCTGATTAAAGACTTCACGGTAGATGAAGTTATAGACTTTAAGCACTGGAGAGGTTCCAAGTCTGTGCTTCACAACCAACCCAGATAACTGTAACTTCCCCTCTTCAAAACTGTTATTAGCAACAATTTCCCCCTGCTGCCACACCTGCTGATACAATTCCAACAAATAGGCAGCCCGTTGCTCATTACAAAGAATGCGATCGCGTATGGTCTTCAAGTGCTCTGGTTCATCGGTAGCTTCCCAGTTCTCTATAAAATGCGATCGCACTAATTTCTCAATCCATACCTTCTCCCTCTCCCCCCTTGTTAAGGACTTCTCAATCGATTCCTTCTCCTTCTCCCCCCTTGTTAAGGGGGGTTGGGGGGGATCCAAACTTGTCAAGGGCTTCTCAATCCATGCTTTCTCCTTCTCCCCCCTTGTTAAGGGGGGTTGGGGGGGATCCAAACTTGTCAAGGACTTCTCAATCCATGCTTTCTCCTTCTCCCCCCTTGTTAAGGGGGGTTGGGGGGGATCCAAACTTGTCAAGGGCTTCTCAATCCACTCCTTCTCCATCTCCCCCCTTGTCAAGGGGGGTTGGGGGGGATCCAAACTTGTCAAGGGGGGTTGGGGGGGATCGAAACTTGTTAAGGGGGGTTGGGGGGGATCCCAACACCCAGAACTCACCACCAACTGACAAAGCTTTTGAGTAAGAAACGGTTGTCCTCCTGTCCACTTGACTATCTCCTCGATCACAGCCTGGGGATTACTGACGTTTCCCTCCAATCCCTTGACTAACGGCTCAACTTCATGGAGTTGAAAGCCATGTAACTCAACAGCTCGGCCAATATTAAACGGGGTGCGGTCTTTATCTGCAATTAAATCCCCTGGTGTCGCCACCCCCAACAGCACAAAACTGATCCGATTATAGGCAGAATTTTCTGCCCGTTTGTTATAACAGGCTCGAATTAGGGCAAAGAAATCATCTTTAAACGCTAGTTGCAGAACGCTATCAATTTCATCAATAAAAATAACAATCCTTTCCGCAATTTGGATCAGTAATACCTCTTCGATAAACTCCCGAAAAAGCTGTACTGGGGGAATATCTTTGTGCTCATTGAGCCAGCTGCGAAATGATAATTTCTCTTGTAGACCGAATCGGTTAATCAGGGTTTTGGTTAAGCCGCCATACCATTTCTCTGGGGTAACCTGTTGGGTTCCTAATTCCGTAATATCAATTGATGCACAAGCCACTCCCTGGTTTTGCAGCCGTTTCATGGTTCGCACTCTCAGGGAAGACTTCCCCATTTGGCGGGAATTCAAGACATAGCAAAACTCTCCAGCCAGCAACTGCTGATAAAGTTCCCCATCAGCGGTACGCACCACATAAGTAGTAGCATCCGGTGGTAGGCATCCCCCAACCTGATAGGCTCCTGTACTCATAGCAGTTCTCCAAGGCGGTCTCTAAAATACAGTCGATATAAATTACAACTGAGCCTGACCTGATTGCCCTGCTTTTTGACTAGCCCCATGCTGTACAACTTATAGGCTGCGATCAAGTCCAGATGCACAGGAGCGTTAGCATCAATGACCTGTAACAGTGCTTTGGCCAAGTCTGGGTGTGGTTGCAGCATCCGCCACAGATGTCGCAGGTGGTTAGCGTAGATGCCAGCATCTGTAGGAGCGGCTTGCAACAGTTGCGCTAGGGAGTCATTACCGTTGATTTGGCAGTGAGATAAGGCTTGCTGTACTAGATCAGGATGACCTCCCACCATCTCCATCAGTTGCTCCACAAGGGATTCACTCCAATCCTGTCCATGTTGTCGGGCTAATTCCTGGACTTGTTGGGGGGTAAATTCTGGTAATTCAATGGGCACTCCCACATTAAACGGGGATTCATTAATATTGAGGGGAATATAAACGTCTGTGGAATGGACAACCACCAACCGCAACCGTTTCCAGACCTGTTCCACTTTCCCCCGTTCGTGCCACGCCCTCAGCAATCCCAAAAATTCTGAAGCCACCTCAGGGTAGGGAAAAACTCGGTCTACTTCATCCAGACATAAAACCACGGGAGCGCCAGCTTCAGGCAGAAGATAGTTCTCAAAGTATTCCGTACAATCCACCTTAGCGGTGGAAAAGTCTTCATCCCAATAGTCTCTTAACCGATTCGGTATCTTCAAGGTTTGGCCAACACTGATACAAAACCACTTGAACAATCGATCGACATCGGTCAAGTCATTGCTATGGGCTAAGTGGAAATTTACATACGCCTTTCGGTAGCCCTTCTCCGCAAACTGATCCAACATTCTCACCATGAGCAATGTCTTCCCCATCAGCCTCGGGGCTTTAATCCTGACCAACGCACCGGGACCTAAAAGGGCTTGATAACAAGACTGTTCAATGGGAGGACGTTGGACATAAATCAATGAAGAGTCTTCTTCAGGGCAGTGTGTGATCACTACCTCTGAGTTTACTGTCCCATGGGCTGACGTATCATTGCCAGTATTTTCGTCAAAGAATGCTATGGCGTTCCAGTCTTGCCCCAGTTTTTCACTAATTTCTTTGAAATTCAGGTTATCTACAGGTCTGCCATTGAGATAATTATTGACGGTTGATAGAGATATCAATAACTCGTCAGCTAGGTCTTTCTGGCGAGGGAAACCGTTGCGTTGAACGGCTAGTTTGACCTGGTCAATATACTCTGGGCGAACTCTCAGTGAGCGTGGCATGGTCTAGGTTAGATGAGCTACTCAAACTATAACGCTCTTGCCTAGGGACTTAGCCCAACTCAGGTACAACTCAGGCATAACTCACCTTTCATCCTACTGCAAATTCTGTCAACTTACGTGCGTTGGGGTCATGATAACCGATGACAATTTCTGACTTAGGTACTCCTAATTCTACGAGCTCATTGGCTACACCCACCTCAGTACCATCATGTTGAATCCAGATTTTTCCTCCTTTAATATCAATATGGATCAACGAACCACAAACTCGGCGGTCACCTTCCCAGCCAACTGTTACTAGTAAGTAATGATCATCGTTGTGGTCAAAAACTGTAAATTGTTCAATCTCACCATAGGAAGGTACAAACTGTTTATGTCGATCTAAAACCTGCTGAATCCATTCCCGATACTGGTTCAATCGTTCCACTGTACAACTACCTCCTCGTCTGGGTCAAAAACTAGTAATTTTACCTTGTATTCTTTTACGCTTAACTGTGCTAACTCTTCCAGAAAAAAGTTGCGATATACTTTACTCGGTACGGCTATAAAAAGTACTCTACCTGGCTCTTTTACCTTTAAAACAACGCGATAATTCAGAAATTGTCCAAGTGCCGTGTGAAATTCTGAGGTAGTAGAAGGTGCTAAAAAACTCTTGACCTCTACAGCAATTCGCATCTGATCTTTTTGAGCAGCAATTAAACGTTCTGCTCCTAAGTCTACCTCAAGACGACCAGATGATAGTTCTAGAATTAGAGGGTCATGAGTAATAGTCCAACCGTCCTTGTTGAGAGCTGTTTTGACTACTTCATGGTAAAAGTCCTTAGCGGCCATAAAAGTGCATGATTATAAGAGGTTATAGATGACACGGAGGATACCACTATATTAAGTCAAAATCAAAACTATAGCAGAAGTCAGAAGTCAGAAGTCAGAAGTCAGAAGTCAAACTCTTGCGCTTACTTAGGTTTGAGACTTTTGTCATGTACTAACTGCCCTGGCGACTGCTATATCAAGTCAAAAGTAACAACCTTCAATGGGCTAATATGACTAGTTTATTTGGTTAAATTAATAAACTAGTTGACTTTTGCCTATTGCCTATTGCCTATTGCCTTTTGCCTTTTGCCTTTTGCCTTTTGCCTTGTCAAGCGCTTAACCTTCTCGAAGCTTCTGAATTTCCTCCACAGCTATGCCAGTAGTCTGGCTAATCGTTTCATCATCCAACAGAGGCAAAAGTTTACGTGCTATTTCTTGCTTGGCTTCTTTTTTTGCTTGTTTATTAGCTTGTTTATCAGCCAAAATAACTAACCCTTGTTGGTCATGAATAAACATCTCTATTTTTCCTAGTTACTCCAACTCTTTCCTAGTTAAATTAGCCTGAGAAGCGATACCAAATGCCTGTTTAAACTCTGGTATTTCTGCCATTTTCGGTGGCACGGTATCTAAGAAAGGCGCATTTTTAAAAAAATACATCCACAACTCATCAAGTTGGTCTAACTCCTCCAACTGCTTCTCAAACTTCGGTAGTTCCACAAACACTAATTCTAAGGGATTTTCTATATAGCTGATGTTGGTGCTTTTTTCTTGTAACTGGAAATGGGAGGTTACCATATTATGCTCAGCAAACATAATAAAATCGGTAATCGTCAGAGCAATCACTGGTTTGAGATAACGGTAGCCTTCCCCTTTACCTAACTGTAGGGAGTAAGCTTTCGTAGCGTTATATAAAACTCGACGAGCAAAGGATTCTACCTGCAAAACTTGCATTTCAATAATCACCAAAGAACCATCCCTCAGTTTGGCTTTCACATCGAGGAAAGAGTCTTTGAGGATTGGTAGAGGAGAAGATTGATAAGGGTCAATAATTTCCAGGTCTTGAATGAGAGGTTGATTGTGGTAGACAAGAGCATTGAGAAAGCTAATCAGAATCGGTTTACTTTCCTGGGAGGCAAAGATCTTTTTAAAGGCAAAGTCGGTTTTGGGGCTGATAAATGTCATTACTTAGCTCTCCACTTAATCGCTCGCTCAAAAAAAGTGGTACACTCTAAGTATACTAGCCAAACTATATTCAATTTTTATATTGACCAAAAATCAGAGGGCGTAAGCCCTCTTTGCTTGTGAGTTAGCCCAACTCAAGTACAACTCACGCATAACTCACTTCCGCCTGTTTCTCTATTCCCTGTTGCTAGCTTGCCTATTCCCGGTTCCCTTGGCTAATGCGATCGCATTGGCAATGGCCACGCCAGTTACTCCCCAAACCCAGACCCCACACCTGAGTCTGTTTCCCGATTCCCGATTCCCGATTCCCGATTCCCGATTCCCGATTCCCGATTCCCGATTCCCGATTCCCGATTCCCGATTCCCGATTCCCGATTCCCCAATTTGATAATTGTTTATTGTTACTTATAATAGTATTAATTAAAATAAATATTTATAATATATCAAAAATTTGGATTACAGCGGTTAAACCCGATTTAATATCGGATTTTATTGTCATAATTGCATTTATACTATGCTCTAATCCCATAAAGCCAAAATTTTTTGTATTAAAAAATACAAACAAAACCTCCATCCAAGGTAATTCTTAAATCGGTAAAGTTAATCGTCTCTTAAACTATCCCTTGATCAAAAACTGATCAAAAAGGGCTCAAATGATACTAAGTCAGGACAAATGACCATGACCGTATCGGAAGATGAGCAGAAGAACTACCAGAATTCTGAAGCTGGTATTTCCTGATCTGTTATCTCTGTGTGCCATATTGTCATCAATTTGTCATAAATTAGTGACATACCTAAAAAGAGACCGTAGTCGTGTTGACTTGATCCAGAGGTGCGACCCGTGGCGAATTTAATAATTAGATCCGGAAAGCGCACCTATCAAAACCCTGATTGTGTGTGAGGAAACCCTGTGAACAGATCAAAAAATTTGTGGCTCTCTGTGCTAAAATCGCCCACCTTGTTTGTTGGGGCAACCCTATTGATTTCATCCTCAGCAGTAGCAGCAACTGAGGAAGCTTTGCCAGAAGAGACAATCTCTCAAGAATCGGCTGTCAACCCTACCACTACAGTAGAAACACTGACAGTAGAAGCACTCCCTGAGGTCACCTCCCTAACTCAGTCTGTTCTTCCCTCTGATCTACCATTAGTGGCTGATGCCTCTACTGGGCATACGGTTGATATCAGTAATTCCAATAGTGATTCTGCTATAGAATCAGTTACCTCATACGGTGATGGGGAAACTGCAGAAGATGACTTGATGGGACCGGTGACTGGTGTTTCTCAACTAAATGGAGAGATTGTAGAAGATGACTCCATGGAACAAGTCACTAATGTGTCTCAACTCAGAGATGTTTCCCCTGGAGATTGGGCTTATGAAGCATTACGCTCTTTGGTAGAACGCTACGGCTGTATTGCTGGTTATCCTAATGCTACCTTCCGAGGTAACCGAGCCTTGACTCGCTACGAATTTGCTGCTGGTTTGAATTCCTGTTTGAACCAGATTGAGCGTTTACTGGGGGGCGTTACTGGAGATTTTATCACCCGTGAGGACTTAGAAGGTCTGCAACGGTTAATACAGGAGTTTGAAACAGAACTGGCTACCCTAGGGGCACGAGTAGATAACCTAGAAGGACGAGTAGCGTTCTTAGAAGACCATCAGTTTTCCACCACCACTAAACTCAAGGGTGAGGTGATCTTTGCTCTAGCTGATGCCTTTGGAGGGGATGCTGATGATGTTCAGACCGTTTTTCACAACCGGACTCGTCTCAACTTCTTAACCAGTTTTACCGGTAAGGACATGCTCCAAACCCGTCTCCAGGCTGGGGATGCCCCAACTTTGATCACAGGGGCTGGTGGTGAACTGGCCGGAACTCAAGAAGGTCGCTTTACCTACGATGGACCGAGCGGTAATGACGTTATTATTGATATCTTGCGCTATAAGTTCCCCCTAGGGGATAAAGTAACGGTTCAACTGTTGGCTAACCGAGCACTGCATCACTATTACGTCGATACCGTTAACCCTTTCTTTGAAGGTCGTGCTGGTGGTTCCAATGCTATTACCCGTTTTGCTGAACGTAATCCCATCTATCGGATTGGGCCATTCGGTGCTGGGGCTGCTCTTGCCATCAAGCCCATCAAGGATGTTCGGATTGATTTAGGTTACATCTCCAACACCGCTAGCAATCCTCAAGAAGGCCAGGGTCTATTCAATGGCAACTTTTCTGCGATCGCTCAGTTGGTTTATGGTAGTGATTTCAAAGTTGGATTCACCTACATTCGGGGTTACGAAAATAATGCTGATGGACGACCCCGTTTAATCCTAGGGGGTACTGGCACGGCCCTGGCTAATCTCAATCCAGCAGCCTTGGGGAATGCTACCAGTTTAGACAGGGTTAACTTTGATACAGCAAGAGTGGAAAGTAACTCTTTCGGTGTTGAAACCTCTTTGAGACTTACCCCCAACATCGTACTCAATGGCTGGGCAGGCTACACCGATGCTGAGTTGATTGGCTTGGGTGATGCTGAAATTTGGAACTTTGCTGCTGGTATCGCTTTTCCCGATTTGGGCAAAAAAGGTAATCTGGCGGGAATTTTTGGTGGTGCGGCACCAACCCTCAGAGGACTGGATTTAGATGATGGCAACAGTAACTTTGACAATGATTTTGCCTACCAGGTTTCAGCGTTCTATAAGTATAAACTCAACAACAACATCTCCGTTACTCCTGGTGTAGTTTGGCTTTTGAATCCTAACCAAAGTTCTGACAATGATGACGTGGTGATCGGTACCCTCAGAACCACTTTCACCTTTTAAACTTTAGGCTCGACGTCCGGCGCTCGACCCACCTATGGTTGGTGAGCGTCGGTATCAAAGCTTTTAGGGAAATTTGGCTGGAAATTTTACTAGGAAAATTTTATTACCGAGCAAGCCTCCTCACCACTGTCATCCGTTTGCTTACAAGAAGTGGGACCCCAAAACCTCCATAGCCTCACTATCGGTAGCGATCCCTTGAAGGCGCTAGCCCTTCAGGCTAATCGCGAAGCGGGACCCCAAACCATCCATGCCATCGCCACTGACCAATTCATGTTTTGAGAAATTTGTCAATTTGTAAAATATAATACAAATTCGTTCCTTTCACCCCTTTGGGATTCCCTGTTGAACCCTAGCCTACACAAAGGGGGAGGCCAAAGCGTGCATCTCATCGCCACTGACCAATTCATGTTTTGAGCAGTTTGTCAATTAGTAAATTTTGATACAAATTTGCAGGATTATAAGCACTTTTCGATCTAGATAGTGAAGTATTGACCACCCAGAAATTTTTAACTAGATTTGATTTGTAAGCCTAAATCAGGGTTACCTGACACCATGCGGCAGATTTATTAACACGCTGCAATGGTTTTTAGATGCTAGTTAGTTTCCATTTTTGGAGTTAATGATCATGAAAGGTCTTTTGAAGACAATTGCTTGTTTTCTGTTTACCGTGGCAATCTCCTTTGGTGTATTGGCCAATAATGCTTTTGCAGGTGACTTTAGCCGCAGTTGCTCTGTTCCCCATGTTAGTGATTCTGAGTTATGCGCTTATTGTTACACGGCCCATCATGATTTAAACTACACTTGTATTGACCTGAACCCTTACATTGAAAATCTTGATGGTAATCTTGTCTGGCAACCTTACAACTTCATTGAGACTTGCCAGGATACTTACATCTCCGGTGAAAGTATCATGAATGCTAAGTGCCAGAAACGTAATGGAGACTTGAATGAGACCAGCATTGATCTAGATGAGCACATTGCCAACGATGATGGCAATCTCGTATACGAGCCATAGATAGAATTTATTGAATTCTGTCTGGTGAGCATCCCTACCAAATAGTGGCTAGCTGTGCTCAATCAAAACTCAACAATTAGTTGAATTAGTAATGGGTGAAACTGCCAATTTTGGTCGGTTTCACCCATTACTAATTAAGCTGAGAGCTGAGAGCTGAGAGCTGATAGCTGATAGCTCAGAGATGAGAGCTAATAGCTGAGAGCTGATAGCTGAATGCTTACTATCAAACAAAAAAGCGCTCCCCATATGGAGAGCGCTTTTTATTAACTTAGCGTATTAAACCAAGTTGAAATTAACCGTTGATGACTGGAGCAGTCAAAGCTACAGGAGTAGCTTCAGCCGCAGCTAGGTCTAGAGGGAAGTTGTGAGCGTTACGCTCGTGCATTACCTCGAAACCTAGGTTAGCGCGGTTAAGTACATCAGCCCAGGTGTTGATCACGTGACCTTGTGAGTCAATGATGCTCTGGTTGAAGTTGAAGCCATTCAGGTTAAATGCCATGGTGCTGATGCCCAGTGCAGTAAACCAGATGCCGATTACAGGCCATGCACCCAAGAAGAAGTGCAAGGAACGGCTGTTGTTGAAGGAAGCGTATTGGAAGATTAAACGACCGAAGTAGCCGTGAGCTGCAACGATGTTGTAAGTTTCTTCCTCTTGACCGAACTTGTAACCATAGTTCTGAGACTCAGTTTCAGTAGTCTCACGTACTAAGGAGGAGGTTACCAAAGAACCGTGCATTGCACTGAACAAGGAACCACCGAATACACCAGCTACACCTAGCATGTGGAACGGGTGCATTAGGATGTTGTGCTCAGCTTGGAACACAAACATGAAGTTGAAGGTTCCGCTGATACCGAGAGGCATACCATCGGAGAAAGAACCTTGTCCGATTGGGTAGATCAAGAATACGGCGCTAGCAGCTGCAACCGGTGCGCTGTAAGCTACGCAGATCCAAGGACGCATACCTAAGCGGTAGCTCAGTTCCCACTCACGACCCATGTAGGCGAATACACCAATCAGGAAGTGGAACACTACCAACTGGTAAGGACCACCGTTGTAGAGCCACTCATCTAAGGAAGCAGCTTCCCAGATTGGGTAGAAGTGTAAGCCAATGGCGTTAGAAGAAGGAACAACAGCACCAGAGATGATGTTGTTGCCATACATCAGGGAGCCAGCAACGGGCTCGCGGATACCATCGATGTCCACAGGAGGAGCAGCGATGAATGCAATGATGAAGCAGGTGGTAGCAGCTAGCAGGGTTGGGATCATTAATACACCAAACCAACCTACATAGAGGCGGTTGTTGGTGGAGGTGACCCAATTGCAGAACTGAGACCACACAGAGGTGTTGCTCTGCTGTAATACAGTAGTCATGTTCTTATGATTACGGGTATGAATATGAACTTTTCGAGGTTCGTCCGGCTTGTGTGCGCCTTCATGTATTTATATTAAGCAATATATTTATTTTTGTAAAGGGTTTTTCGAGTAATTTCACCTCAGGTTATTAAATAATGTAAATAAGTAAAAGTTATATTAACTAAGTATTGACTTTATATTGTTATTGTGGTAAAGGAGTGGTTGAGAAAATTTTGGCGTTGCTGAATCTTTGAATGAATATTCGTAGAGTGGGCATCCTGCCCGCCCCAAAATATATTGAAACTGGCAAGATGCCAGTTCTACCAAGATGCCAGTTCTACCAAGATGCCAGTTCTACACAAGATGCCAGTTCTACCAAGATGCCAGTTCTACACAAGATGCCAGTTCTACACAAGATGCCAGTTCTACACAAGATGCCAGTTCCACGCCTGATGCCTATTCCACAGGTGCGACATCTTTGAATGAATATTCGTAGAGTGGGCATCCTGCCCGCCCCAAAATATATTGAAACTGGCAAGATGCCAGTTCTACACAAGATGCCAGTTCTACCAAGATGCCAGTTCTACACAAGATGCCAGTTCTACACAAGATGCCAGTTCCACAGGTGCGACCCAAGGCCGGGTTCCCCGGCCTAGGAGGCGCGCACCTAATCACTCTTAAAATCATTCCATTATTAAGCAACGCCAAAATTTTGGTGTAGGTCAGTAGACTAGGAAACGCGATGTTCCTTTGGAACCGCTTCGCGATTGACCTTGGCCAAAAGGCCACGCGCTTCGCAGCAAAGCGGGACGAAGTCCATCGCGTTTGGTCACGCGGGGCGCGTTCGCAATTCTCATACTGATCAGGTACACAGGATTTTTTCCCACTCCACCTATGCCCATTTCCCTATCTCCCGATTCCCGACTCCCGACTCCCGACTCCCTAAAACCCAGAACGAAAGTAACTCACCCAATTGAGAACTGCTATATATTGATCTATTTATTTATACTTTCTTAACATCCTGGATTGTTGACGGATCCAAAGCGCCCTGTTCTCCTTTCACCGTAACTGTCCCATTTGAAATTGGTGTACTTAGGTTTATTAGATTACATTAGTTGAGTTATGGATCTAGTTAAATCGGAAAGCGTCAATGTATCAAATTCTACCGAAGTTCCTCAAAAAATCTACTATGTTCAATTAATTATGATGAAACCTCATACACCTTAAACAAATCATGCGGATTGAGCAGTTGCAGGCATTTCTGGCAGTCACCCAGACAGGTAATTTTGGACAAGCGGCACAAAAATGCGGCGTAACACAATCGACTATCAGTAGACAAATTCAGTCTCTGGAAAGCTATCTGGGTATGCCACTGTTTCATCGCACTGCTCACGCCAAGTTGACTCTTGCAGGGGAACAGCTGTTACCCCGTGCTCGTAAAATCTGTCAAGAGTGGCAAACTGCTACCCAAGAATTAGCAGATTTGATCGCAGGGAAGCAGCCAGAATTGTGTGTAGCGGCAATCCAATCAGTCTGCGCTCACTACTTGCCACCGATCTTAAGGCAATTTTGTCAGGCCTATCCTCAAGTGCAGTTACGAGTGACGGCCCTCGGAAGCGATCGCTCTTTGAAGGTACTGCGAGATGGTCTAGTGGATGTAGCAATTGTGATGAACAATCGCTTTTTGACCACTAGTTCAGAGATGGTAGTTGAGATACTCTACGAAGAGCCCATCGAAGTCCTGATGGCATCAGACCATCCCTTAGTCAACTATCAACCAGTGCCCTGGTCAGAACTGATTAAATACCCACAAGCAGTCTTTAAAAGTGGCTACGGGATGCAACGTTTAGTACAACAGCAGTTTTCCCGCCTAGGGGCTAATTTGCGGGCAGTTATGGAGTTAAATACCCTAGAAGCATTCCAAGGAGTAGTGCGCCAAGGAGAATTGATTGCCCTATTGCCCAAATCAGCCCTGATCAATGTACAGGAAGACTCTACTCTGGCTGTGCGTACCCTAGAAAAACTACCAGAATCCGTGGCTAGCTCCAACAAACTAGTTGGTAACCTCTCGGCCTTGGATTCCAAGTGGACTCGTCAAGTGGTCTTAGTCACGACTCGCGATCGCTTAGACATTCCACCAATTCAGCATTTTTGTCAACTGGTGCGTCAGCTGGACATGCCAACAGTTCAGGCTTGGAACCTCCAGCTGCCAGCCCTTGCTCAAGCTTGATCACTGTTTCCAGCTTTGGACTAATCACCAATGAGTAATGTCTTCAGGGAATTATTAAAGAAAGTGGGCAGTGGTGTACACACTGGGAAAGCCTTAACTCGTGAGGAAGCCACCACTGCAACCCGCCTCATGTTGACACAAGAGGCTACACCAGCGCAAATTGGAGCATTTATGATTGCCCACCGCATCAAACGACCGACCAGTGAAGAACTGGCAGGAATGTTGGATGCTTATGACCAACTTGGACCAAGGTTACACCCCTGGGACATCAACCATGGGCAAGATGCCTCTCGGTCACTTTCTTCTTCTCCATCCCTGGGGATTACAGTGTTAGGAACACCCTATGATGGACGAAGCCGTACTGCACCAGTCACACCCCTGACCGCCTTAGTCTTAGCTACTGCTGGGGTACCTGTGGTCATGCATGGGGGAGATTGTATGCCCACTAAGTATGGAGTCCCCTTGATTGAGATTTGGCAGGGATTGGGAATGGATTTCTCCCAACTTTCTATGCCCCAGGTGCAACAAGTATTGGAGACAACTGGCTTAGGATTTATCTATTTACCCCAGCATTTTCCCCAAGCTGATCAGTTAGTTTCCTACCGCGACCAAATCGGTAAACGTCCACCGATAGCAACCATGGAACTCCTGTGGTCTGCCTATAGAGGAGAGACTCATCATGTTGCCGGGTATGTTCATCCACCTACAGAAATCCTATTTAGACAGACATCTCAGCTGCGTCTGGTCAAGAATTTTACCTTTGTCAAAGGCTTAGAGGGTAGCTGTGACTTACCACGCGATCGCACTGCCATCATAGCCATTAGTCAAGCATCAGCCAGTCAAGGGTTTGAGCGTTTGCTACTCCATCCGAGTGAATACGGTTTGGCTGGCAAGGAGTTACCGTTTGAGTCAACCACTACACTGCTGGCACACTACCAGGAAATCCTAAAGGGTAAATCCAACCCATTGATGCCAGCCGCTATCTGGAATGGTGGGTTTTATCTGTGGCGTTGTGGTGTTTGCCCAGATTTTAGAGCAGGTCTGGCCAAGGCTGAAGATTTATTCACCAGTGGTAATGTGGCTCAAAAATTTAACGAAATTGTTGATTACTTGCACAAGGTTAAATAAATAGAAGGTAAGTATTCAGCTATCAGCTATCAGCTATCAGCATATGCGCGAAGCGCACGCTACGCGAACAGCTAATCAGTCACAGGCTAGAAGCCTGTGCCACGGTACTTGATGTGCTTATGAGCATAGGGCAAGCTACACTGAACAGCTTTTGAATAAAATCGGTAAGCATTGGAATAATGCTGCAGTGTTGTCACAGGGCTTGTGGCCTGTGCCATAAAGCTGACTGCTGACTGCTGAGAGCTGTTCGCGCAGCGTGCGCTTCGCGCATATGCTTACAATACTCAACCAAATTACTGAACCAAGGTTCTCGCCGGAGGTGGCGCAAAGGTCGGAGACAATTGGGAGGGATATTGATCAACAGAAATACAAGTGTTTAGAGCCTTGTCAGGGCTAGCGACATTGGCACTATTCAAGCCAATAACACATTCAGAAAATTGCTCTGGCAGGAGGCTACGACGACAGTGATCCAGCACTGAGTTAGCATTTATGTTTTCAATCTGATTGTCAATATCAACCACACACCTAGCTAATTCCAAAGGTCGTCGGACTCGTGTACAAGCACCTAGGGCTTTTTGACCTGCTAATGAGGTCAGTACCTCAATTTTTAGTACACACAACGATAAATCCTCAGGTTGTAGTGCCTCTGAACAAGCTTGTGATGCGATTTCTGAAGTTATATTGGCCGCTTTAAGATCTTTGGCACACAAACTAAATCCATTCCCAGCAGTGGCAGAACCATTAGGAATCCCTAGGGTTACTAGGCCAGCGATTGCCAACTGAGTAGTACAAAATTTCAATAAAGATGTATGTCTAAACCTACTTTGCTGCTTCATAACTAGTCTTAGTCGATAAAATTTTATAAGCTATAAATTATAAGCTATCAATTATAAACAATCAAGGTATTGATTATGTTAGACGTTGATTAGGGTTCCATGGTAAATCAATGAATAACTACCAATTAACCTAGCTCGTTTTTAACAACTTGCTATGATAGTCGATATTTTGAACCCCTAATCTGACAATTACTCATTCTTTGTAAGCTATCCCTTAGGGATATCTAATCTGTTTATACCTATGCTTATGCGATTCTACCAATTTTTAAGTCAAACAGTTCGCTCACTTTACTCTAATAAGCAGGTGACTATGATCCTAATGCTAATGGCATTGTGTGTCAGCTGCTCCCCAAAAGAATCCCCTGACCTTGAGTTAGAACTCAGTGTAAAACCGGCCAGTCGTCCTGGTGCGTATACTGTATCCGGTACTAGTAATCTACCTAACCAAAGTCAAATTGCTGTGGCTGCTATTCGCTATTTGCGTCCGACACAACAGCCTTTATTTGGTTCTAACCCCCTAGGCACCTATTCTATTTTGGATCGCCAAGTTGTTGAGGTAGACGAGCAGGGTCAATGGGAAGCTAGGCTTAACCTATGGGAGGTGGCACCAGATGGTCGCCTTCAGGAAGCTTGGCAAATCAATCAATCACAAGGACGATTCTCGGTTAGCCCCAATAATAGTGTCTCTTTCTTAGCTACCTATGAGCCCTATGGTCACCTAGGAAGGGCTGAAGAGCAACAGCCGCAGATTCCAGAGATGGAAGGTGACCTCGTCCGATTTAATAATGATGGTCAACCTTACGTAAAGGCAAGTTACACCCTACCGATAGCGCTACCTAGTGGCAGGAAATCAGTACCTAGCATTAGGGCAGCAGAACGCAATGGTGGCTGGGGAAACCGCTCAGAACTTAGACCCCAAAGATCGGTTAGTGGTAGTATTAGCCCACAAACCAATTTAACTAATCAAAGCGATACTCGACTCTCGCCGTCAGAGTTTTTCCGATAAGACAAAACCTTTATCTTGGTTCATAGTTCATGGTCATGGTTCATGGTTGGTTACTATCAAGCCTGAACCATGAATAATATTAATAATAATACTAATTATAATACTCAGCAACACTGTGCAAGGTCTTAACCGACATACCCTAACAGTTTTATTTAATGAGCGCTATGATCGCGTTTTGTTGGCGCTTTTTGTGAACAGGATCAATGTGATATCAATTGTAACAATCCAGTAATTAGCTAATCCCAAATTAATCTATGGATAAATTGAGGTTATAATTGTGAATTTGGAAGGCAAAAATGGTCAACTAAATTCAGCAATTTTGACTAATTGCCAACAGTAAACTATCTATACATAACTCTCTGGAGTAAATTCCAGTAGATGCTTTTTAGCTTATGGTTCGATAACAATGCACCCTAATCGTCTAACAACTTGTCTTAAACCTTCCTAACCCTTTACAGACCAGGACTTAACAAGTTGTTTGGATGCTCGATTGGCTACAGGTACCTCAATCCGTCGACTTTTCTGTGTGCCATCAAGGGCAGATTGTAAAGAAGCCATCTGAGTCATAATTGTTTGAAGTTGAGTGTTGAGTTGATCCAGCTGCTCGGGTTTTGGTGAACTCACCTGGATAGGTTGGGTGACTACAGGTTTTGTGCGCACAAAACCTAGAAACGTTTGTGCTGAGGCAAACTTCTGGGTTACATCCTCTACAGACCTTGTAGGGGTTGTTATGGAGGGCTCTTCAACAAAATTCGAGCTAGTCACTATAGTTTCAAAGACTGGCTGGAATTCAATGCTGTTATCCTGAGTTTCCGGAAGGTTTTCTATAACTTTGTCGGTAACTTTGTCGGTAACTTTTTCCGGAAGGTTTTCTATAACTTTGTCGGTAACGTTTTCCGTAACGTTTTCCGGAAGGTTTTCTATAACTTTGTCGGTAACTTTGTCGGTAACTTTTTCCGGAAGGTTTTCTGTAACTGTTTTCGGGGTTTCTCCCTTATCTATAAAATCACTGAGTCCAGAAGCTTCCAAACTCGACAGAGAAAGCTTAAGGTCTTCTAATTCTTTTTCTTTTGCCTGGATATCCCCAGATAGAGTCGAAACTTTGTCCTGAGTTTGAGAAAATTTATGGGCGGAGTGTTGCCACCCTGAAATTGCCAAACTGGCTACACCGACTCCCAAACTTAAGGCTCCAACCAAGCCTAGGTAAGGGGGAGCAAGATCCTTAATTTCACCATCCATCCACTGTTCTCCCTGAATGCGAATGGATACTGGTTGTGAGCCAAAAATTGCTACTGGTAAGGACAGTACTGACAATACCGCTGCTGCAAGAAGAACGGGTTTAAAAAGGAATTTATTCAGAGGAGAGCCTGACATGTTGTATAGTTAACTGTTAAAACTACTCGTGTTACTATTTACCTCAAGGGCTGTTAGAGAAATTCCGCATGGTACGGTTTTTTCACTCTGGTTAGCATCTTGGCGTTTAAGCAGTGACTAGGAGAAACTACATGCTTTGAGTACCTGCTGCACTTTTTGCTTCTTCTAAAGTTAACCATGTCTATCAGCAATTTTCTGTAAATTACTTATGAATCGTCCCACCAGATTGTAAATTTTATGTGAAGTCTTTATAAACGTTAGCTTAGATAGGCCATTTTTCCAGCCAAAATGGCGGCAATCAGCAGCCAAAACCTGATTTATCCCAACTGCTCCAGATGAAACTGCTCTAATTGGCCAAAAAGCCTGCTTAAGCTGGCTGTTCTAGGTAGCTCCTAGTGGGAAAGTCTATAGCTAGGATCGGGCACCTGTAGGGGAAAATCACTGGCGTTGCTTAATAATGGAATGATTTTAAGAGTTTTGTGGCACGGGCATCTTGGTGGCACGGGCATCTTGGTGGCACGGGCATCTTGGTGGCACGGGCATCTTGCCCGTTACAATTACCAAGCGGGCAGGATGCCCACCCTACTTATATTCATTCTAAGATTCAGCAACGCCAAATCAATAATACCGATACTTTTTAGCTACCAAAATCTACCAAAGTAGACTTTAGCCCGCCAATGCAAGCTGATTTTTCAGCCAGGGTGTATCTACCAAAGCTCTCAGGAATATCCCACGAGCGCCATTGATGTCACGATCCATTACTTGACCATCAATTTTCGACTTAATAGTCTTGCTGCCGCCAATGTTAACTATCTCGCCCGTCCAACTAACCGTTTTGCTGGTATAAGCTTCGCAGACATCAACAACAATCTTTCCGGTCTCAGATACTTTTTGTTTGAGAAACTCTTTGAACCGATAATGGGCAAAAGAAAGCATATTGCGAACCGTTTTAGATCTAAGTTTTCGGTTGCGCTTCTTGGACATCTGAGACGTCTCAAAGGTAGGGAGCAATATTACATCAAAGTTGTCAACCAGGAATCTAGCCGCCTTGTGATGTAGTTCATTTACTAGGCTCTGAATTCTGAGCACCATCCTTCTGGCGGCTTTTCTCATTCGGTATTTTTGTTTTCCCTTAGCCTTACTGATCTTTGAAATCAGATTATCTAAGTGTTGACATAGACGCTGAATCCCAGAAAAGTCACCATGTCCTATTTTGCCAACGGAAGTCTGGCTAAAAAATGTCAAAAAAGTTCTAACACCAGGGTCTAACGCTACAACCCTACCTTGGTTTTCGGTTTTAATGTGGGCTGTTTTGTAAGGGACTACTAGGTAATAGTTCCCGTTAGTGCTAGTCAATCTACAATCACAAATGTTGCCAGGAAGTGTCTCAGCAAAGGTCAATGCACCTAACTTTGTGTGGTAAATTCCTTTTACAGAAACAGCCGATTTAGGAATGTAGCAAGACTGAACAGGATTTTTCCTAGAACGGAATCTAACCCGATTAATTTGTCCCAATTTTTTGTATTTTTTCTTGGCCTCTCTGACAGCGGTACAGGCATCCTTTATCGCTATAGATTTGATTTGATAAGGTACTGCCAAGCACCATTCAGGAAGATCGTTCAGGATACCAGTCTTAATGGCTTTCCAATTTGCTTTAATTTCGCCATTTTCAAGGATTTTGACGGTTTTGTTGAACACATAACGGGAAACTCCAAACCACCTTCTAATAGTTAAGCGTTGGTCAGCGTTTAGGAACAGTCGGATCTTCTTTGATTTTTGTCCCGTACTTTCTGAGTCCGTGGACTCTACAAGAGAAGACGTGAATGATTGAGAGAAGATTGACCTTTGGTCACCCTTCGCGATCGGCGGTAAGCTCTGAGGAGGGGCAACTTTCAGGGTTGTCGAGAACCAAGAGTTTTCCACCGTTGATACTGACCAAGTACTCAAAGAGTTCAAACCCGAATCGGGTGAGTCTGTCTCTACAGGCAACAACAATTGTGAGCTGGTCTCCTTGCATAAGCCGTTCCAGTATGGCTCTAAGCCCTTTTCTTTTGTAGTTGAGACCTGAGCCGATATCTTTGATGATTTCGGCGCTGGGGAAGAGGGAGTGCATATAGGCAACTTGTCTAGCGAGGTCGTCTCTTTGCTTTGTACTACTGACTCGGCAGTAGCAGATAGTGGCTGGCTGTTTTGATTGCCGCTTCCCAAGACTGAGCAGGCTTTGCGTATCAAAGAGCCTGTTTCCGCTTGGTGTCCTTTCGGATTGGATGGTGCCATTATCTGCGTACTTTCTGAGAGTATTTTTGGAGAGTCCGGTAAGTTCGACCGCCTTAGGGAGTGGTACTAATGCCATGTCTCTATCTTACCACATCATTGAAGGATTTGGTAGCAGATGGAATATTTTTACTAACTGTTCCCTAACCTCAATCGGTGTGTCACAAGTAAATACCCTGATCAGGAATGGGCTGAGGCCAGTAATTTAGATAACAATTTAGATTTAGATAACTATGCTGATGGTGGTATGATGCCATGACCAAGACTACATGCGATCGCTAACTGGGGAGTGGCACTCTTGTTACGGAAAACTTAAACGTTACTTAATCATAATAGCAGTTCTCAATTGGCTGAGGTACCTCGTCCTGGGTTAATGGGAATAGGGACTAGGGACTAGGGACTAGGGACTAGGGAATACCTAGGCAGCACTGTCTTGGGGAGCTAGTTGCTAATCTGACTCCCCATCTTACCACACCTCCCACACCTCCCACACCTGCCACACTTCCCATATTATCCCCATTTCCCCACACCTGCCGCGCCCCCGCCTCAGACTATTCCCTGATCCGAAGTTCCCTATTCCCTACACGCAGCCTTATCAATTAACGTTTCATCAATCGCTGTCATCAACAACTCATTTACAGATATGCCCGATGCTTTCGCCATAGAAGCAATCACACTTTTAGGAGAAAAAGAACAATACAACCCTGCTTCTAGAAACCAAGGTTGCCCTTGTGGGTCGATACGGAAGTCAAAAAGACTGTAGTGGCGACAGCCCAACGCCTGATGACACCTCTTGGCTACTTCCTGAACTGGCTTGGTTACAGGGTCACTAGGGTCTAGCATCCAAGCCTTAACACCATCCTTAGCAGTCAAACTCAAGTTGCCATCTTCTGTTCGTTTTAGTTTATCCTCATAGTTGCGAATCGGGTGGTCATGGGAATTCACCAGATACTCTTCCAGGGGTAAACCCACTAACTCGCCGTCTTTGACAACGATTCCACATCTAACTTCCCGACCGAGTTCGATGTACTCTTCCACTAAGACCTCATCTGAATGTTCAAAGGCTGTTTTCAGGGCAGCGTCATAGTCAGCGACATTTTTGACGAAAGTCACCCCGCAAGAATTGTCAGAACTAGCAGGTTTGATCACTACTGGCGGCTTAATGGTGGGAATGTCTCCCTGGCGAAGTAGTTCTCCAAAAGGTACTTTAACTCCTGCCGCTGCCACAATCGCCTTAGCTCTGGCTTTATGGGCAGTTAGTGCCATCAAATCTGGGGTATTGCCCACATAGGGCATATTAAGCAAGTCCAATAGGGCACGGTATTCAGTCATGCCAGGGATACAAAACATTTGTGGCAGCACTAGGTCAATAGTTTTTGCTGTTATGAACTTTACAGCCTCAGAGAGGGACATGGGTTTGGCTGCGGCGATGTCTTCCTTACTGAGGGATGAGGGAAACCGCCACTGGCGATCGGGGGTGATGTAGGCAATATGAAATTCGTAGAGAGAAGGATTCGCCGTTGCGGCAATACAGTCTTGGGCGTATAGCCGTGACAAATCGCAGTAAAAGTCATTGTCTGCAGACCCAACTAAATGAAGAATGCGAAGTACTGACATAACTAATCTCCTCTTATAAAGAACTAAACTAAACAACTAAAAACGGAATCATTTAGGATGTTTCAAAAACTGAGCAATTCCATAGACTGCCATTCCTGCAGCCATACCTGGAAGCACTTCATAAATAGCACTGGACAAATCAAGTCCTAAATTCCAAATCAAAGCTGTAGCAATCCCAATTCCCATCATTGCGATCGCTGTGGTAAGATTGACTGGTCGCTGCCAAACTCTCAAGATTAATAAAGGACCCAAACCTGAAGCCAGAGCCGACCAAGAAAAAGTTACTAAAGCAAAGACATTGTTATTTCCAAGTAGGGCGATCGCCAAAACTACTGCTGTTACAGTTAGGGTTCCTACTTTTGCGAATTGGTAAGATTTAGCTGCAGCCGGAAAAATATCTTGGGTTAGGGCAGCTGAACAAGAGAGTATTTGAGAATCTGCTGTGGACATAGTGGCAGAAAACAGCCCAGCGAGCATCAATCCCACTAAAACCACTGGTAACAATTTCAACGATAGGTAAGGAAGTGCCAATTCTGGATCCCCGGAAGCCAACAAATCTGGCATCAGCACTCGCCCTGTTAAGCCAATACCCATAGCCGAGATCGAGGTTACTAACCCCAAAGCAGCTTTAATATTTCTGGCAAAAGCAATGTTGTCGGCTGAGTCAATCGCCATAGCGCGCACCATAATGTGGGGTTGTCCCACCACACCAAAACCAGCTACTATCCAACCAATAAAGAAAGGCGCAAATCCCCACGGTTGCTGAGAATAATTCCAGTTGATTAAAGCTGGATCAATGCCTGCCAAAGATTGCCACAGTTGCCCGGTTCCACCACAACTGGCAACCGCCACCACTAACAACAGTAACAAGGAACCGATCATGATTGTTGCTTGTAGAGCATCGGTCCAAATTGAGGCGCGAATTCCTCCAGAAAAGCAGTAGATAACGACAATTACTGCTCCTATAATGATGCCTAAATTATAGTTCCATCCGAACACAGCATTGAGTGCTTTGCTTCCTGCTACCAGTTGGGCTGCGGCGTAGGAACCTAGAAAGATAATAGTTATTATAGCAGAGATAATGGCAATCAAACGGGAGCCTTTCATATTTTGACTTAGAAAGGAAGAGACAGTATCTGAAGCAGTTTCCTCAGAGAGCTGTCTCAACCGTTTGAAAATAAAATACCAAGCAAGATAGTCCCCAATTGCCCAACCAATGGTCAGCCAGAGGGAGGAAATGCCTATTTTATAGGCAAAACCTACTTGACCGATGAATAATAAACCACTTTGACCAGTTGCCATTGCTGATAGTGCTGTCAGCCAAGGGTTGACATTGCGACTAGCCAGTAAATAATCGGTGGTGGTATTTTGTTTGCGGGTTGCCGAGTAAATGCCCACTGCTGTAAATAACAGCAGGAACATGATAAACGTGAGTGCAATCCCAACTTGTTTAGCCATTATGTTTGTTTAGGGGTTAATGAGCGATTGCTAGGAATGGTTAATCCTATTGACTAAATCTCTGCTCATTTGATTATATGGCACCACAAGTGTTTAATGTTAATACTTCGATGTTTCTAATATCAAATTTTGATAGATGCAGTAGTGAAATTTAACTATTAGTAGATTCAAGGGGAGATTTAATAGCCGATCTGCTAGAAATAGCCAAATACATTCCCACTAAGATTACCACAAAACTGACTAAAGTCAAAAAACTAAGAGGTTCTGAGAAAATTGTCCAACCTTCGAGGGAACTGAGAACAGGAACAATCAACCCCACTAGGCTAGCAAACCCTGAAGATAACTTTTTGAGGCAATAAGTCCAAAGTCCTACACCCAGCATTTGACCAACGAATGCTAGGGCAATTACTGAAAACCACCCAGTTACGGAACTCGGAAAAAGTTGCTCTTCGGTGATTGCAGCAACAGGAAATAGCAACAGAAAACTGGTTGTCGAAGACCAAGTCATAATCGTCACAGAGTTAAACTTAGTGCGAAGTTGCTCTGCGATTAATGGGTGTACCCCAAAAAATACTGCTGAGAGTAAAGCTGCTAAATCCCCTAGTAGCTGTTGACCAATACTCAATGATAACAGATCATTTACTTCTAGTAAAGTTACTCCCGCGATTGCAACAAACATACCCACGAGAAATCGACGGTCAAAGAGCTGACCAAAAGCTAGCCACCCTCCTAATATAGTAAATATGGGAGCCATATTATGCATGATGCTAGAGTTGGCAACACTCGTCTGAGTTAAAGACCAAGTCCAAGCTATCAAAGCCATCGCTAAAAGCAAACCATCTGCAATCAGTAGCCTTTTTTCTGAGCCCAGATTATTTTTATTTAGTTCTGGTTCAGTTTCCTGCTTTTGGTGACCCACATTTAACAAGTTATTCAGTAGTCCAAAGGCAACAGCCGCAATCCAAAAACGATTAAATGCCGTAGCATTTGGTCCCATTTCCATTTCAATCAAACGAATAAAAATTGGTGAAAAAGAAAGACATATTATGCTACCAATTAATGCAGCAAAAGAATCTATTGGAAATGAAGATAGGTACTGTATCCGTGATAATTTACCTTGAGCATTCATGTTTCTTTATTTATATATTTTTATTGAAAGCATATATGATATAGCAATTCTACGACTTGTGAGGTACAAATTTCTGGTTTTTAGGGAGCAGGGAGCAGGGAGCAGGTAAGAGTAACCCACCCCTAACCCCTCCCAGGAGGGGAAGTGAGGGAAGAGGTAAAAAATAATGTGTACCTCATAGCTACGATAAACGCTATAGTATAAACCCTAACACTTGTAGCTATTGAATGGATAGTTAAAATTTAAATTAATAGTTAATTTTGATGCTGTTGTTGTCGATAATTTTTTGAATAAATACTGTATATAAATAGCTGATAATCGGAGACTCATGTAAATGACTACTCAAACTTTATACTAATATTTTGAGGTTTGCTCCTTTCAGGCATAAATAATGACTGCATTACCCCAATTTTTTTTGAGCAACGAGGTGAATAAATAAAGGTAGTTTTTGTTCATTAGTTTTAACGGTTTTTTATTCATCTGATAAAAACCATACTTTCATCTCATATTAAGCAAAACTCAGAATAGTTTTAATCAAGTTCATAATAAATAATTTTATTTTATATATTTACTATTTAAACTCAGTTATTAGCAGATTCAATTGCAGGTTTAATAGCAGATATACTAGAGAGCGTCAAATACATTCCGAATAAAATGACTAGGAAATTTACCAAAGTCCACAATTGAATACGTTCTCAGAAAATCGCTCAACCTTCCACAGCGCTAAGAGCTGGAATAAGCAACGCAACTAGGCTATCAAGGGGTGAGCTTAGATATCTGTAATGATTAATATATGTAATGATTATTAATATCAATTTAGGCAGCGGAATAGCCAGTGTAATCCTAATTGATGTCGTAGACATAGAACGAGTAGCCATGGGCTAGAAAATTAGCGGCTTGTCGCCCTCCAATATTGCCGCAACCGATGATACCGATGGTGGGATGATTGAGGGTAGATTCCCTGTCCGAAGTGTTGTTAATTGGTAACATATATTGCTTAACTTTTTTGATAGGGCGAATCTTAAGCCGAACGCTATTTAATCCCCACCCAATTCTACCAATTTACCAATATTAAAATCAATCCTTACCCAGCCTTTTAGTTTCCGTAAATTCTCTAACAATAGTAAGGTAATTTGCCAATGGGGTACGGTTAAGAAGGGTAAGGGATCGTTGACTTGAAAAATGGCATCTGTACCCTTGACAATCTTTTTAATCCACCCTTGTAAAGCTGACCATGACCTGATCTCAGTCAGCCGCCAAATTTCATGATAGAGCCAGTAAGTTGGTTTACTGTCAGGGCGGGGCACAATCGGTGCTTGATTTTCCTGCTCACTATCTTTAAGATAAGCATCTGCTAATCCTGGATGATTGTAAAACATGGTGATAGCAGAATGGGTGCGAGGATTACATTCAATGGGATAGACGGTGCCGTCTTCGGTTTGAATGAAGTCAAAGGAAATTTGTCCTGTCAAATTTAATTCCTTGACAAATTTCTCCACCCATGAATATATCTCAGGTTTATCAAGATGCTGATAATTTACTTGGAAAGGAGACGATGGGGAACAGCAGTGAAGTCTAATTTTTCCGTTGCGTACTGTACTGTGGGTGCAATACTCCTGACCGGTAATAAACTCTTGCATTGTCCAAGGGTTTTCCTTTGTAATAGGAAGATTTTTGACATAATCTTCCATTCCTTCAAAGGGAAACTTGGTCATGTCTAAGCGAGAAACTGAATCATACTGAATGCTTTTGAGAATATACCGACTCCCATCTGCTTTGAAGTCAAAATCTAGAATTTGTTGTGGATCGGTAATTAGGAAGGATTTTGGTGCTGATAATCCTAAAGAACGAGCTTGCTCGCACAATGTAAATTTGTCGTCTAACATCTGGGTGATGTCAGGAGAAAAGTGGATGACTTCGCAGTAGGGGGAGAGTAACGTTCCAGCGACAGAATCATAATAGCTCGCTACTGGGCTAGATACGGGAATAAAGGCATCAATGTTTTCTTTTTGAACAATTTTTAGTAAGGCTTGGGAATAACCATTGGGATATTTTTCTGGTGCTGGCACGGTATAAAACCCTTTAACCGCATTAGAAAATCGGTGACCAGATAGCCAATATTTATCAGTTTCAACTAAAAAGACATTGTGCCCAGACTTATGAAAAGAGCGAGCCAGTTGCAGGGCTTTGGTCATTTTGCCCCCGGTAATCAAGATGTTTTTGGAACCTTCAACAGGTATTCGTCGAGTGCATCTCAGTTTTGTAAGACTCAAGTTGAAAATTGCCCGTTGAGGTAGGCACACCGATGCTTCAAGACTTGTGGGACGTTACTCTCATCCCACTGAGCCCCCGAAATCTTGATACGCCGACCC
>NZ_JAAHHW010000129.1 GCF_010692325.1 Moorena sp. SIO3I8 | reverse complement strand
CTACTCCCTACTCCCTTCTCCCTACTCCCTACTCCCTACTCCCTACTCCCTACTCCCTACTCCCTACTCCCTACTCCCTACTCCCTACTCCCTACTCCCTACTCCCTACTCCCTACTCCCTTAAAAAGGCTATATCTTGATCATGATAGTTTACCCATTTCTCTATTATTTCCTGGGCAAGATGACTAGGGAATGAATGGTAACCGGGTTCCAATTCCTTCGATAAAATTAAGTCAATCGCTATGTTATGGGCATAGAACACTGGGTCGAGAGTCTGAACTGGAGTAGGTTCCGCTAAGGAAAAATTGATCGGAGCTTTTTTGAAAAGCACTTCTGCCTCTGAGAAGTTATCACCAAATTCATCTTCTGCGCCAATGTTGGCAAGATACTTACCACTAAAATCTTCCTTGTCTAAGTCATACTCCTTAGAGAGTACTCCATTAACTCCCGTACAGGTTACAACACAAAAAGCCTCCTTGAGTGCTGCCCTAATGCCATCCAGGTCGTCAGCTTGTAACCCTTTGATTCCTCTAGCTTTCAGCTGTTCCAAAATCTTAGGATTTTTCTCGACAACCACCAGCTCCTTGGTTAAGCCTAATAATTCATTAACGAGTCCTTTTCCAACTTTTCCACAACCAAAGATTACCAATTTTTTATCCACTAATGACTCGTTGGTTAACTGGTGGAAGGCTTTGACAAATGCTTTACTCGTGCCATAGAACGTTTCGATAGTTTTTAGGAAACTGTCATCCACAGAAATCAAGGGATAGGGAATATCTAAGGATTGATAGATATCGTTATCAAGTTTAGTTAGCTCTACCACTCCTTCGCGAGGGTTAAGTAGTGTGGGTAACTCCCCACTATGATCTAAACAAATATCATAGTTATCCTCAAAATTACCTTCAAGATTAACCTCAACATGAGCACTGAGTAAAATTTCCACTGCTTCTGGGTTAGGCTGGATAAAATTAGGGCAAGACACGGTAAGCTCCGCACCAGCCAACAGCAACGGTTCAACTTTAAATACAGTTTCTATGGTCAAGGGGATATGATGTAATAGTCTTAATCCTTGATAAGGCTGATGCGATCGCATCTGTTGTCTCAGCTCAGCCATAAATGGCATAGCTTCAGAGCGGGGATGTTTTTGCCGTGCTTGTTCAAAGACCTTAAAATTAATCATTTATGATACACCCAATTAACGGTAGCGAAGTTGTTGACCCTTGATGACTAAACCCATTCTCATCGCGTTTCCAATTGGAGTGAATCGTTTCTGTTTCGTCATGGTTTGGGGATGATGACGCACGGTAGATAAACTCAGGCTAAGCAGAGTCACAACAATTAGTGTAGCGCTTAAATTACGAGTAAAGGTTAAGTCAAACATTATCTGCGGATTTCCAACTGTCTCTACTTTCACAGTAGAAATCTCTTTTGATTAGTTCCCCCAGTAATATGCAACTACCTTAATTGACTCTCTCGATAATGGTGAATCCCACCAATTCAATGGGTTGAGCAGTGTGGTTTAGCTAGACAATCTGCCCACTGGCACCATGGCAGAAAAATTCAATATCCTTGTTTATATTCGCACATTCAGGACTTTTGCACTTTTGCGTAAGTCCTACAGCAGATCTTTTGCTATTGGTATGGCGGTGCTCATATTAATGAAGTACATTCAATTTTCACAACCCCTGTCTTGATACAAAGCCCGAGTGGTTTGGGTTCTGACTCCCCATCTCCCCATCTCCCCATCTCCCCATCTCCCCACACCTCCCACACCTCCCACACCTCCCACACTTCCCTCTCTTTCCCTACTCCCTACTCCCTACCCAGCAATGTTGCCAATCAACCGTATCTCCTATTTGGAGCCATCTTATCTAGGGATTTCACTTTAGCAGCTCTTGGCTTGTCCAATTGACCGTGAGACTTACAGGACAAAGCACTGTGGGGTAGAACTCGTAAGATTTCGGTTAGGGTGGTTACCCCTTTGGTTACCTTTTCAATCGCTGCCTTCCGGAAGGAATAAAAACTGATTTTATCCAGGTAACGGTGCAACTGAGTCATAGTTCCCTCATAAATCAACTGGCGTACGGTATCATCTACATCCAGTAACTCCACAATAGCTTCCCGTCCTAAATAGCCGGAATTGTAGCACTTGGCGCAACCCTTTCCTTTGCGCCAACCTTTGAGATTAGCTTCCTCTGGCCTCAAACTCAGCTTCCGCAAATCCTCAGAAGTCGGGGTATAAGGTTCTTGACAGTGGGGACATACTTTGCGCACCAAACGCTGTGCCACTATTCCCAATAGGGCATCACTGATTAAACCCGGTTCCGGACCAATATCTTTAATACGAGGAATAGCACTAACTGCATCATTGGTGTGGAGAGTGGTCAATACTAAGTGACCGGTCAAAGCAGCTCGAATCCCTGTTTCAGCGGTTTCAGCATCCCGAATTTCCCCCACCATAATGATGTCCGGGTCTTGGCGTAAAATTGCCCTCATCCCTGCCGCAAAGGTCATCCCCGCTGCCTCATTCACTTGGGTCTGGGTAATCCGAGGTAAGACATACTCCACTGGGTCTTCCACCGTTACTACATTCACATCTTCCGTCGCTAACCGATACTTTTTAGCTACCAGAATCTCCCAGAAAGTCAATTTTGGCTCGCCAATGCAAGCTGATTTCTCAGCCAGGGTGTATCTACCAAAGCCCTCAGGAATATCCCACGAGCGCCATTAATGTCACGATCCATAGATCGCCCATCGATTTTTGATTTAATTTTCTTACTGCCACCAATATTGATCAATTCACCTGTCCAGCTAACAGTTTTGCTAGTATAGGCTTCACAGACGTCTACCATTGTTTTTCCTGTTTCTAAGGCTTTGTGCTTGAGAAACTCTTTGAATCGATAATGAGCAAAAGAAAGCAAATTCCGAACAGTTTTAGACCTGATCTTCCTGCTTCCCTTCTTTGCCATTTCAGATGTTTCAAAAGTGGGCAGTAGTATGACGTCGAAGTTGTTAACTAAGAAGCGGGCAGCTTTGTGATGTAATTCGTTAATCAGATTCTGAATTCTGATAATTATTCGTCTGGCAGCTTTTCTCATTCGGCGTTTTTGCTTTCTTTTTGCCTTACTTATTTTTGAAAAAAGGCTATCAAGGTGAGAGCAAAGTCGTTGAATCCGAGAAAAATCCCCACAACCAATTTTCCCAATAGAATTTTCGCTAAAGAACGTCAAGAACGTTCTCACACCAGGGTCTAAGGCTACTACTCTACCTTGGTTCTCGGTTTTTACTTGAGTAGTCTTGTGGGGGACTGTCAGATAATAGTCCCCATTAGTGCTAGTTAATCGACAATCTCCGTACTCGCCTGGAAGTGTTTCAGCGAAGGTCAATTCACCCAGTTTTGTATGGTAAATCCCTTTGCTAGAGACAGCAGACTTGGGTATGTAGCAAGACTGAACAGGATTTTTACGAGATCTAAATCTTACCCGATTTATCTGTCCAGTCTTTTGGTATTTTTTCTTGGCCTCCCTGACAGCGATACAGGCATCCTTTATCCCTATAGACTTAATTTGATAAGGTACTGTCTTACACCACTCAGGAAGGTTATTTAAGATGTCGGTTTTAATGGCTTTCCAGTTAGCTTTGGTTTCACCATTTTCAAGCATTTTAACGGTTCTATTGAAAACATAGCGGGAAACTCCAAACCACTTGCGAACAATAGATCGTTGCTCAGCATTGAGGAATATCCGGATCTTTTTTGATTTTTGACCCATACTTCCTGAGTCCGTGGACACGACAGGAGAAGACGTGAATGATGGAGAGAATATCTGCGGTAAGTTCTGATTCTGGACAATTTTCAGGTTGATCGAGAACCAGGATTTTTCCACCGTTGATGCCGACCAAGTACTCAATGAGTTCAAACCCGAATCGGGTAAGTCTGTCTCTACAGGCAACAACAATTGTGAGCTGATCTCCGCGCACAACTCGTTCCAATATGGCTCTAAGCCCTTTTCTTTTGTAGTTGAGTCCTGAGCCGATGTCAAAGATGATTTCGGCTTGCGGAAAGAGGGAGTGCATATAGGCGACTTGGCGAGCAAGGTCGTCTCTTTGTTTGGTGGAGCTGACTCGGCAGTAACAAATCGTAGACTGACCCGATCTAGTGCTAGCTGAACTTCTTCCGAAAGTGAGCAAGCTTTCGACATCGAACAATCTTGTTCCTCCCGGCGTTTTTTCGCATTTGATCGTCCCATCGTCCGCATATTTCCTTAGGGTGTTTTTGGAGAGTCCCGTAAGTTCGACCGCCTTACGGAGTGGAATGAGTGCCATGTTTCTAATCTAGCACACATTCTGGTAGATTGTCGGAGCTATATGCATGTTTTTGCGAACTGTTACAAACCCTAAGAATCCCGTCAATGCGATAGCGGACTCTTAAGCCATCAGTCATCGGTTCCAGGTGAATATCACTGGCGCGGTTACGCAGAGCTCCAGAGATAATGGTTTTAATCCGCTCAATCTGGTCAGCCGCTTGGGAAAGATACAATTCTGTGGTTTCGGTAATGTCTTCTTGTTCCACCTCACCCGTAAGGGGATTGACAAAGGCTACGGAACTGATAGATTTGGCATCATTGTTTTCCCTGTGGTACCATCGCTTGTAGCTTTTGGGTGCAATGGGAATAATTTTGATTTGGCTGAAAGTGCGATCGCTTAATGTTTTGATCTGCTCTGGGGATAACTGGACTGGGGTACCCAGGTAATAACAGTTGCGCCACAGTAGCAGCGGAATCACCGGGGGTAAATCTTGGCGATTGGGGAATGGCTTAAAGAACCGGGAGCTGACTTCCCGATCCAGCAGGTTAACGTTTAGTTCTCCTTGTGGGTTAACCAAGAGTTTAAGGGCTGTTTCACAGTTAATTTCACCCTTTCTCAACTTCCTCCAAGCCGATAAAGTTCTAACGCCCGTTTGCATGATTTACCCCCCACTATATTAAACTAAATTAAACAGTTTTTGTTGATGAATTTCCAGTTTTACTTTCCCAAACACCTGGGTGCTTATTGACTATAGCAGTTTTTGATTAATTGGTATTACCCTTGGTTGATATTGGAGTAATATATAAAGGCAATACTATAAATCTTTATCTAATCTTTATATATAACGTTACCTTTTTCCTTTCACAAAACCTAGGCTTAGCTAAATAGACTTACCTAGTTTTTTACAATGATTATATAGCCTTTCTAAACATTGACAAACAAGTAACAACAGTCTGGCGATACCCAGGCTCCACCAAACTAATGCTTATTGAGGGCGTTAGCACCGAACTTGTAGAGCTGACCTTCCTGAGTAACTATGACGATGAATTGGGTTTGCTGAACCATCTTCACAGAGGAAGAGGTCGCCATTGGCAGCGACGGTAAACACACAGTGTTGTCCAAGGTTGTTGGATAGCGCGCTAAATAGTCTAGGAGTAAATCATGAAAGTAAGTCCAACAAAACGTTAATTTTACGTTAAGAATTGGTTAATAAATTCCTAGGCTCTCAATTTTTTGTGAAAGTCTACTGTCAGCTCTTAAACTAATCATAAATTTGTGGAAAATTAAACTAATATTAACCTCTTTATTTAAAACTAATAGAGTTTTAAAAGACTAGCGCTTGATTCAAGACGCTCTACCAGGTTGAAACAAGGAGAATTTTATAATGGCTGATATCTTCCATAAATCAGGGGTTTTGGCAGCCGCTAGTGTGGCTTTGGGTCTAGCTGTAATGCCAACCCAACCCGTCTCTGCTGCAACTATCAAGTATGATTTTACCGTAGATGTAGAGACAGGGAATTTAGCTGGCAACTCTTATCAGGGGTATTTTACCTATGATGACACCTTCCAATTTGACAGCGGATTTGAAAGATTCAACTCTCGAAACGATGACCTATCGGTAGTCTTCGACTTTAATGGTGTCACCTACACTGAAGAAGATGATTTCTTGTTTCCTGTAGGTCCCTACGTTGATTTTCAGGATGGAGAGCTTCTGGGATTGAATTTTGTTCCCAGTTTGTTCACTTTCGATTTTCCCTTTGAAATCCGTGACGAAGACAATGACCGCATAGGAGGCGACTTCTTTACCTACGGTGATTTCTTTCTCGGTTCTGGAGAAGGTAGTGTCACTTACGCTAAAGTGGGTAAAGTTCCCGAGCCTGCTACTATTTTAGGGTTAAGTGTGCTCGGTGCTAGCTTGCTGCTGGGTAAAAAGAAGGGATCCTCTCAAAACGCTTAGAAGAGTTTTGAAAGTTGAACGTTGAACGTTGACGGTTGAGTGTTAAGGGTTGAGTGTTAAGGGTTGAGTGTTGACAGTTGACCGTTAATGCTCAACCCTTAATAGCTAGGATAATGGCATTGCTGAATCAAAGAATGAATATGAGTGGGGTGGGCATCCTGCCTGCCCGAAAATATATTGAAACTGGCAAGATGCCAGTTCCACGCCTGATGCCCATTCCACAGGTGCGACCCAAGGGCGATTTACTCACCCATTGGAAAGCGCACCTACTCTTAAAATCATTCCATTATTAAGAGGTTGTCTGAGAAGTCTCATTTACTACATCCAAGCCCCCTAAATCCCCCGAGCGAGCAATCCCTCGCTCGGGGGACTTTTACCATCAAATTGATTCTTGTTCCCCCCAAATTTGGGGGGCTAGGGGGGCAAAATTCAGTATCAAAAAACTTTTCAGATATCCTCTAAGCAACGCCAGAATAATGGCAAATTTCTAGTCATCTCCCTATCTCCCCATCTCCCCATCTCCCCATCTCCCCATCTCCCTATCTCCCCATCTCCCCATCTCCCCATCTCCCTATCTCCCCATCTCCCCATTTCCTAAAACTTCCCCAATCCCCGTTCCCTAACTTAGTTAAAAATACGGTTTTACTATAGTTAACTATTAATTAGCTTAGTAACACAAACTAAGAATCGTATCAATAATCATGACCTACCATAACAACAGACGGGATTCACTGATAGACAATCGTGACCTAGTTGGTAATTTACCCCCAGAAATCCCTAGTCATATTGTTGATTTTGCCATTAACATTACTCCTGAACTCACCAAAGGGCAGTTTTCCGAAGATAAGATCTGCTGTTTACAAGCATTGATTAACCAAACTAGCCAAATGATCAGCAACTTCAATCCGGCAAAGGCAGTCGTAACCACAACGGTAAATGGTCACTTACCTCATGTTCAAACCGTCGAAAAAATGCCTTCTTCTCGGATAGTGATAACTCACTAACCCCTCGGTTGTACAAGGCATCACTAAACAATTCAACAAAATTAAAAACACCATAATCCGGTCCTCGTGGGTTTTCCCCCATAGAGGAATTTTCCTTATAAGTAGGAAGACGCTGATCCCAATTAAACAAACCAATTTGGTCAAAAGTTTCCGTAAATCTAGCATTGGTGCGCAAGAATTGCTTTGTCTTTGGATGGGGGTCTAAGAACGGAAAATTAACATTTGCTTCCCCTTTTACCTTAGCATTAAACATCTTGATATGCTTTTCAATCCGGTCACGGTCTGTAGTAGGATTATCAAAATCTAAATTCAGATCTCCTAATAAGATAAAATTGGGATAATACGCTCGATCATGTTCGATAAACCGTCCTAATATCCATGCCATCAGTGCATCAAATTCCTGACGGCGATCTGAGATATAGTTACCAAAATACAGATGAGCATTAACCGCCATCAACTCATAGGGGTTAGTACCAGGATGACCAACAATTCTAAAGCTGACACAGAACGGTTGGCGAGCAAAGGTTAGAAACACTGGCATCTTAACATTCGGCTTCTGAGGGCGTTTTCCTAACTGATTTGAGTTCCACTGATCCAGTTCTTTTAGATAGTCCACATAGGGTAAGATAGCCTGATTGATATGATCATAGTTACGAGCCAAGGTTTCTAACACCTTAGTACGGTCAAAAGAAATATCTGAGACCACTTCACCCCGCTGAACCATCGACCAATTATATATAAATCCCAGTCTTTCCCCTAATCCTGGTTCATTAGGAAACACCCCAGTTCGATCAGACACAATCGTACCAAACTCTGACCCCATCCGCCCCTTCAACTCCTGGAAACCACTCAGGTTATCCATAATTTCTTGGATAGCCAGCAAATCAAAGTGCTTACACACATGAGCCAAAAAATCCCAGGTTTCAGGACTGCGGTTAGTTACCCTCCCCAGTTTTCTGATATTAAATGACCCCAACACCACCGAGCCATATTCCCGTTTAGGCAATCCATACTTAGTGGGATCGTCAGCCAAAGTTTCTCGGATTTTTCCCCATTCTTCTGGAGTAAATTCAGACATAATCAGAACTTATATAGTATTTTTATTTGAACTGAGATTGGTACTGCTGAGAATAGCACGACTGAGGATAGCCTCGCTGAGATTAGCATCACTAAGATTAGCATCACTAAGATTAGCATCATTCAGGTCAGTACGGAACAAGTTAGCTCCCAATAAATTAGCACCATATAAATTAGCCCCGTTGAGTTTAGCAAGGCTAAGGTTAGCACCACTCAAATTGACACTGCTGAGGTTAACATTACTCAAATTAGCACCGCTGAGATCAGCGCCTGCACAATCGGATGTTGTATTAAGACCAGCAATTCTCCCTATCTCCAAAAAGTCCTTAGTTTTCCCATCTATACAGCGATCGATTAACGGTTGCGCTTCTGGCCGAATTTCTTGATCAGACATAGGTTGACTTGACCAAAATTAGTATACAATCACCAAAATTTTACTCTATACAGCTTTGAGGGCAATCAGCTCATCCCTGATACAGTCAGTCGCCAATTCACCCTCCTTTCATTGTCTTGATGCAGTCGCTCAGGATGTTACAATTAAAAAGCTGCTGGGAATAGTAGGTAAAAACAAAGATTATAAAATGCTTACCCATTGGAAAAAATCCCTAGCCAAGAGTGCTGGATTCTTGGCTGTTTTGACTGTTGTACAGGGTTTCTGCGTGAGTCAATCAGCTTCTGCGCAATGCGTGCCGAGTAATTTTACCTCCGACTGGTTACAACGACAGGAGTACCTTGGTGGTCACACCATTGATCGCCATGTTGGTAAAAGTGATCAACAACTAGTAGACCGATTAATTAATGCTCCCAGAATCAGCGCAGCTAGCACCTATCCCGATTTGGAAACTGCTGCCACTAATATTAAAGCTGCTTTGAGAGCCAACCGGAATAGATTAAATAGTTGGGTTCTTGATGCTGGTATAGGTGAGAAGCGAGCTGTTAACTATAGGGCTAGGGACGTAGTTGGTCGTGTGGCTAGCCGTCCTGCTTCTCTGAGCAATATTTCTAATAGTAGGAAGTTGCGTGTGGTTATGGAAAAAACAGCAAAGGGAGATTGCTTACTTCTTACGTCATATCCCGCTAGATAACTGCTCAGGGGATTGTAGATTTTATAGTGTAGATATTATAGTTTAGACTGACCCTTGCTTAAACTATAATATCTTGTATTTATTGAATCTTCAGTCTCTAATTATCTAATATTTAGTCATTACTCAACATTAGCAATTAAATATACACTAAAAATCTACCCATGAGCCAAAAACCTAACTACGAAAATCTCTACAGTTTTCTTGCTGGGGAGTTTGCTGAAGCTGATTTTGAAGGTAAAAGTGATGAAGAGGTAGTTCTTGGCTGCAACAATCCAGAACTTGCCAAGTGGCATCGTACCATAATTACCGAAGGAAGGGTTGCTTTGGCTTCTCGCTCCTTTCCCTGGAAAGATGTGGGTGACTATGCCAATCGCTATTTTGAAACTGAAGAAAGTGCTAGAAAATGGCTAACAGAAATGCTCGACCTGTTGGAAAGTTGCCTTGATAAAGTATCCGGAGGAGAGTAAAGTCTAGCGGCTTTTAATGTGGTGAGGTACAGAGTTTCTGGTTTTAGGGAATAGGGAACAGCGAACAGGGAAATCAGAAGAGGGAACAGGACAAAAATTATGTGTACCTCATTAGGATAAAAACCGCTAGACTTTAGCTGTTCGCGTAGCGTGCGCGTAGCGCTTAAGCTGGTAGCACCTCAAGTAGCGTGGCACAGGCTTCTAGCCTGTGAGGTAGTGCGCTGCTTGGCTCGCTTCCGCCAAATTCCCATGACCACTATGAAAAAAAGGGTATTATTTCCCCGATTAAACTATACTCGAAACTTGAGAATTTCTCCTTACCCACGTTGTCTTAATTCCCGGTTATAACTGGGGTGATGAATCCCCAAACACAATCGATGGATCTACCTAACCATTGTCAAGGTGTTTCTTTCATCCATAACAGTGGGGTATAGTTCTGGGGCATCCTCTAAAGTAAACAGGACGAGTGAATCATGTAAAAAAAACGGTCTTATCGGGAAAAATTTAAAGAAGAGATAGGTGGGTTGATTGATGCGATTGATCTATCGGATTTGCAGAAGCGGTTTATCAAAGCTCGCTGGCTCGACCAAGTTTTGTGGTTAGACAAGCGAGCAAATCAGTAGTGAAACCCAACCCTGGTAATGGTTTTAGATAAAATCAAGGGTTTTAGGAGTTTTGTCAGTCAATCAGCCCTAAAACTACCGTATAATAATATAATAGATAAAGCCTAGCCTTGATTACCACTGTCAGCCAATCTATTATGCTTAAAAGTTCTTTGCCAAAATCATCTCTGAGGAGTGAGCAACCTCCAGACTGTGAGATATCCCAGTTATCCCCTACTTCCTTGACTCTGATCGCTGATTTCTTTAAAGTCTTATCTGAAGTAAGTCGCTTGCAGATTATCTGTTGTCTGAAGTCAGGCTCAAAAAATGTTACTCAAATTATCGAACAAACAGGCTTAGGTCAGGCCAATGTATCCAAGCATTTAAAAATCCTGGCTAAAGCAGGGATTGTCACTCGCAATCAACAAGGAATCAATGTCTTTTACCAAATAGCTAATCCCTTTATCTTTGAGCTATGTGAGCTAGTGTGTGATTCCCTGTCACTGCAAATAAAGCAACAACATCAACAGCTAGAGCAACTCAAAGCGATGCAGCAATCTTTTTAGTGATCTTGGTAATTGGTAATTGGTAATTGTGATTAGTCCCGAACTATTGCCCATCATTCAACTCCAATTCCCCTCCCGTTACGGCGCTTTGCATAACTATCAAGTACACTGAATTTTTTCCCTATTCCCTATTCCCTCTTACCTGCTCCCTGCTCCGAACGCGCCCCGCGTGGCCCACGGCCTCAGTCCCTGCTCCCTAAAAACCCAGAACTTTGTACCTAATTGAATTGCAAACCGCTGTATACCCGTTCGCGCAGCGTCGGGCTTTGCCCGAAATGGTTAGCGGGAGATGGGGAAAACAGCTATGGGTTGACGTAGTGTCTCCAAAGGAGAATCGCTACGTCAACACACACATACTTGATAATTAATTCTTGATAATTAATCGTTCTTTTATAGCTTTCCAAGGATTCCCTAAAAGCCAAGACAACAGGCCAGTCAGAAATGCGATCGCAAACCATATCCATGACCGATATATGATAATAACCACAGACAGGACAGCAATCAGCAACAAGGCTACTTGCACTACCAGGGAAATCAACTTCTGGCGACTACCATCACCCTTTTTAATCCCTGATGATTGGGTAATCTGTTGCCACCAATAAAATAGTTGTAAGGATTTATTCAAGACTTGATAGATCAAACTACTACCGAAGCCTGGAGTGCGATCGCCTAATACAGTGATCAGCATATCTCGCACAATCAGGGCAGCTCGGGTAGCGAGATTTGTTAGGATAGTAGTGGGAATATCATTTGAGAATGTCTCTGAACCCACCTGGTAATGGTTGAGAAAGAACGTTTCTTTACCCTGGGGTAAGGAGTCAATGCTTTTCCTAGCTAATTCCTGAGCTGCTAGTAGACTAATGGTTTCACTAAAACTACCCTCAACTAGACTATACTGGGGTTTGGTGGTTGGACTTGTGGTTAGATTTGTGGTTTGACTATCGTTAGGAGCAGCAGGTTGAACTCGCTGGTTACTCCACTCTAGTTGTTCAGAAATTTCATCTTCAATCACATTCTGTAGGTCAGTGCTGAGAATATCACGATGTCCTTCCAACACTAAATCATCCAGTATTGTTTTGATATCAGCCTCAGAAAGATCTGGATTAGGAGTCGCCAGCTTACGTAGATGACCTTTAATTTTATCCTGGTGATCAGCGGTAGCGTTAGGGAAAGACTCTTGAATTAAAAAATCTAAGTACTGTTCTTTAAACTGATCAAATTCTTCTCCCGCTTCAGGAATGTTATATTCTTGAGCTTGTCGTTTCAAAAACTTAGGAAACTTAGCAATCCCCTCAGGAGTAAGTAAAGCTTCAACTATCCGGTTTAATCCGTCTAAGCGCCCCCACATAATATCATTAGAACGCCACGACTTCTTAAAGAAACCGCCAAAAGCATTTAAGGTATTTCCCGCCAGTTTACTATCTAACTTTTGCCCTTTACCAAAACCCAGCTGAGCATCATCTGGACTAATCCGAATCGTCTCGATCAGATTTTTTTCCTCAATTTCAGATAGATACTCAAAGGGATACAGAACTTTATCGAGTTCTCGAAATCGTTTAAAACGAGTCAAGAGTTCTTCAGACTGATTTACCCCACTTAGTTCAATGAATTTCTCTGATGCTTCCTCTATCTTACACAAAACCGAGGAGTATTCGTTACCATTATTTTCATTAATGTTATTTTTATATTTTTCAGCAAGCCAGATTTTTTGAAGTTGATTTGGTTCTTGCTCTACTTGATTAACTTTTTGCTTAAATTGTTCAAAAATGCTGGAAATTCGCCGCTGGGGCAACCAGTCAATGGTGGTTTTTCCAACTGTCTGGGTTTCAGAGTTAGCGGCTAATTGTTCTGCTGCTTCTTCTGGTAATTTTTGCAAGAAATAGGCTGGGACTTTTTCTAAATAAGATTGCTGATGGTTTTGTGGTACAAATTCTGCTAGCCCCTCAGCATCGAGCAAGAAACGGTATAACCGAATTAGACGGTTGTAAATCTCTCTACGCAGATTATCCGTAGACTTCGAACTGTGATTAGTTTGAAAGGATGATATCATATCATAGAAGGATTGACTAATATGGGGATGAGTTAACAGCTTAGTTAATGCTATTTTAATGACTTCTAGGAGTTTAATATGACGACCTAGCCTTAAAGCTAGGGATTGGAGGGTTTTATACTCTGATAATGATTGCTCCTGATTCATCAACTGACAAACTTTTTTAACGATATAGAAGTGCTTTCTTAAGGCATATTCGATATCGATATTGCTAATCTGTTGACTAGGGTCTTGGATAATAATGTCGTTATTTTTCCGTTTTTCCGGTTCAGTAATGTGTTGGGTCAGTAGCTTAGCTATTTTATCTAAAAGGACTTGGTTGTTTAAGGTTTCTTGGTAAGATTTGGTGCTACTGACTTGAGACATTCTCAAGACTAGAGGTAATGTGCGATCGCGTAAGCTAATCAGACGACTACGCCAATAAATTCCCGTCTCAACTGGGAGCGTTGTCTGTTGGGAGTTGTCAGCCTTGGCAAATAAGGGGGATTCCGCATCTGCTAGCAGAGACTGGTAGCGCTGGATTTTCTGGTTACGGTCTTTGATTAACCCCAAATCATTACTAATACTTTCATAGGTCGGCATTCCTAACAACGACTCCTGGATTACCTCCCAGACATCAGGCTTTGCCATCTGATTAAACTTTTGGCTGCCAGCAAAATTATCTGGACTGGGATCGATATAAAATAACTTGCGCTCAACTGGATAATAGTCGGCACGATAATACATTTCTTTGATGGTGTAACTGAAAGGCCGATTATCTAGCACCCCTCCATCCACAAAGTGCAATTGATACCCACCCGTTGGAGGGGTTTCCGGTAACTTGCGATTCTTCAGGATTCCCCATTCTACTAACTTGGCATCGACCTGATTGCTAGGATTATCTAACTCAACGGTAACTACAGGGAAAGCAACTGGAAAACACGATGTAATACGACACAGTTTGGCCAGAGCTTGATAGGTATCTTCAACCGTTGAATTGTTTGGGTTAAAATTGGGATTAAAGGGCTCTTTGCGACCTTGACGGTGCTTGAGATGAAAGATAGTGCGGTGGTCTTTAAGATCAATCACCCGTCCGGTATCATCAAAAACGGTATCAACCCGTCCTACAACATCAGTTCCTGTTACAAATAAATCTAATTCATTAAACGAAGATACCCACTCGTCGGAGGGTGCTTTCTTTTTATTAATCTGCCCTTGCTCAAAGGCTTTAGCTAGTGCATCTTGATAGTAGCCCTTGCCATCTAAAATAGATTCCCCATCATTTTTACTTTGACTAATGCTAGGTTTATGCATGAGCTTGCGGATGTTGCCATTTTCCCGCCAAATTTGGGCAAAGTTTTCAAAATCGATAACTTCATCCTGACTACTATTGGTCAAAGCGTAGCTAAGCAGAACCCCATTAATTCCTCCTGCTGAGGTGCCTGAGAGAATATCAACAATAATATCAGAATCAGTAAGAGCTTTAACTAGTTTATAGATACCTCTACCGCGAACTGCATTATAAAATTCGCGGCAAACACCGTTCATATAAATGGCTAGAGAGACTCCACCATAAACCACTAGTCCTAAGCGCAGTTCTCTGCTAAATTCTGGCTTGCGAAAGTTTTGGCTAGACATAATATGGCTCTCCAATTATGGACGTTACCGTTAATTACTGGCTAAATATAGCAATCCGTGTAGGAATTGTGATAATTTTTGATGCCATATTCCCTACTCCCGTTCCCCTCCTGGGAGGGGTTAGGGGTGGGTTCCTGTTCCCTGTTCCCTGTTCCCTGTTCCCTTTGCTATAGTAGTAAGGTGCTCCTGACACAACCTGCGGAAATCATCCCCCCGATGTTCAAAGCTTTGGTATTGGTCAAAGCTAGCACAGGCAGGAGAAAGCAGGACAACACTAGAATTATACTGTTGAGCTAGTTCTGCTGCTCTTGGTACCGCTTTCGCCATAGTTTCCACAATTTCGTAACTGGAATAGCTAGCTTCCTTAAGGCGTGCCGCAAAAGCAGGTGCAGCTTCACCAATGAGTAAGACAACCGCTGCTTTGAGTTTAATGGTCTCAATCCAACTGGTATCATCACCAGCTTTGGCTTCACCACCAGCAATTAGAATAGTGGGTGCAGCTACTGAGGCTAAACCGACTTGAGCCGCATCATAGTTGGTGGCTTTACTATCATTGATGAAGTCTATCCCCTGCCAGGTAATCACCTTTTCTAGGCGATGGGGAACACCAGGAAACTTGGCAATGGCGGATGCGATCGCATTTTTATCAATTCCTGCCAATCGTGCTGTTGCCACTGCCATTAATAAATTTTGTCGATTGTGATCTCCAACCATCTGTAAGGATTTCACTGGCAAGATCGGTTCTGAGTCTGCTATCACCCAGTCATCTTGGATGTAGGCCCAAGGTTTAAAATTCCTGTCCCCCTGACCAGCTGTGATACTAATCCAATAGGCATCGGGCCAATAGTTTACTCCCAAATTACCCAGGTAAGGGTCATCCCCATTGATAACTTGTAACTGGGAGCGACGCAGTAAAGATGCCTTGATGTCATAATAGTTTTCCAGGGTTTTGTGACGGCTGAGGTGGTCAGGAGTCAAGGTTGTCAAGACACCAATACGAGGGGCAAGGTCTTTGGAAGATTCGATTTGGTAACTGCTGATTTCCCCAATTACCCAATCGATTGGGGATGTTTCCTGGGGTTTACCCGTGATTTCTGGTGCTAGGAGGAGTTCGCAAGCGGCATAACCAATGTTACCGCAGGCGGGGGCATGGAAACCAGCTTCTTGAAAAATAGCAGCAATCAGGGAGGTGGTAGTAGTTTTGCCGTTAGTACCAGTAACACCTACCCATGGACAGGATTGGAGATAACGCCAAGCTAGTTCAATTTCCCCTATGGTTTCAATGCCTTGGGTCCTGGCCGCAACTAACACTGGTATATCCCAGGGAACACCAGGACTAACTACAATCAGCTGGGGTAAGTCTGAAGAGTCTAGGGTTAGGGAATAACCCAGTTTAAGATTAATTCCGTCTCTGGCAAGCTGTTGTTGTTGGTGTTGCCAGTCTTCTGGGGTATAACGTACAGCGATGCGTTCAGGGCTAGCAGCATCGCTGAGAGTGACATCCCAACCTTCTTTTCTTAGAAGTCTTGCGGCTGCAAGACCTGAGCGTCCTAATCCAATAACATCAGCCTTAGGCATACTTTGATTGGTAGTGCATCTGATGGTTTGCCGTTTATAACTATAGCAGTTATAGCGGTTTTGAATTGGATAAGTTACTTACTTTTTGGGAGTAGGGAGTAGGGAGTAGGGAGTAGGGGGAATAAATTTGACTTTACTTTATAAGTATTATCAACGCTATAATTCTTTATTACTTGACATTAATAATACTTAAATATTATTATCCAAAAATATCGAATCTTTTAAAAATAGTTCCTTGCCCAATCTCGCACTGCTCGCCGAATTGCCCGCCTCCCATTAGCCCGATGGCGCTCAATTAAACTAGGAAGCTCTTGAATCGGTAACTCAGGAAAAACCCTACTCTTGGCTTGTTCTACATACTCACCCTCTTGCAGTAAGTAAATTGTTAGTTTGCCAGCATCATAGCACCAGATTTCTGGGACTCCCAAGCGAGAATAGATTGGCAAACGAGGCAGTGATTTACTAGTTACATCAATTTCTAGAGCGAGATCTGGGGGGGGATCTTGGTTGAGATCTAAGTCCAACCTGCCTCGAATCGCGGCTTCATTTTGGATATAAAAACAATTATCTGCTTCTACCCCAGCTAAGCTACTCTCTCGCCGCCAGGTTGTTGACCCTAAACTTTCGTAGTCGAAATCTAGTTCATCTGCCAGCTCCTTAACTAGGTCACCAATCACCTCTTTATAATATTCATGTTCAGCTAAAGGAGTCATAATCTCAAGGGTACCATAATCATAGGCTAAACGAGCAGATCGATGGTCACCTAAATCTAGCAGCAGATTTTCAAACTGTTTCCAGGAAATGTTATGTAAAACAACCCGATCTGCTCTCGGTTTCGTCACTACCATTAGTTTTATCTCCGAAGCTAATAATAGGTCATTTTTTTAGTATAGAATTACTCTCTATAGCAGTTATCAATTGGGTAAGTTACAAAGTGCTGATAACTGCTAAGCATCCTCTCTATCAAGCTGAGAAAAAAATTTTTTGACAGGGATTGTGGATAATGGGATGTTCCTTTGGAACCGCTTCGCGAACGCAATCGCAACCACCAGCTGATTGAGAAGAACTTTGGGATTGCATTTAAAAACTTTAATTATATCAAAAATCAACAAATATCAACAGATGCTGGGTTTAGCACCCCAAAAACTCCAGCAGCTTAAAGCCTGAGGGGAATATGGGGATTTGACCTTGCCATCTGAGCCGAGTAATCTTAACATAAGTTAATGTAATGCAATATTTCTCAACATATTAACTATGGCTACTTCAGAAGAACAACGCAAACAGAAAATCATGGAGCACCTGGAGAAAACTACCCAACTGCCTCAGCAGCAGCCTTCCTTATATTCAGAGGCTAGGAAGCAGAAAATTATGGAGCACATCAAAATGACCCTAGGTTAAGGCAAAGCCCTAGATATTCCGTAGGGTGGGTTAGGCGCGGCCAGGATTTGAGAGATTATCAATCAGTCTTGGGAAGCGCCGTAACCCACCTTCTTCAAATTGCGCACCTGACCACTGAGGTATGATGGCGAAGCGAGAATTCTAAACCATGGAAATTCATGACACAGCCCAACAGTCGGTTTTTGACATCCTCCCACCGCGCTCATCGGAGATTATAGCGGGGGATTCCTAAGACTCACGACTTAGGTTTCTGCTTCCTTCTCCCTTTTGGAGAGTTTCTCACACCAGCCTTCCGAGATTTGCTCTCCT
>NZ_JAAHHW010000128.1 GCF_010692325.1 Moorena sp. SIO3I8 | reverse complement strand
GATGTCAACTGGACATGTGGACGCAATTCCTGAGGGGCTGTGTGCGGAACCTGCGTCCGCACTTTATAAGCCCCGTCTCCCGCTAACCCTACGGGTATAACGGGAGTCTCCTTGCTCTTAAGGATGATCGCACAATGCCATCCTGTGCTTTGGGTATACCCTTACATGTTACTGGATCAGATCCTCAATTTTGAAGTCTAAAATATCACACAAGGCTTTAGTCTGTTCTGGATAAAGCTTAGGCTTGTGCCGATCCGCCTCCCAGTTAATCACTGTAGACTCTACTACATCACAGGCTCTGGCAACTTGTATGCGAGTTAAACCTAGACTTTCACGGCGTTCTCGTAGTTTTTTTCCTAGGGACATTACCTTCTCCGGTTGTCTTGTAGCAGTAGTTTACCTAAATGTATTTGACTATTTATAGTTTATCTTATAGGATAGGGTTTTGTGCAATAGGGCAGGTAAATTAATATCAATGATTTAAATTAGGATGATCAATGTAGGTGGAAAGGGTGGTAAGTGTGGAGAGAGTGGGGAGATAGGGAGATAGGGAGATAGGGAGATAGGGAGATAGGGAGATAGGGAGATAGGGAGATAGGGAGATAGGGAGATAGGGAGATAGGAAGATAGGGAGATAGGGAGATAGGTGAAATTAGTGTGTAGCGGTGTGATGCTTAAGAATTGGGATCACCAAACAAATCAAATCCCCGTCTAGGTCAGAGCGGGGAGTCTCAACATGCTAGCATCAATTAATTGGGGAAATGAGTAATGACAACAGCCCACAACCTTTATCAGCAAGACTTTTACTTGTGGACCGAGGCGACTGCGCAACAGTTACGGCAGGGTAAGTTTGCCCAAGTTGATGTAGCGAATCTGATTGAAGAAGTCGAAAGCATGGGTAAACGGGAAAAGCGCGAGTTAAAAAGTCGTTTGATTGTGTTGCTGATGCATTTACTGAAGTGGATGTATCAACCAGGGAAAAGGAGCGACAGTTGCCTCAATACTATCACTGAACAGCGTATCGGTTTGGAAGAACTGCTGGAGGATAGTCCTAGTTTAAAAACGTTTTTGCCAGAGGTCTTTGACCAATGTTATCAGAAGGCTCGGATTAAGGCAGCCCAGGAAACTGGGATTAAGTTGAACACTTTTCCTTGTCAGTGTTCTTTTGCTCAGGAGCAGGTTTTGGAAGCTGGTTTTTTCCCAGAAGTGTTGAATCGGGAATGGGGAATCGGGAATCGGGAATCGGGAATCGGGAATCGGGAATAGGCAATAGACAATAGTTAATAGGGAATAGGAAGCAGCGATGTAGTCGCTACTCCCTATTTTTTAAAACCCAGGAAAAAAGTACTTTAAGGAATTTAAAACTGGTATACTTCAACTCAGTAACTACTATCTGCGGAAGGAACTGCCTCCATCTTTGCTGTCACCTACCGGTCCCTTGCCATCATTCGGTGGATTGTAATTGTTTAATGTATTCATACTCATGAAGGAACTGCCTCCATCTTTGCTATCACCTACCGGTCCCTTGCCATCATTCGGTGGATTGTAATTGTTTAATGTATTCATACTCATGAAGGAACTGCCTCCATCTTTGCTGTCACCTACCGGTCCCTTGCCATCATTCGGTGGATTGTAATTGTTTAATGTATTCATACTCATGAAGGAACTGCCTCCATTTTTGCTATCACCTACCGGTCCCTTGCCATCATTCGGTGGTGTGAAAGCATTTACCATCGGTAGTTGTGATAGTTGTAGTTGTTTTGATGCTGATATTGGTAACAGTTGTGGGTTACTAAACTCAGGATTTTCATGGATTAGCTGGTACAATTTCCAGAGTGATCCGCCATTTTTGCTGTCACCAACAGGCCCCTTGCCATCATTCGGTGGTGTGTAATTCATTACTATCTGTATTTGTGATGATTCTGATAGTTGTTGGGAGTCTTGAGATGATGATTGCTGGTCAATCGGCTCAGAATTACTATGATTTGCTTGCTTGAATACCTTCACTATTCTTGCTGCTAATTGTTGCAAGCGCTGTCTTATGTTGATAGTGAAGGAAACTAGTGTTGTCCAAAGCTGCTTTAGCCAATTATTCATTTGAGAATACACCTTTTCTAGAAATTCACCAAACACCGACCCAGGCGGCGTTTTTTCATTGATACTTGTTACAGCGCCTCTCAAGCCAACTTTTCGCAGATGATCAGAAAAATTTTTTTTTTGAAGCAAAATTTGCTTAGCTATTCTAGTTTCCTTGGTGTTTGAGATCAGATCCGGATCCATTTGAGTTGTGAACGATTCCCCTTAAGAAAAGGCAAGAGGCAAGAAGCAAGAAGCAAGAGATAATCAGGTATATAGGGATTTTTGCTAAGGTCAAAAACTGTAATTATTGTTTCCAACTCAAATGGAAATGCTAGAGAATTCCTTCGATAGCTAACGGAGTGATTGCTCCAAGTGGTTTGCGGTAAACCACTACAATTACACTAGTGCCTACCAATGCTAAGGCTGATGGCAGCAGAGGTACCCATACTCCTAGAGTAAATAGACCAAAGCATAGGAGATATAAACCCCCTGTCGCTGTGACCGTAGCGAGTCCCCAATACAGTATTCGACCACAGCGCCAGGCAATGGTACCACCAATGATTGACCAACCCCAAACCCAGAACAGGTCTCCCCAGGGCGACCACACCGATAATAATGGACGCTCACCAAGAGCAGCACTGATCATCTGACTGACCATCTGGGCGTGAATAATTACCCCTGGCATTTCTTGGTATGGCCACTTCAGGGCACTGTAGGGGGTAAGATGGTAATCCTTGGCAATCTCTGCAGTTATTCCGATCAGAACTATTTTGTCTTTGACCCACTCTGGTTTGACCTTACCCTCTAGCAGCTCTGTGACAGTGACTCGTCGGGCGACAGTTTCCCGGTAATTGAGTAACACCTGGAACCCCCGATAATCACGATTGTGATAACCCCCAGCATTAGCTGACAACTCTCTGAATACAGTCTTACCCAAGCCTATTTTATTGATAGCAATGATTTTTGCCTTGATTCCCTCTTGGGCTAAGTAATGTAATGCGACCCTAGCACTGAAGGAGTGGTGGGTGGCACAGGGGTCATCGTGGTAGGGATGCATAAATACAAGATGCGTACGGATAATGCCATCAGGGTCAGCCATGATATTGCTAAAACCAAGGCGGGATTCTGGCACCCCAGAGGGAGGTTTGATGCCTGAATTTTCCGGGTTGTTAGCTACCCTAGCGCTACAAAGAGCAATGAATTTCTGATTTTGCTGTAACTGACGGCTCAATGCCTGGTGACCAGGTTCTCTAGGACGTTCGCGAAAGATGTCTAAGCCAATCACTCGCGGTTGATCAGACTCTAGCTTGTTTAGCACTTGGGCTAGGGTTTGATCCGGGAGGGGATAGCCATAGCGCTTGATCTCAGCATCTGTGGCTTCAACCACCAGCAAACGAGAGTCTACCCCTGGATTAGGTCGCAGCCGCATCAGCTGGTCAAATGCCTTTAGTTCCCAAAGCTGCAGCATTCCCAGCTGCCGGATTACCATAACTAAAATGGTAACCACCACACTGACGATCAAGGCCGATGGGAGCAGGTGGTTTTGGTGATTGCCACGCAACTGTTGCCAAGTTGGGGGTATGGCGGCGGGATTTTGACAAATCACTGGCAACCAACTGGCACAGGGACATTGATCTTCTAAACCTTGCAGTTTTTTCCGGGCTTCTTGCACTGCTAAATACAAGGACTTACCACTAGCAAAGGCTTTGAGAAAATATTGTAAAAACTGCTGTGCTACAAGATCCGGTACGGGCTCCCGCATAATAATCATGTGCGGAATATGCAGCTGTTCTAGCTCATTGGCTAATCCTAAACCATCACAGGAATTAAAAATTGCTAGGGACAATCCCCTTTCTATGGCTTTTTTGAGGGCTTCTCTGAGTTCGTCAATGGTTAAGCTATCGGTCTGATTGATATGAATCCGACCCCTTCCTGCCTCGGTTTCACTATGACCTGCGAAAAACAGAATATCCCAAGGTTGCTCCCACAGGGCTTCGTTGAGCTTCTGCCGTGGTTCTTCTACGAGGAAGGTAACCTCTGCAAAGGGTAAATTCTCTAGTAATTGTCGGTCTTGTTGGATATTAATTCCTTCGCTATTGCCCAGAATTGCTAGAATTCTAACCTTGTGTCGATCACGGCTCTGGTGCGATTTGCTTGGTTGTTGATACTCTGGAGTACTTAGGGCAATTTCTGCTTGGTGGTAACGCTCTAAAAATTCCCACTGATGCCAAGGAAGCTGCCTGAGCTGGGGATTTTTGGTACGAATCAGCACCCGGACTTCTTCGGTAGTGCCGACTTTTTCTAGCCACTTTTCCCGCAGTGGACTAAATAACTCTGAACGGAGCCACCGATTTAAGCGATCGCATAATCCCTGACTCTGGTTGTTGATGGAACCACCGATTGCCACTCGTTTGATTTTGATTGCTCGCAAAGAGTTGCCCAGACTGCGATAGGTTGAGCGCCACTCACGATAGTGGTTAACGATGTTGGGGGCTGGAGGCAATCTGCCAGTAAGTTCTGTTTCGGGACGTTCGCTTTCTGAGCCAATTTCGAGAGTGACCCGAAAACCTTCCTCAAAATCCCCATCCAGCTTAAGAGTTACTAGCTTTGCCATTGGTTAGTTTTTTAACAGTTGACGGTTGACGGTTTACTATCAACCGTCAAAAATCAGCATTTTGTCTGATGTTATTTTCAGTTATAGCGCTTATTGAATAGGGAACAGGGAATAGGGCAAGACAGGGAGGGTGGCAGGTGTGGGGAGGGTAGGGAGGGTGGGGAGATGGGGAGATGGGGAGATGGGGAGATAGGGAGATGGGGAGATGGGGAGATGGAGAGATGAAATTGATGTTTAGTGCTAATTTCCAGAATTGGTATAGGGTTGATCATACTTATGAGCTACAGTCAATTTTCTGAGCGCTATTCCCTACTCCCTACTCCCAGGGAGTGCGCGTTCACGCTTAGCTTTGAAAAAGCGCGGGGTCGCACAGCTCCCTACTCCCTACTGGAGTCAGAGCTGCATCGCTCTTTCCTACTGATCCGAAGTTCCTTTATCCGCTGTTGCCTGTTTTGATCAATCCTAGTTTCACATTACAAACTCTTCGATCACACTGGCATTATCCAGAGCAACCTTGACACTGAAACGGTCTCCGGGTTCGCAACTAAAATCCAATTGAATGGCTTGATCCTGGTTTCTGGCTTGGGCATTGATCAGCATTTCTTGCTCCTCATCTAGCAAGAGCAACTGCAGATTGGGGGGTAGATAGGTTTGACCATTGATGGGATTGAGTTGTAGGAAAACATTCAGCTTTGTTTCGGATTCTGGGGTGAGCGCCACCACCAGAGCTACCCCTTGATTAGCTCCCCATTCAATCTGTTTACATCGCCTAATGGTCTGATCAGACTTGGTTCTAAAGGCGAAAGCTGCCTCAGCACCTTGGTTACCTAAAAGGGTTTCCAAACTCTGCCAACCTGCTTCAAACATATGCTCCAACCATTGACTGAGTTGTGTCATAGGTTGGAATTGATCGAGGTAGGCTGGTAAATCTTTTAGCGATCGCAATTGGTGGATGACTAATTGACTAGTTTCCGAGGTTGGGGAAAATCCCAACAGCGTCGCTTCAGTATGCTCTTGATCAATCTCAACGACTACATAGCCAATCCGGTTAAATCTAACCTCTTGGGGAATGGGACAAGTCAAATCACCGGGTTTGACAGGCCGACATTCCAAGCGCCCCAAACCGGTTACCCTCAGGTCAGCCACATTTTCAGCCAAGCGGACTACTGAATTCCAGCTATCCCCTGCAGTTAGGTCAGTCGGAATACCCAGGATCCGTAAATAGTTATTCACAGCACACACCGCCAGGGTGTTGAGATAGACTTGTTCAGCCTTTTGCTGGTTGGGTTGGTAGTGAGCGAATTGCTCAGCTATCTCTAGCGCCGACAGGGTAATCGGCATTGGGATTGACCAATCTGCTAGCATGTTGGCGTTGTGTATCATGATTTTTTCCTAGGTTGGGGTTTTGTGGTGCCTTTCGAGCTACCAGTCTTTGGCTTTTCTTCTATATATCCCTCGCATACACCAAATTTTCGCAACAGGGGTAAGCATTTACGGTTATAGAATTTGGGCAAATCTTTAGCTTCTGGTGGGGTTAGCTTAAATTCTGCTGCAATGGCTTTCCAAGGCTGATCAGGAGGGAGTCGAAGCTGGATTAGCACTTGGGCATTAATCTCAGGGCGTTTCCTAAAGCAAGTCTGACGTAACACTCCGTCTGGGTCTGTCTTTACCCAATCCAAGGTTTTTTGCCAAATTTTCATAACTGGTTGTAGATCAGGAGCAGCTGGTACCCTATCTACAGGGTCAATAGTTTTACCTTCCTCTGTGCTTAGGCCAGTAATTTGCCGCTTCTGTTGCCTATAGCCAGCATCTCGAAATCGTCTCAGTCGTTTTTTTAGTTCATCGTCGAGCCAAGTAATCACACCTTTGATAGTCGGGTCATACTCTTCAGGATGGCCACAGCAATATTCCCACATCTCTTGGAGAGCGTCATTATAATATGAGGTATATTCTTTCCAAAGCTTGCCGGATTTCATCACTAGTAAATGTATCTCGCTCAGTTTTTGCCGACGTTCCAGACTTAATTGTGGATGATTACATGCTTCAGCTATCAGCTGACGGAGTATTCGATCTAGATTTTTCATCGGTTATGTCCCTGTTTTAAATGCGATCGCGTAGCGTGACCTACGGTCAATCGTGTTTAGTACGCATTAGTCTATCGATAGCGGTTCTCAAGTTAATTGTTAGTAGTTTGTTGTTTATGTTGGTAGATGCTTACACTAACTACTAACCTCTACTCCTGATCAGAAGCGCTACAAAGGGCAGCCCGAAGACTGGACTCAGTATTGACCATCCCTAGACATCTTAGGCATCAATCTTGGGGAATGGCAAAAGTCACCCAGTATTTATTTACACGAGTGATCGGGGGGTTTTTCGCAAAAAAGCCCAAAAAAATTTTTTGTCTGATTTTTTTGCGAAAACCCTGGTTGAGAGGTGCTGTAACAAATGGCTAAGCCAATTGTGATTCAACAGGTGCGACCCGTGGCGAATTTAATTCTTAATGGGTCAAAAGCACCATTACATTTCAAATCCAGTTAGTGGGTCAACAGACCATGTATACTCTCACCAACACTCTAGAAAAATCCGCTCCTCAGGTGCAACAGTTAGACAATGGTCTACTGCAAGGAGTACTAGAAGGTTTTATTGACGGTGTTTTAATTCTGAATACACAAGGAGAGTTGCTTCATAGCAATGAAATCGCTCGTGTTCTTTGTGAGCAACTTACTCCGAACAGCAAACATTTTACGGTGGTGCCTCAAGAAATCTGGCGTGTCTGCCAAGCCTTGAAAGACAGTGATGAATTCTATCCCGATCAATCTGTAATTATAGATTCAGAGATTACTACGAGTCACTCCACAACGTTTCGGATTCGGGCTCGATGGCTCAACCTGAGGATATCTGAGCAGCCTTATATTTTAGTTACCCTCGAAGACCAACGTCAATCCATTCATAGTATAGCCCTAGCTGAAGTTCACAAATATGGCTTAACTGCCCGTGAGGCAGAAGTCTGGTTACTGCGTCGAGTCAATTACTCCTACAAAGAGATTGCTGCGGAACTGTTTGTTACCCTTAATACCGTGAAGAAGCACATGAAAAACATTCGTGCCAAGCAGCAAATGGCGATGATGATGGAAGAAATGGCTGCTTAGGCGCATAATTAGCCATTTGGAAGACAGATATTCAATGCCCTACACAGGGCATTTTTTTGTATAGCGCGATCGCGTAGCGTGGCCAACGGCCAATCGCGCTATAGGGTTTCCAAATGAGATGTAAACCTAATCAGGTATTTTTTCATTGTCAAATAACACTCCGAATCTCTTTACCATCTTGCCTTTTGCCTCTTTTATGCAAGCCAATTCCTGCAATACGTCTGTTTACAAATCATATAAAAACACGCTTATTGCGGTTGTCATACTAATCGGTTAAACAAAATTGTTTCCCGATTCCCGATTCCCTACTCCCTACTCCCTACTCCCTACTCCCTACTCCCTACTCCCTACTCCCTACTCCCTACTCCCTACTCCCTACTCCCTATTCCCTATTCCCTAAAGATTTTGCCCCAAAAAATTTTTTCTGATTTTGTTGCGAAAAGTTTAGTTCACAGGCGCTGTAACAAGTAGCCAAGAAAATGGCGATAATCCTCTCCTGTTTTAGTTTTTTGATTAACTGTTGGGAAACTGTCCCAGGTTAATAGGAAACGGTTACGCCCCATATGGGGCGTTTTTTTTTAGCTGGATCCCAACAGTTCAATCAGTTACCCACTTTGCCAATTCATCTAGGGTAACTTTCAGCAGGTCACACAATACCTTGAGCTGATTTGGGTAGAGTTTGGGGATATGCCTGCCCGCTTCCCAATTTTGCACCGTGGTAACGGTTACGCCCAATTCATGAGCGATTTCCCGCTGGGTGATATTTAGGGATTCTCGTCTTTTTTTAAGGTTGTCCCCTAAAGTAGTCATTACTGTCCTATTTAAAAGTTAACATAATTAAGTTTACTGAGTTATATGTTACCGCTAATCTCACTAGAGATTCTGAGGGGGCGACGAAATGAGCTAAAACGCAGATTCTATAAGCGACCTAGCCCTTAAACCGCGTTGATAATACTTTCGTTGTCTTGATGCAAAGCGCGAGTGGGGGAAACCACGGCAAAGCGCGAGTGGGGGAAACCCCGATGAGCGACTGCATCAAGAAGCGGGATAACTTTTGACAATATTATTTGTTGTTCTGTTAGATTACTACTGCCTAACTTTGGCAACAAAGTAAAATATACTGGAAACGCCCTGTCAGCCATGCAAAGCGCGAGTGGTTTGTTCGCGTTCGCCTTTGGCGTGGCCTACGGCCAAGCGCGCCTTTGGCGATAGTTACCGTAAGACAGGCTCGCCTTAATCAATAAGTTTTAACCATGCATCTGCATAGCCTACCAACCATAAAGGCTCAACGTAATCAGGTTTCGTCTCCGGGGGGAACCCCCTGTTCCCTTGCTGCATCGCTTTTATCCTAAATGAGGCTAACCATGAATAAATTAATGCGACCCCAACTTGTTCGATCTATTGCTATATAAATTAGTTTCTCCGAGGTAAAGTATGTTTTCAAAACTTATTCAACTATTGGAAACAAAACTTTTTCAATGATGAGATTTGGCAGCGATAAAAATCTTTGTATTATTTTTATTTGGCTTTCAAATTTAATGGATAAAGGTAGAGCATTTGCTAACTTTTATAAACTGACTTTATTGAGTAATTGTAAAAGATTAATCAGGATTTTTAAAAAAATATAATCGGCTAGACTTAATTGACTTTTTAGGTGGTTTTGGTAGAATGTTGGTAACATTGTCAATACGTAGGTCTTGTTGCAAATTTAGAGACCTACTTTTTTTGACCACAAAATGCTACTAGCTTTACATACCAAGCATTTCAGCCTGTTTCGTCGCCCCTTCAGCTAGACAACAAAATTTAACGCCTAAATAAAAATCTTGATACCTTTGTTCAACCTCATAGCGCCATTGGTCTACTTGACTGGGGGTGATTATAGAGTCATGAGGGAGAAAATTATCTTTATAAAACCATAAACTAGGAGGGTAATAGGAAAAAGGTCTTCCCTTTTTCCGGCGTTTTTTATTTTTACTGCGCTTGTTCATGATCTTTCTGTTTATAGTAAGGGAACGTGAACAATATAGAAACAACAATTACCCCCAGTTACGACTTTTGTCAATAACTGGGGGTAGGGAGTGAATCAGATCAGTGAATCAGGCAATTGCCTGATTCACTGAAGTTTATGTAGGGTGGGCAGTGAACCAAACCGATTCACCAAGAAGCGCGATCGCATTGCTTGGCACTGCCCACCAAACGATTAATCACAGTTGATGTCGGGTCCGCAGTGAACCAAACCGATTCACCAAGAAGCGCGATCGCATTACTTGACACTGCCCACCAAAGGATTAATCACAATTGATGTCGGGTGGGCAGTGAACCAGAATGATTCACCAAGCCAAAGCCCATGGCTAAGCACTGCCCACCAACGGATTAAGACACAGAACAGAGAACTAACCAGATCAAGGAGACTTTAACTGGTCAGTTATTTCCGCCACCCTGTAGTAGTCATGGGACAAACATCAGATCCTGTGATACGTCATAGCCACCAGCAACTATAGCAATAACCTCCAGGGAAGGAGTATTCATAGAGATAAAGTTATCCCCAAAGATATAGTCGCCAATTGCTCCATGGAGTTGAATTGTATCTATACCAGATTCGAAATCCGTAATTACAGCGTAATCATTGAAACCAAACCATCCTGCCCCGACATAGTAAGCATTATTCTCATCTCCAAGCACAAATGTATCAGCACCAGCTCCTCCGGTTAAGATATCAATTTCATTAACACCTGGATTGTTACTGCTGGGATCGACACCTACGATAGTATCATCACCATCGCCACCAGACAGAGAGTCATTACCTAAGCCCCCAAGCAGAGAGTCGTTACCTGAGTCCCCAGACAGAGAGTCATTACCTGAGTCCCCAGATAGAGAGTCATTATCTGAGCCACCGAGAAGGGAGTCGTTACCTAAGCCCCCAGACAGAGAGTCATTATCTGAGCCCCCAAACAAAGTGTCTTCACCAAGTCCGCCAATCAGGCTATCATCACCAGCATCACCCCCGAGCCTGTCATTACCAGCTCCGCCAATCAGGCTATCATCATCATCATCACCCCTGAGGGTATCATCACCAGCATTACCCCTGAGGGTATCATCACCAGCATTACCCCTGAGCCTGTCATCACCAGCTCCGCCAATCAGGCTATCTTCACCAAGTCCGCCAATCAGGCTATCTTCACCAAGTCCGCCAATCAGGGTATCTTTACCAGGTCCGCCATCCAGGCTATCGTTACCAGCTAGGCCAATCAGGGTATCGTTACCAGCTAGGCCAATCAGGGTATCATCACAAGCCCCGCCCACCAAGATATCGTTACCTAGACCGCCTGTTAATAGAAGCGCCATGAAACTTACTCCTGAATTTTTTCAAGATTTTAAGTAGGTATCTATAAAAGCTATCCACTTGGATTTGGATAATTATGCAAAAACCCTAATATTTTTTTTTCTAGAAGTCAATTGATTGGTACATCTGTACCAATTTAAACGTCTAAACAGCCTATACGCAAGGATTTCAGCAAATTTAAAAATTCTAAGAAATAAAAATTCCCCCAAGTTATTGACAAAAGTCATAACTTGGGGTATGAAGTGAATCAGACAAGTGAATCAGGCAATTGGTGAAAACGCGATTGACCGTAGGTCAAGCTACGCGATCGCATTCCCCAAATCCCCTGTCCCACTGAAGTTTATGTAGGGTGGGCAGTGAACCAGACCGATTCACCAAGAAGCGCGATCGCATTGCTAGGCACTGCCCACCAACCGGATTAAGTCTGTAGGGTGGGCAGTGAACCAAACCGATTTACTAAGCCGCGCGATCGCATTACTTGACACTGCCCACCAAACTAATCGTTATACAAAGATCAGATCCCCTTGGTTATAGCCACCAGACACAATAGCAACAATGTCAAAGCTGAAATTAGGCACGATCTTAACAGAGTCCAAACTATCCCCTGTGGTGAGCTGAGATTCAAGACCTAAACTTTTACCTCCAGCAATATCCTTAGCAATCTGTTCCACTGAAGCAAGACTTTTCTCAGAAGAAGAGAAGCCGTTATTGAGAGCGATAAAGTTTGATCCAAAGATATAGTTAGCTTTTTTGAGTTGAATTTTATCCGTACCGGATTGGAAATCCTTAAGTAGAGCGTAATCATTCAGACCCAAAAATCCTTTTCCACCGACATAGTAAGGATTATTGCTATCTCCAATCACAAATTTATCAGCACCAGCTCCTCCGGTTAAGACATCAATTTCATTAACACCTGGCTTTTTACTGTTGGGATCGACACCTACGATGGTATCATTACCACCGGCACCAGTAATCTCATCACTTCCGGCACCACCAGTAAGTTGATTACTGTTGTTATCACCAATAATGGTATCGTTGCGACCAGCACCCTTGACATTCACAAAGTTTTGGACAGTGCGATTAAGAACTGGACCATTAACAACATTAATCTGTAAACTGTTCTGTTGCAGATTTACGTTCACAGAGGCACCACTACCAGCAGAAGACGCATCAATTGTATTAGCTTGACCGGCATCCCCAATAATCGTCTCCACTCGGATCAGCTCATCCTGACCAAGACCACTTTTGTTAACGATTCCCGTGGGTAAAAGAGTAATCCCTCGACCCAGACCAGTGTAATCAACAGTATCGTTGCCTTCCTCTCCATTCAGGACATCATTACCACTACTGCCAATGAAATGGTTTTTGCCAGTTCCGCCGAATAAAGAGTCATTACCAGAGCCACCATCCAAGATATCATTACCAGAACTGCCAAACACAAAGTCGTTACCTGAGCCGCCAGACACAAAATCGTTACCTGAGCCAGCGATAACAATGTCATTTCCCTCTTCACCAAACACAAGGTCATTGCCACCGAGTGCTATAATAATGTCATTTCCGCCACGTCCTAAAATTAAATCGTTCTTGTTACTACCTATTAAAAAGTCAGGATTGGGAGTACCAATAATAAAGTTAAAAGGCCCTGATATTATAGATTTCGATGATAAGCTTTGTAAGCCTGAATCATTGGGAACTAACTGTTGTATCTGGGTCAAATTTAACTGAATCGGTGTACCAGCAGACTTAGATAAATCGGGGCTAGGAACTACCTGGTCCTGAATAGATTGTGGCAGTGACTTGATTAAATTTAGTTCTGATTCGGGAATTAGGTTGGATAATTTCTGAGTTTCAGTTACTAACGTAGCCATGGTTAATTTTCTCTTTTTTTTGGTATGAATCCACCTTAGCGATCGCAGCAGCTAGAAAATACCTAATGGTGATTAGCAGTTGATTAGGTTTTAGGATTAGGTCAAGGAGTATAGCCTTAGCAAAGGGAACAGCGGAACAGGGAATAGGGAAAAAATCGGTGTGTGTAGCTAATTACTATGAGAATCGCTATAGTTATTAATAATTAATAATTGTTAATTGTGACTTGTTACTTGGCAGCACCAGCTCGAATAAAAACAAATAGATAGCGTTAATCCTACTTATGAGGTAAATTTAATTTTCTTACCCCTACTCCCTACTCCCGACTCCCTACTCCCGACTCCCTACTCCCTAAAACCCCAAGGGCTAGGTACCTCAACCAATTGAGAACTGCTATGGTACCCATAACGGGTACTGTCAAATTTTCTCAAATAAAGTAAACTAGACTTATCAGTCAATCGGTTATCGGGGGTGTTTAGTTTAGGAATTAAATTAAATTCAACCTAAATAAAACCGAATTTACCTGATAATTACCGATATCGAAGGGTAAGATTAACTTAGCTAAAAAAAAATCCCAATTTAGATTTAGGGATAGTAATCAGGGTAATTTGCTTACGTAGAGATGTAACAAAAACTGATTTTTTAAAACAGCATCGTTATCAGCATCGGGGACATCTACGTTTGGCAAATCTATCTAGTAAACGCTCCCAATAGCTACCTTATTGATTAGTTAATTTATTAGTTTATAGGTAGCTATTTCGTGAGCTTGATTAGGATTCCCTACTATGAAATCTAACATCAATCGATTTGAAGATGAACTGTTTATCAAAGCAGCCAAGCTGTGGAATTTAGAGAAGTTGTATACAGAACTAGCTCATAAAAAAAACATTGCTACAAATAGGGAAATCAAATTGACCCCAGTGGAAAAAGCATGCTTAAGAGGTTTGCTGTGCGGCTATCCTCCCAAAAAAATTGCTGCTGCTCTCCATTGGAGTTGTGGCTCACTTAGCGTTCAACTCACTAAAGGTTTGTATCGGTATGTGGAAACCTTAACTAATCGGAAATCCAACACCCTAAAAAGTTGGAGAGATATCTCTATATGGCTGGAAGCGGCTGGATACAAAACTCCCCAGCAGTGCCAAGATTGGGGTGAAGCACCACAGATTTCTGCATTCTATGGACGCACTAGGGAACTGAACACTCTCAAGCAATGGATTAATCTCAAGCGAAGCCAATTGGTAGCAATACTTGGGATAGTAGGCGTTGGCAAAACATCGTTAGCTGCTAAGCTAGCACGAGAGATGCAGGAGGAGTTTGATTATATTATTTGGCGATCGCTATCCTCTGCCCAACCCCTGAAGCAACTGCTGACACAACTGATTCCATTCCTGTCTCACCACCAGTCATCGGAGTTACCAGAAGACATCAACCTGCTGATGTCTCACTTTCTAGAGTGTTTACGAGAGCATCGCTGTTTAGTAATACTCGATGATACTGAACAGATTTTAAGCCGTGGCACTTTAGTTGGACAGTATCAAGCCGGATATGAGGATTATGGTCAACTTTTTAGAAGAGTAGCACAAGAAAGACACCAAAGTTGTTTGCTCTTAATCAGTTGGGAACCACCGCTACAAATGGAGTTACTTGAGAAAAAAAACTATTCCACTCGTTCATTAACCCTAAACGGTTTACCAACAGAAGATGCTCGGAAACTATTAGCAGCTAATGGTTTGTCTGAACAAGAGCAAGAAATGGAACTCATTAAACGTTATCGAGGCAATCCCTTAGGATTAAAGCTGGCTGTGACAACGATTAAAGACTTTTTTTTTGGTAGTGTATCGGAATTTTTTAGTTGGGAGGAAATGATTGTTCCTGAGCCAATGAGAGCAATGTTAATCGAGCAATTGAATCGGTTAGATGAGTCAGAGAAGAAGGTGATCGCCTATCTAGCTAGAAATCCTACTCCCATTTCTATTAAACAATTGCGCGATAGTATTACCTTAGACTATAATTCACGACTTATTTCAGTTTTACAGTCCTTGGAAAGGCGTTCACTAATATAAAAAAATTCCCACATTAATCGAACATTTTTTACTATAATTCCTGTAATTAGGACGGTGATTAATCAGCATGAAGGTTGTTTGCCGTAGGGGTTCGGTGTAGGGTAGGTTGAAAGTTGTCTGTCAGAATGTAGAATGTAGAATGGAGAATGTAGAATGGAAAATGGAGAATTATAAATTCTACATTATTAATTAAAAAATGTTGAAAGTTCTTTGGATTTTGCATTCGGTCTAGGGTAGGTTAAAGGTTGACTGTCAAGAGTCAACCTTTAACAAAAAACGACTATATAAGTTAATAAGTTAACTTTTGATTAACTTACACTATCTCAAAGTCTGTGAAATCTACCGAGGTGCTGGTGTCGATTGTAGCAAACTGAGCTCCGCTTCCCAGACCAGCTGCACTGCCATTCTGGTTGTAGAATAGATCGCCGGTGTTGCTGTTGTAGACAATCAAAGCACCACTACTTGCGACCTGGCTATTACTGGATACAACCGCCCATTCACTGCTATCTAAGCCCCCACTGGACGTACCAGTGAGCGCAGTGAAGGTGTCCTGTTCCAGACTAATTCGGTCTTGACCTCCGATAAAGTTAGTAATGCTATCGAGACCCAAATCGCTTGAATTGAAAGCTACTCCAGTGTCAAAAGTAAAGGTAGTAATACCGTTACCACTGATTAGGACATCATTACCATCTCCACCAACCAGATTGTCATCGCCATCACCTCCAATCAGAGTGTCATTCCCGGCATCTCCAATCAGGTTATCATCACCAGCTCCGCCAACCAGGCTATCATTGCCAGCATCACCCCTGAGGTTGTCATCACCGGCTCCGCCAATCAGGGTGTCGTTGCCATTACCACCAATACCAACCAAAGGTAACACAGCATGGCTTCCGTCCAGGAAGTCATTACCATCACCACCGTTAAAGACTACCAGCTGTACATCAGTACCGGACAAGTCATTAACAGTTAAGGTGTCATCACCCCCAAGACCATTGATCTCAAACTGTTCTACATCATTTACATCCAGAGTGAACTGACCGAGATTCAAGCGCTGAAAGCTTACTCTGTGGCCATTGGCGTTGAGGGCAAAGTTATCTCCAGCACCATCTGCCCCATTCACTTCTACTACATCAAAGCCAGCACCCCCTTCCATCAGGTCGCTGCCATCACCGTTATTCCAAATCAGTCGGTCATCACCATCTCCGCCATTGATATTGTCATCACCGCGATCGCCAATCAGGGTATCATTGCCTTCACCACCATCTAATAGATCAATACCATCACCACCCCGTAATGAATCATCGCCAGCATTACCTCTGAGGGTGTCATTCCCAGCCCCGCCAATCAGGGTGTCGTTGCCATTTCCACCAATACCAACCAAAGGTAAGACAGCATTGGTTCCGTCTAGGAAGTCATTACCATCACCGCCGTCAAAGACTACCTGCTGTACATCAGTACCGGACAAGTCATTAACAGTTAAGGTGTCATCACCCCCAAGACCATTGATCTCAAACTGTTCTACATCATTGACATTCAGGTTGAACAGACCCAGATTCAACCGCTCAAAGCGTACCCTGGGGCCAAAGGGGTTGAGGGCAAAGTTATCTCCGGCACCATTTGCGCCATTGACTTCTACTACATCAAAGCCAGCACCCCCTTCCATGATATCGCTGCCATCACCGTTATTCCAAATCAGTCGGTCATCACCATTTGCGCCATTGATATTGTCATCACCGCGATCGCCAATCAGGGTATCATTGCCTTCACCACCATCTAAGAGGTCAATATCATCACCACCGCTTAATAAATCATTGCCAGCTCTGCCATCAAGTAAATCTTCGCCAGCAGCCCCTGCCAGGGTGTCATTGCCAGCACCCCCATCAATAAGGTCATTGCCACCCACACCTAGTAAGAGGTCATTGCCAGCACCCCCGATCAGGTTATCGTCATTGTTGTCTCCTAGTAGAGTGTCATTACCTGGACCGCCGATTAATGTACTCATGAAAGTTACTCCTGAATTTTGTCTAGATTGTAATTAGGTATCTATAAGAGCTATCCACCTATGTTTGGATAATTATGCAAGAAGCCTAATATTTTTTTCCCCTAGAAATTTTTTTTATGATACATATGTACTATTGTAACTGGGAAAACCCCTATACGTAAGCACTTCACCGAATTGAGAAATTCTATTATAGAAATAAAAATTCCCCCAAGTTATTGACAAAAGTCATAACTTGGGGTATCGAGTGAATCAGACAAGTGAATCAGAAAATTGGGGATTTAGCGTACCCATTCACGCCCATCCCCTGTCCCATTTAGGTTGATGTAGGGTGGGCAGTGCACCAGACAGATTCAGGAAGCTGGGCTTTGCCCGTTACTAGGCACTGCCCACCAAACGATTAATCACAATGGTTGATGTAGGGTGGGCAGTGCACCAGAAAGATTCACCAAGCTGGCCATAGCCAAAGTAAGCACTGCCCACCAAACGATTAATCACAATGGTTCAAGATCTCAGTTTAACGGAGAGGAAGAACAGGGGGAAACGGGCCAGATCAAGGAGATTTTAACTAGTCAGTTATTTCCGAGACGGTGTACTAGTCGTTATACAAAGATCAGATCCCCTTGGTTATAAGCTGTTGCGCATTTAAATTGGGTATAATAGAGTTAACAGCCATTAAATAACAAAAAAGATGCCAGCCAAAAATTATCTCACATCAGAGCAAAAACAAAAAATTCAAAAAGCTCTAAAAATGGCGTTGCTGAATCAAGGAATGAATGCGCAATCATTTGGTTTTGGTCAAGCCCCCTAAATCCCCCAACTTTGGGGGACTTTGAAAGTCTTGTTCCCCCCCAAAATTGCAGGGCTGTTTCATTTTCAATAAAATAGAAGATAATCAGAGATAATTAGTCTTAAGTACAAAAACTGAGGATATACCTCAAATTATGGCTCATTTCACGCTCTTGCTGCCTTGATTGAATCAAAGCCATGTGCTCGAATAAGGGTTAAAACCCAGGTTTTGAGCAAAGATAAGTTTTTTGGAGCAAATCCTGATGTTTGAGGACTAATATCTTCTTCATAGATGACGTCCTTTACCCAATGAAGAGAATTTTCAATCAGCCAATGTCCTCTAATTCCATCCATCAAACGACGAGATTGAGGGGATTTTGAACTCATATAATAACTAATACTTTTGAATGGTTCATTACCACGAGTTCCACTGCGTTTAAAGTTACCGTAAGGTAGTGGAGCCTTAATCAACAAGTTTTAACCCTTCTATGCATAGCCTGTCAACCATAAAGGCTCCACTACCTAAGGTTTCGTCTCAGAGACTTTAATCACACAACCGACACCAATCCATTGTGTATCAAGATTTTCCGGTGGCTCAAACACTTCGATAATACGATAAGTATTACGGTTTCTAGTTTTTTCATGATGGGTCACTTTTTGTCGTGGTGTTTCCTGGTTTGATTCCGTTTCTATTTGTTGATATAATTTGGGTTGATTTTTTTTGACTTTAACTAAATAGTCATTCCCTGACTCGACGATAGCTGCCAGAGTTTTTTTTTGACAATGAAGAGCATCAAAAGTAAAGACTACGGAGATGAAACCTTGAACAGTGGAGCCTTATTACAAAAGATTTAACCCTTTTCTGCATAACCGATCACCCATAAAGGCTCCACTGTTCTACGGGAACTTCAAAACCAGTTAAATCTAATAAGTTAATTAAGTCGCGAACGACGGGAATTTCGCTTTCCCGTTTGTTTTCCATCATTTTTACCCCTAAAACTAATCTTCTTTGATGAGCAAAAGCCGAAACACAGTTGATA
>NZ_JAAHHW010000127.1 GCF_010692325.1 Moorena sp. SIO3I8 | reverse complement strand
AAAATCCCCAAATTTAGTCATTAAAATCTGACTAATTAGCCGGCTTCAATCAACTCAAATGACTAACAATTCGTGATTCGGCTTTTGAGTATGGTTAGATAAATTTGGCCAAAATCACGACTATTCGTCCAAAATTCTCCCCATCTCCCCATCTCCCCATCTCCCCATCTATTTTTGGCCAGAATGAAACAGCCCTACCTTAAAAAAGGGGGGAGCCATACTCAAAGTCCCCCTTTTTTAAGGGGGATTTAGGGGGATCTCCGAGGCAAGAAAACACGCCCTAGTACCTCTGCGAAATTCCCAGGGTAGCGTAGGATTAGGCGATCGCCAGATTCCCTTCTTCTGCGCCTTCCCCCTGGTGTATCTAGGGAGTAGGGAATAGGGAGTAGGGAACAGGGAACAGGGAACAGCGATGCAGCGCTATAGTAGACGGAGCAGTTGTAATCTATGGTTATGAGATTACCAGAATCTGGTGGGGATTTTTTGCGTTCGCGTAGCGGCTCTTTTGGAGCATCGCGTAGCGGCTCTTTTGGAGCATCGCATTTCTAGCCCCTCAACAGTGACCAGAATTATTCTGGATCAGCCTCAGATATTTGACATCTCCCCCGGCTAAAGCACGGGGGATTCTCAAAGGATGTTACGCAGGAGGGTGAACCCATCCTGCTCCACTCCTTCTTCGGTATGATTTATTCATGGAGTTGAAAATGTCATACCGATGTGGGACTGTCAAAATCCCTCTACCCACCTTGGCTAGGTTGATTCCTAGCTGTGTGGTTACTTTCCTAATAATATTGGCGGCACCATTACAATCCGCATTTATTAGGTTTCCTTTTGATGTCTTATAAAGGCCACGTCTAACCCGTTTACCTGATGGGATCCAGCTTTTGGGTTTTTCACCTATTTTTGGCAATGAATCTCCATCCAAGAAAGATGCCTTACTTGTATAAGCTTCCTCAGTAATTGTTAATTTTACCCCATATTCAAGGCAAAGTTGTTTAAGTCTTTCAATTAATCTTTTTGTAGGAATTGCCACAAATTTCTGGTTGCCACTTCTCCCCATATTGGAACGCTGCTTTTGTCCTTCATTCCAACCTATTACTATGTTTCCTATACCATCAGCGAGACAGCGATTAATGATAAATCGAGCCGTCTTATTAATGGCATCTCTCATCTGGTTGTTGCGTCTTCTCTGAACCCGTTCAAGGTTTGAATCCCAGTAAAAGTGAGGTTTTCCCTGTTTGTACTTAGCTACTAGGCGACAATACCCTTGATTCATAGACTTTAGCTTTCGACCGTCAATAATAAAGCTTTTCCCCAAGGTCGAAACGCAGGTTAACCAGTTATCTCCACCATGGTCTATACCCATGGCTTGGGAATAATCTAAAGTTGGATTTTCTTTGACTTGCTCTTTTCCGTCCTCAATGACCCAGTCAATCCAAAGTTGCCCGTAGTAAGGTCTAATGGTTACCTCTTTAACCCAATCTGAGTCTATAAAATCCGGCGGATATAAGGCAATTTTAGTCAGCAATTCAGGTTTGCTTTCTTTACTAACCGAAGGGTAAAACAATCCTTCTTTGTAAGTTAAAGCCTGTCGTGGAAAAGTAACAGCAGCCAAACCACCTTTCTTTCTATACCTAGGGAGCCTAGGTCTATCTACTTGACCTTTGTAATAGAGTCCAACAAGTTGATTGTAACTAGTGATTGCTTCCCCTACAGTTTTTAAAGTCTGTTGAGCAGACTGAGCCGCCATTCCTTTGTAGTGCGGACTCATTTTCAATGCTTTATCCAACTCAGGATATTTAGTACCGCACTTATACGTTTTCCATCCAGTTCTTAATTCATCGCCACGCCAGTAAGTAGTATAAGCTTCTTGTTCTTCTAACCATTGATAATGTTTCTGTTTTGCGTAATAGATGGCGCAATTAAACAAACTATTGGCTTGTCTACATTGAAATTTCCAGAAAACTTTTTCTTCGTCTGAAAAGTTAGCTTTTACTGGTATTGTCTTATGCATTTGATAACCTCGATCTCTTTTGTCACCATAGCTTTAGTATACTCGAAAATTCTAACAATATCAAGCAAAAATAAGATTAAATCTCAATTAATATTGAGAGGGGTTCCCGTTCATTATAATGAACTAAAAAAGACACACGGCATCATGCTTACAGATACCGCGTGGAAATGGTTGCAACTTTCAGCTAAAGAGTCAGGAACAAGCGTTGGGGAATTTATAGAGCGTTGGGTCAGAAGCCAGATTGAAGACACGACGCCGATATTTCCAGTCTCTGTGTTTCATCCCGGAGACGACACCTTAGAATAAGGCAGCCTTAATCATGGAGGCGCGCTTGACCTAGGCGAATTAAATTCGCCATGGGTCGCGCCTCAAAGTTTTAACCCTGGGACGAGTAACCGATCAACCATAAAGGCTGCCTTATTCTTGCGGTAACTTCTGACCCCGGGCTAAAGCCACGGGGTTCTCACATTTCAGGAAGTCTTGATAGCAATCAAAAAAAATCGGTCAAGTTTGGGTTAACCCCAATGCTTGACCAAATTCTGTACTTTAACGTTTTCTGTCCGGACTAATCATCCCACCCTCAGAAAAGTTAATAGAAACAAAGAATCAGGTTTTGGCACTAACAAAGAAGGGTGCATTCATACCAATCAATGGCCTGATTTATATCTTACAAAAATCAGAGTTTAAAACCACGTAATTTCTTGGCAACCACCAGGACTCTAGTCAAGACAATTTTACTAAACCTTCCTTGATTAAGTGACTAAAGGGCTAAATTTTTAGACGAAATCCGAACAGTTAGTTTCTGAATTATTGCCCATTTTTTACCGATAGATAAATATATAATAAATGAAATTTGTTAAATTGTAGACTAATCCACCATATACATAGATAATTCAGGAAGGTAACAGGTAAGTATGGATCTTCAAAAAATCAAAGACACTCTAACAGAATTCACTAACAAGGCAACTGGCATTCAAGGAGTTGTCCTTGTTTACGAAGACGGGGAGCTGATCACCAAACCTCCCATCGGAGATTGGTACGAGAACAAGCCTAATATCATAGCTGGGATAACGCATGACTTCAGCCAACGCATTTGTAAGCGATTGAACTGGAACAACACTAAAGAGATTTATGTTGAAACCGAAGACGGCTATATCATGCTATTAGTATGTGCTCCGAGCATTTTCTTGTTAGTCAAAGCCAGTACCAATACAAACCGAGGGCTTTTAAAGGGTGAAATCGCGCTAATTTTGGCAAATCTTCAGACTTATATCAATGGTAAATCCTCTAGTAATAATGGAGAAACAATAACTGATAACGAAGATAACGATGACGACGATGACCAGGGATTATTTGGTAGATAATGGCAGTTTTTCCGGAATTATTATGCTAATTTACCAAAAACAATGTCTAAAAGTATTTCTAAGCAATACTTTTAGACATTGAGATGCTATTTAGCCGAAAAACTAAACTATTACAATTTAAAAGCTATACACAGTAATAGTTTTAGGCAATTGAATTTAAAAGTTAAGCATAACAGGTAACGAAGAGCCATAATTGCGGGTTACCACACTTATTTATCCACTAATCTTTTCTTTTTTTTCAAAACCGTGGTAAGCATCTACACCATGCAGTTGCCGATCTAAACCCTTGAGCTCATCCTCGTCCGAAACTCTAATGCCTATTCGCGCTTTAAGTGTTGACCAAGTGACCCAACTAAAAGCAAAGGTGAACCCTAGAACAGCAACGATACCAATCAATTGAGCTACTAATTGGAATGGAATCCCATTAAAGTTTGTACCACAAATTCCTATAAATGTTTTTATTTTTATGTCATTATCCGTACACAATCTATCCTTGTTACTAAACAAGCCCACTGCCAGTGTTCCCCAGATGCCACAACCTAAGTGAACTGATATTGCACCCACTGGGTCGTCAATTTTCAACTTGTTAAAGTAGCCAACTAAGAAAACAACTAACCATCCAGCTACCATACCAATGAAAGCAGCAGCCGATAGTTCTACATAGGCACTAGATGCGGTAATACTAACCAAACCTCCTAAGACTCCATTGATGATCATAGACAGTTCTGGTTTGTTCTTAAAGTACTTTAGCTTTGAGGTTGTAAAAGCCGCTGTCAGACCAGCAGTTGCTGCAGCAATGTTGGTTGTTAGCAGAATGTGACTTATTTGTTCAGCGTCAGCTTTTAGCAGTGAACCTCCATTGAAGCCAAACCAGCCCAGCCAAAGGATAAAGCAACCTAGAGTAGCCATGCTGAGATTATGGGGACGTATAGCTACCCTAATACCATCGTCTTTATAGCGGGAAACCATTTTATCGTCCTCCTTTCGTAGGTATTTACGTGGTCCCAAGAGCCAAGCACCCACTAGAGCTGCCATACCACCAACTGCATGAACTACGGTTGAACCAGCAAAATCCACGAAACCGAGCTGTTTGAGCCAACCGTTAGGTGCCCAAACCCAGTGTCCAGTGATGGGATAAGAAAGAGCGACTAGGAAAAAGCTAAACCATAAAAATGCTTTTAACTTAATTCTCTCCGCAACCGCTCCAGATACAATCGTCGCGGCGGTTCCAGCAAAAACTAATTGAAAAAAAAATGCTGCTTTGAGAGGAATCGTTATTTTTGTCTTATATTCAGAGAATCCCTGTTCATTCAACAAAAATAGTCCTTTTAGCCCTCCGATAACATCTAAGAAAGAATCGCCCATCATCAAGGCAAACCCCAAGACCCAGAATGCTAGTGTAGCAATAGCAAATACTAACAAATTTTTGGTCAAGATATTAGCAGCATTCTTATAACGGCAAAAGCCAGCTTCCAACATGCCAAAACCAGCATTCATAAAAAACACCAGAAAAGCGGCAAGTAACACCCAGATAGTATTGATGGTGTCTAATTGCTCACCTGGATCGCTATCAGTAGTTTGGTGAAGGGCAGCTTCAGCCCACATTAGTAAAATTGTGGCTATTAACGGCAAGCAGAATTTCCAACTTGGCAACCGCAATTTTTTTGGGATTTTTAAATTTTTTATAGTCAGCATCTTTGGGTTCAATATACTAGCGAAAAATAAACACTATTTAGGTAAGTATTCAGCTATAGCTGTTTTCAAGTATGTGAGGTACATTTTTTTAGGGAGCAGGGAGCAGGGAGCAGTGAAGAAGAGGTAAGAGGGGAAAAATCATTCGATAAAATCTCGAACTATTCAATTTTTTCAAAAGCGGTTTATTGTCAGCTGACCGCTGTTCGCTGTTCCCGTAGCCCATAGGCTTAGGTAATATCACTGTCGTCTTTATATAAAGGCGGTATTCCGTAACGCTCGCTAATTTCCCTGTCAATGTTTCGCAGAATTTCCATCACATCTTCCGGCTCTGCATCTCTTAGTTCTGTTTGCCGACTTTTCTCTTCCTGTACAAAAGCTTGTCTAGCTTCTTCTATAGAGTGATTCTCAATAAAATAGCTAATCGCTGCTTCACCAATTGCTAAAGTCATCGCCACAGTATTGAAATTGATTTGAGTTCCTTTAACACCCAACTGCTCCAGGAATGTTTGGACCGTAATACTTTGGTATTGGCCAGGAATAGCAATATTCGCAATCATCCTGACCAGCAAATTTTGTATAAATTTTGTTACAAAGGGAACAAATCTCGCACTCCATGTAAACCAGGCTGCGCTCAACTTAAATTTATTGGCTATGATCCTCTTGAGTGGGATGCCCGCAGTTGCTCCCCCAAAGCCGTATTTAGCAGCATCGTCAGAGATATTTTTATATATTTCTAGTTCTAGTTGCTCGATGTTATACCTTGTGTCTTCGTACTCCTGCCAACAGGCAGAAACAGGAACATAACTATCAGTAAGTTGGTGATAGTCATCGAGTCTTGCTTTAATGCACTTGATAATATTAATTTCTTTCTGCTCTTTGGCATTACTAGGCTTTCTGGAATTAGCCCTAGATTCTAAACTCAGGTCATAAGGTGGATTCCACTCGCGGGCAGGCTCAACCAGGTCTATCTGGTTGATCACCAAGATAATCGGCAGTTCTGTATTATGGGCTTGGTGGTGCTGTTGGCGCAGCGTGGTTAGAAATTCCACATCCTGAGCGACATACCCTCGCTCTTTGGCTGGAATAACAAATAAAAGGATATCTACTCTCTTTTCAACAATGTAGTCAATGGCTGACTGGAATGCTGGATCGTCCTTGGACTTTTCCCCTACACCACGGGAATCTACAATTTCTAATTTCCGTCCATTGCGCTGGCATAGGTAAGATTCAGGGTCTAGGGTTTCCGGTTTATCTACCCTAACCTTAGCAACCTGCTTTCCCAGCATGGCATTGACCAAAGATGATTTACCCGCTCCTGTTCTACCGTAGAGGGCAATTTTAGGAATCCGGATCTGCTTTGCCCACTTGCGAATTTGATTTCTAAGAATCGGCTCTGCAATCAATCTTGCTGGTTGACCCAGTTCTGACAGAATTGAAAGAACGGAAGACTCGATATCAATTATTTCTAGGCGCTGTAAAATATCTTGGGCATTCTCAGGTCTCCGCTCTGGTGAGGGAGCCATTAGATCATTAATTAAATCTGCCAGTGGGTCAGATATTTGAGTCGCGCTGTCTCGCCAATTGTGCCAATTGTTATCAAGTTTGCCTGTCAGTAAATAGACAAAGCTACGCCCTAGGGCAAAAAAATCAGACCTATACTCGACTCTACCTTCAAATTGTTCCGGCGGCGCGTAAGCTGGTGACCCAATGTTCGTAACATTGCCTTGTTGATGCTTTTCAACAAAGGTATCCGTCACCTCCCTAACTGCACCAAAGTCAATCAAAGCTAACTGACCATTAGGTCTGAGCATGATGTTAGCCGGTTTAATATCCCGGTGAAACCAGTTCTGCTCATGCACTAGAGCTAAGATTTCTGCCAGTTGTTTCAACCATGCGATCGCTTGCTCTTGTGTGATGGGTTGATAGCCATTCTTTTTTAGCCACTTCTCTAAATCCAACCCCTCAATTTTTTCCATCACTAAGCAGTGCAAATCCTGATTCCCACCTTCTTGCCTGAGAATAAAGTAGCCATCTGGCTCGACTTTAGGAATTCCTGGATGATTTAGCTTTTGGAGTACCTCCGCTTCCCGTTTAAATAACTCTATAGCCTTGGGACTTTCGCGGTGCAGAACTTTTAATACTTTTCGCTTACCTTGGTCATCTACTTCCCAAGTTTTCCCAAAGTTTCCTCCACCCAATAATTTTACAACTTTATAGCGATTATCTTTACTCATAAGCTGATTTAGCTGCTCTTGCTCTTCCCGATAATTATTGTTTTGGGTCATTTGATAATTTTATATCTCGTTATCTGTGATATTTACTATGGTATTAAATATCTTTTTTGAGAGTATAATCTTGCATTTATTCAGCTCAAAAATAATGAATAATACTCTTATATAAAACCCCTATTTTTAATATAATATTGAGTTTATAAATTCAGATATAGGCTCTGGTTATTAAAGCTGAATTAGTTTTGCACTTACACAAGCAAATCAGGAAATTAGCATCTGCTTTCTGCTCTTTTTACCTCCTATGACCAACGCTATATATAGCAGTCGCCAGGGCAGGCGCGGACATGACAAAAGTCTCAAACCTAAATAAGCGCAAGAGTTTGACTTCTGACTTCTGACTTCTGACTTCTGACTTCTGCTATACTACCCAAGATAGATGTAAATTATATATAGCTTGATAAATGTTCTGATTTTCTTAATTTAAGTAGTCGGAAAAAATTAAAGTGAACGGTTAACAGAAGGGGACTTGGGGTCCCGGAGAAGGGCTGAGGGGCTGTTTGGGTCACTTGTTTCCGCACCTGCTCAGGGGGTGACAATAAGAGTGAAAAGTAGATAGGATAAGGATTTGAGCAAACGAACCCAAAAAAGAATAGAGTTGTCTAGTGGACAACCCTAAAATAGAAATGCTTCGTGAATTTTACCAAAAAGTCTTCAAAATTCACCTTAATGAAAGTCAATGTCAAACTGTGCAATTGCTGATCATGCTATTGCACAGTTGCCTAAATGTAAGGATTTCACATGATTGGATAACCTGATCACATATTTTGTGAATTTTATTGGATTATCAACCAAATAATGCCATTATCATCTAATAGCATTATTTGGTTTCTAGGTGCAACAGGTATCCGTGTAGGAATTGTGATAATTTTTGATGCCATATTGCCTAGTCCCTGTTCTCTGTTCCCTGTTCCCTGTTCCCTGTTCCCTTTGCTATACAGCTAATTCACACTACTTTCATCTACTGTTGTATTCGATGCCCCTGTAGCAATTGGCAATTCCTCCACTTTGGGTAGCTTTTCGAGGGCCAGACGAGACGAAGAAGTCCCACCGGATAAACGCTTCAGAAGTTTTGGTCTAGGGTCATGGAGCAAGTAAATAATATTATCCCCCGGTTGCCAATCTTCATTCCCACTCGCCACTTGAAAACTCTTTTCCCTCTCCAGTAGCAAAGGTACCAGTTCTCCAGAGCGAATTAAGGCGTTGAGATGAGCTCGCTGAAAACCAAATCCAGCTTCCTTGAGAGTGGTTTTGCCCAACTTGATTTGCCCATCATTAATGTACTGGATCCAAGTTTTGATCGGTAGTTGTGCAATGAAGGCCTGATTAACCTTGGTTTTATTGTTGTTGCTATTGACTTGGGGGTCACGAGGAAACACTGCTAAGACTCGCGGTGGATTAAACTCCTCCGCTGCTCGTTGAGCCAATACCAAGTTAATCTCACCATTCTTGGTCATTGCTAGGAAAGTTCCCACCGATTCGATGCCAGCTTCTTCTAGAACATCCACATCCAAACCACTGCTTTGGAAAACTCGCAGATTTTCGTCCCTTGCTTTTTGGCAGGCTTCTGGGTCTGTATCAATCAGCACAACCGACTCTCCTCGCTCTTGAAACAAACGAGCAATCAGACGGCTCATCGGATTACAACCGATGATTACAGCACCAGTTGCCTCCTCCTCTGGGTTAAGTTTTAGCCATTTGGCGACCCAGCGAGCGGTCAAACCCTGTAAAACTACCGTCAACATAATTGTCAGGAATACCAAGGCTTTAATCGAGTCACCACCATTAACCCCCCGTTCCGTTAGGAGAATGGCAAACAAGGAAGCCACAGAAGCACTGACAATTCCCTTAGGACCAATCCACGACACAAATAATTTTTGCCGCCAATTGAGATCACTATTCCAAGTACAAACCACCACACTGATGGGGCGCACCACCAACATCAATACCAAGACGGTAAAGATACTGCCCCAGCCTAGGGCAAACACACTGGCGATTGACAGGTCAGCCGATAGCAGTACGAATAACATGGAAACCCCAAGGACAGTTAATTGTCCCTTGAAGCGTCGCAACAAGCGCTCTTCAGGCAGGTCAGAGGCTCCCATAACTACTCCAGCCACTACAGTTGCCATCAAACCGGATTCAGAGCGAACCATCTGAGCCAAGCCAAACAAACCCCACATGCCAGCCAGTACCACCAAGTTTTTGAGTTCTTCTGAGATGAAGCGTGCTTGCTTGAGAAGAAACCCCATTAACCAGCCCCCTAAGCCCCCAATAACAGCACCGATGCTTAAACGAAGACCTAGACCGACAAATGCTGCATTTGCACCACCATCACTATTTAAAATTGTGTCCAGGACAACCACTGCCAGAATTGCCCCGACTGGATCAATGAGAACCCCTTCCCCTTCTAGGAGGGTTTCTACACGTCGATCCACTTTCACCTGTTTTAGCAGAGGGCTAATCACCGTTGGTCCGGTGACCACCACTAGAGAGGCATAGAGAAAAGCAATCGGCCAAGGAAACTCCCCTAGCCAGTGAGCCGCCATGCCACCTCCTAACAGAGTAATCAGTGTTCCTATGGTAACGAGATTTCTCAGACTACCAGACACTTTGCCCAGATCCCGCAGATCTAGGTTGAGCCCTCCTTCAAACAGAATAACTGCCACTGAGAGGGCAACAATTACCTCTAGACCAACCCCTAGCTTCTGTGGGTGCAAAAGACCGAAGCCATCTGGTCCGAGTAGAGTGCCAAACATCAGCAAAAAGACAATGCTGGGAATTTTTAAATACTCACCCATTACCTGGGCACTGATCCCAGCAAAGATGGCGATAACCATCTGTAGGGTTAGTTCAAATGAGCTTTCCATATGCGTAAGTGTCGCAAGTGATCAACTTAGGTAGAAATTCCTCATTATTCTGTGTTCAACTCCATGGGCTGGCTTGGTCAACAAGTGATCGGTTAGCAGTGAATCTGAACTTGAGGTAAGTTCTAGAACATTGCTCGTAGCAGTCGATGGTCAATGACAGAGCTATAGGTCACAGTAATAAAACCGTCTATAGCCTATCTTAAGCATGCCCTTTGTGTCCTGGTAGTGTATCACTTTCATAGGACTTATTACATAAGTAGGCAACTTCGGAACTTCGGAACAGTGAACAGGTAAGGATTCTGGAGAAGATTTTTTAACTTTGCTTACACTCGATTCGAAAAACTCAAGTTTGAATTACTCAAGACTATAAGCAAAGCTGTTTGCTGTTGTGCCTTACTTAAACGATTGCTGAGCAACAGTTCCTCCCGGAGATAAGACCCACGCCACTGTAAATAGTCATGGGGAGGTTTGAGAGTGTCTGTTACCATGTCATGCTCCTACTTGTCTAATTAGTTTTGTTTATATTGTGTTTATCTTGTGTATAATTGTCAGACTTTGCCATTGGTCAGCAATCTAATCATTAATTCGACCCATAGCTCACACTACTCATAAGTCATACTCATAGGTCAAAGGTTTTTCTACGTTGATTGGTAATTTCAAAAAAAGTTAAGTTTTAATTTATGCTGGATAGTTTAGCACCGTCACTTCAACAACGGACATTCTATCACTGACGGTAAACAGCTTCAACAGAATTGCCTGTTCACGCTCGCGCGAGACGATTAGTTAGAGACGATTAGTTTTCCGACATAATTGAAAGGTTAAAGGTAAAAAGTATACTGCTGTGGTTAAGAACACCAGACAACGGGGTTAGTAGATTAGATAAGATGGCTAGCAGCATTGGGATAATCCCCCAAGTAGAACCGAAAAATTGGATGATGGCTCGTGGTCTGGTGGGGAACGGTAAAATTAGCTTCGTTCATGGTTTTTTGTTAAACTTCTAGCTTTAATTATGAATTATTGGTAAAGGTAAAGGTAAAGGTAAATTTATGGATCATAAAACGTTTACTTGGGGTGGCTCGGGAAACCGGATACGTAGAACTCAACGCTGGATTGAGAGATTGTCGCTGTTAGGGTTATTCCTGGCAGCACTATTGTTGTTTAGCATCAATTTGGGCAGTGGCTCGTTGCAAGGGGTAGAGCAAAGCATAAGTCATCTGGCTACTCAACTACTTTCAGCAAAGGGGGAATTTGGGCAGTGGCTTTACCCAACTTTTGAAGGTGAAACCGTAATTGAACACCCCCCCCTACTAGCCTGGCTCATTGCGGTGGCTTATCAGTTTGGTGGTGTCAACGAGTGGACTACACGCTTACCTGGTGCCATCCTCAGTGTTCTGTCGGTACTGCTAGTATATGGTCTTGCTACAGAAATCTTCCCCTGCCGTCAGAAGGCTATTTTCTCTAGCTTGATTTACCTAACTTTCTTACCAATAGCCCATTATGGGCGTATGGCAATCCTGGATGGAGCTAATCTGTGCTTTGTGGTGTTGATGATGTGGTGTGTGTTGCGATCGCGTCGGGACTCACGCTGGTCACTGGCAGCGGGGATCGGATTAGGCTTGATTTTCCTCACTAAGGGGATCCTGGTGGCATTGTTGATCACAGCGATCGCTCTGTTGTTTCTAGCATGGGATACGCCCAGACTCCTCACGTCTACTTATTGGTGGTTGGGATTGCTCCTAGGCTATAGTCCTGCTCTTGCTTGGTACACTGTTCCATTACTGGTACAGGATCAAAGAGCCGTTACTACAACTAAAGCCATTCTCTACGAGTCCCTACGCCCGATCTGGACAGCAGTGGATGGGCAAAATCGCCTCCCTTGGTATTACCTGGGGGAAATCTTAAAATTTTCCGCACCTTGGTTACTGTTCTTTTCCTACTGGTTACAGCAGGCTTGGCAGAATCGCCATTGGGGCTGGGCTAAATTGGTACTGGTATGGGCTGGCGGTTACTTGATCGCCATTTCCCTTATTGCCACTAAATTGCCTGGGTATGTGTTGCCAGTTTACCCAGCATTAGCCCTTGCTGGTGGAGCCCAACTGACAGATATTTGGCATTGGCCTTCTAGCAAATCTTATCCCCGTTTTTGGAGTATTGGGTTAAGTCTACTAGGTGTTGCTACTATTACTGTGATGCTTCACTTCGGGATTAGGAAAGCTTTTGACCTCAGCTCCTGGCTGTTCTTCGCTTGTGTCCCTTTAACCATGGTTATAGCAGGGATGCTGGTTGCGCGACGGGATAGACAATTTATGGTAATTTTATTCTGGGGAACCTATCTTTCACTACTGATTTTGATGTCTTCTGACCATGGGATTTGGCAATTTCTGATCTAGTTCAACTTATTGCTTAATACTGGTCTCCTTGAGCAATGGAAATTGAAGCCAGCCAGAAGAATTGATGATGCCCCTGACTGGGTGTTCTTTAAACAATATCCCAATTGAGTGATTAAAAGCTAGATTGGGAAGTTTCCATAAATGGGGATGGAAATTGATACACCGCTTTCGTAACAGACAGTGATCGGGTTTGCATTAAGCTATCAGCAGTCAGCTGACGCGCTACTTTCCAGCTTTGCAAACAGCTAATGTTTTGGGAGCCTGGGTTTATCAAGAGAGTAAGCTTATGGGCTCCTTTTCAAACCACGCTTACCGTTTAAAGCCTCGTGGATTGGTTCTCTTGAGGGCATCATGAATGGCTGGCAAGCACAGCGTTTCAAGTAGCGCTAATGCTGATAACTGACGGGAGAATGCTGACGTTTTGAGCGACAGCACATTTACCGATTACGGCGTTCTAAGCCTTGTCTATTCGGCTCAGGATGCCTCACGTGCTTCTTCTTCTGTTTCATCAAGTTGTTTAAGGTGAATGTGCTTGCGTCCCAGGGTGATTTCAAACTGGTCCCCTGGTTGTAAACCCATTTGTTTCGTGTAAGCCGAGCCAATCAGAAGATTGCCGTTAGACTGCACACTAATCCGATAGCTGGCACTGCGTCCGCCACGACCATTGCCATTGACTTTGCTGTCTAATTCAATCCCCTCCGCATCAATAAGGGCATTGAGGAACTTCATCATATTGACTCGCTCTACTCCGTTTTTTGTCACGGTGTAGTAGCCACAGGCTCTAGCTTTTTCTTCTTTGCTCAGGTTACCTAGCTCTCTTACTTTATCAAGCAATGCTTCGTCCTTCAGAGGAGGCGTCGGAGCAGCCATGTTTTTCTTTCTAGCCATCAACTTGAATCTAATACTAAGGACTTAAGTGGTATCCAGCATTTCTACTGGACTGACTGTCAACTAAGATAACAAAATCTTAGTTTAATATCAGTATATGAGACTATATTACACCGAGAGTGTCAACTGTGTTCGTTAATAGTCAGTTTTTAACTACCGTTCAACTACAGCAATAGGTTGTGAATAGGTCGTGAACAACTCCGATCATCTGGGTCACAGGAAAATTGCCTAGGGTCACGGGAAAATTGGCTAAAAGAGTATGGGCTACTCTTGTAGGCAATTTCCTCACCAGCCACCTGTACTTTCCATCCCTGTCACAAGTCAATGGCTATCTCCATTGGGTGACAGTATTAAGCGAGTTTCTTTGAGCTTAGCATTCAGCCAACGGGCTATCAGCTATCAGCCATTGATAGTCTAAGATCTAAGCTTCTGGCTTGAAGGCATAGCTAAAAGCATACCGCTCAAAGTATAGTCTTCAGGATGAGAGGGTTGCTTGGTTCCCCCGGCTCTTGATGCTGATAGCTGAGTGGATTAAACGAGCGTGATCTTTAAACAGGTCATAAAATCGTTTCCGACTTTAGTCTTTCAAAGAAATTGTCCCGTTAACTCCCACGTCCACTTTCCGATTGGATTGCTATTTTATTATGAAGCTCACCACTCGTGGACACTACAGTGTTAAGGCACTACTAGATCTGAGCCTAAGACCAGGGTATGGACCGACATCGGTTAGAGCGATCGCTAAACGGCAAGGTCTACCAGCTCCATATCTAGAAAAACTACTGATTGAGATGCGCCGTGCTGGCTTAGTCAAGTCAGTTCGTGGAGCTCAAGGAGGCTATCAATTAGCCCATGAACCCACACAAATTTCCCTCGGCAAAATCCTAGAAGCAGTGGGTGAAACCATCGAACCACTACCCCACCATACCCCAGACGCTGGTCAAGCCGAAGACTGGGTTACATTTACACTTTGGCATCGTTTGCATCAAAAGCTTAAAGAAGCATTGTACACTATAACTCTTGCCGATCTTTATTATGATGCCCGTAGTTGGCAAGCGGCTATGGGAGAAGAAACCAGTTTCGTTGTTTGAATCAATTTTTCTGTTCATGAAAAAGAGTAACGAACCGATTACTTATGAGGGGGGCTGTCATTGTGGCGCTGTCCGCTTCCGGGTAATTGTAAAAAAGCATGAGGCAATTGATTGCAATTGTTCGATGTGTAAAAAAAAGGGCATCTTACACCTGATTGTCTCCCCTGAGCAATTTAGCTTACTTAAGGGAGATCAAGTGTTGACTAGTTATACCTTCAACACTCACACGGCGAAGCACACATTCTGCCAAATCTGTGGCATTCATCCTTTCTATCGACCCCGTTCTCATCCCAATGGGATTTCTGTCAACCTACGTTGTCTTGACGGTGATGTTCTATCTCGATTTACCCTTGTCCCTTTCGATGGGGCTAACTGGGAAGAGAATGTCGATAAAATTAGAAAGTAGTGGTTCAAATCCTGGGTAATAACCATACTAATGGTGTCATTTTGCTGCTGGCGGCTAGTCTGGATTATCTGATCGGTGATCCTTGGGGTTGGGTCCATCCAGTGCAGGTTATGGGCTGGGTAATCTCTCACTTCACTAAGTTAGCAATTCACTTCTGGCAGCAGCCTTGGCAACAACGCCTAGCAGGAATTGGGTTGGGTATTGGACTAATTATTGGGAGTGGAGTAGTTGGATGGTTTATTGTCTTCCTAGGAATCTGGCTCAATCCCTTTTTGGGTATAGGCATAGGAACGATATTGCTAGCCAGTTGTTTTGCTGGTCGCTCTCTTAGAGCAGCAGCAATGGATGTATTACAGCCTTTAACTGCCGGAGAATTAGAACTAGCCCGTTCTCGATTAAGTCAATATGTTGGTCGTGATACAGAAAATCTTTGTGAGTCGGAAATCCTACGAGCTGTCCTAGAAACGGTGGCGGAAAACACTACCGATGGGGTCACAGCCCCTCTGTTTTATGCCATTGTTGGAGCGTTGATTCCTGGGGTTGGTAGTGTTCCTCTTGCCTTAGCTTATAAAGCTGCCAGTACTTTAGATTCGATGGTCGGTTACCGCCGAGAGCCTTACACGCATTTAGGTTGGTTTAGTGCTAAAATTGAAGATTTACTAACCTGGATCCCCTGTCGATTAACCGTATTTACCCTAGCCTTGATGTCTGGAAAACCTCAGCAGGTCTGGCGTCTGTGTCGCCGTGATGCTATTGCTGATCCGAGTCCTAACTCTGGCTGGAGTGAATCGGCTTTTGCTGCGATTTTGGAGGTTCAGCTGGGGGGGACTAATTTTTACAGTGGTGTTGTCAAGCAAAAACCCTTATTAGGAAAACCTACCTACGATATCACACCAGGCAAAATTAACCAAGCCTTAGATCTGACAAGGTATTGTTTTTTAATTTGGCTGGGGATAGGGTTGGTTTTTTGTCTATTGCAATATAGCCTTTTTAAATGAGATGTAAACCTATATGGTCTTTTTTTTTGTCCAATAAAACTTCGGAGCTCTTTCCCCTATTGTCTGCAAGCCTTTTCCATCCATGCCTTTTACAGCAAGAAGTGTGTTTACAACCCAGATAAAAACGCGCTTATGCGATTGGCCTTTGGCCACGCTTTGCGAACGCTTCACACAACGTTATCGTTTAATCAGGCAATTATTTTTTTTTGCTTAAATTTTCCCCTATGGGAGGAAATTGTCTTATAACCTTTTTCCAGCCATCTATTTGGCGTTGCTGAACAAAAGAATGACATCAAGTATAGTTGGGTCAGTTACCGATTACCGATTACCGATTACCGATTACCCTTGGGTCTTCCACCTGACAGCAAAGCAATCTATTTTCCCTCAACTTTAGGGGAAATTATGATCATAATTGCCTCAAAACTTAATAAAACTTAAAAAAGGAGAAAAACGTGGAAGTACTTGCTTACACTCATTCCTATGAATCCTATGAAGAAGCAGTAGGTATTGATTGTGATCTAGATCTAAGAGAACTCAACCTCAACTGGTTTAAAATTCCCAACACTGCTTGGCTCGGTTTACTAGGATGTGCGGTCTGGTTAGCGAGTCTGAGTGTAACGGCTCCAGTGTTTGCGGCTTTGGAAACAGGGATCAAAGTCAAGACTCCAAGTGGTGGTTGTTTGACTGCACGCAAAGGTCCGAGCGATACTTCCGCAGCTGTCTTCTGTGTTAGCAATGGAGCTGTACTCAAACCTGTGGTTGTTAAAAATGGGAATTGGCTGCAGCTGAGCAGTGGCAATTGGGTTTATGGTCCTTACACTACCTCTAAATTATTTGATGAAAGTAGTGAGGGCGGTGGCGGTAGTCCGATTTTGGAATCAGGAATCAAAGTCAAAACTCCCAATGGTGGGTGTTTGAAAGCACTCACTGGTCCTGGCACTGGTCAGGTTGTTGCTTGTGTCCGCAGTGGATCTGCACTCAAACCTGTGGTTGCTACAAATGGGAATTGGCTGCAGCTGAGCAGTGGCAATTGGGTTTATGCTCCTTACACTACCTCTAAATTATTTGATGAAAGTAGTGAAGGCGGTGGCGGTAGTCCGATTTTGGAATCAGGAATCAAAGTCAAGACTCCCAATGGTGGGTGTTTGAAAGCACTCCCTGGTCCTGGTACTGGTCAGGCTGTTACCTGTGTAAGCAGTGGATCTGTACTCAAACCTGTGGTTGCTAGAAATGGGAATTGGCTACAGCTGAACAGTGGCAATTGGGTCTATGGTCCTTACACCACCTCTAAATTCTTCTAATCTGAATCTTTATAGCACAGAACCTACCCAGTAACTCTATCTGTAAGGTGCGTTAATAACGCACCCTACTGCTATGATTACCTCGCAAACCTAAGGCTATTCAGAACATTGATAACTTCTGCTTTAGTCATTCCGGGACGAATTTCTGGTCGATATAACATTTCTATCACAGCTTGATCAATCTCCGCATATTCAGTCGTATCAGTCCACCCTTGGAAAAATACACTATTTCTGTATTTATAGGAATCCCTCATCAGTCCTATAGATTGGGTGAGCTCTTCTCGGATTAGGTGAGACCGTGCTTTTTGAGTAATGCTAGTTGTAGAAATCATAATTCTTGACTTATAAATTACCTGGTTATTCCACCAAGTCCGAACAAACCCAAAATTGACCGGTCGATAGTTAGGCTCATAGCGACGAAACTCGTATTCGGGAACAAAATAAATCTTGAGATTGGGATTATTATCATCAAAGTTTATTTGAATTGAACCTTGAGTAATCGTATTTATTTCATCAATAACGGTTGACAAAGTCTGCCAATCTTCAGGGGTTGGCAAGCCGATTACCTTAATCCTCACATTCCTGTCCCATTTTTTGATAGTAGGATTGGAGGAGCCGTATTCCGAGCCTAAGGCAATTTCCAAAAAATAATCAATTTGAGCTTGAGTATAGTTTTTGTTGTCAATTGATTGGAGAGTCGGTTGTGTGCTACTTAGCTCATAATTATTCCCATAAGTGGGTGGTTGATAGGTAGATGGTATCAAAAAACCTAAGAAACTCAGAATAACAGACTTGACGATTGGCAAACAAAAATTACCCATGGTCACTCGCTTCGCTCCAATTCAAAATTATCAATTCAAAATTAAAAAATACCCCAGGAATTAATTCGAGGCATTGAAACATCGCTTCGCTCCAATTCAAATAGTCTTTTTCCATAAATGAATTCAGGGGCTTGTATCCTTAGGTTGATAAGCGAGGGGGTTTTGGCACAGTGATGATCGGCGATCGCATCACTGTGTTAGGCAATTACAAAAAAAAACCCCAGCTAACTGCTGGGGTAAATTATCCAGGAGATTTACTTTGATCACATCCGTTATAACTCTTAAATCCGCCAGGAAATTGACTAGATCCGGAAAGATTGGTGATGGTTGGGCTCAAAAAACTGAAGAAACTCAGAAGATATGACTTGAGGATGGGCAAACAAAAATTAGGCATGGTCATCCCCTTTGGAATTAATCTAGAGAGTCGCGTTGCTCAGGGGCGGTTTTGCCACAGTGATGATCCGCGATCGCATGACTGTGCGACGCGATTACAAAAAAACCCCCAGCAGTCAGCTGGGGGCAATATCCAGGAGATTTACCTTTTGAGGGTAATTATCGAGGAGATTTACTTTTACCACATCCGTTATAACTCTTAAATCGGCGTTGCTGAATTGAAGTATGAATGCGCGATCATCTGGTTTTGGTAAAGCCCCCTAAATCCCCCAAGTTTGGGGGACTTTGAAAGTCTTGTTCCCCCCAAAATTGGGGGGCTAGGGGGGCTAAATCATACCCAGAATCAGCAACGCCCTTAAATCCAGCAGGAAATTGACTAGCTCCGGAAAGATTTCATGGTTGGGCTCAAAAAACTGAAGAGAAGCGTGAACGCGCACCAAGAGAAACGAGTTAAATTTAAAACTAACCCTAACTCCTGACTAAATCAATAAAAGATTACCACAATAAAAAAAATTCATTGAATTATTGTGACATAAGTTAACCTTAAT
>NZ_JAAHHW010000126.1 GCF_010692325.1 Moorena sp. SIO3I8 | reverse complement strand
CCAGCCTCAAGCTTCACTCTCAGGAGGCAGCAACCAACAGAAAGATCATTCAAACCAGTACTCCGACATGAAGGTAATGAGCCATCGAGCGCCCCGCCCGAAAAGGGCGCGGCGCTCGATGGCTCACACGTGATCAACACCTGGGCTGACGTACTAAACCGTGCCAACCTAGGTTTCGAGGTAATGCACGAGCGTAACGCTCACAACTTCCCTCTAGACCTAGCAGCTGCTGAAGCTACTCCTGTAGCTTTGACTGCTCCAGCGATCAACGGCTAATAAGATCGTAATCCGATCACCCCTAGGGGAGTACAAAGGTACCCCCTAACAGCGCTCTCCAAAAAGGGAGCGCTTTTTTATTTGGTGGCAAAGCACCAATCGCTTTTCCAAAAAAAAATAAGAGAGCCGTCAAAAAGACTCTCTAGGTCATCAGGGTGCATCTATCTACTGATCTCAATATAACAGATTGAGCGAGGGGTGTCACCCCTCAGTTAATAATTTTCCAAGCAGCTGACCCTAGGTATAGCGCTACGCGGAAGTCAGAAGTTAGAAGTCAGAAGTTAGAAGTCAGAAGTCAAAAGTAAGCTATGACTAAGTTTTGGAATTTAGGAATGTCCTAATCTAAATGCGTAGTGCTATATGTTCACGTATCAATTTTTGCAAAAAAATAAGAGAGCCGTCAAAAAGACTCTCTGGATCATCAGGGTGCATCTATCTACTGATCCCAATATAGCATAAAATGATGGGTGACACCCCTCAGTGAAAAAATATGGTAATTTAAGATGGCGATAGTGCTCTAGTTCCGAGAAAAGGCGAAATTAGCAAAATTCAATTCATTTGTGCCATTCCACTTGTAAACTTGGTTGCGAAACCCTTTCCACTGTTCATAAACTTTCTTAAACTTGGCATCTTTGCTAGCATCTTCCTCAAATAACTCGAATGATGCTTTCTCAGCGGCCTGCAAAATGTCTTGAGAGTAAGGAGTCAGCTTAACACCCGCTTTAATCAAGCGTTCCAATGCCCCTCCATTCAAAGCATCATACTGAGCCGCCATATTTATATTGGCGTACCTGGCGGCATCTTTAAAAATTTCCTGATACTCCTTGGGCAACTTATCCCAAGCTTTTTTATTAACCTGTACCTCTAGGGTTGGTCCGGGTTCCCACCAGCCTGGATAATAATAGAACTTAGCTGCTTTGTACAAGCCCAGCTTCTCATCATCATAGGGACCAACCCATTCAGCAGCATCAATGGTTCCCCGGTCTAGGGCAAGGAAAATTTCACCCCCAGGTAATACTTGGACATTCACCCCCAAGCGCTCCATCACTTTACCTCCCAATCCAGGGATACGCATTTTTAATCCCTTCAGGTCACCTACAGAATTAATTTGTTTCTTGAACCAACCTCCCATCTGAGCACTGGTGTTACCTGCTGGAAAATTAATCACCCCAAAGTCAGCATAGAGTTCCTGCATCAATTCCAAGCCACCACCGTGGTACAACCAAGCATTTTGTTGTGGAGCAGTTAGACCAAAGGGTACACTAGTGCCAAATGCTAGGGCAGGATTTTTGCCAACGTAGTAGTAACTAGCGGTATGACCACACTCAACGGTTCCCTGTTGGACGGCATCGAGAACCTCTAATCCTGGTACAATTTCACCAGCCGCAGAGGGGGTAATCTGGAAACGCCCATTGGTCATGGCACTGACCCGCTTACAGACAGTATCAGCTCCCCCATAGATAGTATCGAGAGATTTTGGCCAGCTCGTGACCATTTTCCATCGAACCATAGGCTGACTGCCGGATTGAGCAACTGGTCCTGTACTAGCTTGATTACAGGAGGCTAAGGCAGCTGTACTGGCTGCACCAATCGCAGCGTTACTAAAAAATTTTCGGCGTTTCATGGTTCTTGATTCAACACTTGGTCATCTTTTGCGCAAATTATATCAAGTTTAGCACTTACGCCCCAAACCCTATTATTGACGGTAATTACAGCGATTTCACCCTTTGACTTGTAACTAGAAACCAGGTTTTATGGGTCTTGGTGGGTAAGTCCTGAGGGGATAGAAGCAAAGGGCGGTAAGGGGAGAAATGGGCTTTCCCCGCTGTTAACTCAAGGAGGCAAACAGGATCAGTAGATCGAAAAATCATTTTAAGGCAAGCGATCGCAGCTCCTAAAATCCCCGACAGTAGCGATCGCTTGTTTATTACCTCGCCGACTTTTACTGGGGGTATTGATGAATTTTTTTCTAGTTGAGGAGTACTTAGAAGTATCTCAAAGAGCAATCGCCACCATGCCTTTTGCATTTTATCTAAATTAGCGTCTCAGTACTGGAGCAACATCGCCATACCATGTAGGGTTAAAACAGGCTACTCCAAAAACACCAGCCCCAACTTCTTGGCTTAATCCTGCCCCTGCACCACGTTTCTCAAAGCAATATCGGTGCATCGCTGCAACGCATTCTGGAGCTTGTGATTTTCCTAAGTTGTCACATCCTTGGTGATAACTACGAAGAGTATTAACAGAAACATCGCCATACCATGTAGGGTTAAAACAGGCTACTCCAAAAACACCAGCCCCAACTTCTTGGCTTAATCCTGCCCCTGCACCATGTTTCTCAAAGCAATATCGGTGGATCGCTGCAACGCATTCTGGAGCTTGTGATTTTCCTAAGTTGTCACATCCTTGGTGATAACTACGAAGAGTATTAACAGAAACATCGCCATACCATGTAGGGTTAAAGCAGGCTACTCCAAACACACCAGCTCCAACTTCTTGGCTTAATCCCGCACCGCCACGACTGTTTTTATCGCAATATCGGTGAATCGCTGCAACGCAATCTGGTGAACGTGATTTTCCTAAGCTGTTACAACCAGAATGATAATCACTAAGTATTCCCCCAACAGCTACCTGTACACCTATCCATCCGGCAAACTGATCCTCAAAAGTGAAAGCTTCTTGTTCTAACTTATTGTTTCTGTAATTTTGGTTAGCCTTCTTATATTCTTTGAAATAATGATAACCAAAACCATAGTAACCACCATGCCGTTGACACTGCTGGGAATGAATAAGCTCATGAGCTAGTAAAACAAGCTGATTAGTATCACTCGACCTATATGAATCGTTAACATAAATTTGGTCGCAATAAGCTTGAGCTCCAGAGCCTTGACTAATTTTATACCCAAAAGCTGACCATTCATCTAGCAAGTTAGCATTGTAGGTAACTCTAACACGGTCAACCAAATCTCCAAAATGAGGTCGTAGATATCGCTTCTGAAAGTTGTCTAAGGAACGACCACTGCTATTGTTCGTTCTCATCCATTCAGCAGCAGCGCGATAAGCTCCTCTACCAGCCTCCCCCCATATTTCTTCAACAGGAATTCCTATATCAATCAGTCTACCTGGATCGCATCCACCACTGAAACAATTTTGTATTTCACGTCTTATATCATTTATCCCTGGAACATTTACGTCTGGAACGTAAATCTCCCGACATAGTCCACCTACACAAACCCTCCTAGTTCCTGCTTCTACACTAGAAGTATGAGTAGCTAACTCTACCGTTAACCCCAATACTGCTGCTGATAATAGAAAGCTCAAAAATTTAATTCTAGATCTCATAGTTGTTTTATTGCTTGTACTGCTTTTAGGATAGTGACAAAATAGAAATCTAGCGGTTTTTAACCTAAGGATGTACACAAAACTTTTTATTTCTTTCTTATTCCGACTTTACTAATAGCTGCTCCCTGCTACCTAAAAGCCCAAAAATTGGGTGCATCTCATTTTTGCTGTTTGACACGGTGGTGCGTTACGGGCAGCAACATAACCCTGACTACGAGGCGAAAAATTAAGGCCCCCCTAACGCACCCTACTGGACCGACACATTTAAAATGGTGCAATAAGCGTAGGTTGGGTTGAAGAATGAAACCCAACACCAGTAACGCTTTGTTGGGTTGAGCGGTAGGGAAACCCAACAAACATTTTTAGGTGTGCCACGCCACTACGCAAAATTTTAAAAAATGAGATGCACCCCAAAAAGTGTACCTGACTAGGTTGAAAACCGCTATAACTAGATTAAATCTTAACAGTCAACAGTAAACAGTATTCAATAGTCAACCTTCTTTACCTAGATGTGAGATCAGCGATCGCATTCTTAGTCATAGCTGCGATCGCTTTATCAGTAGCTTTCGGTAAATGATAATACTTACCACCTGCTTGTTTGGCCAATTCCTTAGCAAAACCAGTAGAAACAAACTTACTCTCGGTATCAATTACTAATAATTGAACCCCATTAGCTCGAATCCGAGCAGCAATTTCCAACAATTCCCCTTTAATATCTGGCTTTTCCCCTTCTGGTAGAGTTTCTCCCAAGGAACGAGCTAAGGGAATATTGCCCCGACCATCAGTAATTGCCACAATTACCACTTGACCAATATCCCCAGACAATTGAGCATTCATGCCCACATGCACCGCCTGAGTCAATCCATGAGCTAAAGGGGAACCGCCACCACAAGGTAATCGCTCCAAACGCCGCTTTGCTAAAGCAATGGAACGGGTAGGGGGTAACAGCACATCGGCTTGTTCTCCCCGGAAGGGAATCAGGGAGACTTGGTCACGGTTTTCATAAGCTTCCGTCAGAAGCTGCATCACTGCTCCTTTTGCAGATTGCATCCGGTTTAGAGCCATAGACCCTGACGCATCTACTACAAAAACTACCAAGGAGCCAGCTCTTCGGGCTAACCGCTTGGATCGTAAATCCCCTTGTTCGATAATCACCCGACGGTTAGGATGACGTTGCCTACGAGCTTTTTGATAGGGTGCAGCAGCTCTGAGAGTGGCATCTACAGCAATCCGCCTTACTTTCCCCTTGGGTAGTATCGGTTTGACATACCGACCCCGGTCTTCGGAAAAGATAATGCTACGGTTTCCGGACTTACCTTGCCGTTGTGCCATCTGGGCGAAGTAGAGCACACTAGGGTCAAGTATCACCCCTTCTGGGTCAAAGAGAAACTCTTCCGGGATACTGGGAGCTTCCTGTTCTTGCTCCTCTGAGTCATTGTCGTCCTCCTTGTCTTCCTCTTGGTCTTGCTCTTCCTGAGATTGATCTTGTGGGGGTGGGGGAGGAGGAGGTGGTGCTTCTTCTGGTGGTGTTTCTACCATAGTCGCACGGGGGACAATTACCAATTCCACGGCCCGACGCAAATCCTCGGAATTAACTGTCTGACGACCATCTAAGGCTGCTGCAGCTTTAGCCACTCGAACCGCAAACAGTTCTGCCCGATGACCTTGGACACCACCTCGGATGGCTTCATTGACCAGATAGGTAATTTGGTCATGGGTAATCTCAACATCCTTGAGCCACTCTCGCGCTAGAATAATATCCGTCTTAAGGGTATCCAGATCCTCCTGGTATTCCTCCAGAAACTGCTGGGGAGAGTTAGCGTATGCGATCGCTTGTTCTACTGCCTCCACCCGTTGCTCTAAGGCCAACACACCGTCAGCAGAGAGGGTAATAGCAATTCTGTCCAATAAATGTTCTCGTAATGGTCCCTCGTCGGGATTGTAGGTAGCAATTAAAATTGGTTTGCAGGGATGTTGGAAACTAATGCCTTCTCGCTCAATTAGGTTGCGCCCTTCCGTTAAAACACTCAGTAGCTGGTTAGCAATTTGGTCATCAAGCAGGTTAATGTCATCGACATACAACACACCCCGATGAGCTTGGGCAAGTAATCCTGGTTGAAAGACAGGTTCCCCTTGTTTGACAGATTGTTCCACATCCACCGAACCCAGGAGTCGGTCTTCGGTCACTCCTAGAGGAATTTGGACGAAGGGAGCTGGGATGATTTCGGTATCTGGAGAACCGTCAACCTTCAACTGTTCGTGTAACTGTTCCTGTAACTGTTCCTGTAATGCTTCCTCTGGAGTACAGTTACTCAAGGAACCCTTAACCACTTCAATCGGAGGGAGCAAGGTATGGATTGCCCGTGCCATCACTGATTTAGCTGTGCCACGGCGTCCTGCGATCGCAACGCCTCCTAATCCAGGGTCAATGGCGGCGAGGAGGAGGGCGAGTTTAATGGCTTCTTGACCCACCACGGCGGTGAGGGGAAAGCTAGGGTTGGCAGGTTTTGTGGTCAGTGCGGGCATAGAGCAACTATTGTCAAACTTCCCTGAGTCAAATCATAGTAGTATAATAGTACTCTTTTACGACTCCTTATGGTTTATTTAGCTCCATGGGAAATTCTTGAGGGGGACTTTCCAATACTAAATTGATCTAGGAATCTAGGTCTGACCACAGTTATTGTAAAGACTTGTGATCCTCGGGTAATTCTAAAACCACCCGATAGGCCGTCGAATCGTATGATGATTTGTTCATGGTACCCGCTGTTGCCGCAAAAAGTATCCGGAACGTGCGCCAGATTTGTTCATTTGACTTGTCGATAATATCTGCTTTTTTTTCCATCCAGCGCTCATACATACCCTTAGCCCAAAGATAATAGTTGCGACGGTCGTTATAGATGGCTTGGATCTCAAATGGTGATTCTTTAACAGCATCGATAAATTCCGGCATATACACCATCCGAAAGGTTCCTGGCCAGATATACTTGGTAATAAAACTGTGCGTGCCAAATGACTCTTTGTGTGAGGCAAAGTCGAGATATACTCGTCCGCCAGGTTTAAGATAGTTCAAGAGACGCTCCATCACGCGAGGATAATCTGACAAATCTTCGATTACCCCCATCATGACTATGCCATCATATTTCTGGCTGGGTTGGAAAGAGAAAAAGTCTTGATACTTGACCTCTGCATCAAAGTTATTTTTGTCAATTAAATCTTCTACATACTGTTTTTGGTGGTTGGATAAGGTAATTCCAGTCACACGGATATTTCGGCGTGCGGCAAAACGCACGAAACCGCCCCAGCCAGAGCCAATATCCAGTACCGAATCATTCGGTTTGAGATTAAGAGATTGAAAGGCAAAGTCTAACTTGCGTTCAGCTCCAACCTCTAGGCTATCCTCATCTTTCTCATATATCCCAGGAGTATAAGTATTGTAATCGGTATCCATAGCGAACAATTGGATATTATGGGAGTCATAATGCTTCGAGATCCAATCTGGATTGCATTTTTCCCGCCCAAGTAAGATGGGCTTGAGTCGCCGACCTATCTTTAGCAAAATATGCTGATCGGATAACAGCTGCTGGAAGGACATGGCCTTGATTAAGTCCCCTTCGAAATCAATATCACCCTTGATGTAAGCTTCCACTATCAGTAATTGGTCTAAAGACATTAGAGCTTTTCGACCAGCTGGATTTTTGATGTATATATCCAAGATCGGTTTCTCTTCTCCAATAGTGGTGAGTGACCCATCTTCCAAATGAATTACAAAGCTAATTGGTAGTTTGCCACCTTTGGATAAGGAGGAGACGAAGTTCCTTACAAACGGGTTTTCAATCATGGGTAACGTCAGATGCTATTGCTTTTCCTGCAATTACCTTACCCCACTAGCTGTCAGCTATCATGCTTAAAATAAATCTCGTTCGCGCAATTGTCAATCTACAATATTCTCAGGCATTGTCAGGTATTTCCAACTGGAAGAATGCCGATTAACCCGTGTCCAGGAGTTATGGTGATGAATCCCAAGGCTATTTTAGGACTGCTTAAGGAAACATTTAAAGAATGGAAGGACGATAACGCATCTAGACTAGCAGCAGCATTATCCTATTACATGATTTTTTCCCTAGCGCCAGTGTTAATAATTGCGATCGCAATTGTGGGGTCTATTTTTGGGGAAGAGGCGGCTAAGGGCGAGATTGTAGGGCAAATCCAAGGATTGGTTGGGGAACAGGGGGCACAGTTTATTCAGACAGCGATTACTAATGCCCATCAGCCTGATGCTAGTGGGGGGTTGGCTTCCTTGATTAGTATTGTGGTGCTGTTGTTCGGTGCATCTGGGGTATTTGGCGAAGTCCAAGATGCCTTGAATACGATTTGGGATGTGAAGCTGAAACCGGGACGAGGCATCTGGGGTATTTTGAAAAAACGGACTCTTTCGTTTATAACAGTGCTGGGTGTGGGAATTTTTCTGCTATTGTCCGCTGTGCTCAGTACTGCCTTATCTGCTTTGGAGTCTTATGAGAGCGAATTCCTCAAGGAACTGGGTTTACTCTGGCTCTACCAACTTAACTTTGTCTGGACAATTCTGGACTTGCTGGTGTCCTTTGGTATCCTTAGCCTGATGTTTGCTCTGGTTTACAAGTACTTGCCAGATGTGAAAATTGCCTGGAAGGATGTCTGGGTTGGAGCAATTATCACTACCTTACTGTTTAACTTGGGTAAATGGCTATTGTCATGGTATCTCGGCAGAAGCAGTTTTTCCTCAAGTTACGGTGCTGCTGGCTCACTGGTGGTTTTATTGGCTTGGGTATACTATTCCTCTCAAATTATCTTTTTGGGAGCTGAATTTACCCAAGTTTACGCTAAAATATTTGGTTCAAAAATCGTTCCCGATGACCATGCTACCCCTCTCCCGGCAGTAGGCCAGTTCCCTAGTGTTGAGGAAAGGGATAACCCAAGATCGTAAGAACAGGGAACAGGGAACAGGGAATAGGGAATAGGGAATAGGGAATAGGGAATAGGGAATAGGTAAAAACTCCTATGTACCTCATTAAACTAAAAACCGCTTTAATTAATTACGATTAATTAATCGTAATTAATATCTTAATTAATATTTAACAAATAATATAGGTCAGATTGTGCTAAACTACCTGAAGTTCCATCGGTTCTGGTGAAGAACACTCACCAGAGGTAACGGGGAAAGTCCGGTGCAAGTCCGGCGCTGTCCCGCAGCTGTGATGAGGTCTGTGACCTCTAAGTCAGAATGCCCGCCAATGGTTTCAGTTGTTAAATCCGTCTGCGAGGTACAGATGATGTCTGATGTAGCATTTCCAAAATTAGTGAGTAGGCAACCACAGTTACTAGTAACGTTTGTGATGCTCTTTTTGAAAACTAGTGGTTGAGTAAAAAGTATTTAATAGGTTTGATCTGTAAGTTTTATCGTAAGCTATAAGCTATAAGCTATAAGCTTAAGCGCTACGCGCACGCTACGCGAACAGCTATAAGCTATCAGCTATCAGCTCAGTTTAAATGTGCTACAAGACTACTTTATCTTTTTTAAAGATAGTCTTAGAAAGCCTAGTCTGTCAAGGTAATTAACACTAAACTGTGCCAATTTTTTGCTCAGTAATTGACCAGCATTTACCAGATGTCTAAGAACAAATTTTCCGCGAACAATCGGTCTTATACCTCCCGTTATCAAAACCAGAGACTTGGCTTTAATGCTATAGCTCTGTTGGTATGGATCGGGATTTTAAGTACAGCACAACAAGCCCTGGCTCACCATCCCTTTGGTGGCGAGACACCTGATAATTTCATCACAGGATTTTTGTCTGGATTAGGTCATCCCGTGATTGGTTTCGATCATCTCGCCTTTGTGATTGCTGTTGGCTTAATTGCAGCCGGATTTACCAGTGGTTTCCTGATTCCCGGTGCTTTTGTCCTCACCACCCTAGTCGGGACAGGTATTCACTTGCTGGGAATGGACTTGCCAATACCAGAGATTGCGATCGCAACTTCAGTGGTGCTCTTTGGCGGACTACTGTTGAGTGCCAAAATTCCCAATATATCCGTAGTGCTAGGGTTAGCTAGCTTAGCTGGTATTTTTCATGGCTATGCCTATGGTGAAGCAATTGTAGGTGCTGAAATCAGTCCACTCTTGGCTTACCTGATTGGCTTCAGTGTGATTCAGTATGGTATTGCCATCCTAGCCCTAGGGCTGAGTAAGAGGTTGATCAAACAATGGAAAGATCAACCCTTCCCACTGATGCGAATTTTAGGCTTTGGTATCTGCTCAGTAGGAGTCGTTTTCCTATCCTCTGCAATTTTTGGATAAGAAGAATTAAGAATGTAGAATTAAGAATTAAGAATGTAGAATTTAGAATTAAGAATTGATGATAATTTATAATTCTGCTTTATGTATTCTGCTTTCAGCATTCACCATTCTTCATTTTGCCTTTCGCCTTAGAGGATATCTAAAAAGTTTTTTGATACTGAATTTTGCCCCCCTAGCCCCCCAATTATGCGGTGCGCACCGGTGGGGAAGAATCAATTTGCTGCTAAAAGTCCCCCAAGCGAGGGATTGCTCCCTTGGGAAACGGGGGCTTGGATGTAGCAAATGAGACTTCTCAGACAACCTCTTAGGTAGCTAGTCCTTTAATTCTGTGTCAAAAACCGATGAAAGCTAACCAAGTTAAACAACTTAACTTTTCCGGTGCCTACATAGATGCGAAGTACGTTGAAAATGTGGAAAATTATCCCATTAACAGTCGTACTATCACCGTTAATCCTGAAGAGACAGATGCTTACCTGAGCGAAAATAACACCAGCATTATTCCGGCTTTTTCATCTACCATCCTCAAAAATACTACTGTCCAAAAAGCCAAATCATTACTTTTGCTGGAGGGAGTAGAGAGCAACAACATCGGCAAGATTGTTTTTGAGCCTGGGTGGAATTTATTAGGTAATTTGATCCACTTCCCCAAAAATATACCGCTGTGGAAGTCTCCTCAAGATGAGGCGGGAATTCTAGAAGTCGATCCCTATTTTATGGCAAGGCAATCGAGTACACCCCATCAACAAGAAAAGTTCTCTGTTAAAGTTAACCTCTGGTATGCTCCTTCTCGTACCGATTGTGCAATCCATAACCAACATGACTTTATTGAGCTTCACACCCAAGTTTTGGGACAGGGACGAATGCAGAAGTTCAAAGAAAAAGATTTTGGGACTCTCTATGAAGATCTCTTGATGACTGAGGGATACACCCAGATCGTTCCTTTTTGTGAAGTACACGAAAACCAGCAATATACCTATCCGTGGCATCAGTATTATTCAGATACGGATTGTATCTGGATGGCGATCGAATATCACCCGATTAAACGTTCTAAATGAACCCTGAGATATTGATGTCTTACCTTCTTGACGGATATATATCCCAACCTTAAATCTACCCTAAACTGAACACCAAAGGCGAACAACAAAATAACCTTGGCCTTTGGCCACGCTACGCGAACAACCTTCAACCAACCAACCTTGGCCTTTGGCCACGCTACGCGAACAACTTTCAACAAAATAACCTTGGCCTTTGGCCACGCTACGCGAACAACCTTCAACCTTCAACAAAATAACCTTGGCCTTTGGCCACGCTACGCGAACAACCTTCAACCAACCAACCTTAAACCTTAACTTTACTCCTTAACTTATTTAAAATGGCTGCAAAAATTCCTGTTACAGTTGTTACTGGATTCCTGGGTAGTGGCAAAACTACTCTCGTGCGTCACCTGCTCCAAAATAATCAGGGCAGGCGCATTGCTGTAATTGTTAATGAATTTGGTGAAGTAGGGATTGATGGGGAATTATTGCGTTCCTGTCAGATTTGTGATGAAGATGATGACGCCAATAATAATATTTTAGAACTAGCCAATGGTTGTCTGTGTTGCACGGTTCAGGAAGAATTTTTACCAACAATCCAAGAATTGCTGAAGCGTCGTGACAAAATTGATAATATCCTGATTGAAACCTCGGGATTAGCGTTGCCTAAACCTCTAGTTCAAGCCTTTCGTTGGCCAGAAATTCGCACGGGCGCTACGGTGGATGGGGTAGTTACTGTCGTAGACTGCGATGCCTTAGCCGCTGGTACTTTAGTCAGCGATATCAATGCTTTAGAAGCCCAACGTCAGGCTGACCCAACCTTGGAACATGAAACTCCCATCGAGGAATTGTTTGAAGACCAGCTAGCTTGTGCTGATATGGTGCTGTTGACTAAAGTGGATTTAGTGGATAGTCCTACTCAAACCAAAGTAAACAATTGGTTGCAACAGCAGTTACCAAGTAGTGTGAAGGTAGTTCCTTGTCACGAGGGAGAAATTAGTCCTGATTTACTGCTAGGATTTAATGCCGGAGTGGAAGATAATTTAGAATCACGTCCTAGCCATCATGACCATGAAGAAGACCATGACCATGATGATGATATTAATTCAGTTAATTTGATTTTAGATCAGGCATTTGATCCACAGGTAATCAAGACAAAATTACGACAATTGGTGCAACAGCAAGAGATTTATCGTATTAAGGGATTTGTGAATGTTGCTAATAAACCCATGCGGATGGTGATCCAAGGAGTAGGCGATCGCATTGAGAGTTTCTTTGACCGTGCTTGGCAAGCTGATGAAAAGCGTCAGACTCGCTTGGTGTTGATTGGGCAAGGCTTGGAGCAGTTAGGAATTCAGGAGGTATTTGGGTAATAAAGGGAACAGGGAATCGGGAATCGGGAATCGGGAATCGGGAATCGGGAATCGGGAATCGGGAATCGGGAATAACCAATTTAGTAGAGTGGGCATCTTGCCCGCTCGGGAATGAAACAGGCAAGATGCCTGTTCTACCAAGATGCCGGAACATGAAACAGGCAAGATGCCTGTTCCACCAATAGAAGTAGAGTGGGCATCTTGCCCGCTCGGGAATGAAACAGGCAAGATGCCTGTTCCACCAACATGCCCATTCCACCAGGATGCCCATTCCACCAAGATGTCCATTCCAGCAAGATGCCCGAAAATGAAACAGGCAAGATGCCTGTTCCACCAATATGCCGGAAGATGAAACAGGCAAGATGCCTGTTCCACCAAGATTCCCATTCCACCGATCAGATTACGGTGCAGTTTCCATGTGAGGTATCTACAATAATGATCTACAAATCAGCCTCAGTGAAACGATGTTAAGTCGGGAAACTACCTATTCTCAAGCAAGAGCTAACCTAGCTAGCATCCTAGATCAAGTTTACGATCAACGCGAAATTCTGGTAATCAAGCGTGATAACCAGAAAAATGTCGCGTTAATTGCTGAAGATGAATTGTCCAGCATCTTAGAAACTATTTATTTATTGCCGATCGCCAGAAAATGCCAAGCGCCTCTTTAGGGCGTTGAAATGGGCAGAGTCAGACGAAGCTACTGCTCAACGTTTGGAAGAACTGAAAGAGGAATTGGGTATTAAGTTGTAACAAGAGTAAGAAATACGGCATTAATTTGTCACAGGGTTTAAATTCAGTCAATCTATCAAAAATATAGCTATAACACAGCCAATATCCCCATTTTTACCGGATCGAGGTACTCATGGCTGAAAAGGGATATGGGATTGGCTTTACAGTTAGAGGCTAAGGATAAATTAGCTATGAGTGGCGATCGCAATATTAAAGCAGGTAGCTATAACCGACAAATCAAATTCGGAGAGCAAGGTACTTACGTCGAGGGCGATTACTACAATAGCCCAGAGCAAAAACAAAACCTCGCGGAAGCTGCGGCAGAGATTCAACAATTACTAGAGACCTTAGACAAAACTTACCCTACCGATACTACCACTGGAAAAATGGAGGTGGCAACAGCAGCAGTTGAGCAGATTGAAACTAACCCTGCTTTGAGTAATAGACTACTCAGTGCCTTGAAAGCTGGTGGTGTCAGTGCTTTGGAGCAACTGCTGAACCATCCGGCTGCTAGTTTTTTTATCAATGCCCTGCAAGACTGGCAGAAAACTCAGCAGTCTCAACACCAGACTACACCTTGATCACTCTAGCTTGATTGACAGTCATGACTGAAGAAGCAAACGGGCAAGAGCCTGAAAATAACACAGGAGGTAATGACCGCCAGACTAATTTTAGTGACGACGGTGTGTATGTCGAGGGTGATTACTATGATCATCGGGAGCAGCCAAGACATGTGCCAGCTCCCCTTTGGACAGAATTACTAGGCAACCTAATGGCCTGGATCCACCGTGATCAGTATGCTGCTAGTCGCATTCGCAAACAGTTACTGGTAGAAGTTAAGCGGGAGGTAACCACTCGACTCCAAGATTCTCTCCACCAAAACGAGTTAGAGATGAATCTGTATCTGGAATTACCCATGGAGCAGAGCAAGGGGGCGGTAGAGCGTGATCAGCGACAGAAAGTAATTCCCCTACTGCCTCAAACCTCAGCAATGGAAGTGTTTGAACGGCCAGATGTAAAAGGTCGGTTACTAATTTTAGGGGAACCGGGGTCTGGGAAAACCACCACTTTACTCAGACTAGCAGAGGATTTAGTTAAGCAAGCAGAACAGAATCATGCTGCACCGGTCCCGATCATCTTTGAGCTTTCTGCCTGGAAAAATGATCAGCAACCCCTTGATCAATGGTTAGTGGCTCAACTCAAGGACAAATACAGCATTGACGAAAAAATCAGCCAAAAATGGCTGAAAAACCATCAACTACTGCCCCTTCTCGATGGTTTAGATGAGTTAGGCATAGACCGTCAACGGCTGTGCATCACCAAAATTAATCAGTTTCTCAAGCAAGACATCCAACGCCGTGGGGTGGTTTGCTGTCGTCTGGAAGAATATAAGGATGGAGATTCCAAACTGGATAAACTTAATGGGGCTTATTGCTTGCAGTCCCCCAATGATGTCCAAATCCAAGAGTATCTCCAGCGCCTGGGTAAACGGGAGTTCTGGCAAGTGCTATCCAGTGATGCCCAGATGAGAGAACTGGCAGATAAACCCCTGTTTTTAAACGTGATGGTGACAGCATACCAGGGGCAGCCGATTACCAATAAAGCACAACTGTGGTCAGCCTATGTGGAGGAGCGCTTAACGTTACCCCTTAATAAGCAAAACTATCCCAAGGGAGTTCCTTATGGGGATGAGGATACTAGACATTGGTTGACTTATCTAGCTCGGCAATTAGTAGCAGATTCAACCACTGAATTTTTAATTGAAAATATGCAGTCCTATTGGTTAAAAAAAGGTGGAGAAAGACTTGCTTTTAGATTACTTTATGGGCTGTTTTTCGGGCTGTTTTTCGGGCTGTTTTTCGGGCTGTTATTAGGGCTGATTTGTGGGCTGTTTGTCGGGCTGTTATTAGGGCTGTTATTAGGGCTGATAGTGCTGATTTGTGGGCTGTTATTAGGGCTGATTCAAGGACTATTTATGGAGGAATTTAGCTACGAAATAAATACTGAAGCTTTTGATATCAATTTGTCTGATCTAAAATCAGGGCTGATTGGTGGGCTGTTTTTAGGGCTGATTTTCGGGCTGTTTTTCGGGCTGATTTTCGGGCTGATTGGTGGGCTGATTGGTGGGCTGTTTTATAGGCTGTTTTTCGGGCTGTTTTTCGGGCTGATTTCTGGGCTGATTTCTGGGCTGATTTCTGGGTTAAAAACAGAACTTAAAGCTAAGGTAAAACCTAATCAAGGGCTCAAAGAATCGTTGAAAAAAACGTTTATTATTTCCCTGTTTGCTTTGCCTGCTGGGGCATTAATTTTGCCCCTTGTCTCCATCGTTACAGGAGTTAAGGTTGATTTGACTAGCGCTTTAAGCATCGGTTTACTTATAAGCTTGTTGTCGGCACTAGTAACTGGGGGTCAAGACTTGATACGGCACTTGACCCTGAGGCTAATTTTGTGGCAAAGGGGAGCAATTCCTTGGAACTATGCCAGGTTCCTCAGTTATGCCGCAGAACGGCGGTTGATTCAGCAAGTGGGAGGGCGTTACCGTTTTCTTCATGATGCCCTGCGTCAGTATTTTGTGGGCAATGAACCTGTTCCTCCCCCCCTGATTGAAGGTTCTAAAAACCCTGGGCTAGGCTTGATTCTGTTGGGGTTTTCTGTGTTTGTTTTTATAATTCTCGGTACAAGCATCTATAGGGTTGACAGTGGGCTAAAATCAACGGTAGTACCAGTAGTCCAGAGCGGTGATGTGGTTCTCACGGATAGAGTCACCCGTAATTGGCGGAAATTCAACCACGGAGATGTGATTCACTTTCGGGTTACCAAGAATTTGGCGAAGCAAGGCTTTAATGGTAAGAAGTACATTATGATGCGGATTGTGGCCTTACCTGGGGAAACGTTTGCCATTAAGCAAGGAGAGGTTTATGTCAATGGTCAACTGCTGCAAACTGACTACATTCAAGCAATCCCCATCCAAGATGACGACAAAGTAGAGAGAGAAATCCCTTCTTGTTGCTATTTAGTGTTTGGTGAAAATCCAGATGATCAGGATAAGTTGTTGATGGGCTTGGTGGATAGGGAGCAAATTTATGGTAGAGTCTTATTCCGTCTTTTTCCCTTTGAGCGATTTGGTAGGGTGGATTAATATATAGTAATTATCATAGTTATGATGTAAAAAGTTCTGGATTTTAGGGAGCAGGGAGCAGGGAGCAGGGAGCAGCTAAAAGATAAGAGGTAAGAGGTAAGAGAGAAAACATCCTGTGTATCTAATAGCTATAAAAAACGCTATATTTGTTGCTATAAAAGTTGTTGTACTTTGACCCGGTGGTGCGTTACGGGGCGGGCTGTTTCAACTGGCTACGAGGCGGAAAATAAGAGCCCCCCCCTAACGCACCCTACGCAACGATTCCCGATTCCCGATTCCCGATTCCCGATTCCCTACTTTCTCCGAGTTTGCGGATCCAAAGCATCCCTCAATCCATCCCCAATATAATTAATACTAAGCACTGTTAAAAAAATCGCTAATCCCGGAAAAATTGCCATATGAGGGGCTATTTCAATATAATTTTGGGCATCAAATAGCATCCGTCCCCAGGTCGGAACATCAGGGGGAAACCCTAATCCTAAAAAACTCAAGGTAGACTCAGTAATAATTGCATTTCCCACCGCCAAGGTAGCCGCAACAATTACCGGACTAAGCACATTAGGAAGAATATGAGCCCAAATCAATCGACGAGGTTTAGCACCAATCGATCGAGCTGCCGTCACAAAATCCATCTCCCGCACTGTCAAAAAACTAGCTCTTACTAATCGCGCCACCGACATCCAATTCAAGCAACCAATTACTAGCACTATCAATATAAAAATACCCAACTCTGGCCCAGCCAGCTGCCGCATGACATCTCGGAATAAATAAATCACTAACAGTAACAACGGTAGCTGAGGTAATGCTAAAAATAAATCCGTCAGACGCATTAGGAAGGTATCAATTACTCCTCCATAGAAACCCGATAACGCTCCAATTAACGTCCCCAAAAAAATCGCAACTACCATAGCCGCAATCCCCACCGTTAAAGAGATGCGTCCCCCCCACAATACCCGAGCCAGTTGATCCTGACCTAAATCATTAGTACCAAAAGGATGTTCCCAACTCGGTGGCGCACTGGATAGACTAAAGTCAATTTTGTCAATAGGTGTTGTATTAATGAATGGCCCTAAAACAATGGTAATCACCATAATTAGAAGTACAATAGACCCGATTACAGCCATTCGGTCTTGGCGAAACCGACGCCATCCATCTCCACCAAAAAACTTCCACAGAACACTCATTTCGATACATCAGTTGTCAATTGGATAAGGTAAAAATTATTGGGCTTTAGGGAGCAGGGAGCAGGGAGCAGGGAGCAGGGAGCAGGGAAGAGGCAAGAGGCAATAGGCAATAGGCAATAGGCAATAGGCAATAGGCAAGAGGCATGCTGGCAATAGGGAAAAAATTATTTGTACCTCATAGCTATGATAAACGCTATCATGAATTGTGATATAGCGTTTCTAGGATTTATGAGGTACCGTTATCAACCTCAAAGTCCCCCTTATCAAGGGGGATTTAGGGGGATCCCTTTGTACCTCATGGCATAGCGATGCAGCGCGGTCTTGGGGGTTTCCCCCATGAGCGACTGCATCAAGACAGAGAATTGCGATAATTTTTCTTCCCTACTCCCTACTCCCTACTCCCTACTCCCTACTCCCTACTCCCTACTCCCTACTCCCTACTATATTATTTGAACTCTCGGATCTAGAATCCCATAAAGGATATCAGCGACTAGATTGAAGACTACAATTAAAATAGCGTAGATAAAGGTAATGGCCATCACTACTGGTGTATCGTTTCGATAGATAGAATCAATCAGCAAGGCACCAATTCCAGGTACTCGGAATACTTGTTCAGTGATTAAAGCACCAGTAAATACAGTAGGAATATCTAGGGCGACTAAGGTAACAACAGGAATCAGAGCATTCCTTAAGATATGGCGATTGACCACTACAAATTGATGTAATCCCTTGGCATAAGCAGTACGAACGTAGTCTTGATTTAGCTGTTCGAGTATGGATGAACGAATAAAACGCATCAATACTGCTGCTTGAAATAATCCCAATACTACGATGGGCATGATAGATTGCTTGACTTGGATCACAAAACTATTCCAATCTGTTACCTTAAGTGTGCTATCGTAGATAAACGGTAACCAATTTAGCTGGACACTAAATAGAATAATGAACAGCAAACCAGTAAAAAAGGTTGGTAGAGAAAATCCTAGAAAGGCCAGGGTTGTGACAATTTGATCAAAGATTGAGTAACGTTTTAGTGCCGAAATTATTCCTAAGGGAAACGCCAGCAATACAGCAAAAATATAAGCAGAACCCACAACCCATAAGGTAGTAGGTAAACGCTGGAGCATTAGGTCACTAACAGGACTACGGCTAGTGAACGAGTATCCCATATCCCCTTGGATAAATGACCACGCCCATTTAATATACCGAATCGGGATGGGTTGGTCTAAACCAAGAGCTCGACGAATATTTTCCCGAACTTCCGGAGTAATGGAAGGATTAGTCGCAAATTCCCCCATCGGGTCTCCAGGTGCTAAAGCCAAGATACCAAATACTACGATACTGATAGCAATTAAGGTGGGAATGGAAACTAAAAGACGATTAATGAGGTATCGCGTCATGAAAATTGATGATAGCGGTTTTCAATTTGGTAGGGAACAGGGAATCGGGAATCGGGAATCGGGAATCGGGAATCGGGAATCGGGAATCGGGAATCGGGAATCGGGAATCGGGGAAAAATATTGTCTACCTCATAAGTATGGAAAATGCTATAGTTAATTGAAACTTGAATCTTGAAACTTGAATCTTGTTAATTAACGAATAAGCAATGAGTACTAATATCATGTCAGGATAAGGGCGACCGATGAAAGACGCTCAAGGAAGTGGAGATTCCGAAATCTCCCAATGTAGCTAGGGTTCAAGCTACGTCCCCACCCGAAGGAGCACTTCGAGATGGATATG
>NZ_JAAHHW010000125.1 GCF_010692325.1 Moorena sp. SIO3I8 | reverse complement strand
CAGCCCAGGTGGGGTCGCAATTTGGCTCGAAGTTGGTTAATCTGTTCCATGAGGGTTTGTGGTCTTTGTGGTAATTTCCATCAAACCCTCTCCCTGGCACTTTTTGCAACTTTTGTCCTGTACTGAGATAATACATTTATACTGTCCAGTTTTTTGGATAGTGTTCTTTGTCGTTGTTTTTTGGGTTTTGGGTAATAGGTAATCGGGAATTACTCTGGAGTAATCAAAATTATCAAAAACCCCAAGCTTGGCAATATCGATGCTCAAGGATTTGATATAATGGTGATTTGGAGTAAATTAACATGAATAAATGTTAAAAAAAGTTTATAAAAATTTTAAATAGTATAAATAAATTCATTCTTAACTCAGGTAAAAAGTGAGATAAGAATGAATTATTGCCTGCCGTTTCCTTGTTGCCAATTATTTGTCCAAGTAGTAACGTCCTATGAAGATTCTAATGATCTCCACAACCTTTCCCTATCCGCCAACGCGGGGGGCAACTCAGGTCAGGACGTTTAATTTACTCAAGTACCTGAGTGAGCGTCATGCTATAACCTTGGTTACTCAACGTTCTGAGGATATCACGGACATCGAGGTAGAAAAATTGCAGCAGTGGGTGGAAGAACTGGTGATTTTTCCCCAACCGCAGCCATCAGAACAAGAGGAAGGCTTAAAGGAGAAATTACAGCGCTGGAGTACCATTTTGCAACAGGGAACGCCCCAGAAAGTGCTCCAACTCTACTCAACTCCAATGCAGCAATGGGTGGATCAGGCTGTGGAGGCGGGAAAATTTGACCTGATTACCTGTGAACACAGTACCAATGAAATTTATGTGCGACCAGAGTGGCGGAAGCAGCTGCGAACTTTGGTGAATATTCATCATTCTGTATACCGGAAATCCCTGGACAAGCTCGAAACCAAAACATCAGACAATCAGCTGAAAGACAAGTTAAATTTGCCCCTATTACGTCGCTATGAAGAGCAATATTGTGCTAAGTTCACAGACATTATAGTCACAACAGCGGAAGATCGACGGCAAATAGACTCATTTGAGTTAGACAGTAAAATTACATTGATTTCTAATGGGGTTGATGTTCATCTATTTCCCCGGCGCATCTCTGATCCTGGTGGACACAGATTAGTATTTACTGGGGCGATGGATAACCCACTAAACATCAAAGCGGCTCGTTATTTTAGCCTAGACGTGTTCCCAGCAATTACAGAGCGCTATGGTGATACCAAGCTAGAATTAGTCGGACCCAAACCGGTGCAGGCGGTGCTAGAGTTAGAAGATATACCAGGGATTAGTGTAACTGGCTCGGTGCCTTCTTTAGTAGACCACCTTCATAAGGCAACCATATTTGTGGTGCCAATGCAGAGTGGATTTGGGGTAAAAAATAAAACTCTGGAAGCGATGGCAGCGGGAGTACCGGTCGTGGGAAGCGATCGCGGTTTGGAGGGATTGACAGTTGATGGCGGGGATGTCCCTTTGCGGGCATTGCGAGCAAATGATACAACAGAATATGTTTATGCCATTAGTCGGTTATTTGAAGACCGCCAGCTCCGTAAGCAATTGTCGGAAAATGGGCGAGCGTATATTGAACAGAAATATACTTGGGAACGTGCTGGTGAACTGTATGAGCAGGTAATCACAGGTTGAAGGGTTTAGGGTGCACTTGTTTTAGATTGAGCAAGGGGGAATGACAAAGACATGGACAATTAGCGTTTAAGTCCAAAAATCTGTACTATTTGGCTAATTACTATCTATTGCCCCCAAGATTTTTTTCAAACTAGGAAAAAACTGGAAAGATAAACCATTAAAACATCAGTGCAAAAGTCTAGTAGAGGTGGTTGGTTAACAACCTTGGGCGCGATCGCTGCCTTAATCACCACTAGCGGTATCATTGCCGGTAGTATCTGGGTGGCGGTTATGTTAATAATTGACCCTGATTCGATTGTCTGGATCAATCACATTTTGCCGAGTTGGGCTCGTATCCCCCAGACTGTTCCCTCATCTGCCAAGACATTTGCCCAAATTCAAGGGGAGATTCGTGAAAATGGGCTAACGGCGGGCACACCCCTTTCCCTTAACTCTGAGTTGCTGCTACCGATTTTGGGATCACCACCATCATGCCAAAGTAATTGTGACCAGATCGTGGAACTCAGAGTCTATCAGCCTCTTGAACAAAGCCATAGCGAACAGCAGTATTATCAGCTAGTTAGTCAGCTGCCTATCACTGCCCCGGTCGAATATTTTGTGCTGTCTACCCAAGTCAACACAGCATCCGGTGATGCTAGTGTCTCTCGTTCACTACCTTTAACCAAACTCGATCGTTTCGATCAACAAGCTCTAGAGGAAGGGTTTTGGTTCAACCTCTCGGGTCAAGTGGTCTCAGAGAATACACCCGAGAGCTATGGACAAATTATTCACTACAATCAAGACCAGACACACCTGAGTATGATGTTGGAGTGGACAAGCCCTAATGAAGGTTCTCCCTATTGGCAGGAAGTGACCGGTGGTGCTACTCCAGAATTAGTGGTTAATCATACTGTAGGCTTGGAACCCCAGTTCAAGGTTTACCAAATGAAACCTCGCTCTTTTGTTCCCAACCCGATTTATCTAGAGGAAATTTCCCTAACCCAAGCAGCGATAGATACTAAACCCTATCAGAATGGTTTAATCCTAGCCCGTCATGGTTTGTGGTCTGATGCTTGGCAATGGTTGAACCAACAGAGACCAAAACACTGGTCAGCAGAGGCTCAAGCCCAAATAGATTTGGTTAAACTGCACGCTCAGGTCACCGAGTCTCAGGCAAATCAAATTTGGGCAAGTGCGAGTGCGGCTATCTTTGCCTATCTCCTGGATGGTCGCTGGGCGGAGGCAAAAACAGTGTTTCAGACCGCAGTGAATGGTGCTCAGTTGGGGGATATTATCACTATGCTAAAGACCGATTCTGGGGGATTGTGGGGGCGGGTGGAAGCAGCACTAGAGGTCAATCCTGATGACAGCAATGTGCAAGTTTGGGGAGGGTTGATTTTGGCAGCCCAGGAAGACCCTCAAAAAGCGATCGCATGGGTTAAGGAATTACCCCAAACTAATCCCCAGGTTTACCAACTCCTCAACCATATGGACAATGCCTTAAACCCAGTTCCAGCCATCGTCAGGCACTTCAGTCAACTGGTTGGCAATTCAGAAATCATTCAAACTGTCAACGCAACGGATTGGCTGCAACCGGAAGATGGAGATGGGGGAATAGGAGAACAGCACTGCCAAAGGCAGCAGGAAAGTACTGAATTGGTTTCTATAGCAGAGGAACAGAGTATAGCACTTTCCCCCCTATCCCCCTGCCCATCTGTTCCTCTGACTCTACAAAAACAACCGGAGCAAGTTTGGTATCAAGTACAGGTAAAAGCATTTCACGATGGTCAGGGTTGGCGGTGGATGCCGTTTTCTGATTTACGGCTGCCCACTTTGACCAAGGGAAAGCGACTGTGGCGATATTTGGGCTTAGACGTTGACCCCCAGATTCGGATTAGCCTTTGGAGTGAGAATGGTATCCAACAATCAACCACAGCTACGGTCAAGGGGGTTTCCTACCAGGAAGGGATGATTAAGCTGTTGGCAGCAGGTGGGAAACTCCCTAGTGACACCGTGGCTATTGATGGATCTAATCAGCACCTGCTAGCACACACGGAGACGGCTCTGCGCTGGTTAGACCCAAGTGCGATCACTTTGTCAGCACTCTACCACCTTAACCCCGAGTCGGTGTCAACCATGCTGCCAGTACTCTGGCAGGAGTTAATCAACAGTGGTCAGTTCTCCCCAGGACCCCTTCCTAGTTTACCAATGATGCTTCAGGAGATCGGGCATTGGTCAGTTAGACCGATCGAGCTGACTGGCAACAACCAGCCGGAAGCGGTGCTAACCTTATATCAAGAAATATCGGTTACCTCAGAATCTACAGAGGTTGGTCTATCGGATAGTATTAATGACGGGATGGATACAGATCGGGCAACTACTATCTACAAACCCCGCACCATGATTTTTTCTGACACAGGAGCCTTACTCTACAGCGAATTTTCCCAAGATGCCAGCAGCTCCATGACAGCGATCGCGGATTTAGGGGATGGGGGTCCTGCGGCTATAGTCATTGATGAACCAAATAACTATAGCCTTAAGCGTTGGTCAGCCAAGCATCAGCGTTTTCAGTAATGCCTGTACTTAAAGGCATTAGTTTAACGCAAAACCAACCGTTGTTGCTTAAGTAATTGCTGCTGCTGCCAGAGGGATTCAACTTCTGCCTGTAAGTGAAGGTACTTTACTTGCTGGTCAACCCCATAAACCGATGTCATCAGTTTCTTCAGCTGGGGGTCGCCAGTGACAACAGAACGGCAATTGCTCTGCCAGTGGGCATCGGATAAATCGGTCAGATGGTCGGAAGAAGTTAACATTTCTAGACTAAGTATTTTTGCTTTCTCACAACACCACGTAATTTTATCCTGAATTTCCAGCACATGCTAACTATACTTGGAGCGGTTAGCTTATATCATGTCCGGTTGAATACTTATATCATGTCGGGATAATTACCCTTAATAAAAATCTCCCCCATCTCCCTATCTCCCCATCTCCCCATCTCCCCACACTTCCCCTCCTGGGAGGGGTTAGGGGTGGGTCCCACCCTCCCTCTAATTATGGGTATTCAACCTGACTTGATATTAATCATTCCACTAAGGAGACAGTCATGATCCAGCCTCTCGCACTGATTCCCTCAAGCCTCTACAGGAAAAGATGCCAGACTATTTGAACAGTGGTTTACGTTTAGGCTGGTTAATTAACCCCCAGGGCAAAGAGGTTGAAATCTATCGTCCCAATCAAGCTGTTGAGACTGCTAAATTTCCTGTTACTTTGTCAGGGGAAACTATTCTGCCTAACTTTGAGTTAGCTTTGCCGCTTTAAATTACCTCAGCAGGTTAGTAAGTAACTGCGGACTCATACTTGTAAGTAGAGAGTATTAGAGCGTTTTCATCCTTCACACTTAACACGTTACAGGTTAAACTTCATCCTTTGTCAAAAAATCGGCTTACTTAAGCTAGAGGATTTGTCTAGTTCAGTCTGTTCTGGCAACTCATCAAAAATTGTTAGTCTATTGGGTTTGCAGCGTTTGAGAGTTACCATGATGCCTTGAGCTCCTTCATTGTCTAAGTCTTCAATATATCCATATTTGGCAGCCTGAGCCTCCTGCTGGTTAACAAAGGGTCCAAAGTAGTAGGTACACTTGGGGGTTTCGGTGATGATTTCCACCCAAAACGCTAACCCGAAGAGGTCTAAGATTTTGATTAAGGATTCTTTCATGACATCCACCTAGTTTCCAGGATAATCTCTGTTAATTTAATCGGCTTTTAAACCTTTTTATCCTCCATTTACTCTTCTTGTTTCACAATCTGTTGATTGGAAGTACTATCGATATACAGTAAGTCTGACCAACGCTGCCGATAAGTTTCATATAACACCATAGCAGTTGCTACTGAGGCATTGAGGCTAGGGGTCTTACCCTGTAATGGAATTGAGACTAACATGTCACAGCAGCTTTGTGACCTTAGGCTTAAACCATTCCCCTCTGAACCTATTACTAATACTACTGAACCAGTCAAATCAACTTTGTGTAAAAGTTTACCAGTACCGGCAGCAGTTCCGTAAATCCAAAAGCCCGCAGCTTTCAACTGCTCTAGGGCATTACTAAGATTGACAACTCTGGCAATAGGAAAGGTTTCTAGAGCTCCTGCTGCCACTTTCCTTACAGTTGAGGTGACACCAACAGCTCGACGTTGGGGTATGACTAAGCCTTGAGCCCCTAGAGCTTCTGCCGTACGAATAATCGCCCCTAAATTTTGAGGATCATTAATGCCATCACAAGCCAATAAAACTGGCTGCTCAGTTGCCCATTTTGCTTTGTCAATTAAGTCATTTAAATCTATGTACTGGTAAGGTGCAATTTGAGCTGCCACACCCTGATGGTTACCACCTTTGGTAATTTGGCTCAGGCGTTTTGGTGCTACTTCATCAATTACTGTACCGTTAGCCTTGGCTTGAACTAGTAAAGAGTGAAAGCGAGGATCGTAACGCAGCTGGGAAATAATCCAAACTCGGTTTAGCTGGTGCTGGTTTTGGAGAGCTGCTAGAACTGAATGACGCCCGTAGATTAAGTCACTCTCTTCTTCTGTGCTACTTACAAGTTTTGACTTAGGGTACCCATGCTGCTTCGGCTGAGTTTCCTCGGAGTAATGGGAATGTTTTGGCCGTGGCTTTCGAGAGTGGTAGTTCTTTCGAGGGGGTTTGCCGTTCTTTTGAGAATTGGCTGAGGTCGAACGAGATAATTTTTTATTCTCACCTTGCCGATCAGAGGACTTCCCTGACTTGATCTGACCAGAAGCATCAGAGGAGGCATCAGAGGAGGGGTTTTGATTAGCCATAATAGAATTAGGATTTATGGGGTATCCAGTTGTAGATGAGCCAATAACTGGGTCAAGCGTTGAGTATCAGTAAGGTAGAGGTATCCCAGTAAAGTTTCTAAGCTACTAGCTTGTTGATAGATTTCTCGATTGAGACGCCGGGGGCTCTTTGTAGCAGCATTCCGTCCGCGCCGTAAAACGTCTTTTTCAGAAGCAGTTAGGTAAGGTTCAAGCGATCGCAAAATCTTAGCTTGGCTTTCTGCTCTGACGTGAGCCACTACCTGGTTATGATAGTCACAGATTCGCCTCGGTGGTAGCAGATAGTGGGTTCGGATGTAGAGTTCATAAACAGCATCTCCTATATATGCCAAGGATGCTGGGGAAATCTGTTGAATTTTGGCGATTTGATCAACTTTCGCCATGAATTGCCTAAATCGAAACTCTGTCCACAATACTATAGAGTCAGTTCCACCGCCATGGCTATCCTCTTCCAAGGGGTCTAATTGTGCATCTGTTTGAGCCATCTTTGGGGTCTCACGGTCTTTTGTTTACTAGACCAAATTTGACATCCTTCAACAATTTCTGCTTAGAGTATTCAATACATTAGCAAAACGGCAACTTACTCACACTCAACTCTCACCGATTCCCCACTGCTTCTGAAAGTGAAGGCGGGTTTTGCCCCCGCCATCACCATCGATTTTGTCACTTAGACTTGATTTTCTCCACAGCTACCGTCAGAGAATCTTGCAGGGAGAAAAATTTTTCTAGGCGCACTAGTTTCACAGTTTGAGTCACCCGGGGATTGGTCACGACTTGTAGACTTCCGTCAGAAGTTTGAGCTTTCTTTACTAGCTGCACCAAAGCACCCAAACCAGAGCTATCGACAAAATCAATTTTAGATAAGTCCAGAATAATATCCGCTGGACCTTCATCAATACATTTGCCAATAACGTTACGGAGAGTAGATTCCGAAAAGGCATCTAGCAATCCAGTAAGGCGGAAAATTTGATAATTTGACTCGACTTGGCGAGTGCCCCTTAAACTGACTGTAAGGGTTATTTGTTCAGGAATAACACCCTCCTCGATATAGCTTATAAATATCAATAATCTAATACTTCTACTGTCAAGTTGACTACTGTGACAGTAGATTGATGACTTGGTTACCGTTGATAAACGCGCCCTATAACCATACCTTGGCTTGTTGCTTAGCACGTCAAGGGGCTAAAACAACGTCAATTTTAGATTATACAACAGTATCAGAGTTTGGGGGGTAGGGTGACCGGGTCTAGCGGTAGGGTAAAATTAAGCCAGCCATGATTCTAACCGATTAATCATAACTGAAGCATATTTCTTGGTTTGCTGCCAATGCAGGGGCTATTTTATAGTTCCACACCCGGTCACCCTACAGTTGGGGTTTGGCATCGGGGATTATGAGCGATGCTCCTGGGTCGCCGCTACGCGAACGCAAACCCTCGCAGAATCAATCAGTTTCTAGTCAAGGGCTTTGTGCGAACGCATAAGTTCGACAAACTGCTTAAATAAATAGTCAGCATCGTGAGGACCAGGACTAGCCTCTGGGTGATACTGTACTGAGAAGAACGGTAAGGATTTGTGACGCAACCCTGCCACAGTGCGGTCATTGAGATTTAGGTGAGTAATTTCCACCTGATCCCCTAAGGTATCGGGATCAATAGCAAAACCATGGTTTTGGCTAGTAATTTCGACCATTTGCTGCAAACCGGCTGGGTGATTCAAACCTCGGTGACCAAATTTAAGTTTAAAGGTCTGCGCTCCTAGGGAAAGACCAAGAATCTGATGTCCCATGCAGATGCCAAAAATAGGTTGCTGACGCTCCAATAAGGCTTTGGTGGTTGAGATGCCTTCGAGTACTACAGCCGGATCCCCTGGTCCATTGGACAGAAATATCCCATCGGGATTATACTTAGCAATTTCTTCTGGCGGTGTATTAGCAGGGACGACAATTACCCGACAATTGTAGCTAGCTAGACGCTTGAGAATATTACGTTTGATGCCAAAATCGATAGCAACAACTGTCAAACCCTTGTCCTTTTCTACCCCATCAACTGCCGGACCGAACTCCCAATTTGCTTCCGTAGGATCAGACCATTCGTAAACCTCGTCAGTGCTCACTTCTTTAACTAGATTTAATCCTGCCATACTCGGAGCCGCTTGCACTTGGGACAATAACTCAGTGGAGTCAAGGATTTCTGTGGAAATGGCACCGTTTATCGCACCAATGGAGCGTATTTTGCGGGTCAATGCCCTTGTATCAATGCCGTAAATTCCTGGGATGTTGTGTTCTGCGAGATAATCGGGCAAGGACTGGGTAGAGCGCCAGTTACTGGGCCGGTAGCAGATGTTACGGGCAATTGCACCTCTGATTTGAGGATGAGCAGATTCTTCATCGGACGGGTTAACACCAGTATTGCCTAATTCTGGATAGGTGAAGGTCACAATTTGACCGCAGTAGCTGGGATCTGTCACCACCTCTTGATAACCCGTCATAGCAGTGTTAAACACTACTTCACCAATGGTTGTACCAGTCGCTCCGAAAGACCAGCCTTGGTAAGTTGTGCCATCAGCGAGAACTAGCAGAGCTGGATGAGCCGTTGAGATAGTCATTTTATGTCAAGTAAACCCTTTTCTTTAAGCTTAGGATTGAAGCGAATTTCAGTCTTTACCCCTCGGGATTCTAGCTCATCTTTAATTTTAGCTTCAACTCTCCGAGCAATTTTTTTGAGAATCTTCGTTTTTGCTAATTCCTCACTTTGCTCATAGTCTAACTGCTCTGCTTCAGTCATTGTCACTTTAGCATCAATCGGCTGACTCCAGAGATTTTCCTGCTCTCCATTCCCTACCGGTATCACACCATTCTCTTCAATCCATGCCTTACGAATCGTTTCTAATCGACTCCGGTTAGGTTTTTCAATGGTTTCTATTTTTAGCCAATAGCAGGAGTGAGGCTGACGAACTAAATGTTGTTTGATGCTGATATATACATCCCGGGAATAATTCACAAATCTCAGGGTTTTATCTTGGTCAAAAATAGCGTATACACCAATCTTTTTTTGTAAATATTCTGGTAGATTTCCCGTTTCATCCAGATAGGGAATAAATTCTAAATCCTTCAGAGATGGAATTTGATTATCAGAGGTGAGCATGGGATGGGATTAAAAATTACTATTAAAAAATAAATATAAAAACTAAATTTTATTGAAATTTGCGATAAATCCCACACAGGCGACTGGGATTAAATATTTTGGCTTTGAACATGAAGTTAGGAGGTACATTAATGATGATATAATCATCAGATTCGTGATACTGCTCATAGTCCGCTGGCATTCCCTTAGGGGTTGAAGTGGTGTAGGGAACTGGTTGAAACAGTAATTCAGTAAACTCAACCCTGTCAGCTTGAGCCGCTTCAGCTACTTGAGCCAAGAAGTTTTCCCCGGTTAGTAAAGCAAATAACTGGTCTCGGGCTTCTGGAGCTAGGACGAAACTGCTATCAAACTTGTTAACTATCTTGAGGCGAACCATAAGTCAAGGACAATCCCGAACTCTTTACGAGAGTGATTATACCTGATCAAGATTCACTGTTGAACAAGACTTCCGTGAAATATACTTCTGAGTTCTAAGTTCTGAGTTCTAAGTCCTTAGTAAGACCTGCAACCTGCAACCTGCAACCTGCAACCTGCAACCTGCAACCTGCAACCTGCAACCTGCAACCTGCAACCTGCAACCTGCAACCTTCAACCTGCAACCTTCAACCTTCAACCTTTAACCTTTAACCTTCAACCTTCAACCTTCAACTTAGTCATCCTTCTGAACCACTTCTGTTCCCCGCTTCCGGATGCGATTCCGTTCCTTGGAGCAATTCCTATCCCCGTCTGTGAGTTTATTTTCAAGTTTGCACTGCTCGTAAGTAATTTGAGCAGCGTGGCGTTTTGGCAGTTGATTCTGTTTTTCTAAAGCTTTGTTAAAAAAATCTAAACTTTTTTCCTCCTGCCCCAGTTTTCGCAAAATTTGTGCTTTAAGGTAAAGTACATCTGGGTTGCTTGGTGTTGTTTCCATTGACCGGTCTACATAGTCTATTGCCTTAGAATATTGCTTTAAATCTCGATATCCTACAGCAATGCCTCGATAGGCTAAATAAGATGGTAAAGCATAGGTTTCTAACTTGTCAATGGCTTGAGATGGGTCAGAAAATGGTAAATTGACAGCTAACATTAAATCCATGTAGCCTGTAATCAAGTTTAGCTCTGGGTCATTAGGAGCAATTTCTTTTGCTTCATCCAGATATTCAAAAACTTTATGTAATTTAGTCAAGGCACTGATAGGACCTTCTTTTTCAAAATCGTAAGCCCCTTCCAAAAAATAACCTACTGCTGTGTAGAGATTACCTCGCAAAGGATCAGAGGCAATCATTTCCTTAGCAGTCTTAAGAGTTTTAGTTCCGTAGGTCTTGAAGGTTTCCCAATCTTGATCTAAGTAAGCTAGAGATGATAGCATAGCATAGGTCATGGGTTCTTTAGACTGCCTAGATTCCGATTTTTTTAGATAAGCTTCAGCCTCTTTATAGTTTCCCTCCTTGAAGAAGAAGTCAAACGCATCTTGAACAGTGTCATCAATGTTCCGAGGATTACTGTCGCGAAAGGGGTCAGCTGCCAAGGTGGGCATTCCCCATAAACCGATTAATACAACTGCTGTGCTGACACAGGCTTTAACTATCTGTTTTGGTGCTCGAAACCGTTGGTTCATCGTCATTGTGGCAATATTAAAAATATATGCTACTAACCTCAGTACTGACGTTGCACTTGATGCCAGGTTCCATAGTACCGGAAGTTGGGGGATAAGATAGTAAGTAAGCATATGCGCTACGCGCACGCTGCGCGAACAGCTGTCAGCGGTCAGCGGTCAGCCATTCCCATAGCGTGGCCCAAAGGCTAATGGCTGATAGCTGATAGCTGATAGCTGATAGCTGATAGCTGAGTGCTTAAGATAGTAATGTCTATGAAATTTTGAAACCTCCAAAATTTTGGGAGAAGGGAAGGAGTGGGCAAAAGGCAATGCTATATCTTAGAGACTTAACCTATCATCCACCAGCTAGCTCCACCCCGATCTTGAAGGGTCTGAGTCTAGAGCTAGCACCACAAGAATTGGGACTAGTGATTGGTGTTAGTGGTTCTGGTAAAAGCACATTATTGGAAATTTTGGCAGGATTAGCCCAGCCCACGGCAGGAAACATCTTTTGGGGAGAAACCGAACTCACAAACGACCAGCTACCACAACTGGCAGGATTAGTGTTTCAGTTTCCAGAACGGCATTTCTGTGGTAAGACTATCCTGGAAGAATTGCGGATGGGACATCCAGAGTTGGGGTCACAAAGGGTTTATGATGCTTTGGGGGAAGTGGGACTAGCTGATTTTACCCTGGATACTTCACCCCATGCCATGAGTGGTGGTCAGCAGCGACGCCTTGCTCTGGCAGTACAACTGATTCGTCAACCCCATATACTGATGTTGGATGAACCAACAGCTGGATTAGACTGGTCTATGCGAAGACAGTTAGTTAATCTGCTGGCAAAACTCAAAACCCATTGGACACTCCTAGTGGTGACTCACGATGCTAAGGATTTACTGCCCATTGCTGACCGCTGCTGGACTCTTAAGCAAGGGGAATTAAAAGCTGTTGATCTAGCTAGTGCTTAGTGGTGAGTGTTGAGTACTTTAGGAAAGGGAGTAGGGAGTAGGGAGTAGGGAGTAGGGAAAAAAAATTATCACAATTTATTTAGGTACCCTATTTAAAAATTAAAAAATTACCGTTATTCAGTACGTTTTATGCTAAATTTATACTCAAAAAGCCCAGAAAGCTTACTGTAGAATTAAAATTATGCTATTCAACTCACAAAAAATTTTGAATACGGGCTTTCTCCACTAGTCCCTGCTCCCTGCTCCCTGCTCCCTTTGCCAAAGTGTTTATTTAGCATAACAAGTACGGTAGAGCAAAAATGACAAATGAGCAAAATGTTTTAGTGCTGCCACAAATGACAGAGGTTTGGCAAGAAACTCTAAATTGGCAGCCAGCTCCAGAACAACAACAGTTGTTTCAAAAACTCTATGAAGGGATTTTGTCAGGCAATCGCCAGTTGAATTTAACTCGGATTACCGCTGCCGAGGAGTTTTGGGAAAAGCATCTGTGGGATTCTTTGGTAGGATTGGCTCCCATATGGCAGTCTGTAACTCCAGGACAGAGAATTATTGATATTGGAACGGGGGCGGGATTTCCAGGATTACCAGTTGCGATCGCATTTCCTAATACTGCTATTACTTTACTCGATTCCACTCGCAAAAAAATTACTTTTCTCCAAACCTTAATCCCCCAGTTGGAAATTAATAATGTTAAAACTTTAGTTGGCAGAGCAGAAGCCATTGGACAGAAGCGACAGCATCGACACTCCTACGATATTGCTCTAGTTCGTGCTGTTAGTGCCCCTTCTGTTTGTGCTGAATATGCTCTACCACTTCTGAAACAAGGAGGTTTGGCGATTCTCTATCGTGGTCATTGGACAGATGAAGAAACCGAAGCTTTACAGCCAGCGGTAAAAAAGTTAGGTGGAAAAATTGAATCAGTTGAAAAATTTACTACCCCTTTGAGCGATAGTGTTCGTCATTGTTTGTTTTTGAAAGTATTGTCACCAACAGTAGCTAAGTTTCCCCGTGCTGTAGGATTACCAGCACAAGACCCTTTGAATTAGAAGATATAGCGGTTTGCGACTTTATTGACTACATATTTATGGGTTTTTAGGGAACAGGGAAAAGGAATCCCCCCTAACCCCCCTTAATAAGGGGGGAAGGGAATAGGGAATAAAGCAGTTGGCATCCAACCTAAGTTATTTATTATTGCTAATTAAAAAGTAAACTTTATCTTTTTTGCCCCATTTTCATAATTAACTTATCGGCAAATCGCTATAAATGACAGTTTCTAACCCATTTTTTGCTAAACTAGTATTATCAAAAAAATGGCTTCTTAGGAAAACTCCGATGACTGCCACTACTGCACTGCTTAGCCTCGAAGACTACTTAAGCTACAACGATGGCACTGATCGGCGTTATGAACTGGTGAATGGGGAACTGATTGCCATGTCTCAACCCAAAGGACAACATGGTGCAATTACTGAGTTTCTCAACGATCAATATCGGGCTGAAATTCAGGCTCAGGGGTTAGCCTGGGTTTCTAAGCAAGGGTTTATTGCCATCTGCTTGCAGCAGCGCTTCGCGATCGAGTCGCCCCGTGGGGGACGTTGGGATACAGCGCGGATTCCAGATGTGACGGTGGCAACACTGGAGCAATGGCAGGGAATGCTGGATCGAGAGGCGATCATTCGTCTCAACGAATCGCCACCTTTTTTGGTGGTTGAAGTGGTTAGCGAATCGACTCGGACGACGGATTATCGCAGCAAACGAGTGGAGTATAACTTGCTGGAAATTCGCGAATATTGGATTGTCGATCCGCTCAAAGAGCAGGTTGTGGTGTTGCAGTTGGTGGATGATCTTTATGAGGAAACGGTTTTTGTCAGGGATGAGTTGATTGAATCAACTATTTTTCCGGGGTTACAGCTTTCGGCACAACAAGTGTTGAATGGTGCGCTTTAGAATAAGTAATAGACTTTTAGCCATCAGCCGTTAGCTGTCAGCTGTCAGCTAAGTTCTAAAACCTGAATGCTGAATGCTCTAAGTTGAACGCTCTAAGCACCGAGGAGGAAATTTTATGCCTTCCCCTTTTCCAGGGATGAACCCTTACCTAGAACATCCAGAAGTTTGGCCAGGAGTACATCACTGGCTCATTGTTGAACTAGCCAGATCCCTTTCTCCTCAACTGCGTCCAAAATACAGAGTTGGTGTTGAAGTGCGCATGTATGAAACCATTGGGGAAGAATCCCTACTAGTTGGCATTCCCGATTTAACTGTCAAAGGGTCACAGGTGACAACTAAACAAGCAATGACTAATTTTGCAGTTGCACAAGCTCCAACTCAACCCCAAACAGTAGAAGTTCCTGTACCTGAAACCATTAAACAAGGTTATTTAGAAGTGCGAGAGGTAGCTACCAAAGAAGTAGTAACAGCTATTGAAATCCTCTCTCCCATTAATAAACGTTCTGGGGAAGGACGCAAGCAATATGAGACTAAACGAAATAAAGTTTTAGGCAGTTTCACTCATTTAGTAGAAATTGATTTACTGCGTAAGGGAAAACCAATGCCAGTTTATCACAGCAATATTGAAACTCATTATCGAATTTTAGTCAGTCGAGGAGACCGTCGTCCTCAAGCTGATTTGTATGGATTTAATTTACCAGATCCTATCCCTTCATTTCCCTTACCGCTGAAGTCTGGAGATACAGAACCATTAGTAGATTTACACTTATTGTTGAATAATATCTACGACCAAGCTAGTTATGATTTACTGATAGATTATAATGAAGAGCCACTACCGCAATTGTCGGAAGACGACCGGGTTTGGGTGAATACATGGTTGACGGAGCAACAATTGCGATCGCACTAGAGTGGAATGCTATTTGTTTTGCTAAATAAACAGTGTGTTAGGGTGAGCGTAACGAACGAAAAACGCACCCGACAAGAGCGAGTAATCCCCCTCAGTTATCGCTGTCGGGTCATGGCGATGACTGCTTCCACTGTAAAGTCTGAGATAGTGTCAAGGGTCGGGAGTATGTCAGTTCCGGCAAACACCAGTGGTAGTTCCTGGTTTTCCCAAACCCAAATTTGCTGTCGCTGAATATCGATTAGCCAAGCCAGCTTAGTGCCGTTGCTCAAGCAGTGCAGAATTTTGTTCTGTAGGTCTAATGTGCTTTGGTCAGGGGAGCGAATTTCAATTAACCAGTCCGGTGAACCTTGCAGGGGGCCATCTTGATCCTGGAAGCGATCGCGTTTAACAACCACAATATCTGGTACCGGGGATAAGGGAGGAATGATGCACCGGAGTTCTTGAATCGCAACGCAAGCATGGGTTTGATTGTTGATGGCGTTTACGAGGTTGCGCTGGAGGCGGGAATGAAACAATGTTGGCATCGGTTTTTGCTTCGGCTGTCCATGGATGAATTCCCAAGCAGGAGAAGCTTCTATGTTGGGTTGTTGGAGAAAAGCATCTAAGGAGTTAGTAATGCTAGGTGATTGCATAATTAAGTTAGCTGAAAAATGCTTAAATGATCGCCTCTGAGCGCCTGGGAAAGCCCGTCATTGTAAGGCACCAACATCTGATTTTTGGTCAATAAAAAAATTGGATATAGTTTAGATAGTATACTTAGAGTATACCACGTTTAGTGGAGAACTAAGTAATGACATTTATCAGCCCCAAAACCGACTTTGCCTTCAAAAAAATCTTTGGATCCCAGGAAAGTAAACCGATTCTGATTAGCTTTCTCAATGCTCTGGTCTACCACAATCAACCTCTGATCCAAGATTTGGAAATTATTGACCCTTATCAGTCTTCTCCTCTTCCAATCCTTAAAGACTCTTTCCTCGATGTCAAGGCCAAACTTAGGAATGGTTCTTTGGTGATTATTGAAATGCAGGTTTTGCAGGTAGAATCCTTTGCCAGAAGAGTTTTATACAATGCTACTAAAGCTTACTCTCTACAGTTAGGTAAAGGAGAAGGCTACCGTTATCTCAAGCCAGTGATTGCTCTGACGATTACCGATTTTGTCATGTTTCCTGAGCATAATCAGATAATTTCTAATTTCAAGTTACGAGAAGAAACTACCAACATCAACTACATCGAAAATCACTTGCAGTTAGTGTTTGTGGAACTACCGAAGTTTGAGAAGCAGTTGGAGGAGTTAGAGCAACTCGATGAGTTGTGGATGTATTTTTTAAAAAATGCACCTTTGTTAGAATCGGTGCCACCGCAAATGGCCGAAAAACCGGAGTTTAAACAGGCATTTGGGATTGCTTCTGAGGCAAATTTAAGTAGGAAAGATTTGGAGGAATTAGGAAAAAGAGAGATGTTTATTCATGACCAACAAGGGCTAGTTATTTTTACAGAAAAACAAACTAAGAACGAAATAGCACGCCAACTTTTGCCTCTGTTAGATAATGAAACGATTAGCCAGACTACTGGCTTACCTGTAGAGGAAATTGAGAAGCTGCGAGAAGGTTGAGCGGTTTGAAAGGAGTAGGGTGGGCAAATTATGAAAGTTTGACCAAGTAATCAGTTTTCATGTCGATTTGCCCACCAGACAAGAGCGATCGCACTTAATTCTACATTCTTAATTCTACATTCTTAATTCTACATTCTTAATTCTACATTCTTAATTCTACATTCTAACCAAAAAAAATAGCCGCAGAACTATGTTCCACGGCTAGGAATTGTTACCTATGTCTCAACCTTGTAAACCCATTCGGACGTGATCCGATGTGATTGGCCTTTGGCCAGGGGGGGAAACCCCCCCAAAATTTAAGCCCTTAACCCAGCATTAAGTATTTCGTCATTACCGTGATGAATTCCCCAGGAATGTCAGTTGGCTGAAGGGGGCTCCACTCGTCAATTTGGGCGTAACCCCGCGCATAAAGGGTATGCATGGTGTTGGTTATTGCCCGGCGAGAGCCCTTAAGAATGTGCTTAATCGGGTATTTTTTTTGGGAAGGTTCCTGAGGAGTATTACTAGGAGTAATCTCCTCAGGATTGTTTTCTGGGTTAGGGCGGAAGTTGTCAGACATAGTCAAAAAAACGTTTTAAGGTTTATAACTATAATCATAACGATAATTATTTTATTTGTCAAGTAATTTTATATTTTTTTTGGAGGGGTAATTGATAGAAAATGTACGGTTATGGAATTAAGAATTAAGAATTAAGAATTAAGAATTAAGAATTAAGAATTAAGAATTTCCGACTCCCGATTCCCGATTCCCGATTCCCGATTCCCGACTCCCGACTCCCTATATTTTCCTGTGTTAAAATAATTCGACATTGGGTTTCAGGCATCTACTGGTTCATGCTATATAATTAACTGGAGGGTAATCGTTGAGTGATTTAACCGGCTTAATCGAAATCTCAAGCCATCAGGACTTAGTGCCCAGTGCCGATGTGGTGTTTGTTCACGGGCTGGGAGGGGATGCTATAACCACATGGCATCCCCAGGGAAAACGGGATGATGATCACTACTGGCTAGGTTGGTTAGGAAAAGATAATTTATGCGTTAACATCTGGTCTTTTGGGTATCAGGCTGAAGCGACAAACTGGAAAAGCAACAGCAGTATGCCCCTTTTCGATCAAGCGAGTAATTTATTAGATTGGTTAGATAGCCGCGAGCTCGGCCAACGTCCATTAATCTTTATTACTCACAGTATGGGCGGGCTTTTAGTCAAAAAAATGCTCAACAGTGCCTTGACCTTTCAAAAGCAAGCTATTCTTGAGCAGACGAAAGGGATTGTATTTCTGGCTACTCCCCACACTGGGGCTCATCTAGCTAATTTAATTGATAATATTAGCGTTCTGACACAAACCACCGTAAGTGTAAAGGAACTCAAAGCTCATTCCCCTCAGTTACGGGAATTAAATGAATGGTATCGAGAAAATGTCCGGAGTTTAGGCATTGCCACAAAGGTCTACTATGAAACTCAGCCTGTCAAAGGGATTTTGGTGGTAGACCCAGATAGTGCCAACCCCGGCATTGAAAAAGTGAAGCCGGTTGCCATACCAAAGAATCACATTGACCTATGTAAACCAGAGTCTCAAAACAGTCTGCTCTATCTTGGTGTCAAGAAATTTATCAAGGAATGCCTCAAAACAAAAGAGACAGCTATAATAATCCGCACAGAATGGGGATTAACCATTGCCGGAACACGTATCACTCTCTACGATGTGATGGATTATGTCACAGCTCAGTATCCACCCAAGTTAATTGGGGATGTTCTTAACCTCACTAACGAACAAGTAAGCGCTGCACTATCATACATTGAAGAAAATCGTACCCAAGTCGAAGCAGAGTATCAAACTATTTTGCAAGAGGAACAGGAAAACCGACAGTATTGGGAACAACGGAATCGAGAACACTTTGCTCGCATTGCAACAATGCCCCCTAAACCCGGTCGAGAAGCGTTGTGGGCAAAACTCCAGGAACAGAAAGCAAGACACGGACAGAAAGCATGATTTTCTTGATTGATCACAATCTTGAGAGACATGCAGTAGTTTTGTTAGGCAACATTGCTAATCAAGGTTGGCTTGAAACTCTCCCCATCCGTTTTGTCTCCTTTCAAGAGGTTGAGCTACCAATCGATAGCAATGATCGAATTGTTTGGCGCTTTGCTCAAGCCAATCAAATGATTCTATTAACAGCCAATCGAAAAATGAAAGGTAAGGATGCATTGGAGAAGGTTTTGCGTGAAGAAAACAAGTCCAATTCCCTTCCTGTCATCACAATTGGCAATGCTGATCGGGTCTTGGATGAACGAGCCTATCGGGATAAATGTGTAGACCGGCTACTTGAAATTGTGATTGATATGGAGAATTATATGGGAGTCGGTCGGCTCTTCATTCCCTAAGATAGCATTGGAAACCAGTGTTATTATGATCATAGATTAATTCATCGTAGGGTGGGCAGTGCATAAAACCAATTTAAAACCTAACAATCCTAAAATTAAGCACTGCCCACCGACAGTAAATTAACTATAAAATTAATCCTCTGGTGGGCCAGGGCTATTTCATTCTAAAAAGTTGCTTAAGCGTGTCTAGACCAAAAGAACAAAGTCGTTGAGCTTGTGCCATATTTTTAAACATTTGGTCACGGTATAAATTGAGTGTAAAATTACGAGCTATGG
>NZ_JAAHHW010000124.1 GCF_010692325.1 Moorena sp. SIO3I8 | reverse complement strand
TTGGGCATGTTTGTCAGCATCCATTCGCAGAACTCACCTGATTATAGGTCAACTTCTCAAAGCTTAGCTCTGATTGCTCAAAACCGAACTTGAGTATTTATGCTCACTGCAAAATCGGGATGCACCCAACGCGCACGCGTGCGCGTAGCGCATGAGCTGAATGCTTAAAACCATAGCTTAAACCATAGCTGGTTCGAGTAACCTGATATTAGAAAAGTTGAATTCAGTAGCTGTCCGCCCTTTTTCCTCAATGGCATAAACCACTTGACGAGTCATAATATAATAATCACCAACTTTATCGAACCTGTCCTCAAACTCTCGTTTAGCCATCAAATCACCCGTTTTGGCATTGCGAAAAATGGCATTGTAGCCTGAGGAAATATACCCTTCTCCTGTATCTAGGCTATCGTTGGTATTAATTGTAAAAGCCATCGGACCCATAACCCGACTGACATGACAAATTTCCCTTCCTCGGACTTTATAGTTAGAGCCCATAGCATCACCCTTGACAAAAATTTCTACTGCACCAGTAGAATCATTTTCACCAAAGCTAAATTGGTTTTTACCATGGGCTTTTTCAAAAGATGACCGCTTGCGGTGGGTCACAATATCCCGCATCTGGTTATAGACACTTTCTTTGACCTTTTCATCATCAAACCCACTGACTTCAACACTGTGATCACCATTAATGCGAACTTGACCAGTGTATACTTCATCACCTTGCTTAATTTCGAGGTCAGCTTTGTAACCAGGAAAATTGTCGTCCCAGGTGTAGCGGTTTTCGTAAGCCGCCTGGAATACTTCACGAGCTGTTGCGTTTTCGATCATAGTCTTGCTAAGTCAACCGATAGTTTATCCAAAGACTACTCATTCACTAATCTCTGACGCTGGTTATTATAGCATTACTGCTTGATATAGAATCTTTAAATTGGGTGAGGGAGTTTAAGCTAACTTTAAGCTAAAAATCATTTTTAACCATTACTCCCAAATTTATCATGATTTGGAATAAGTATAGGTAAGTTTAGTTGAAATTTTCCATAAAAAGTTTGCTAATCTTACCGTTAGGTTTTCTAAATAATAAACTATTAACGATTAACAGGATCAGCTGACTTTATTTTAATTCCATAGTTCTGACAGCTGCTCTCCCTGTTATCGTCAGCAGGAAGTATGGTTATTTAACCAGATTTGATCTAATTCTCCAGCAGAGGATATCGCTTAAGCTTGCCAGCCTTAAGCTAACCCCCTAAGCCAATGCTAAGCTTACCAGCTATCACCCCTTGATCATGCCAAAGTTACTGGGGGTGGTGATTGTAAGGGTAACGTCAAGGATGGATGGTTAATCGATATCAGTTGGTTGATTGGAAACCATCACAGGAACTTGATAAAGAGGTACAGTGAAGGTAACTGTTGACCCTAAATTTTCCCCCATACTGAAAAAATTGACCACACCCCCCATGGTTTCAATCAGCTTTTGGGATATGACTAGACCTAAACCCGTGCCGCCATATTGGCGAGTTCGGGAACCATCGACTTGGGTAAATGTTTGAAACAGCCGGTCTTGCTGGTCTAGGGAAACACCGATGCCAGTATCGGCAACTCGAACTTTAACCAATCCTGGGAATTCCGTACCTTTGAAAGTTATCTTCTTTCGGATCACCTCAGCACTAACAGTCACCCCACCTTCATCAGTAAACTTAATGGCATTGCCCACTAGGTTTAACATCACCTGTAGCAGCCTTTGATAGTTACCATACATAACAATGCCATCATAGACATCAGGCATTTCAATTCTGAGGCTGAGGTTTTTGAGCTCAGCTTGATTGGCCGTAAAGTCCTCAACTTTTCTAAACAGAGACTCTAATTCTACTGGAGCCAGTTCTAGCTCCATTTTCCCCGCTTCAATCTTGGCAATATCGAGGATATCATTAATAATATTTAGCAGATGCAATGCAGAATTGTAGGCTTCTTGGATAAAATCCCGTTGCTCCTGTGGATCGTCTGCCATGCCATCAAGAACCAACTTGAGAAACCCAATCATGCCATTGAGAGGGGTGCGTAACTCATGGGAAGTATTAGCCAGAAAATCACTTTTGTGGCGAGACGCTTCTTCAGCCCTTTCACTAGCTATTTCTAGCTCCTTGTAAAGGGTGCCATGAGCGATCGCTGTGCCGACTTGTTCAGCCAATTCTCCCACTAACTTTATTTCTGCGGCACTCCATTGACGGCGATGGTCACACTGCTGTAGCCAAATCAAACCATTGGGTTGATCTTTATAGGAGGTTGAAACCACCAACACAGACAACTGTTCCCATTCACCGGGAACAATGTGTTCGACCAGCACTGGCTCCTGACTAGTGAGGGATTGTTCGAGGTAAGGCTCAGAATCTAAGGGTAGCAGTTGTTTCGCCATTGACCGCAAGGGCTGTTGGCAATATTCTGCCTGCACCTTGGTTACCCGTGCGTCTGGTTTGTAATAGCAGACGAGGCAACGGCTTACCTGGAGTGCCTCCCCTAGACTTTTGGCAGTTTGTTGCCAAATGGTATCTAGATCGAGAGTACGACGAATCTGCCCGGAAATTTTGGTGAGTAATTTTTGATGGGGGTCTACACTTAGGCTTGTAGGAGATTCCCGGCATTCCAATGTTGATGATTCCGGCAACAAGTGACCCATAACTAGAACGGTTGTTGCTTCGCCATCCGCTGGCAAAATAGGACTAATCACCAACTCAAAGGCAAAGGATCTGTCCTGGTAACAAAACGATTGAAGACAACGTTCAGGGGTTCGCTGGCTCAAAATTCTCTGAAGCCTCTCTTGGTAGGCTTCGGCTTCAGTCGGGCAGAATGCATCTTCTAGGGGAAGTCCCACCACTTGTGTGAAACTCAGACCATATTGCTCAGCAGCTTGCCAGTAAAAAGAAAGGCATTTACCCGATGCCTCTTGAGTATACACCAGCTCACACCCTAAACCCTGCAAAAAGTTAGAATCACCTTGTGCACTAGCGGATTGCCTATTTATATATCCAGTTTGAAAACATTGAAAATTCACAGGTGCAGCCATTAAAAGAAACCTGGAAACTACAAGCAACACCGGGAGCCTCAGTTCCCGTTTCAACAAGTAAATGCAACCACCCAACCCTAACGCACGAGCCAATGGCAACGTCTCAACCTAGATGCCTTTACCTCTTGTCTATCAATCGTTCCACTCACCTCGGGGCGGCAGGGGCGGATTTCGGTCAAAGGTACGGGCTAATTCCTGATCTGTTCCCCTTTCACCCCTGAGCCATTGACGAATTGCCGTTTCTATTACTTTACTCGGATCATTAGTCAAGTGTTTGATTTGATCCAAGAGTTCCGTATCCAAATGAATAGAAATTTCTTCTTTGTCAGCTGAACGTGATAGCGCTACGTTAGTAGCTTTGGTAGACTCAAGGTGGTTTTCAAGCAAACCCTCTTGATGTAAGGCATGATCATTCATAATCAATGGGCTAATAACACTACTAATATAACTTTACGATAACTGACAATTACGCTGGGTCAGTTATAACCATTCCAGGGATAGTACCCTTACCTCTGACGGAAAACATTAAAATACATTAAGTGAAGCATGAACTCAATAGACCAGTTATTGACTGGGTTTATACCAATAGCTTATGACTGATGCCCCTGTCTCTCATATTCGTAATTTTTCGATTATCGCCCACATTGATCATGGGAAATCGACCTTAGCTGATCGCCTACTGCAAGCTACTGGTACCGTAAGCGACCGCCAGATGAAAGAACAGTTCCTGGACAATATGGATTTGGAACGGGAGCGGGGAATTACGATTAAGCTGCAAGCAGCTCGGATGAACTATACAGCTAGCGATGGTCACCAGTACGTTCTCAATTTAATTGACACTCCCGGTCATGTGGATTTCTCCTATGAAGTGTCCCGCTCACTAGTGGCTTGTGAAGGAGCACTGTTGGTAGTCGATGCATCCCAGGGTGTAGAGGCTCAAACTCTAGCAAATGTTTACCTAGCCCTTGAACACGATCTAGAAATTATTCCAGTTCTAAATAAAATAGACTTGCCTGGAGCTGAACCGGAAAGGGTAAGTACCGAAATCGAAGATATCATTGGTCTTGATTGTAGCCAAGCGATTCGAGCATCAGCCAAGGAAGGTATCGGCATACAAGAAATCCTGGAATCTATTGTACATCTAATTCCACCTCCAATCGATACTGTAGACCAACCCCTAAGGGCGTTGATTTTTGACAGTTACTATGATGCTTATCGTGGCGTAATCGTTTATTTTAGAGTGGTCGATGGCACTCTAAAAAAAGGCGATCGCATTCGCTTGATGGCATCTGGCAAGGAGTACGAAATTGATGAGCTAGGGGTGCTTTCCCCTAACCAAGTCCAAGTCGATGAACTCCACGCTGGTGAAGTTGGTTACCTAGCTGCTGCCATTAAGGCGGTAGCCGATGCCCGTGTGGGTGACACCATTACTTTAGCAAAAGCAGCAGCTATTGACCCTTTACCGGGATACACTGAAGCCAAACCGATGGTTTTTTGTGGCTTGTTTCCCACTGATGCTGACCAGTACAAGGATTTAAAGGAAGCATTAGATAAGCTCAAACTCAATGATGCTGCCCTGAACTACGAACCAGAAACTTCCTCTGCCATGGGATTTGGCTTCCGCTGTGGTTTCTTAGGCTTGCTGCACATGGAAATTGTTCAAGAGCGCCTGGAAAGGGAATATGATTTGGAGCTAATCACCACCGCCCCTTCAGTGGTCTATCAAGTGACTACCAATCAGGGAGAAGTCCTTGAAATTGATAATCCGAGTACTCTGCCATCCCCCCAAGAACGGGAAAAAATTGCCGAACCCTATGTCCGGGTAGAAATGATTACTCCAGAAACCTATGTTGGGACTCTGATGGAACTCTGTCAAAGCCGCCGTGGGGATTTTAAGGATATGACTTATCTTGCCCAAGGACGGACTACTTTAATTTATGAATTACCCCTAGCAGAAGTGGTTACTGACTTTTTTGATCAAATGAAGTCTCGCTCTCGGGGTTATGCCAGTATGGAGTACCAGCTCATTGGTTACCGAGATAATCCCTTAGTCAAGCTGGATCTACTGATTAATGCGGAGCCTGTAGACTCCCTGGCAGTAATTGTTCACCGAGACAAAGCTTACTATGTGGGTCGTACCTTAGTGGAAAAACTCAAGGAACTCATTCCCCGGCACCAATTTAAAATTCCTCTTCAAGCCGCTATTGGTAGTCGAGTCATTGCTAGTGAACATATTCCGGCTTTGAGAAAAGATGTATTGGCTAAATGCTACGGTGGTGACATTTCCCGGAAGAAAAAACTTCTCCAAAAGCAGGCAAAAGGTAAAAAGCGGATGAAGGCTGTAGGCACTGTTGATGTTCCCCAGGAAGCGTTTATGGCAGTCTTACGTCTTGACCAAGGTTAGAGGGGGGATTCAGTGATTAAAAGTCCAGACCTGAAAGCCTAGTACTAATCTCGGAATGCTTACTACCAACTAGCGTAATTTTCAACCAGTCAGCCAAGAGAATTCGATGATCACCTTCGGGAATTACGGAATTGGTTTTCAAGGTAGGTAAAAAACTATATGGAGAGATATATATCCGGACTTTTTGCCATAAATTAAGTAAAAATTGTCTAACTGGACACTGTTAAATTCAGAGGTTAGTTTAGGATTGATTTCACATCACAAAAGTTCAGTGGCATGAGAATCCTAGTTACTGGTGGGGCTGGTTTTATCGGCTCCCATCTAATTGATCGTTTGATGGCAGAAGGTCATGAAGTTATTTGTCTGGATAACTTCTATACTGGCCACAAACGGAATATCCTCAAATGGCTGTCACACCCCTACTTTGAGTTGCTCCGTCACGACATCACTGAGCCAATTCGGTTAGAAGTTGATCAAATATACCACCTCGCTTGTCCAGCATCCCCAGTTCACTACCAATACAATCCCGTCAAGACTATCAAAACCAATGTCATGGGTACCCTATACATGTTAGGGTTAGCCAAACGGGTGAAGGCGAGATTCTTATTAGCCTCCACGTCTGAGGTATATGGGGATCCGGATGTCCATCCCCAGTCAGAAGATTATCGGGGTAATGTCAATCCCATTGGGATTCGCAGTTGTTACGATGAAGGCAAGCGAGTGGCAGAAACCCTCGCATTTGACTACCATCGACAGAATGGTGTAGACATTCGTGTAGCCCGCATTTTTAACACCTACGGTCCTCGAATGCTGGAAAATGATGGGCGAGTCGTTAGCAATTTTGTGGTGCAAGCTCTGAAGGGGGAACCCTTAACCGTTTATGGTGATGGTTCACAGACCCGCAGTTTCTGCTATGTCTCCGACTTAGTAGAAGGACTAATGCGACTTATGAATAATGACCATACCGGACCGATTAATCTCGGGAATCCTGGAGAATACACTATCTTAGAACTCGCTCAGGCGATTCAAAAAATGGTCAATCCTGATACAGAAATTATCTTTAAGCCTCTACCTCAGGATGACCCCCGACGTCGCCAACCAGACATTAGTAAAGCTAAAACCTTACTAGGGTGGGAACCTACTATTCCTTTGTCAGAAGGGTTAGATTTGACAGTATCCGATTTCCGTAAGCGTTTAACTGCTCAAGAGTAAAACAATCAGATTTAATTAAATCAATCAACCTCAGGTCAGGGTGCCAATACTATCTTTGGCTCCAACCGTGAGACTTTCCTAACGTTTACTAACGATTGAAGTTTATATTAATTGAGGCATAGGTCCATGCGCGTTTGTGTAATTGGTACAGGATATGTGGGCTTAGTAACTGGCGCTTGCTTAGCCCATATCGGTCATCATGTAATCTGTGTAGACAACAACGAAGAAAAAGTTAAGCTGATGAAATCTGGACAGTCCCCCATTTACGAACCGGGACTGTCGGAAATAATGCAAGAGTCAGCTAATGCAGGTAGAATTGAGTTTACCACAGATTTGGCGGCTGGGGTAGACCATGGGGAAATTTTATTCATTGCAGTGGGAACTCCCCCCCTACCTACTGGAGAAAGTGACACTCGTTATGTGGAAGCTGTTGCCAGAGGGATTGGAACCCATCTCAAGGATGGTTACAAAGTAATTGTCAACAAATCAACGGTACCCATTGGTTCTGGAGATTGGGTGAGGATGATTGTCCTAGATGGGGTAGCTGAACGCCAGAAATCTTTGGTAACTGCAGGAGGTAAAGCTGAAACTGAACCAGCAGAAGACATTACGGCGGATTTTGATGTGGTCAGTAATCCAGAGTTTCTCCGAGAAGGCTCAGCAGTTTACGATACCTTTAATCCAGACCGTATTGTCCTAGGAGGCAATAGCGAACAAGCGATCGCAATGATGAAGGAACTGTATCAACCAATTGTTGAACGCCAGTTTGCCGAAGACAAATCCCTTCCCCCAGTTCCTGTACTAGCTACAGACCTCAGCTCAGCTGAGATGATTAAATATGCGGCTAATGCCTTTTTGGCTACTAAAATTAGCTTTATTAATGAAATTGCCAATATTTGCGATCGCGTAGGTGCTGATGTTACCCAAGTTGCCCAAGGAATTGGTTTAGATTCCCGGATTGGCAACAAGTTTTTACAAGCAGGAATTGGCTGGGGTGGTTCTTGCTTCCCCAAAGATGTCTTAGCACTACTCCATACCGCTGAAGATTACGGCTATGAAGCAGATTTGCTGACAGCCACTGTCAGTGTCAACAAACGCCAACGTCTACTTGCCCTTGAAAAACTCCAGAAAGAGCTGAAAATCCTCAAAGGTAAAACAGTGGGACTGTTGGGTTTGACCTTTAAGCCCAATACTGATGATATGCGGGATGCTCCTGCTCTAAATCTGGTGGAAGAACTAAACCGACTCGGAGCCAAGGTCAAAGCCTATGACCCAATTATTTCCCAAACTGGCATGCGTCATGGTCTATCTAACGTGATTGTCGAAACCGATCCAGAACGGTTGGCTGATAGCTGTGATGCTTTAGTTTTAGTTACAGATTGGGATCAGTTCCAGAAGCTCGACTATGGTAAAATGGCCGAGCTGATGAACTATCCGGTGATCATTGATGGTCGCAACTGCCTAGATCGGACCCAGCTAGAACGTGCTGGTTTCTCCTATTTGGGAATTGGTCGTTGAACTCTATCCCCTCCTCATACGAGGATTGATTGTCAACCTAAAGTTGTCAGAGCAGCTGATTCACTTTATCTGATTATCTGACAACTTTAGGTTTAAAACCAACTTTAGGTTTAAAACTTCCCGACAAACCTCTGACTGGGGACAATCAAGTTGTGTTGTTACTTCCTGCTCTAGGGAAGAGGACTTTCCTGGAGCGCTTTGATCAAGGAATTAGGGGCATCTTTTAGGTGCGACCCGGAGGTGCGACCCGTGATGGCGAGCAATCCCTTGACCGTAGGTCACGCGGGGCGCGTTCGCCATCACGGAAAGCGCACCTGTAGCGAATTTAATTCTTAATGGTAAGAGCGTACCTTTAGAATTTTTGTGATAGCAAGTTTACCTTACTTATATGTAAATTGCCATAAGTGAAATCCTGTACTAGAATAACTGAGGGGTCAGACCCCTCAGTTATTTTGTGAATACTAGCTAAATACCCAAACCCCATCCCCAAAGCTAAAAATCCTAGTTGTTGGGATTTGCCAACAACTTTGTGTTAAGACTAGTGTTGGTGTTGAACAAGAACAAAACCCCAGTCAGCACCCCCCACCCTTGGTGACGGGGCATCAAGCATCTAAATTGAGTTAACTGACCAGTAATCCCCATTAATATTGGCTAGGTGATCGGCAAGTGTTAAAGTCCTACCAAAAAATCGGCACTACCCCAAAAGGGGAGGTCAGGCAACTGATTTGGTTGTCAACTATTATGGGGGAGATTATATATCTGTGTTGATGGTTTAATGGCTTTATGGATGCCAGCAACCATTGACTATCAGCAAACCTAATCAGTAACCCTTAGTGATGTAGTTGGCGACAAATCGAGCTAAGCACTAAACTCTAGTAATGGTAATTTTGGTGATAGTTTTGGCTTAGATCACTAATAGTCCAGTTAATCCAAGGGATATGAGCTAATTTTGGTTCATTTTAAAACAAATATGAGCCAAAATCATCTATAAATGGGTGTGCCATAAAATTGTGACCATAACTGGTCGTCAGGAAATATCAATGAGAGTGGAGTGGCAACAAAAACACGAAAAACATCACTAAGGGTTATTAAACATGCACAAAGCTATCAAGACCAAACTAAAACTGAATAATCACCAAAAAACTTTGATGGCTAAACATGCTGGCTATTATAGGTGGGTTTATAACTGGGGACTGGCTTTATGGCAGCAAGCTTACTCAGAAGGTCTAAAACCATCAGCAAGTAAGCTGAGGAAGCTTTTTACCAACCATGTCAAACCCCAGTACCCTTGGATGAATCAACTATCCTCTAAAGTCTATCAATATGCTTTTATTTCCCTAGGCGTTGCCTATAAACGTTTCTTCAAGGGGCTAGGAGGATATCCAAAATTCAAAAAGAAAGGGAGAAATGACAGTTTGACGATTGACAACTCTGGTAAGTCGATTAAATTATCAGGCATAAGACATAAGTTACCCAAGTTAGGTTGGGTGAAAACTTATGAGCCATTACCACAGATAACCACCAAGAAAATAACTATTTCTAGGCAAGCTGACGGTTGGTATGTGAGTTTTCATTATGAACACGAAGCATTACCGACCCCCAAATTAAAAGATGTGGTAGGGGTGGATTTAGGAATCAAGGAATTAGCTGTACTCAGCACTGGCATTGTGTTCCCAGGTTCATTGCCCTATGGTCAAGCTTTTAAGCAACTAGTCAGATGCCAGCGTGACCTATCTAGAAAAATTAAAGGTTCAAACAATTGGTACAAGGCAGTAAATCGACTAGCTAAGAAACATCAAAAAGTAGCTAATATCCGCAAAAATACATTAAACCAACTCACTACTTATTTAGCTAAGAACCACGGCACGGTAGTGATTGAAGACTTAAATGTATCTGGAATGATGGCTAATCATAGGCTAGCTGCCTCTATTGCTGACCAAGGGTTTTACGAGTTCAAGAGACAGCTGGAATACAAATGTGAATGGTATGGCTCACAGTTAGTCATGGTTGACAGATTTTACCCATCATCTCAACTGTGTTCAAGCTGTGGGCATCGTCAAAAGATGCCACTGAACATCAGGACTTATAACTGTCCTGAGTGCGGGTTAAGTCTCGACAGAGATTTAAACGCAGCAATTAATTTGAGAAACGCCGTAGGCTCTACGGTGTCTGCCTGTGGACGGAGTGCTGCCGACAGTTCCGGAAGAAGCAGGAAGTAAACAGCTTTAACTAGCTAAGGCAAGTTTTGTATAAGTTTTATGGAGCAGGTAGTATGAGTCGCCCAAAACCAAGCCCTTTGCTAGAGCGGCGACAGGGTTTACAGAAAGGATTGATTAGGCAAAAAACCCAGACAATCCATCAAACAACTAGTCAATGTCTGAGATGGATAGTCAAGAATGTCCTTCTATGGATGCAACTGCTTAGTACTGGGTCATTCGTTGTAGTCTGGATGCTGTCCTTCAGTGCCATTGAACCAGCCCAGGCAACTGCTATATCTAAACATACTAAGTTCTTAGAGCAGCTCCGGACAAATCAGAGCAATGATTCAGAGCAATCCATTAGTGAAGAAAGTGAAGAAGTAGCCCCAATAAGTATTGTAGCACTAGGAAAGCTTGAAAGTCAACAGGAGACAATCCCTGAGCCAATTAAGACCCAAAGGTCTTCTGCCCCAAGGAGCAACTCCACCAGGAAACTGGATTCAGCTGTGCCGCCACACTTCTTACCCCAGACTGAAGAATCAGCTAAACCAGTAGCTAAGCGTAAGTTAGGGTCACGCCAGTCAAGGGCTACCCCTGAGGCTCTCCCGACCTTGCTGAAAACCAAGGAATCTGCTCAGCCCAGTTCTTATGCTACCAGGAGGAAGTTACCATTATCTCGGTTGCAGCAGCAAAAATTAGCCAAACGGGAGTCTACAGCTAAAGCTGTTTCTGCACCGCTGAAAACCCAAAGCTCAGCTACCTCAAGGACTGCCTCCCAAAAAACCGTCCAAAAAACCGTAGCTGCTCCAATCCAGCCGACGGCTAAGCCCCAGCCAGAGGAGATAGCCAAAGTTATTCCAGCACGGCCCAAAGGTAAAAAGTCGGCTTTACTAAGCAGTAACGGTAGAGAAAACGGTAGAGAAAACAGAACTACCCTAGCCCAGCCGACAGGTAACCACCAGCAAAGACAATCAACTAAACCCAAGTTCAGATCACCCTATGCCAGGTCTAGAGCTAGGGCAATGCCACCCTTTGGAAAAGCCAAAACGTCGGCTTCCCTAAACATCACCACTAGCCAACCTAACCTCACCACTAGCAAAAAGGTGGGTTCGGAAATCCCTGAGTTATCTCAACAGCCTCAAAAACCAGGGAAACTGGAGCTAAAACCAGGACACAGGGATGGGTTACCAAAGTCATCCCGGCTCAATAAAACTACTAAAGTCTCTCATCGACCTAACCCTGAGGCTACCTCGAAACTAGGCTCACCAGTCCCAGAGTCGTCGGAACTAAAACACAGCAAAGCAGCTAACTCTAAGCTAGTCACCCAGAAGAAATCTGCTGACACTAAAGCTGACACTAAAGTAGACCAGTTAGCGTTAACGCCATCACCTCAAAAGCCTTTAGTGTCATCATCGACGCTAAACCTAGAGAAAATCGACTTAACTTTCACGGAATTCAAGCTAAGCCAACTGTTGCCCTATGGCAGCAGTTCGAGTTTAGATTTGCAAGGAGTAGTTCCAGCTAACTGGAGCAACTGTCAAAACAACACAGCCTGTAATCAGCTGCTGCCATCCCTAATTCCGAAGTTAGTTCCCAATAGTCCCAACTCTAGCTCGAACCAGCAGACAACCTCCCAAGCAAAAACCGAACCTTTGCCAGTACCAACAGGGCCAATTCCGTCCAATGCTGGTAAACTGCCCAACAAGTTCAAGCAACTACCTCCTTCCCCACCAACCCTGCCCGAGCAGCTAGGGCAAGGAACAGCCACACCCCTATTTCTGAATAACTACCAAAACCAATCGGTAGGACAACTGCCTGTCTTCCCACAAACCAAAACACCAGCGCCATTGCCAGCACTTCCTAACTCGATGCCGTTGGTAAGCAATACTCCTAACCAGAATTGGGGCTATTTTCCTTACGTGCCACAAACGGTAGTATTGATGCCGATGATGCCAGGAGTAACTGGGACGATGCCGTTGGGAACGAGTATGGGTACGAATAATGGGTTACCTGCTCAATTGCCCTACGTACCACAAACTGTAATATTGATACCAACGGCAGGGTTCGGCATGTCTACCCCCCAGGGGATAAATAGCTATAACCCTAGCTATAACCCTGGCTTGGGTCAGCTACCTTATTTGAGAACTACACCGGCTCCCCTGCCAGCCCCAGTCAATACCATTCCGATGGGGGGTACTACCTATAACCCTGGCTTCGGTCAGTTGCCCTACCCGAGACCTATGCCCGCTCCTCTGCCAGCCCCAGTCAATCCCATGCCCATGAGGGGTAGTCCTTACAATTCGGGTTTAGGTCAGCTGCCCTATCTGAGAAGTTCCCCAGCCCCCCGGCCAGTAGTCCCGATCAATCCCATTCCCATGGGGGGCAGTAGTTATGGCTTGGGCTTAGGTCAGCTACCGTATTTGAACAATATTCCAGGGCAGGTACCAGGGCAAGTCATTGCGATACCAATGATGCCCAATCCCAACATCCCTGGCTTGAGCCAGTCTCCTTTTCCAGCCACCCCTCCAGGTCAGGTACCAGGACAATTCATTCCCATCCCAGTGGTGCCGAATCCCAACACCCCTGGCTTTGGTCAATCTCCTTTCCCAGCCACCCCCCAACCACCCCTACCAGGGCAAGTCACTCCCATCCCAGTGGTGCCAAATCCCAACACCCCTGGCTTTGGTCAAGTACCCTTCTTCCAACCAGCACTACAACCCTGGCCACCGGCTCCTAACTCAAACCTGAATCGACCAACCTCTCCCCCAACAGCCCAATCCACCGGTCGCCCCTTGCTGCCTACTACCGCTCTCACCCCAGCATCATTGCGTTTCCAGGGTAGTTTCGTGACTCAAGGGGAAAATTCAGTAGCCAGAGCTCGCTTGGACGGAAACTATGTGCTAACGCCCCAATTCCTGTTTGGAGCTACCCTAGATCTGACTAGCGAAAATGACCAATTGGTAGACTCACCTAACGAAGGGGCAACTATCAATCAGTTGTTCTTTACGGCTGCTCCTGCTAGCACCTTACCCACTCTGCGCTTTTCTGTCGGTCAGTTGGATTTAACCTCCTACTTTGATCGGAATAGTTTTGCCAAGGATGGGGTAAGCCATTTCTTTAATCCAGTTTTTCAAACTAATCCAGCCTTGAGTGCTACTGCGATCGCATCTCGTCCAGGTTTATTGGTTAACTGGGCAGTTACAGACAATATAGAAGGCAAAGTCGCTCTGTTTTCATCAGCTGAGAGTCTGGAGCGATTTGACCTCAATGGCTTGGCTGGAGAAATTGGTCTGCGTTACGATAATGTGATCGTGCGAGGAACCTATGCCTCAGGCAGGGATGGTGGTGCCAATAGTGGCTTCCGGGAAATTTTCTCCATCGAACGGGGAAGGGATGACTTTGGCATCAACAAGAATGATGATGAAGAAGCATTTGGTGTCAATGGCGAAGTGTTTATTCCTGAACTGAATATGGGCATATTTGGTCGCTATGGGATTTACCGCAACCGGGATTTGGATGAAGATGGAAACACCTTCAGTTTCGGAATCACCTTCTTGGATTTGTTTTCTAAGAATGACCGGGTAGGATTAGCCTATGGTCGGGACCTCTCCAATGAGGAATTGCGCCAGGAAAATGGGGATGATGTACCAGATGTGTTAGAGCTATACTACGATTTCCAATTTTTACCGAATGTGCGGCTTGGTTTTAGCCTTCAGCAACGCAATAGTTTCAAGGAAACGTTTGCCGGATTTCGATTGAAAACCGATTTTGATGTAACTCCTAGAGGTAGGTTTACTCCATGATTCTAGAGGAAGGCAAAAGGAACAAGGGAAAAGGCTTACCCCCGATAAAGAGCGGAGAATCCTCGGGTCAGAGGCAAAAGGCAAAGGGACTGGATTCACCTTGCCATCCGTGCCGCCGTGTGGTAAATTATTTACCCATTTACCTCTTACCCTTGACCGTTTACCTCTTACCCTTAACTGTTTCCCTTTTCCCTCTTGCCTTTTGCCTTGAGGCAGCTCAAGCCCAAACTATTCCGGTGCCGATTATCAAAGCCTTTAATCTGCTCAGGGAAGGACGAGTGGAGGAGGCAATTAAAGAGTTTGAGCAAGCTGTCCAGCGTTATCCCCAATCCATTGATGCGAAGATTGGCCTAGCCATCGCCTACCGCCGACAGGGATTGATTGACCAAGCCTGGGATGCCTATCAACAGGTGCTCGCTGAAGACCCTACCAATGAGTTAGCCCTAAGTGCAGTAGGTCTGTTCGGGACTTATAAACAAGAATGGCAGGCTCAGGGAATTGAAGCCCTTACGGTCTTGCTCGATATTAATCCCAATGATACAGAAGCTCGTGGCAGGCGAGCTCTGCTGTATGGTTATCAGCAACGATTTGGTGAAGCGATCGCAGACTATGAAATTGTGCTGCAAACGGACCCTACTCCAGATGTGCTAATAGGGGCAGCAGAAGTTTACACCTACAACGGTAACCCTCAAAGGGGTCTGGAACTCTTTAATCAATACCTCGCGACAGGGAATGTGATTAGTGGCTATGCTGTGCTGGCTTATGCCCAATCCTTAAGGCAAACTGGCAATGCGGCTCAGGCGGTGCAGGTTCTGGAAAACGAGTTAGTGGGATTCGCCCTAATCGATCAGCTGGATGACCTAGGCATCCAAACCCGAGCCGCCCTCTCCCAAGCCTATGCTGAAAATGGACAAATCTCTGAAGCCTTGGCTGTATTAGAGCCTTTACAAGGTCTTTCTCAAGCCACATTGCCCTTAGCGCGATCGCTAAATGAAATTCGCAATAAAAATCAAGATCCAGCCCTGGAAGCCCAAGTCTCTATGCTCTACCGCCAGGCACTGGCAGAGAATCCTAATGACCCTAACTTAATTCGGGAGATAGCTGATGTGTTCACAGGCATACCCAGCGAACGGGCAACCGCATTGCAGCTTTACCAACAACAGCTTGCCTTCGAGCCTGATAACCGTAGTCTGATGATTAAGATCGTGGGTCTGGAACGTCAGACCGGGTTAATTTCTCAAGCTCAATTGAGCAACCGTCTAGCGACCATACTGATTCCCCTACCTACTGAACCCAGGGAATTGCAAGCGGTGGCAGACGCCTTGATCCCGATCGAGCCGCCGGGGCCAGAATTTCTATCTATTTACCAAAATATCCTGGCATCTGGGGTTAACGCCCCGTTTTTGTACTTTCGGATGGCTCAACTTTACATTGAAGCCAATGACTTGATCTCAGCTAGAAATGCTTTGGCTACATATACCGCCACACCCCAGGGAGCTAACGATCTGGTAGTACAGTTGCTAGCGGCAGATATTGAACGTCTTGAGGGTAACTGGATTGCTAGCCGCCAGCGTTACCAAGCCTTGATTGCCAGCAACCCACAACGGGATATTCTCAATGGAGCATTGCAAGGATTGTCATCTATACTTCTGCTACAGGATAGACCAGGGGAAGCTGTGGCAGTTTATGACCAACTAGTGGCGCTCAATCCTAGTGATGTTAACCTACAGCTAGCACGCGCTACAATTGCCTATCAAGCGAATCTGATTCCAGAATCCCAAGCTGAGGCATTTGTATACTATTGGTTGCAGACACAACCCAATGTGCTTCCGCCCCAAGAACTCTTTGCTCTAGTCGGTGCTCTACCTGCCAATCCCACACGAGAACCCCTATACATTTCGCTCCTGCAATCTGAACCAGACAACATACCAGTAAACCGCCGTTTAATTCAGGTTATTGCTCAGCGTAGTCCAGAATTAGCTAGAGCTCAGGTGATTGAATTAGTCAATCGAGCTCCCTACTCCGTTCAGACATACTTGTTGCAGGGGCGATTGGCAGAAGCGATTGATCAGTTAGACATAGCAGAACGCGCCTATCAGGTGATTTTGACCGCAGAACCCAGTAACACTGAGATTATTGCTGCTTTAGGTGGTGTTCGTTTCCAACAACGACGCTTTGACTCCGCCAAGCAACTCTATTATAGGGGTCTTGCGATCAAACCCCTGGATTTCGGGGTACGTCGCGCCTTAGTTGGACTAAATCAGACAGAAGATTTTAAAGTCAAAGCCCTAGAACAGTTGGAACAGCTACGACTGGAGGAATTCAGTCGAGGGTCTAGTACTGCTACCCTGTCCCGTCAGAGACAGCAAATCCAAGAAGGATTTCTGTTCCGCAGGGGTTTCCAACCGCCTTGGGAACGTTTTGATTAAGGATAAAAAATGAAGTCTAGATGAAGTGTCAAGTGTAAAGAATAAATTCTAAATGAAGTATAAAGGATGAAGTGTCAAGGATGAAGGATGAAGGATTAAGGATTAAGGTATCGCAAGGGAAAATCCCAAATGGCAATGAACACTTAAAAATTGGCAGTTTTATAATCACAAATGAATAATCCAGACATTTAAAGCCAATATCAGAATTGAATAATTCTGAACTCTGATGTTTTTAGGCTAGGCTTAGGTTCAGACTTCTTCCCTTAAAAGACTACGTTGGATCAATCCAGAGGCTTGTATCCAACTATGTTTGAGGAGTAAATGTAAGAGCCGCAAATTTACGATGTCATACAACAGCCGTCAAGGTTTATTTATGGGTCGCACCCTCAGGGTTTCTATAGTTACTTTCACCATTATGTTGTTGAGTCTATGGGGTTGTGCTCCCCATCAATTGTCAAGACGATCTCCAACCCCTTCACCACCCCAGTCATCACCAAGCAAAACGCCTTCAGTATACCGTGAGTATCCTGAACCAGAGGCTCCCCAGACTGCTTTACCTATAGACGAAAGCGCTATTATAGCAGAAAGTTGGACTGTATACAAAGAGAAATTTATTCAAAAAGACGGGCGAGTCATCGACTACGAAGCAAGCGATCGCTCAACCTCTGAAGGGCAAGCCTATGGGATGCTGCGAGCGGTGATTGCCGATGACCCCACCACCTTTGCCCTAACCTTAGAATGGTCTCAAAACAATCTCAAACGCTCAGGAACCAATGGTACTCTCGAAGACCAACTTTGGGTGTGGAAGTGGGGTCGTAATCAGAGCGGTAACTGGGGTGCGATTGACAGAAATTTTGCCAGCGATGCCGATATTGATGCAGCAACAGCATTAATTCTCGCTTCTCGTCGCTGGAATCGACCGGAATACCTAGACTTAGCTTTGACTAAGCTGGAAGATTTGTGGAACTTGTCCACCAAAGAGGTCAGGGGAAAGCGCTATCTTCTGCCAGGACCTGTAGCAGCCTTTGTGCCCTCTCCATCAACTGTATATCTCAACCCCTCATATCTTGCTCCTTTCTCCTTTCGTCTCTTTGCCCAAGTTGACCCCAACCATGACTGGTTAAGTTTGGTGGATAGTAGCTACCAGGTGTTAAAAGAGTCTTCTCAGGTTTCTGCTGTAGGTTTACCCAGCGATTGGATAGCCCTTGATACCGAAACTGGTCAATTCCAGCCATTGCCACCAGACAGTCCACTCAAAAGTTCTTATAGCTTTGATGCCTACCGAGTGTGGTGGAGAGTTGCTTGGGATGCAGCTTGGTTCAATACCCCAGAAGCATTTTCCTATCTCGGTACTGCCACCCAGCATTTGCAATCCCTGTGGCGTTCTTCTTCAAAGCTGCCCGCCAGGATTGACATCCAGGGAAAACCAACGGTGACTTACGAAGCAACTTCCCAATATGCCATGCTTTATTCTGCCCTACGTTTAATTAAGCCAGCGATGGCTAGAGAATTGATAGAGCAGAAACTAATACCACAATATCAGGAAGGCATTTGGGATGATCAATCGGCCTACTATACCCAAAACTTAGCTTGGTTAGGGTTATTGCCTACCACAGCCATCGACCGCAACCTGTTAAATCCCAGTTAGGGAGGGGAATAGTTTAAACATACCAATAACTATACCGATAACTATACCGATCAATCTATACCGATCAATCAGGTGATACAGGTGACAAAAATGGTCTAAATCGTTAAAGTTAAGCCTAAGCAATACAACTTTTCTTTATAAATTAAGGGTGATCTTACTATTCTCCTAGTATTCTCTATTGTTAAGATTATGAAATTCTTGTTTCGCCGCTCCCAAGCCCAAGATCGTACGACTAATCATCAACGACGTCCTTCTCTAGGTCCTAGATTATCCTTGTTGCTGCTATGTGCAAGCATGGTATTAACCCTCGGCATCGGTACTACCCTAACCAGAGCTCAAGGGGACGGTAACCTCAGAAAACAGGAAGACCAGTTCATCCAGAAGTACAGCTTACCCAAAACCCCCACTAAGGCTCCAGTCTACAAACCTAAACCTCGACCTCGGCCAGCGGCGCGACCTAGACCAAAAGCTGCTCCAGCAGCGCCACGACAAAGACGTTCTAATCCTGCGCCAGCAAGGGTTGCTCCCACCAGACCTCGACCAGCTGCCCGACCTCAGCCACGGACCAAACCCCGCTCCCAGTCCCAACCTCGTTCACAGCCCCAATCTACCCCAAATCCAATTGCTTCTACGCCGAATATCCCATTAAGTGAGTACATCTTGCAATTTAACCGCTCTCCGATTGTAGGCAATCGCCTCCGTATGCGGGGGGTTTATTCGGAAGCAAGACTGGGCTTTACCCGTCCGAGGGGTTGGAATATAAAAACCGCCAAAGCCTTAATCCGCTTCCAGCATTCACCAGCCTTGATTGCAAATCGCTCTAACCTGACCTTGCGGATTAATGGTACCAGTGTGGCCAGTGTCCCTCTCAACCGCAAGCAGTCTCAGGTGGCTAACGTCATGTTTGCTATTCCAACGACCCTGATCCAGGACTACAATGAACTTTCCCTAGTAGCCCAGCAACACAACACCACTGGCTGTACGGATGGAGGGGATGCCACGTTGTGGACTGAGGTTTTGCCGGATTCCAAATTAATCTTCCAATACCAAGTT
>NZ_JAAHHW010000123.1 GCF_010692325.1 Moorena sp. SIO3I8 | reverse complement strand
AGCTGGAGATGAAGCGATCGCGCAATGGTTACGTATACAAAATACCCCAGTTGTGCTAGCTGTCAATAAATGTGAATCGCCCCAGCAAGGAATTATTCTAGCCTCCCAGTTTTGGGAACTGAATTTAGGAGAACCCTTCCCGGTCTCAGCAATTCATGGCAATGGTACAGGAGAATTACTAGAGAAGCTGGTTACCTACCTGCCCAATGTAGACACTATCCCAGAAATCCCAGAGATTAAAGTTGCTATTGTCGGACGCCCCAATGTCGGAAAATCCAGCTTATTGAATACCCTCACTGGGGAGAATCGCTCGATTGTCAGTCCAATTTCTGGCACCACTCGTGACGCCATTGATATGGTAGTACAACGGTCAGCAGATCCAGAAAAGGGTACTGATGCCCAAACCTATCGCTTGATTGACACCGCTGGCATTCGCAAAAAGAAAAACGTTACTTACGGACCGGAATTTTTTGGTATTAATCGTGCCTTCAAAGCTATTCGCCGCTCAGATGTAGTGCTACTGGTGATTGATGCTATAGATGGGGTGACAGAGCAAGACCAAAAACTGGCAGGACGTATTGCGGATGAAGGACGTGCTGCGATAATTGTAGTCAATAAGTGGGATGCTATCGAAAAAGATTCCTACACTATCTATGAATACGAAAAACTGGTTAAAGACCGACTGAGTTTTATCGAGTGGGCTGAAATCATCTTTGTCAGTGCCCTAACAGGCAAGCGGGTCGAAACAATTTTGGATTTAGTTGATACCGCTGCCAATCAACATGGACGTCGTGTCTCTACCTCTGTGATTAATGAAGTCCTACAAGAAGCCGTTAGCTGGTACACTCCTCCCACCAATCGCCAAGGGCGTCAGGGCAAAATCTACTACGGTACCCAGGTAAAAACTAAACCCCCCACGATTGCCCTGTTTGTCAACGACCCCAAACGCTTCAAAGAGAACTACCGTCGCTACATAGAGCGTCAGTTCCGCCAACAATTAGATTTCACTGGTACACCAGTACGATTACTGTGGCGAGGCAAAAAAGTCCGTGATGGAGAAGAAGCTCAAATCAACCTCAATCGAGCTACCCGCGTGTGACAACTGACCCCCTCGACTACTACCCACTCAGCACTCACCACTAACATGGACTTATTGCGATCGCTTCCTATCGGACTATACTTGGAACAACCAGTCACCTGGATGCATCACCTCGACTCCAGGGTAAAGATGTTTTGGTTGACCAGTTTTCTGATCGCACCCCTGTTGGCAAATCCCTACTGTCGGCTCGGGCTATCCTCCTTACTGATTCTAATCACCTTATCAGCTAGGATTCCCTGGCGGGTGTGGCGTCAGCAAATGGGTTGGTTGTTGATGCTAGCATGTTTTGTCTTCCTGATCACTACGATCGCTCCAGATGGTATGGCCATTGACCATCAAGTCAGACTACCTCCAGAACCTCAAGAGCACACCCAACTTCAAACTAGTGACTACCGTTATGTCATCTGGAGTGGTAAAGCGTTTACTATGATTAGTCTTACTATTACTCGTCGCTCAATAGATTTAGCGGTCCGGATCAGCACAACTCTATTTATCCTAGTTTACAGTTCCAGTCTCTTTCTGCTTACCACAGCACCAGAAGAAATTACCGCAGGTTTAGAAAGCTTAATCAAACCCTTACGGCGTTTCAATGTTCCGGTTACCGAAATTCTGCTCACCTTAACCCTTTCCTTGCGCTTTATCCCCCTAGTGCTCGAAGAAGTACAGAATTTAGGTCGTTCCATACGCACTCGTGCTATCAACTGGAAAAAACTCGGTCTGAGCCGAAGCTTACAAGTTTGGTTAATGGTTGCGGAAAAGCTTCTGGAAAATCTGCTGTTACGGGCTGAGCAAATTGCTAGTGCTATGACTGTCAGGGGCTTTACTAGTCCCAATGAGCATCAAGTGGAGTGGCATCAACTGCGTTTACGCTGGTGTGATTGGTTAGCACTGGCAAGTTTACTAGTATTTTGGGGAGTAAGATTAACCTGGGGTTGGAAAATTTGAATCTTTTGTGAAAAACATAGCTATGGTTTAATCTAGGTAAATTCAAGCAATCCCTGCCCTTTAAAGTCAGGGACAGCAGTCAAAAGATTTGTATCTCAGCCATCCTATGACAAATCAATCACCGTCCGAGCGGACATCACCCCCAACAGCTCCTCAGCCAAGCCGCAAACCAATTCTAGACCTTGATGAATTACTGGCAATTATCGTAGCCTTCGCCACTATTGGTCTAATTCTGTTTTGGGGCACTAGGGGCAACCGGGGAAAATTTAGCTTCAAATCCCTTGAGTCTCCCTTTGCATCATCTGAGTCAACAGAGTCAACGGGAGAACTATCACTATTCCCAAGCCTTAAATCAATCACGGGTGGGGGTAATTCATCATTTGCGCGCTCCTCATCCTCCAAATCAAGAACGAGTTCTTGGTTCAGGGGATATTCAGTTGATCCAGCCACGGGTTTAATGCTCGGGTCAGCTCAAGGTAACTCACCAGAGGAGTCAGAAACTAGTCCATTCCTAGGGCTATTCTCATCAGGGTACTCATCCACAGGATATCGCGACCGCACCATGGCCAAGGGCAAAGCCGGATCAGATGGTAATACTGACGGTAGCACAGGTCCTGACCAAGCCAGATCAGATGGTAATACTGACGGTAGCACAGGTCCTGACCAAGCCAGATCAGATGGTAATACTGACGGTAGCACAGGTCCTGACCAAGCCCAATCCTCATCACAAACTATCCCTATAGATGTTAGCGATTTCCGCTCCATTCAACCAGCAGAGATTCCTAAAAATCATTGGGCAAGTCCTTTCATGAGACCTCTAGCCAAGGACAAAGTATTAATTAACTTACCTGATCAGGAATTTCTACCGGACAGACAGGTAACACGGGGAGAGTTAGCTGCTCAAATTCAAAAAGCGTTTCAAGAGCAGAAGAAGCGACAACGAGTAAATTATAAGGATAAACCTACTGATCAATCAGCATCTAAAGCAATTGATGAAGCTACCGAAACCGGCTTCATGTCAGGATATCCCGGACAGGAGTTCCGTCCTGAGCAAAAAGTTCCTCGTGTACAGGTTTTAGTTAGCCTGATTAGCGGTCTTGATCTTCAACCTTCATCCAATCCAGCCGAAACGTTAAAGATTTACCGAGATCAGGATGACATTCCTGAGTGGGCGATTGAGAAAGTAGCAGCAGCAACAGAAGCGGGTATAGTTGTTAACTACAGTGAAAAAACTATGCTCAGACCAAATCAGCCTGCTACTCATGCTGAGATGGTTTCTATGCTTTATCAGGCTTTGGTCACATCAGGTAAGGCTCAAGGGGTTTCCTCTCCATATATTGTAGCTCCGAAATAGAATTATCGGATTACAGATCAGGTAATGATCAGCCCATTTTAATCGACGTTATTGATTAGCCCGGAGTTAACACTCCGGGCAATATTTTTTATGGGAATAGAGGGAGAAGGGAGCAGGAAGCAGGGAGCAGGGAGCAGGGAAAAGAGGACTGGAAAAAAATCCTGTTTACCTCATTACTATGACAAACCCTTGTTAAGCATCAAGGCAACCGTTAACTATCAACCATTGTGTTAATGCAGTCGTTCATGGTTTGAGTTCTGTATGCGATCGCATCTTGTCAGCCCCCTGGAAATCCCCACAGGTAGGCGCACCCGTTGCTACCACAGTGCTCTGACAGGTAGCCCAATTGGGGTTCGAGGAGGAGTTGTCACTGTTGGCTGTACAGGAGTGGAAATGACAGTTCTCCGAATACGGTTCATCCGTTCGATACGCCTCTGTTGGAGAGACTCTAACACCTCGGTAACACTACTGGTAACCCTCCGAGTCTCTGAACTCGCCAAATCACTTGAACTAACAACATTAAGGATACGATTCCCAGCCATCAAGACTTCCTTACCTTCTGTCAAATGCAATTGCCTGAGCTTGGAAGTCGGTAGCCAAACAGTTTGGCTGTCACCGTTGTCAAGCTTAACCTTTACCATATTGCCAACGATACTCTTGATAGTACCTTTGTCAAGCTCTTGCCCCCGATCTTGTTTGAGGATCCGGTTTTGGGCGTGTTCACCCATTGGGTTAGCCTGAGCGGGAGCCATAGCAAGGGTACACAGCAGCAGTGACAAAGTAGTCCCTGTCCATACATTCAAGTTTTTAATTTTTATCATCAACTTAATTGATATTTCTGTTACTCGAAGAATTTAAAATTAACGGATCTACTGTAAAATCTACTGAAAGAATAGATTATTTCCGGAATAGTTTATCAGTCTATTTACTAAGATTGTTTTCTCCAAACCTCACTCATGGCCTGGGGTTAACGTTTTTGCTAATGTTGCTTTTCAAGTATATTAAAGTGATGTTATAAAGTTGTTGTAAATAAAAAAAAATTAGTAATGGTGAGAGGTAAATTGCTATCTCGGAGCTTAATGCTACTCTGCTTGAGTATAGTAATTCCAATACTTCATGAGCAACAGCAGGTAGCTGCCTCTGAAAAAACCAGTAGTCCTGACGCTACTACCAAAGAGGTTTTACATCAAAATCAATTGCCTGGAATTGAAGCCCCAAAATTGCCACTTCTTGGAGACCTGGATCTATATCTTCCTCTAGAAGAAGACATCCCAGCAGAGGCTACTCAAATTACTCGTTTGGTGATTAAATTGAGTGAACGTCGTGTTTATGTCTATCAAGCGGCTCAAGTACTAAACACTTACCCCATTGCCATTGGTAAAGCGGGTTGGGAAACACCAACAGGCAATTTTGAAGTGCTCCAAAAGCTTCAGTATCCAGCTTGGGAGCATCCTTGGACAGGTGAAGTAATTCCTCCAGGGCCGAATAATCCCCTTGGCGATCGCTGGATTGGTTTTTGGACTAATGGGAAGAATTATATTGGATTTCATGGAACAACTGCTGAGGAACTCGTCGGACAAGCTGTTTCTCACGGTTGCATCCGAATGCTCAATAAAGATGTCCGAGATTTATTTGAAAAGGTGGCTATAGGAACACCGGTAATCGTAAAGCCTTGACATCCTCTGCCGGAATAGGTTAATCCCCATAAGATCAAGTCAGGTTGAATACCCATAATTAGAGCGAGGGTGGGAAGTTTGGGAAGTGTGGGAAGTGTGGGGAGATGGGGAGATGCGGGAGATTTTTATTAAGGGTAATTATCCCGACATGATATAATTAGAGAGTTGAGCCCCTAGCTCTTCATAATTATTAATTTTTAAGATAGCGATTAGTTAAATAGAACCCACGCTTAGCGCACTCCCAATTGATTTGCGCTCAACTAACCAATGGTCAAATTATTGCCCCTCTTCCCCGACTTCTGGTCTGTTGCTCCACTTCCGGTCTTGGAGAGTTTCACAACTAAAATCGGATTGTTATAGTTATGATGGTGTAGGTTAAACTAACCGAAAACTATCTAGAGAAACTATCTAGAGAAAATATTAAGGTCAGCACCCCGCTGTTGCCTAGACAGGGCTTCAAGCCTTCGAGGCTAGGTAGCAGGGTGAAAACCGCACTTGACGTTCGTGTTTCCGACCTGGCCCCCCATAAACGGGGTGTCCAAACTTCAAACTTGTTTTTTATGAGTAAATCAATAATTGAGTTAGTTGATGAACTGTCAACCGATAGCCTAACTGTAAAAATCCTGAACGCACTGGATTTTGTGATCCCAGGGGAGTGGGAAAACCTAGTGGGGTTTAACCATACCATTCGCAAGCTAACTGGGGAAGAGGATTACGAGGTGATTACGAAAATTCGCGATCGCGCCCTCGCCATCTACGAAGACCCCAATGAGGGATACCAAAAAGCCGTTGGGATTTATCAAAAGTTTGACAGAACTGACAAAGCGATCGCAGCAGCGGCAATAGCCGACAAAGTCGGGGATACCTTTAGGTGGATCCCGTTTTTAGAGAAACTGACTCCCAAAGCTGACAAGCTGCAAGGGGTTGACTTGGGTCTGAAATTGGTGGGGGAACTACTTGCCCATAGCAAAATTCACAAGGTTGGCTTGAATCCCTTCGAGTTTGCCAGTTCTATCCGGGAAAACTATGATCAAGCTGCTCTGATGCGGATGGTAGCTTTAGTTTGTATTGATGGGGTAATCCCTCTTGGTGCAGACTTCGTGTCTAAAGTACGAAATACCCTTGAAGAAGGAGATCAATCATCCTTTTCCAACAATGATGAGTTTGAAGCCATCAGGGACTCAATCCCAGATGGCGATAAACAGGGATTCATTACTCAAACCTTTGATGCAGTTGGTGGCTGGATGGATAATCTAGTATCCTCTGTTGGATTAAGCCGTGATTCACTGTCCGACAGTCTCGGGGGTTTTGTAGAAATTGCCGATGACAAGTTAGACTATGTGGCGGCATTTCTAGACGCTAGCACTAACTACTATGAGCATACTGGTATTCAAACCGTTGCGCGTCATTTAATTCTTCGTGCTGCTGAAGAAATTGACTAGCCTAGAGTGAACTACTATAGCGTTTTTCATAGTGATGAAAAACGCTATAATACACTAATAAAATTTTGCTCTCATCGAGTTAAGTACTAACCTTGACAATGCTGCAATACAAAGTTGATAAGCTGACTGAATCCCCTAACTTTGTATTAGTTGCTGCTGGATTAATAATGGCTTTAGCGGTAACAGGCTGTGAGCAATGGGATTCATCTGGCAGGATAAGTAGACCAACACCAGACAATTTTCCTACTCGTACCTTACCGAGATCGAACCCTAGCCAGTCGCCGCCAGCGATAAAGCAAGTTTTGTATGTGGATTCTCAACAAGGTACAGATAGCGAAAACGCTGGTCTAACCACTGCTAATCCCTTCAAAACTATTACCTATGCCTTAAAGCAAGCTCGTCCCTTAGCTACTATCCACCTAGCTCCAGGTCAGTACACCGTTGAACAGGGAGAAACCTTTCCCCTTAAACTCAAACCTGGCATGATTCTCCAGGGAAACAAGTCCGCTAGAGGTGAAGGAGTAGTGATAATTGGTGGCGGTCTTTACCTCAGTCGCACTTGGGCAGGTCAGAATGTGACGATATTGGCAGCTCAAGATACTCAGATTCTGGGACTAACTATTACTAATCCTAATACCAGAGGGAGTGGTGTGTGGGTAGAATCCACCAATCCCATCATTCGTAACAATACCTTTATCAATAGCGATCGCGAAGGAGTGTTTGTTAGTGGTAAAGGAAATCCTCTGATTGAAAATAACCGTTTTGCCAATAACCAAGGAAACGGTATCTCTGTAACTCGGGAAGCAACAGGAGAAATCCGGGGTAATATTATTGAGCAAACCGGTCATGGTTTGGCGATAGGGGGCAACAGTTCACCCTTGGTAGTAAATAATCAGATTCGTGACAACATTGACGGGGTAGTGATTGAAGGGTCTGCACGTCCTGTGCTGCGCGAGAACCAAATTATCAACAATAGTAGGGATGGCTTGGTAGCGATTAGCCAATCTCAGCCAGATTTAGGCACTGCTAGTACTCCTGGAAATAACCTTTTTGAAGGCAATGAACGTTATGACATTTATAATGTTACTGGCAAAAAGCTATTAGTAATTGGTAATCAGCTCAAGGGGGATGGGGTTGCTGCACTGCTAGAAGCTCAACCAAGTTCTCCTGAATTTCCTGAAGACTTTGACGTTAATTAGTATTGCTCAGTATGCTACCTAAGCAAAGCTGATAGCTTACAGATTTTTTTCATGATTCCTTCACAATTGACATTTAAAATTGTGTATGTTTTCGTGAGAGAAGTTTATAATTAAAACAACTGAAAATGGGTCAATCAATTATTGAATTAGTTGACGAACTTCCAACGGATAATATAACCGTAACAGTACTGAATGTCCTGGATTTTGTTGTTCCGGGGGAATGGGAAAATCTCGTCGGTTTTCACAATACAATTAGCGCAGTTACAGGGGAAACAGATCAAGATGTGATTGAGTCAATTAGTGCCCGCGCACTTGAGCTGTACGAAGACCCTGATCAGGGATACCAAACAGCTATCTGGATTTACCAAACTCTTGACAATACTGACACAGCGATCGCAGCAGCAGCTTTAGCTGACAAAGTCGGGGATACTTTGAGTTGGATCCCATTCTTAGACAAACTGACTCCCAAAGCTGACACCGTTCAATCTTTTGATTTGAGTATAAAACTGGTCGGAGAACTGATCGCTCATAGCAAGATTCACGGCCTTGGCTTTAATCCGGTAGATTTTGCTGCTTCTGTGACAGAAAACTATCATAAGGAAGCTCTGATGCGGATGGTAGCCTTAGTTTGCATCGATGGTCTAATTCCTCTGGGTGCTGACTTCATCTCTAAAGTCCGAAATAGCTTGGAAGAAGGAGGGAAGTCCGCTCTAGAAGATAATCCTGCCTTTGAAGCCCTCAGTGACTCAATTCCTGAATCCGATAAACAGGGATTTATCAGTAACACCTTTGATGAAGTTGGTGACTGGATGAATAATTTAATTTCCTCTACTGGGTTAAGCCCTGAGTCACTGTTTGAGCGTCTGGGTGGCTTCATAGAAGTTGCTGATGACAAGTTAGACTATGTAGCGGCATTTCTAGACGCTAGCACTAATTGTTATGAGCATACTGGGATTCAAACTGTTGCTCGTCATCTGATTCAGCGGGCAGCTCAAGATATTTGAGATTAAGTCTGGTTAATCACTTATCAAATAGTCCCTAAATTTTGGGTAAGCAGTCAGCTATCAGCTATCAGCTATCAGCTAATGGCCTACATATGGTGCTACAGATGGTGCTACAGATGGTGCTATCAGCTATCAGCTGACGGCTGCATGCTTACTACCGAGACTTTGAATTCGATAAAATCTCGAACTATTAAGTGCGACCCGTGGCAAATTTAATTCTTAATGGGTCAAGCGCACCTTTAAATTCTCCCAAATGAGGTTTATTTTAAGCTGACCGCTGACTGCTGACCGCTTACAATTTTGGTAATTGGGATGAGGTAATGGGGTATCATTAATCTGATTACTATTCCCCATTGCCCCAGTACCCATTATCCATGAAATATAGCGCTACGCCCAAGTCAGAAGTCAGAAGTCAGAAGTCAGAAGTCAGAAGTCAGAAGTCAGAAGTCAGAAGTCAGAAGTCAGCTATGACTGAGTTTCGGAGTTTAGGAATGTCAAACATCTGAATGCGTAGTGCTATATAAAGATTATTTTTGAATTTATTTGTGCCTATTTATTTTTGTTTGTGGCGTCTATGGTTTCTTTTACGGGTTAAATTCAAACGTTTAATCATTCTATCGACTGTGGAACGACCAATTAAAACTCCCGTTTCTTCGGCTAACCAAATCCGGAGTTCATCTAAGGTAGCATCATTGTTTTTGATGACAAGATCTCGTAGAATATCTAATTGCTCTGGGGTAAGTTTGATCGGAGTTTGTTTAGTTCGAACTTTGGGAGCAATATTTCCGGTTTCTCGATACTGTTTGAGTAATTTTTGAACAAAGCTTAAGGCAACATTAAACTGTTGAGCAAGCTTACGTTGAGAGATATTGCCTTGATTATAAGCATCAATAATTTTTTGTCTAAGATCAACAGAGTAGGCTTTCATGGTTCTTGAGCAGAATTATCTGAGGTATCCTTATTGTACCTTACCAGCTTGGTAAACGCTAGATCCGATTGCCTTAACATTCGAGGCTGGTAAGCATTCAGCCGTCAGCTTAATGCTGTCAGCTTTTGAATCAGCGATGCAGCAAGGGAACAGGGGAGGTCACGTTACCTGAACTTGCTAATGGTGCTTGAGATGACCGTGAGCCAGTGCCGACCTGTGGGGGTTCCCCCTATTAGCAACTGGCGTGGTTTCCACGGGGCAAACAGCGGTGCGGACGCAGGTGACCCACACAGACCCAAAACCACTCGCTATTGGATCAAGACAACAGGTAAGCATTCGAATAATGCTGAGTTACGGAATGCTGACGGCTGAATGCTGATGGCTGAATGCTGATGGCTGAATACTGACGGCTGAATGCTGACGTTGTAAAGTAATGTAAAGGTAGTTAGATGGACAAAGAGCAGACACTAGCAGCTGGGTGATTCAAAGCACGTTTATGATGCAATATCGAAGATTTGGGCGTACAGAGTTACAGATGCCAGTCTTTTCCTGTGGTGGTATGCGATACCAGTTCAAGTGGCAGGATGTTCCCAAGGAGCAAATTCCCCGAGATCATCAACAGAATGTCGAAGCAACAATCCGCCGTTCTCTAGAGCTTGGCATTCATCACATAGAAACTGCTCGTGGCTATGGTACTTCTGAGATGCAATTAGGAGAGATTTTGCCCAAATTTACCCGAGAACAACTGATTGTTCAGACTAAAGTTACTCCTAAGCCTGACCCCAAAGAGTTTCGTCGTAAGTTTAATCAATCCCTCGCTTTCCTACAACTTGACTATGTTGACCTACTGGGAATCCATGGGATTAATACCCCTGAGTTGCTAGATGATACTATCCGTCCCGGTGGTTATTTAGATGTGGCGCGACAGCTTCAAGCAGAGGGTAAGGTACGGTTTATTGGCTTCTCCACCCATGGTCCTACAGATGTAATTGTTAACACCATTGAAACCGACCAGTTTGACTACGTTAACCTGCACTGGTATTACATTAATCAGTTAAATTGGCCTGCTATTGAAGCCGCTACTCGTCACGATATGGGGGTGTTCATCATTAGCCCTTCCGATAAAGGGGGTATGCTCTATAAACCACCACAACGGTTAGTGGAACTTTGTGCTCCCCTTAGCCCAATGGTGTTTAATGATTTGTTTTGTTTGAGCCATCCCCAGGTCCATACCTTGAGTCTAGGCGCATCTCGACCATCAGATTTTGATGAACACCTCAAAGCTGTAGAACTTCTGGAGCACTCAGAGGAAATATTACCACCGATTTTAGAGCGTTTGGAGTCAGAAGCGATCGCAAAATTGGGAGAAGACTGGTTCCGAAGTTGGCACATTGGTTTACCCACCCATTCAGAAACCCCAGGCGGTATAAATATTCCAGTGATTTTGTGGTTGAGGAATTTAGCGATCGCGTACGATCTGGTTGAGTATGCAAAAATGCGCTACAACCTTTTAACTAATGCGGGTCACTGGTTTCCTGGGGCCCAAGCCAATCAGGTCAGAGAATTAGACCTGACGGAATGTTTGCGTAAAAGTCCTCATGCTGATCTAATACCAGCTTTTCTGGAAGATGCCCATAACTTATTAGGGGGTAAACCAGTCAAACGCCTATCCCAACAATAATGAATGGCTCTAAAACGACCCTAATTTTTTTGTGTAGATTTTTTAAGAACTTTCGGAATCTCTGTAATAACTCGTGAAGCCACCTCTGGTGCAGTCTGCCCAGATTGTTGACAGATGTGAAGGTCAGCTAATTCATAAAGACTCCGTCTTTGGTCAAGAATTTTCTGCAATTCTAAAGCAGGATCAGGTTTCTGTAATAAGGGGCGAGTGGTATCCTCTTGCAAGCGTTCGATTAACATTGCCACAGGCACATCCAACCAGACCACCAGACCATAATGCAGATAACTCCAATTCTGGGGTTTAATTACAATACCGCCTCCTGTAGCAACAATCAATTGCTGATAAGCCGATAGTTCCGAGAGTACCTGAGTCTCCAGCTGTCGAAAGACTTCTTCACCGTCGTCAGCAAATATTTGGTTAATCGTTTTACCTGCAATTTGCTCAATCAGGGCATCTGTATCACAAAAACCATAGCCTAGCTCACTAGCTAGTAAACCTCCAACAGTAGTTTTGCCAGCGCCCATCATGCCAATCAGAAAAACATTGATGCCCTTCAACAAGTCATTCACGCATGCCCTCTCCAGTTTAATCAGTGATTACCCTTAGTTCACTTAATAAACCGTACCACTATAGGGTTCCCACTGGGAGACAGCCTTTCACATTTATGTTATTATCCACAATAGCTTCATCTAAACTTCATCCCAAAAAAATCGATGTACCGTGGTTTTGGGGAGCCAGTGAGGCCAAAGGGGGTAACCACTGGGCCTGACTTTGGTGCTTCGGTAAGCCTTAGCACACAGCCTCTCCCTATGAGCAACTGCCGTGGTTTTGCTCATCTGCGACTGCATCAAGACAACGGGAACGTGGAAACCGTCATAATTCATGTGGCTATGTGGCGGAGGAAGCAAGACAAGGCGGTTAAAACCGCCATCATTAGAAAAATAGCCAGAAACTTAGGCTTAGACCTAAGCCGACTGGGTAAGCGGTGTTTGACCACCGTAAGACTGGTCAGGCTCTGGACTGAATAAAAGTCCAAGCTTGGCACGAGGGTAAAATAATCCTCAATTTTTTAGACCAGGGAGACTCAAATATGTATAAAGCATAGTTTCTAATCCCTGGCGCTCAACTACCTGATGAAGCAGCTGATTTCGGTGTTTCACAAAACTATCAACTAGTGGAACCGATCTACTGGTTTTCACTAGTGGTCACTCCATCTATAGTAGGGGTAACAAAGTAAATGTTGCTAATTCGTGACATTGTCAAACAAGCTCTCACCACCGGTTATCTTACCATAGAAGCCGAGGATAAATTACGCAGGATGCTTCATCAAAAACATAAAAAGTACGATTTGGCGGATCTGGATGCCTTTATGGTCTTACAAGAAGCCGCTATGACTGGTCGCGTGAGACAGCAATCTCGCGAACAAATGAACAATTAGCTTCATCCGCTCTTATGGCTCACAACGAACATGCGCAGCATAAGTGTCAGATGAATTGCGGACAGGGTTTATAATAGTTTATAATAGTAGGGAAAATAAATTAAGAGCTAACCGCCACCTACGTGCTTAAAAATAGAACTTATTGTATTGTTCCGGCGGGTCGGGGCATCCTGTGTCGTTAATAAAGTAACCCGTGTATCCGTTCGCAATAGCTGGAGTTGCTAAGAAGCACACACTGAACCGTACTTGTCAGTGTGGGAGTATGTTACCCAAATGGATAATTATTGAGTAACTATCTAACAGTGACAGCCAAGAAGTGACCTTTCACTGCCTTGGCTGCTATTGTTATGCTAGTCTTGAACTTCCCCATCCGTCGCCGGAATGGGGATTCTTAGGCACAACCTAATTGGCTGTTATCGACCTGGGCGTAACTTTCCCCCGCACGGTCGGTAGCTGGTAGGGTCAATACCCAGTTTTTTTTTGAGACCCTTATTTCTTATATTAACACCACACTGGGAAAATTAATCCCCGACCTAAGAGGACGGGGTATTCAATTCCGTCTCAAACTCTCTCCAACGAGCAAGAAAATCAACCGTCAGTAAGGTTATTCAAAGTCTTCATCATCCTCAAACCCCCAGTCCTCTTCATCCTCTTCAGGCTGCTTAGCTACTTTCTTGTAAGGTGGATTAATTACTCGATACTTGGCATCGTAAACTGTTTCGGATTTACCAACACCTGAATTACCAGGTTTGCGATAACTATAGGAATAAACAGAGCCACTTTGATCACTACTTTCGGGTTCTTCGCTCAGGTCATAGCTAGTGGGATCCCCTTTAGTGGTGTGTGAGGTCGAATCTTGCTTAACCCCTTGGCGACCTGATGAAACTCGATCTGAATTCTGATCTTCCTCAAACTCCCACTCTTGACTACTACTTTCTTCCCAATCCGAGCTTGTATCATCTTTTGACGTTTGTTTCGAGGCTGGACGCTCACGAGTTTTCTCCTGCCTCGTCTGGGTTTGATAACTTTCACGACGGCTATATTCAGAAAATAATGGCTCGTCGTCTGGTGGTTCAGAATTTCGACGAGAGTAACGCCAAGCCAGGTAATTGGGGAGTCGTAGGCTGATGCTAGTTAGAACTCCAGCTCCAATGGCACCAACAATCCACAAGGCTAGAGGTAGAGGTGGTGTCTTCATGCCGAGAAAGACTAACGGTAGCACTGGCAACCAATTATCAACAACAAACAGTGCCAATCCACCTATTACCAAACATAAGAATATAATAATCCTAAACATAAACCAAGGGATTGAAGGTTATAGGTTAAAGGTTGAGGGGTGATGAAGATTTATCAGCATATGTCCGGCTCAAGGCAGAAAACTCTGACGATTTAGCCTCCTACTACTCGGTCTTTTAACTCTGCCCTATTTTCCCCCATCTTTCCGATATCTTTATTTCCTACCTATCATAGTAGGGAATCATTACTTCTCCCCTGCCACCGTTTTAGGGGAATGCAGTCAATGTCTAACTGGTCTAAAGCACGAGCTACCACAAAATCCACCAAATCTTCGATGGTTTGAGGGTTATGGTACCAAGCGGGAATAGCTGGAACTATTCTAACTCCTGTTTCTGCTAATCTGGTCAGGTTACGCAGATGGATTAAACTAAAGGGTGTTTCCCGAGGTACGATTACTAGCTGACGCCCTTCTTTAATTTGAACATCTGCTGAACGCTCCAGCAGGTCAGTACTGAAGCCCGCAGCCATTTTCGCTACGGTATTCATACTACAGGGCATGATCACCATTCCTAAAGTACGGAAAGAACCACTAGCAATGCTGGCTCCCACATCCCCCCACCGATGACAAATGAGTTTGCCTCCCTGATCGACTGCCGCTTGCTGACGCCAGAATTGTTCTTGTAGATCGGGTTCTAGAGGCATGCGAATATTTTGCTCTGCCTGCCAAACCATATAGGTAGATTTCGATGCCACCAGCTCAATAGCATAGTCAGCCTCTAGTAAATACTTTAAAGCCCGTACAGCATAGATTAGCCCAGATGCACCGGTGACACCAAGAATTAAAGGAATTGTCATTAGTCAGTAGTCAAATCATGTCCGGTTTAATACTTATCATTGAATGGTGTTCGTCATTTGTTTATTAATTTTTAATTTAAAATTGTTAATTAACAAAAGGGAATTAACCCTATTATCATCAATACTATTATAAGTGATTAACTGGACTTAATATGATTTCATTGGTAGTGATTGGTTAGTGGTTAGTGGTTAGTTAACCTTCTAGTAACCTACTAACCAATCACTAATAATTTACTCCTCTAAATCTTCGTTACTAGCAAAACTACCGCCACTTACGGTGACCAGGTCAATTTGTTGACGGTAATAATCCACACTCTTGACTTGGACTTCGACGCGATCGCCTAAGCGATAGGCAGTGCGATTTTTGCGACCCACTAGGCAGGCGTGACGGGAGCGATACTCGTACCAGTCATCCTTGAGAGAGCTAACGTGAACTAATCCTTCTACTAACAAGTCTTCAATTTCGACAAAAAAGCCGTAGGATTGAACCCCAGTAATTAGACCGCTGAAGATATCTCCTGTACGCTCTTTCATTTGTTCAGCTTTCTTTAACCCCTGTAAATCCATCTCTGCATCCATGGTGATCTTTTCACGGTCATTGAGATGGGGAATTAATGTAGTTAACTGATTTTCTAACTCTTGGTGAATTTCTGGTGGTAAAACATTCCAGTTTATATTACCTTGACAGCTGCTATGATTGAGATTTACGCGGTCTTTGGAACGGGTAGAACGACGGTCTCTTCCTTTTTCAAATACCAAATGCAGTAACTGTTGTACCCATAAATCTCCATAGCGCCTCAGTGGTGATACTCCGTGAGTATACCCAGTATCCAATGCTAGACCAAAGTGGGATCCTGGTTTTGAACTATAACCTGTTGGTTTTAAGGTTGATAACAACAAATAGATCAATACTTTAGGTGCTATGGATTTGGAAAATAGCTGGGTAAAGCCCTGATAGTCTTGAGAGGTAATGGTTTCTTCTTTCTCAAGCTGCATATCTAGCTCTAGATTCATGCCCAACCTAATCAAATCCTGAAGCCCATCCCAATCCGGTAGCCCCTGGACACAGTAAATCCCTGGCAAACCTAGGGCTTGGATATGGGTAGCTATTGCTTGATTGGCTAAGATCACTAATTCCTTCAACAACGACTGCATTGGTACTGTTGAAGAAACCTCCAGAGCCCCCACTCTTCCTTCATCTTTATAGGGGTATGGAATCTGGGACAAATTTAGGTCAAAGGCACCCCGCTGCTTTCGTTGCGCCCTGACTGCTGGACTCAAGGTAAAAAACAGTTCCTTGAGTATGTCCACCACAGGTGCCAATTCTGAGTCAGCTTCCTCATGTCCCCCCAGAAGGGACTGAGCCTGCTCATAAGTGAGCTGGTAGTGTACCTGGATTATGGACGGTTGAATCTCATATTCTACTACCTTACCAGCTTCGTCTAGAGTGAGTAGTACCGACATGGTTAAGCGGTCTTGACCTGGTACTAGGGAACAAAGCTGGGCAACGGCTTCCGGTAGTAAAGGCAATATCAGATCGGACAGATAAACTGCTGTACCCCTTTTTCTGGCTTCATCAGCCAAGGGAGAGTCAGGGACAAAGTAAGCCACATCAGCAATATGTATCCCCAGTTGCCACTGATTTGCTTCGGTTTTTTCTAGAGTAAAGGCGTTTTCTACAATTACCTTCTCTGAGTTAGCTAGCTTATCTTCAATGGTAATGGTCAGAACTTTTCGCAAATCTAGGCGCTGGGTATAGTCTGATTTTTTCAGCTTTTTCGGTAAGTTATCAGCGGCTAGAAGTACCTCATCAGGGAAGTTAGAGCGTAAATCGTGCTTGCAACAGACAATGTCGGTGTCAGCCGCATCTTCTGCATCACTTCCTAAAATACGGGCAACTTTTCCCAGGGGAGGGTTTTGTCCGAGGGGGTAGCGTAGCACTTCTACATGAACCAGATGATCCACTGCTTTGTCTAAGGTTTCCTCATCCGGTTCAAGATCTAGTTCAAACAAGAGTCGGTCATCAAGGGGAAAGGCTCGGTAACCATTACCAATTTCCTTGACTCGCGCTAGCACTGAAGGATTTACCCGTTCGAGAATTAACCGCACTTCTCCTTCAGGAGAGCGGCGTCGGCTACCTTCTTTGGTAACTTTGACTAGGACGCGATCGCCATTCCAGGCAGTACTCAGATTGCTCTCCCGAATGTAAATATCATCGGCTCCCTCGACTTCTTGGATGGCGAAACAAAAGCCTTTACTGGAACAGCGCAGCTTGGCTTCCACCACATCTTCTTCATAAACACGCCGATACCTGCCGCGATCTTTGACCAGAATTCCTAATTTTTCCAGTGCATCCAGGGCAATCTGGAGTTTTTTGAGACCGTCTTTGTCTTGGCAACCAAGTTTTTTTTCTAAGACTTTGGGTGCCACTAGTTTATCATCGGTAAAATTAGAAAGTAATGTAGCGATTGAAAATTCCATCCAACAATCCTTTTCGTCTGATCGTGGTTTTTGCTTGTTGCCCTTAAGACTATGCGATCGCTAGGGTAGGACAGTCCCTGATGCGATCGGGTCATCGGCTGAACATTGAAAGGCAAGCCAGGTGTACACTTCCCCAACAGCAGAGAATAGTGCATCAGTATTCCCGGGTAGCTGAACTTGTTCCACCCCTTGTGTTTCTTTCCCAGGAAAGGGTATCCACTGATGGTTTGCCTAAACTGGTTAACCGACTCTGTTGTTTTTGTTCCGAAGCAAGACTAAGGTCAGGGTAACTTTTTAGGATAATGACTCACCTAACAAAGCTTGCGGGATTTTTGAGTCAGAGCTTGGTCAATAGCCAGTGATTCAAACGCCATGGCACCTTCTTTGAGTTACGGTTTGAGGCCCCCAGGACGATTGTTTCGTTGGCGAAGTTGTCATCAAACGGGTACTAATCAGGCAGTTATGTATAAGAAGCAACCGATTCCAAGAGCAAGAGTGAGAATGTCCAATGCCACCCAGTTTCTTTGGTTAGAACTCTTATGTTCAGACACTGCAATACTCGGAACCATTAAGCTTGCTGGTAACTTAGTCCCCTTGCTTTGCCGATGCTTTAGCCCCTGGGGCAAAAGAGAAGCTTAGCTTAGTCTGGTCAGCCTTGGAACTGTGTCCAAATTCCCCAGTTATATCTACTAGTCTACCTATTGGGCAACCGATTGGTCACGCTTACGCCCTAAATTCAGATTTGCTGAATCGTCATACTGACTTGCGTAGGCTAAAAGGCAACGGACTACATCAGGAGATAACAGCTCTTGTGGAACATAGTAGGTGTGGGCAACGAGGGGAACTTGGAGGTACCCGCCCTCTGATTTCCTGTTCCTAGAGCGCCTGGGAAAAAGAAACTTTGGTTTTGCTTGGCTGTGCTGCTCAACTGGATCAGGAACACCACTGAAATTCCTTTCTCCTACGTCTGTTGAAGACTTGAACTACAGAAGGATTTAGCGCCAGCTTACCAAAGATAGTTCTATTATATTATGTTTTATTGTACATCAACGGGAGTACGGAATCGGGAAGAAATGTTCCGGTGATCCGCAGATCAGCTGTTCCCTTTGCTACAGTTCTCGGGTCAAGCTATGCTATGATGTAATGCTTAGATTTGGGCAGGAAATGGTTTTATGTTTACTCAGTTCCGAGATCGTTATCCTCAAGGCAGCTTGATCAGCGATCTTTTAGCGATTGACCATGGTCAGTACATAGTACGTTGCTCCGTTAAAGTTGAGGATACCATTTTGGTCACTGGTCTAGCTGCTGCCCAAACCGTTGAATTAGCAGAAGATCAAGCCAGACTTAGAGCCTTAGCTGCTTTAGGCATGGATAGCACCAAAGGGATTGATCAAAACAAGGATAATCCCAGAGCAAAGCGTGAGGTAAATCTGCCGCTGCAACCATTGCCTCGCTATGATGTTGGCTCGACCTCAGCAAGTCAGGAACAGACTCAACCCAATCATCATTTTACTCAAGCTACTCGAACCGGTGACACCAGTAGTTACTCTTTCTCAGAGTCAAGAGCTAGAGAGGTTAGGGAAACCGCTGCCAATATCCCATCAGTAGAACCAGCAAGGAACTTTAGCAATGATTCCTTCTCAAGGGAAGTAGAAACCTCTGTGCCAGCTGACATCCCTAAGAAGAGGGAGCCAATTAGCTACCAGACCTCACAACCTGATCCTCCAGTCCAGTCATATTCTCAACATACCATGGAGACTAACACCAGTGACATGGGATCATCGAGTCTTCCGATTATTGACCATTCTGAAATCATTACTAAAACCAATGTAGAAATGAAGCGTCTGGGTTGGACAACTCAACAGGGGAAAGACTATCTTCTACAAACTTACGGTAAGCGATCGCGTCAGCTGCTCAGTGACGATGAGTTAATGTCTTTTCTGAGGTATCTAGAATCCCAACCAATACCTTCAGATTCGTAAGCTATTAGCTATAGGAAAGGGAATCGGGAATCGGGAATCGGGAATCGGAACCCACCCCTAACCCCTCCCAGGAGGGGAAGTCGGGTGACAGTTGATAGTTTGAGAGTG
>NZ_JAAHHW010000122.1 GCF_010692325.1 Moorena sp. SIO3I8 | reverse complement strand
TATTGTGCGTTTGGTTAATTGGTGGCAGGGAGTTCCATTTGCAGCTACCCGATGTTCTCGTTTTGCTGCTCTTGGGCCGACCGGTTGACCTATGTCTAAACAAATATTAATTTCGCCAGCGGTATCAACTTTGGGGGACGCAAGAAAGTTTTGTTCCCCCCAGAATTGGGGTAGGGCTGTTTCATTCTGGCCAAAAATAGATGGGGACCCACCCCTAACCCCTCCCAGGAGGGGACCCAGGAGAAAAGGAGCGCGAATAGTCGTGATTTTGGCCAAATTTATCTAACCCTCCTCAAAAGCAGAATCACGAATTGTTAGTCATTTGAGTTGATTGAAGCCGGCTAATTAGTCAGATTTTAATGACTAAATTTGGGGATTTGTAGGAAAATTTTGAGCTATTTCCCTATCCCCTCCTGGGAGGGGTTAGGGGTGGGTTCCCCCTATCCCCCTATCTCCTTTTCTCGTTAACTTATTTTTCTTTGAAACAGCCCTGCTTTGAAAGGGGGGAGGAGGGATGCATAAGTGCCTTTTGCTCTACAATGCTATTGCCACTTCAAGGGAGAGTTAGTACGGCTCTATGCAATCTGGGCAAAGAATGTCTATTGTCACCTTATTGATTTTGCCTGTAAAGGGGAAATGTGACTTAGAGTCACATGACTCAGAGTCACATGACTCAGATTCATAATGAGCTACTGGTGTGAGTAAATCCATCCCTACATCTTGAGTTTCCAGAGAGAATCGTGCAGGCACAGTCTTGTCGATTGTGTTATTGTTAGCAAGAAGTGCCTTATCATTAACAAAGAGGGTAACTGTAGCTCCCTTACCTTGACCATCTCCATAATCTCCTGAGTAGTCAAAGTAGAATCCAAACTTAACATCATCACCAGGACAAATTTTGTCGCTAGGGCAAATTTCGTCGATAGAATCAACAACAACATCGTTGACAGAAACAACATCATAGCGCGTGCCAAAGAAGTTGTAGGTATAGTGGAGTTTTTTGTCCTTAATGTAGAAGCTATAGCCTCCCGTCTCTCCACCGAGCGCTAGGATTACACCTTCAGTATCAGCACCAGTAACTGTCACATAAGCGGCGACTTTATGAGATTTGTTTTTCACATCTGGTGCTGTCCCTTCTGGCAGTCGAACCGCGCCTTCATAGAAATCGAAATGATAGCGTCCTGCAGTAAAACTGGGACGTAAACTAACATCACCTCGTTCAACAAAGCGATCGTCCAGAGGAAAAACATTATACTTACCTCCCTCAACGAGGAATAAGTCTTTGAGTTCCTCTAATTTATCAAGATAATCATCTTTTTCTTCTTCCTCCGATTTGGATAAGTCTTTGCCTTGAGAGAAATCAGTCTTTAAATCGTACAGTTCCCACTCATCTTCATCGAAAGGTTTAAGAGGTTCATCGCCAACTGGTTTTGCATGCACAGTTGATGCCATCCATTCGTGTTCTCCTTCATCCTTGTAGATGCCTCGATTCCCAAACATCTCAAAATACTGAGTTTTATGAGTACCTTCAGCACCTTCTCCATCATAATCATCATCAAGTATCTTACCAAAACCAAAGGTATAGGCTAAACTCACCCCTTCTATCGGCTGCTGCTGGATGCTGTTAACGATCTCTGGTTCCTGAATCCTAGTTACTTCCAGAATTGTCGGTGCGATATCAATAACATGGTGAAACTGGTCTCGGATCTCCCTTTTGTCTGGAGTCGGGGGAATAACCTTTGGCCATTTAATAATCATGGGATTGCGAGTACCGCCAAAATGGGAAGCTACCTCTTTTGTCCATTGGAAAGGTGCATCCGTAGCCCAAGCCCAGCCAACGGAGTATCCTGGCGAGTTTCCCTTTCCACGCATACCCCACTCCTCTGCACACTCCTTGATTTCTTCAAGAGTAATCTCAGGGCCGAGTCCGTTAAGATTTTTCATGGTGTTGCAAGTTCCATACACACCACCGCCTGCTGAACCACCGTTGTCACCCACGATATAGACGATCATGGTGTTTTCTACTTCCTCTTCAGGAATAGCATCAAGGACACGACCGACCTCTACATCAGTGTATTCTAGAAAAGCCGCATAGATTTCCATCTCCTTTGCTAATGCCGCACGTTCGCTGTCGTCGAATTCTGTATCATCATCCCAAGCAGGTATTCCTTCTGGGCGAGGGGTAAGTACAGCATCAGCAGGAATTATACCGGGAGTTTTCGCAGTTTCACCGTTAATGCCCTTCTGACGATTGAAAATTTTCAAACGCTCTACGTCCCAACCGTCATCAAAATCACCTTCGTAATTATCGCGATAATCATCTGGTGGTTGGTGAGGTGAATGGGTAGCACCGGGAGCAAAGTAAAGGAAGAAAGGGCGATCGGGTGCAATTGAATGCTGATTGTTCATCCAAGCAATTGCTTTATCGGCAAGGTCATGGGTGAGGTTGTAGTCTTCTCCATCACTGGTTTTGGCTGGTGCATTGATTGGGTTCTGATTTTCATACAGTGCTGGAAACCATTGGTCTGTTTCTCCACCAATAAATCCGTAGAAGTAATCAAATCCCAAACCATTAGGCCAGCGGTCAAAGGGACCAACCATACTGGTTTGGTTATCAGGAACATTGTGATTTTTACCGAACCAAGCTGTGCTGTAGCCATTTTCTTGGAGAACTTCGGCAATGGTGGCTGTGCTTTTGGGAATCAAGCCTTTATAACCAGGATAACCTGTTGCCAGTTCCTGAACCACTCCACTGCCCACCGAGTGGTGATTGCGTCCTGTTAGTAGAGCCGCACGAGTTGGCGAGCAGAGGGCAGTTGTGTGGAATCGATTATAAGTTATCCCTTCGTCTGCTAGCTTCTCCAAAGTTGGTGTTTTAATCGAGCCACCAAAGGTTTCTGAGGAACTAAATCCCACATCATCCAAGAGGACAAGGACAATGTTAGGTGCATTTTTTGGGGCTTCAGGGGATTCCATAATTGACTTATCTGGCTCCCCGGAAGTTTCGTAAGTGACACCAATTTGACCCTTAAATTCTGGGTCTGGTTGGGGCAAAATTTCCTGAGCCAAGGCTGGCGGTACCAATACTCCTAGGGAAAAGATCGCCACAACTAGGAGATTGAGTAATCTTTTAAGTTTCAGAACAGTTTTCTTCATACACTTAGTGCTGTTAACATTTGAGGTTTTCATTAGTTAACTCTTTGTTGACATCCTCTCCGGCCTGGAGGCAGCGTGATAGATCACATCTGGTTTCGCAGGAGCAGCATTCGATGTCAATGGCCATAATCGCATCAGGGTGGGTCATGCCCACTCTGTTGTGCTATGGGGTAAGTCAAAGACCTCAAGTTCACTTTAGTGGTAAGGTATCTCTGTGAATAATCAAAAATTCCAACTTTCTAAGCTATAAGATTTAAATAACTAAGTTTCAAATTGTATTAGTTTTGCTTATAGTTGGTTGGATTATTTTTTTGATAGAGTGGTGCTTAAATGATTTTGTTAATTGATACCAACAATAGTAAAACTACCCAAGCTGAGGATGATCCTGGGACAGGCAATCAGAATATTTTATCCAAATCCTTTACAGATGTGGATAGTTTCAAAGAGTTTTTTGAGTATCAAAATAAGGAAATAATACAACTCAGTCCCGGTCCTCTTCAAGCTGAGTTTTTGTCGATTCAGGTTGGTAACTTATATTTCGTCTGTAATCAGGCGAACCAAGGGATTCAATTTTCGGGTGAGGGGGGAAAGGAATACATATCTTTTGCGATACTTTGGTCTGAGAATGAAAAGGAATATTACTCTTTCCGTCACCCTGTGGAGCCTCAAAGGACTATTTTTGGTTTCAATAACAAGGAAGCAGACGAAATCTTTCCTCAAGGTGCAACCTTGACACACATTATAATGCCTGTTAAAACGTTTGATACTTATGCAGACCAACTACAACGCCACGATCTAGACGAGAATTTCCGGAGTAAAAATCATGTGAATTTGCTACCAACGGGGATGAACGAAATTAAAGATTACCTGAAAGAACTTGTTTGGTTAGCATTACACAAACCTACTTGGTTACAAAAACCTCACATTGAAAAACTCGTTGCTGATGATTTCCTTCCTTTGTTGATTAGTAATATTCCCACTAAGTTAAATTCCAAGTGTTTTCTCAAACCTTCCCGAAGAGCAAAGTTGATTGCCCAAGCTGAAAAAGAAATGTTAGCCAACTTAGACAAACCTCTGACCTTAAAACAGCTAGCTCAAAATTTAGGGTCTAGCAGTTCTGCGTTATCTTATGGTTTTCAGGACTTATTTGGCTTGAGTCCCATGCGCTATCTCAAGGTACGACGACTTAATGCAGTGCGAGAATGCTTGAAGGCAAGCGAACCAGAAAGTTGTACCATAGCCATCGTTGCTAGTGAATTTGGGTTCTACAGTCCTTGTCATTTTACTAAAGATTACAAAGCTATGTTTGGGGAGTTACCTTCAGAGACATTGCGAAACACTGCAAACTAAGCCTTGAGTATCGAGGGATAAATATAGCAATTATCATAGCTATGAGGTCTACAATTTCGGGATTTTAGGGAATCGGGAATCGGGAATCGGGAATCGGGAATCGGGAAAGAGAGGGGAGTGTGGGAGGTGTGGGGAGTGTGGGGAGATGGGGAGATCTCACAGGGGTAGGTTTTGATTAAGGGTAATTATCCTGACATGATGATATCAGGAATGTTTAGGACGATTATTCCTTGGTAAAACCCGGCAGATACTAGCAAAAACTGTAAGTATATCCATCCTTCCTGTGTATGACTGATATGTCTTGAGGCTTGCAACTCTTGTAGCCTTTTGTTCCTAGTGGAGTAAATCCGAAACTTCCTTTGCTTCTCGGAGTTACTTTGCCTATTCCTATTTTCTGGTGTTTGGCTATGTCGCCAGTAGCCCAACCTTTAATCGGCTTCAATGGGTTATGCCTAGTTGGATAGCCGTATTTGTTAAGTGCTGCTTTCTGTCTTCCTCCTTGTCCTTTGCAGACAACTAACAGTGGTTGAGAGGTTATTACCACTAAAGTTTCAATATTACCGACGCAGGCCGCATCAACCCAGTGCTTTTTAGATAAACCCAATCTTGTTCGGTTGTACTTGGTCATAGCACCAGTTCCAGTGACCACAGGCAAAATTTTCTTGAGCACCTTTACTACCTTGTTCCGAGTCGTATTTACTGCGGCAGCATCCCTTAATGGCGAAAGCGCCTTGTTTTTTATTTTCTGTAGTAGACTGGGTTTATTCTTGAGGAATTCCTCTATAGGTCTGTTCCCTTTCCGTTGATTACATTTCTCGCAAGCCAGACAAAGATTGCTGACTCGGTCGCTCCCACCAAATGATTTTGGGTGAATGTGCTCAATCTGTAAAGGGATATTTTGCTTGCCACAATAGGCGCATTCTCTGCCCCACTTTTCAAGTAAATACTCTCTTACTTCGTAGCCAGCTAGTTCCCCTTGCTGGTATTCAATACCACTAATTTCAGGATTATGCATTTTTTGGGTGTCAAACTTCACTCTTTCGACCCAAATCTCGCTAACCGGGCAAAACTTAATCAGCCGTTTAACCCAGGTTTCAATAGTTAGAACTCTGTGCTCTAAACTGGGGGAAAGCCAACCCTCTGGACGTTTACGGTTAAGGAATCTAGGTTTTCTGTAACGAGTATGACGATTACGTCTCCCACGTCTAACAGCGCTTCTCGCCTCTAGTTTTTTCTTGATCAGTCCTCCCCTGTGTTCCAATTCCATCCCCCAAATAACTTGGTTGTTTTGGACTAAAGCAAATCCAGTGAACTTGCTGCCAGGGTCAATCTTGATTTGACAAGGTGAGATAGTTGGATCGTTGATCCCTGTTTTCAAGATGATTGTAAATGGGTACATCCTAAAAACCGCAGCTTTACCTTTGTCTAATAACCGGCGGGCTTTCTTTGGGGAAATCGGGTTTAATGCTTGCTTGTTTGTGTCAATGACGAATACGTAATTTTGCATCGTTAAATGCCTCAATATCGGTAATGTGTTCCGGACTTCGTCCCGCTACGCGAACGGTAATGTTGAAAAGGCTTATTAGGCTAACCACACATTTGCCTTCACCTTAATGGTTAGCGACAGAGCCAGGGACTGGAGTTCATCCCTGGGTGTCATGACCAAATCAACGTAGGAAATTAATCATTAAACTAAGCCGGTGAGTCGCCTCACCGACTCGTCTTCAAAACCGTACGTGATACTTTCGTATCATACGGCTCCTCATCATAGGAATCCTTGTCAGTGGCACCTCTAAAACGGATTTTCATCTATCTCATGTGAGTTGATTTTGTTTCCGTGTTTGGCATCGTGACAGTGGAGGTGTAATAATTCTAAATTTTTGTTTAGATTACTTCCACCATTAGCACGTGGTATTATGTGATGTTTTTCCAACAAATCTCCATCTTTAAAGGTAAGTCCACAATGAGTACATTTCCCTTCTTGCCGTTCTAAAAGCTTTCCCTTCTGAGTGGTCATCTCAGGATGTTCTCTCATTCTGGTGCTCCAATAGATTAGGTCTCCATCGTAAGGGCTTCTGGTGTCCTGGACTTTTTTATGCCTGACAATTTCTGTTTTAGCATGTTTTGGGAGGCTAATACCCTCTTTAGTCATGAACACCCAGTTATCATCTCCGATGGTTCCCCAATATTTCTTGTTTACCCAGGATTTCGATTTCTTTGGATGTCTCCTGTATCCCCATCTTTGGAGTTTATTCCATAGCATGTTCCCTAAGTCGTTGAAGGTTTCTTTACTACAGACCCCTCTGTAGTAGTTACACCATCCACGTATAATAGGTTTAAGGTGGCGTATTAATGCTTCCTGAGGGGCAGCTCTATGTTTCCTAATGGCATTTGAGAGCTGCCCGTAATGCTCTTGGACTTTTTCCTTAGATGGTTTGATGATGGTTTTAAAGCCTTGTTTTGAGTGGTTTTTACCTGCTTTGTATTGACGTATGTTAAATCCGAGGAAGTTGAATCCGTCAAGGGTATGGGTCATTTGAGTTTTACTAGGCTTTAATTCCAAACCCATGTTATGTAGCCAGTTGTTAATCACTTCCTGACATTCTTCTACCACTTTCTGGTCTTTATGTAGGATGACGAAATCGTCAGCATATCTGATTAAGGCTAATCCCTTTTTGTAGTGGGTTTTTTTACCTTTTACAGAGTTGGCGTAATCCCATATGGCTTTTTCCATTCCGTGGAGGGCTATGTTCGCTAAAAGTGGAGAGATGACTCCACCTTGAGGAGTACCCTCATTTGTAGGTGAGAATATCCCGTTATCCATCACACCGGCTTTTAACCAGGACTTTATTAGACGTCTCATGGATGGATAAGTATTTAATTTAGTTAGAAGTGCTTCGTGGTTAATTTTGTCGAAACATTTGGCAATGTCAGCATCTAATACCCATTTAGGTTTTTTGTTAATGCTTACATATATTGCTCCGATGGCATCATGACATGAGCGTCCTGGTCTGAATCCATATGAGTTAGGTTCAAATGTGGCTTCCCATTCAGGTTCAAGAGCCTGTTTGGCAAGTGCCTGTAATGCGCGGTCGTATATGGTCGGTATTCCTAATGGGCGTTTTTCCTTCCGTCCAGGTTTGGGTATCCATACCCTTCTGGTTGGTTGTGCCCTTTTTGAGATTATTAGGCTGTCTACTAAGGCGAGTCGTTGCTTACTTGTTAGAGCTTTCTTCCCGTCTATTCCAGCAGTCTTTTTGCCTTTGTTCTCTTGGGTAACCCTTCGGACCGCAATCATTTTGGCTGTCCAGGACTTCATCAGGATTTTTTGTAGTTTTCGTACCACGCGGACGTCTCCACGTTGAGAGGCTTGATATATTCGTTTTTGTAACTTCCACAAAGTCTTTTCTAGCTTTTGCCAGTTAACTTTGTTCCATTCTGACTGTGGAGCGAACCCCCGAGTTTTAGACTTATTCATTACTACTTACGACCATATCTTTTCCTATAACGTGAGTCTGTCTGCGTATCCTAGGTATTACCCTAGGCATTTGCTTCTGACTCAATCTTGTCCTCACATGACTTGCGGCTAGCTACCTACTCGAAATGTTCGACCTTTTCGAGAGTACATGTGAGAATTACCTCGTTCCTGATAATCATATTTTGAACTTTTAGGGCAGTACTGTTCACCGGGAGTTGTGGGAAATCTTATAAGAACCCAGAATCTTATAGTCCTTACTCCATTGACTATTTGTCTGTAGCGTGTCAACCTTATTTTCGCTACGTGATGCTGACGATGATTCGGATGTACTTTCCTGTGCGTACCCATGAGTTCGTTGCCTAAGTTGACATCGGTCAGGTTAAAGGATGTTTCGCTCGTTCGACCCTTGCATCAATTTATAGGTTTGCTATTTCTATAAATCAGGGTAGGGCTGTCACTCGGATTTCGCGAGGGATGGTTTTTCACCATCATGATTATCAAGTTGTCATGGTTTGTTGAACCAAGCAGCTAATCCTCCAAACCCTTATAGGGTAAGGTTTATAGCTAACGAGTCGCACCTGAACCTGCATCCTAGTCGGCAGCTTCCGGTGTTTGCCGGAAATTACCAAGGCTTAAACTAGGAGATGGATTTACCAAGCTGGCCAATCGGTTTGGTAGGCACTGCCTACCTTACACCCTACACCCTACACCCTACACCCTACTCCCTACACCCTACACCCTACACCCTACTCCCTACTCCCTACTCCCTGGACAATGCTATAGATTTGACGGCAACTTGGTATAATTTTCTAAAAATAGCAAAATTAAAAACAGTACAAGCTCTTTAACTAGATGTCAATCATGAAAATTGATCATGTTCATTTCTATGTTAGAGATGCTACAGTTTTTTCTGATTGGTTAGTCAACATTCTTGGCTTTCAACGGGTCGCTAGTGGCAGTAGTCACCATACCTACACAGAAGTTGTCAAAAGTGGCTCAATCACTTTTGTTATCTCTTCACCTCTGACATCAACAAGTCCTATTGCTGAGTTTTTGCGTCTACATCCTCCTGGGGTGGCTGACATCGCTTTTCTTGTAGAAGACCTCGAAGCAGTGATTGAGAATGCGATCGCTCAAGGAAACCAAGTGGTAAAATTACCTCAGGAGCAATTGCAAAGACAGGGACGGCTAAAGTGGAGTAAAATCCCCTCCTGGGGTTCTCTGGTTCATACCCTAGTTGAGCGGGATGGCATCTGTGAGGAATCCTTTTTCCCGGCTCAGTTGAACTGGATCACGAATACTGCTGATGGTAAGGTACCCTCCCTTAGTAGAGAGGCAAACCAGGTCAATAACAATCCTCAGACCATGTTCACCACCATTGATCATGTGGTACTTAACGTAGCTGCTGGTGAGTTAGAACGGGCAGTAAATTGGTATCAACACGTGCTGGGATTTTGCCCACAACAAATATTTTCTATTAAGACACAACAGTCTGGTTTATACTCTCAGGTCATGGTTGATTCCACTGGTGAGGTGCAGTTGCCCATCAATGAACCAACATCTGCTAATTCCCAGATTCAGGAATTTCTAGATTTCAATGGGGGACCAGGAATCCAGCATATTGCTCTTAGAACTAGCAATATAGTAGAAGCGATCGCTCAACTCCGTGGTCGAGGTTTGCCGTTTATTGAAGTTCCTTCCAGCTACTATAGCGAGTTGCGGCAAAGACCAGGGGGCTCTAATTTACCCTTACCAACAGCAGAATGGGAAGAAATTGCTACCAGAGAAATTTTAGTAGATTGGCAGCAACAGTTTCCCCAAGCTTTGTTACTTCAAACCTTCACCAAGCCCATTTTTGGGAAGCCTACGTTCTTTTTTGAAATCATTGAGCGCCGCTTTCAGGCCAAGGGCTTTGGAGAAGGGAATTTTCGTGCTTTGTTTGAAGCCATCGAGCGGGAACAGAACAAGCGAGGAGCTTTAGGAACTGGTGAATTATCCAGGTGAATTCAAGCTATTCCAGCTCGATCCCTTTTTCCTGCAATTTGGCTAAAAGGGCTTGCATCTGTTGTCGTTCCTGAGCCAACAAGGCTTCAGCTTGCTCTGCTCTCGATTCAGCTTCTTGCTTCCCTTGGGCTAACTCAAGATAGGTAGCAAAAGGCTTGCCATCCGGTCGATAGATCTGGAGTTGTGTACCACTCATATCAAACCGAATCCCCAATCTCGGACTCACCCAATCGCTGATCGAGTCAATCACCTCTAACTTACCCTGATTACGCAGCCAGCCACTCAAGTCCACTTTATCTGGGTCATAGAGATAATACTCTTCAACCCCATAGCGGTCATAAAATGCCAGTTTTTTGGCCATTTCGGTGAGGGTGTTTCCTGGAGAGAGTATCTCAAACACCACTTGTGGGGGGATATTATCTTCTTTCCACTGTAGATAGGAACTACGATCACCTTTGGGTCTACCAAAGATCACCATCCCATCAGGAGCAGTACAAATTTTATTATTGCCTTCTACGGGATACCACAGTAAGTCTCCTACCACCAAGACATTAGGGTCATCCTGAAACAGGGCATCTAAACCGCCTTGAATTGTGACAATCCAGCGAAACTGTTTAGTATTGTCTGACATCGGTTTTCCATCACGTTCGGGGTAGATGACGTCTAGTTTAGTCGGAGAAGATAGGGGTGCAACCATTGCTTGACCTCTGTTATAGTGTTCAGATTCTTGACGGTTGACGGTTGAGTGTTAAAGGTTTTGGAAAAACCCATCAACTATTATTTCTTCCAAGGAAACTTGGTACCCATCTCAGTTAGAGCAGAAAATACTAGATACAGGATGAGTAGACCAACAGTAGCTAGAAACAAAACGATATCATTATCCATAAAATTAAGGGAATCGGGAATCGGGAATCGGGGAGAAGAATTTAGGCCAATATAACCAAAAAATTAGTTGATATAATTATACTAAATAAAGACTCCCTAGCATTCAGCTGTATGCTGAATGCTTACACCACTAATGAAGCTTCCTGTTCTCTTCAACAGATAACAATTGGTCAAGCCAACCCTGAAACTCTTCTACAGAAGCAATAGTAATTCCTTGTCGAAGCAAAGTTTTCAAGACAGAGACCGACTTAATCTGGTTAATTGTCTCAACCAACTCCCTTGGCAAATCCTCAAATCGTACCTGAAGCACTTCCAAAAGAGTCTCTCGACTAGTTTGGAGAATGCCTTCTTCCATCCCCTCTTTACGAGCAAGGCGCTCTATACTGGTAACATAGGGCATTGTGCTTTCTTCCTCAAAACTGCTGTTCTTGCTCAAGAGACAGCAATTGGTCAAGCCAACCCTGAAACTCTTCAACAGAAGCAATAGTAATTCCTTGTCGAAGCAAGGTTTTCAAGACAGAGACCGAGTCAATCTGGTTAATTGTCTCAACCAACTCCCTTGGCACATCCTCAAATCGTACCTGAAGCACTTCCAAAAGAGTCTCTCGACTAGTTTGGAGAATGCCTTCTTCCATCCCCTCTTTACGAGCAAGGCGCTCTATACTAGTAACATAAGGCATTGTGCTTTCCTCCTCAAAACGTCTGACTTGCTGTTTAAACCCAATCTGAAAGCTATCCGGTAATGTCATCATCCAGTCGATGAGCCGGAATAATTCTAGGATATCTTGTCTACTATACCCTCGTTGATAAAGACTCTTGGCAATGCTTAATTTGCCCTGATACCGTCCCTCGGGATTTTGAACAGTTTGCTGAGTGGTGCGATGTGCAGCCACAATCACAGCAAAAGGATTAGTGCTTTGTTCTAGTTTAGACAGCTGATAATCTAACAGCTTAGCTACTGGAAACTGCAATAAAACTCGACAACCCCAAATCTCGTAATTGTATTCAGTTGGTCGCCAAGACTCTTCATCATCAGCGAGAACAGCTAAACTGACTACCTTCCGTCGATACATATCAAAGATGCGATAGTTGTAGACGTACATCCTTTCCGCAAAGACTGACTGAGCCTGACTCTGTACTTCCACATGAATCAGTACCCACGTTTCTTCACCGTCTTGTCGCCAAACTTTGACCAGTTTATCGGCTTCCCTGCTGCCAATTTCTGCATCTCGAGCCACCTGTTGGAATTCTGTATCAAGAAATTCATAGCCTCTTTCCCAGTCAATGTTACGGTCAATCTCGGGAAAAAAGAATGCCATGAAGGATTCAAAATAGATGGAAAGCGCTTCTTTCCAGGGATTATCGTAATCGGCTCTTGGATTGGTCATTGAGTATGATCAAGCTGAATTATGCTATCTTAGCAAAGCCCTTGTCAGCCAATTCCTGTTTAACATTTTTAAAAAACGTTGCAGACGCGATCGCAAAGCGGTTCCAAACGAACTTCGCAAAACGGTTCAAAAGGAACATCCCTAAACCGGTTCTCATAATAATAAGGTACACAAGATTGTTTCCCGATTCCCGATTCCCGATTCCCGATTCCCGATTCCCGATTCCCGATTCCCTCCTAAACCCTCAAACGCCTTTCAATCCCATTTTCCCAACAATCACACATCTCCTGAACTGTCATCTCAATCACACACTGACCATTTCCTACCAGTACTCGTAAACCAGCATTTTCCCCTTGAACAACACCCAGTTGTTGCCAATATCCTTCATCCCCCAACTGTTGCTGTAGATAAGATTCCCAACTTGTTTCCTGTTGAGGACTCACAGAAACCAGAATCCGACTCCCCCCCTCACCAAATAGCACCTGATCCCAGCGCAGGTCTAACGACTCGGAGCTATAGCCTAGAGTAATGTCTGCCCCCAACTTACCTGCGATACAGGATTCAGCCAAAGCCACCACTAATCCCCCTTCAGCACAGTCATGAGCAGAATTTACCCAACCTTGACTGATACCCTCTCGCGTTACCGTTTGGATACGACGCTCTAAATCAAAATCCACTACTGGTGGCTTGCCCGCAACCATGCCATGAATAGTTGCCAGATACTCGGACGCACCTAATGTAATTTGGGATTTAGTTTGGGATTGACTATTTTCCCAGTATTTAGTCCCCAATCCTAATAAATAGATTAAATCCCCTTCAGCTTGCCAACCTTGACCACAGGTTTTAGTAATATCAGCAACTAATCCCACCATCCCTACCACTGGCGTCGGGTAAATCGACTGAGGATTGCCGTCACTATCAATGGTTTCGTTATACAAGGAAACATTCCCCCCAGTCACAGGAGTGCTCATTTCCCGGCAAGCCTCTGCTATTCCTGCACAAGCAGAGGCCAGTTGCCAGTAACCCACAGGCTTTTCAGGAGAACCAAAATTCAGATTATCGGTTACTGCCAAAGGTTCTGCACCCACACAGCTGAGATTCCTTGCTGCTTCTGCTACCACAGCCTTTGCCCCTTCATAGGGGTCAAGATAAACATAACGGGAATTACAATCCACCGTTGCCGCCACACCACCAGACGAGGTTACAGGTTGAAGGTTGGTTTCAGGTTGAAGGTTAGTAGGTTGAAGGTTAGCAGGTTGAAGGTTAGTTTCAGGTTGCAGGTTAGCAGGTTTAAGGTTAGCAGGTTTAAGGTTAGCAGGTTTAAGGTTAGTTTCAGTTGAACCTTGGCCTTTCGGCCACGCTTCGCGAACAACATTCAACCTGTCAACATTCAACCTTTCAACATTCAACCTTTCAACATTCAACCCTTGTGGGCGTAACCGAATCACCGCAGCATCAGCGTTTCCTGGCAAAATTAAGGTATTGTTCTGGACTTGGTGGTCGTACTGGCGATAAACCCAACGTTTCGACGCAATAGTTGGAGTATCTAGGAGTTGACCTAGGATGTCATTCCAACTGTAATGTTTGCCGTTAATGTCAATACCTTTAACATTACAGGGAGGGAGGGAATCCCCATGCCATTCCCAAGCCTGTAAAGCATAGTCTGGTGGTTCTGTCAATAGCTCCCGCTGATAAATTGGAGTATTATCGGCTAGAGCAGTAGCTGGGATTTCTGCTGCTACCTCTCCTTGGAACAAAATCCTGACCAAAGGTTCTTCGATTACCTTACCTGCTACCACAGCATGGAGTCCCCAACGGTGGAAAATATCTATCAGTTCCTGTTCTCGACCCTTGTGGGCAACAAACAGCATTCGTTCTTGGGATTCCGACAGCAAGTATTCATAAGGCACCATACCGGTTTCTCGCACTGGCACCAGGTCTAAATCGAACTCAATACCCAAGCCCCCTTTAGCTGCCATTTCTGAAGTCGAACAGGTTATCCCAGCGGCTCCCATATCTTGAGCAGCTACTACCGCACCGGTTTGAAATGCCTCAAGACACGCTTCAATCAAAGACTTTTCTAGGAACGGGTCCCCCACTTGCACCGCTGGGCGGTCATCTAGGGATTGATCCGTAAGTTCCGCACTAGCAAAACTTGCCCCTCCCATGCCATCTCTACCGGTAGTGGACCCAACATAGAGCACAGGATTTCCAACTCCAGAGGCTCCAGAGGTAACAATTTCTGGAGTTTCCATCAGTCCCAGAGCCATCACATTCACCAAGGGATTACCAGTGTATGCCCGGTCAAAGTAAACTTCACCCCCTACAGTAGGGACACCCACGCAATTGCCATAGTGACTGATTCCTGCTACTACCCCATTAAACAATCGTCTAGTGTTGGCATTATCCAAAGTCCCAAAGCGCAGAGAGTTTAAGACCGCAATCGGGCGAGCTCCCATGGTAAAAATATCCCGTAGAATCCCCCCTACTCCGGTAGCAGCTCCTTGAAACGGTTCTACTGCTGAGGGGTGATTGTGGGATTCGATTTTAAAGGCCAGTTGTAGCCCATCACCTAAGTCTACAACACCAGCATTTTCCCCAGGACCGACTAGAATACGTTTGCCTTCTGTGGGAAATTGCTTCAGTAGAGGACGGGAGTTCTTGTAGCAGCAATGTTCCGACCACATCACACCGAACATTCCCAGCTCAGCTTTATTGGGATGACGCCCTAGGCGCTGGACAATTTCTTCATATTCAGAAGGGGTTAACCCTTCAGCAGCAATCTCTTCTGGGGAAAAGGAGGTAGAGGAATTAGTGGGCATATCACTCTGGGCACAAACGGCACAGAGATTATTTTATAGAGTATTGAGCCAATTATGATCAATAGCCAGACTTCTTCAGCTCCTTTGGTTCCCGTCCTTGGGATTTTTGCGTGCGATCGCGAAGCGCTTCCAAAGGAACATCGCGTATCAGGTATCAGGTATCAGCTATCAGCTATCAGCTTTTAGTTTTTAGTTTATGCGCTACGCGCACGCTACGCTAACAGCTTATGTGCTACGCGCAGGCTACTTGAGTGGCTATTGGCCAACGGCTGAGCGCTGACTGCTGACCGCTGACCACTGACTTCTGACTTCTGACTTCTGACTTCTGACTTCTGCTATACCTTGCCAATTCCTTAGCCACAATAAAATCACCCACGTGGGTAATGTCTCCGGTCTATTCCCCGTATTACTGTATAAGCATAGCTGCAACTTACAATCTTATCACCCCTAAAAGCGCAGCTCTATCAATCTATCCATTAATCTATCCATTGGAGGCAAATCCATTATGTCTAGGAATTTCGATCATCTAGCATACTCTGTATCCACCCTAGTTTATCAATACAATTGCTATAGCCCAGACACAATCGAATACGTTTTATTTAATCAAGGACTCCTAGCCGGTCTCCAAAGACAAGCCGAAGCTAGCGACAGTCCAGTTTACTTAGAAGGGTATCAGATCGGACAGAGCTATTAAGTTGTTATCGAGGTTATCCACTTATGGCCTTGCACGCACTGGGGGGAATGCGCAGAGCAAGTCATGAATCGTAGGGTGGGCAGTGCCTACCAACGCGGTTTGCAAGCTTCATTATCTGTCTGGTGCACTGCCCACCAGAGCAATTAGCCTGCTTTTCCCCAGTCAATCCTGGATCAGACTACGAATTTCTCTAACTTGTTCGATATACTGCCCATCATTCCAAACTGGTACAACTCCTTCGTAAGAAATCGGTTCAACTAAATCAATCCATGAGCGACAGCCTCCGTACTCTTGGTGGTAGGGAGTGATCACAGGCTCAGGTAACTGATAAGTACGCAAAAGCAGTACATATAAAGGTTGACGTGGCTTCCACTTCCAACGCTCACTCACAAATTGTTCATTCCAAATATGATAGGGTAGCAGCGCAGCAACAGTGGATTGCTCCGTTACTGGCAAAATATCAGTAATAGACGCCCAGCTACCAATCCGAACAGTTTCCGGATGCCAACCTGAGGGCACAGGTTTCACAACTCCCCCATAGTCAGGTTTAAGCAAATTAGGCTTTTGATGCTCATAGGTAGGGTAGAGTAAAACCTTGTGGTGAGCCACACTGAAGCAGTTGCCCTGTTCACGAATACCGCCTTTGCGTAACAGCATAATCGTTTTGCCCGCTTCTAAGGCATCAACCGCAACAGCCCATTCTTTGAGGGCATGGGTAGTAGTTGAAAGCATAAATTTAGTAATGGGACTTTTCCAATAACAATAAGAGGTTTGCGTTTTCCTAGGATAGAATGCCAATATTACTCTCAGTAGGGAATAGGGAGTCGGGAGTAGGGAGTAGGGAGTAGGGAGTCGGGAGTAGGGAGTAGGGAGTCGGGAGTAGGGAGTCGGGAGTAGGGAGTCGGGAGTAGGGAGTAGGGAGTCGGCAGTGGCCTCCAGAAAATTGAATGTACCATCTGGCCATCTCCCCATCTGGCCATCTCCCCCACACTTCCCACACTTCCCACACTTCCCGCGCCCCCGCCCCACCCTCCCGATTCCCGATTCCCGATTCCCGATTCCCTGTTCCCTGTTCCCTGTTCCCTGTTCCCTTTGCTATACCAACCACCCATGAGTAATTCTCAAGCAAACAACCGTAAAACTATTAACAAAGTCGCTATTGTAGGAGGAACCCACGGCAATGAATTTACCGGTGTATACCTAGTCAAAAAGTTTGAGAAGTTTCCAGAATTAATCACTAGACCTAGTTTTGAAACCTTGACAAAAATAGGTAATCCCCAAGCCTTTCAAGCGGCTAGGAGATATATTGATACAGACTTAAACCGCTGCTTTGCTAAAAGTGACCTGGAAAATCCTGAGCTTTCTTTCTATGAACAAACCCGAGCAAAAGAGATGGCTACAACCCTAGGACCAAAAGGCAATTCCCAGGTAGATTTTATTCTAGATTTGCACAGTAGCAGTGCTAATATGGGGTTTACTATAATTCTCGTCAACAACGACCCCTTTAATTTGCAACTCGCTGCTTATCTGAGTTCCCTTGACCCCTTAGTTAGAGTTTTAAGTTCCATTGAACCAGGTAAAGAAAATCCCTTTCTAAACTCTCTATGTAATTTCGGGTGTTCTATTGAAGTCGGTCCCATTGCACCAGCTAGTCTCAAGGGCGCTATTTTTCAGAAAACTGAAGCCTTAATTCACGCCACGTTAGATTATATTGAAGATTATAATAACGGTAAACTATTATCAAACACTTATCCCCTTACCATTTATCACTATTTAAAAGTAGTTGACTATCCCAGAAACAAAGCTGGTGAACTAGAAGGTATGATTCATCCTGAGCTCCAGGGCAGAGATTATCAAGAACTCAATCCTGGTGACCCGATGTTTCTTACCTTCGATGGCACCACAATTTACTATGAAGAAGACGCCACGGTTTGGCCAGTATTTATTAATGAAGTTGCTTACTATGAAAAAGGAATAGCGATGTGTTTGACTAAAAAAGAAATACTTACTTAGTGTTTAGGGAACAGGGAACAGGGAACAGGGAACAGGGAAAGAGTGGGGAGATGGGGAGATGGGGAGATGGGGAGATGGGGAGATGATAGCGTTTTGCTTGTAGCTTAAGTAGAATCCCGACTCCCGATTCCCGACTCCCGACTCCCGTTCCCCTCCTGGGAGGGGTTAGGGGTGGGTTCCGACTCCCGATTCCCGATTCCCGACTCCCGACTCCCGATTCCCGATTCCCTACTCCTGACTCTGTAATCCCTGCTGCAATATTTCTAAAACTTTGGCTAAGTTTCCGGCTAATAATGCAGCTTTATCTAACCATAATCCCGGAAAAATTTCTGAACAAAGTATGCCCTCAGGATTGGCTTCCAGTTGAGTATATTCCCCTTCAGTTAACCGAAACCAATCAAATTCACCATCATCAACTCGCCATACCAAATACTCTTGTACCCCATTACGGCGATAAACGTTTAATTTTTTGTGTAAATCAATAGAAACAGTGCTAGCCGCAATTTCAACGATTAACTCCGGCGCACCTTCCACATAGCCATCCTGACTAATTGTAGATTGTCCTCCTACTTTCAGTCTAAGCAGTGCATCGGGTTGAGCTTCATTCTCAAGATCAAGCCTAACAGTACAATTATTTCCTAATTGCAGATTAGGAGTATAGGTTTGGTAGAAGCCTAACCACAACATAATCTGAGCATGGGGTTCACCATGTTGTGTAATTCTCAGGGGAGATGCCATGTAAACAATTCCTTCAATTAATTCGGCTTTCTTCAAATCAGCCATAGCGGAATAGCGCAGCTCAAATTCCGCAAGGGTTAGTTGATCCCCATTTTCTAAAGGAGGAATAGTCGGGTCCCGAGTAATTGTGGCAGTTGATGTCATTTTTTTCGGCTCTACTTTATTTGTTATTTAACAGGGAATAGGGAACAGGGAACAGCGGATCTGGGAATGGGGAGATGGGGAGATGGGGAGATGGGGAGAATGCAGAATTTTATTGCTGATCAAACTCTTATTAATTCCCAATTATAGCGTTTTGCCTGTAGCTTAACTAGAATGCCGATTCCCGATTCCCGATTCCCGATTCCCGACTCCCGACTCCCGATTCCCGATTCCCGACTCCCGACTCCCGATTCCCAATTCCCAACTATTGAAAACTGATTTATTCCTTCGGCAACCATTCGATATCCAGTAATTGCTCAAGACAGTAGGGACATTCTGAAGGAAAAGTTACGGAATTCTGAGTTTTTATCTTCACAAATCCTAGGGCATCGTTATAAATAGAACTCAGTTCATCATCTAGGTAATTACGGAGATTAGTCGTCAGTTTTCGTTTGAGCTGAATTCGGAAATTATAGATTTCACCTTGCCAGTGAACTGCATTATAGTCAGATTCAATTGTCCAATAGTGCAGGAATAATAAATGACGGATTACTTGTTATAAAAGGCTAGCGACAGCATTTTTCTTCTCTCTGCCCAAATCCTCTAACTCCTCAATTAAGTTATCCCAATCTAGTTGATTAAATTCTTTGTTTTTCAGGAGTTTAATAGTTTCTTCTAGCCATTGGGCATCATCAATGTCGTAGAGATTTTTTAAATTTAAGCTACTATTTATACTACTCATAATCAATTGTCACTAAAAACCTCACTTACTTTTCTATATCAAACACTCCAGACACTTTCAAATTAATATCTTTAAATCCAGGAGATAAGACTAAATCATCACCGGAAAAGCTACCCACTTCTGTATAAGTATTTTCCTTAATTTCTAATACCAATATACTTTGACTTTCCGGGTCCACAATCCAGTATTCAGGAATAGCACAATCTTGATATTGGATTCTTTTAGCAATATAGTCTCGCTCTCGTTGTAATTCTCCCGGGCTAACCACTTCAACCACTAATAAAGGCGGTGACATAGAGAGGCGAATGGTATTTCGTTTGATAATTGTTGAACATGCTCTTCTCGAATTATAGTCAAATCAGGATAACGGTTTTTCGGT
>NZ_JAAHHW010000121.1 GCF_010692325.1 Moorena sp. SIO3I8 | reverse complement strand
TTATAAAAGTGAGAAACCTAAAGATTGGACAATTGAGCCTTGTAGCTAAACTTGTCGATAGCGTTTATCGTAGTTATGAGGTAAGCTATCAGCTATCAGCTATCAGCTATCAGCTATCAGCTATCAGCTATCAGCTATCAGCTATCAGCCATCAGCCATCAGCCCTACTAGATTCAACATTTCTGGGGAATAACCTATCACTAACCTATAATTGTACTAAGTTACTGCTATGTCAATCAGCACCGAAGCTATCAAGCAAGACCTGGATCTACTTACTGCTGAACAACTTCAGCAAGTCGCTGATTTTATTGCATTTCTTAAGTTTCAAGATAAACGTCGTCGGATTGTTCTTGATCCTGCTCATTTAAAAGCCCTTGCTCATGAGTTTGCTGAGGAAGACCGCGCTCTTGCTGAAGTGGGAATGAGCGATTATGCCGCAAGTCTTGATCAAGAAGATAAGCTATGACCAATCAATATCAGCGTGGGGATATCTGGGTAGCTAATCTCAATCCAACTCAAGGTTCTGAGCAAGCAGGTATTCGTCCTGTCATTATTTTTCAAAATGACATTGTTTCCCAGTTCTCTACAACAATTATTGCAATTCCTCTAACGACAAATCAACGCCGCGCTTCATTACCAATTTGTGTTCAAATTGCACAAGGAGAGGGTGGATTAGCTCAAGATTCTGTTGCACTGTGTTTCCAAATGCGAGTGCTTGACAAAAGTCGTTTAATTCAACAACTGGGGCACCTGAGTCCTAAAACAGTTGCTCAATTGGAAGAAGTGGTTTTGCTAACACTTGGATATGAGCTATAAATCCTGCTTTCCATAAGATAATCCACCTATCCAAAAGTGCGATCGCGTAGCGTGGCCTACGGCCAATCGCTAATTTTCTAAGGTATGTTAATTAAGTAACGCACCTATCCTCAAAAATATCACAAGTCAGTGATCATCTGTAACTCCTGAACTCCTGCAAGCGCACTACACATTCAGAGGTTTGACATTCCTAAACTCCGAAACTTAGTCATAGCTGACTTCTGACTTCTGACTTCTGACTTCTGACTTCTGACTTCCGACTTCCCACTTCAAACTTCGGACTTTTACTATGATTATCGACGACCAATACTACGACTTTATTATTATTGGCACAGGGGCTGGCGGCGGAACCTTAGCCTATAAACTTGCGCCAACGGGGAAGAAAATTCTCATCCTAGAACGAGGGGATTTTATGCCTCTAGAAGAGCAAAATCGCAGTAATGTCGATATTTTTAAGCGAGAACGCTATCACGCTCCTGAAATTTGGTATGACACTGCTGAAGAACCCTTTTTCCCCCAAATGAATTACGCTATCGGTGGCAATACTAAAATCTATGGTGCAGCATTGCTACGACTGCGGGAGCGGGATTTTGAAAAAGTGCAACATCAAGAGGGAGTGTCGCCGGAGTGGTGTTTGAAATATTCCGACTTTGAACCCTACTACACTCAAGCGGAACAGCTTTATAAAGTTCACGGTCAGGCAACCAGCGATCCCACCGAGCCATTTCATAGTCAAGACTATCCCTTTGAAGCAATCCCCCAAGAGCCTCAAATTGCGGAAATTTACAATGCGATCGCTCAGCAAGGTCTGCATCCATCTTACCTACCGTTAGGACTGACGCGCCAAGACGACGACCCAACCAATGATTCCGAGGTCAGCGGAATTGTGCCAGCTTTGACACATCCGAACGTGACCTTAAAAACCAATGCGAAAGTGGTCTGTTTGCACACTAACCCCTCAGGTTTAGTAGTTAAAGCAGTCGAAGCCGAAATTGCCGGACAATCCTACTTGTTTATGGGGGAGATTGTCGTGGTTGCTTGTGGTGCCGTGAATTCAGCAGCATTGCTATTACACTCTGCTAATGATCGACACCCCCAAGGACTTGCTAACAGTTCGGGGCAAGTGGGACGGAATTTGATGAAAAGCCTAATGACTGCTGTAGTGCAACTGAGCACTAAGCCCAATTCAGGTGCTTTTCAAAGAAGTATTTATCTCAATGATTTTTATTGGGGTGATCCCGATTTTCCTTACCCAATGGGTCACATTCAAAATTCCGGTGGATTGCTGACAGATATTATTTTTGCTGAAGCACCACCACTGTTATCGGTTCTGGCAAAATTTATGCCAGGATTTGGACTGAAGCAGTTAGCTACTCGTTCCATTGGCTGGTGGGTGCAGACGGAGGATTTGCCCGATCCCAATAATCGAGTACGAATTGATGGAAACAAGTTGTATATTGACTACACTCCCAATAATATCGAAGCGCACGATCGCCTGATTTATCGCTTGACTGAGGTACTAAAAGTTATTGAAAAACGTCTGGATAGTTTTCAGAGCGGTAAAATATATCCTCGTGGGGAAGTGCCGATTCAAGTAATGGCAAATCAGTGTGGCACCTGCCGTTTTGGGGACGATCCTGCTACTACTGTGCTCGATCGCAACTGCCGCACTCATGATGTGGAAAATCTTTACGTAGTCGATGGCAGTTTCTTTCCATCCAATGCCAGTGTTAGCCCAGCTTTAACCATTATTGCTAATGCTCTAAGGGTGGGCGATCATCTGATTGAACAGTTTGGGTAAGCATGTAGGGGAGCATGTCACTTTTGAAATTAGGTACATAGATCCCCCCTAACCCCCCTTAAAAAAGGGGGGAATTAGATTCAAAAGTCCCCCTTATTAAGGGGGATTTAGGGGGATCTGAATCAGGGCTTAACAAAACTGACATGCACCCGCATGTAGGGTGCATTAGGGGCGGGCTTGCCCTCATTTTCACAGTCACCAGTGTTTGGAGAGCCCGCCCCGTAACGCACCACCTTTAGACTCTACGTCAATATCTATGACTCGATACTGTTGTTTGATACTTCAATGACTCTTAGCTCGATTATTGCTTCTGGAGTCTTTATCAACAGACTGAAAAATCTGAAGCTTTTGTGGCTGTTAAGGCAATTAAACCAGATAAACCAACCACTTTCAGTAAACTTCCCGCAGAATCACTGATTAGGGCTTAACACCTAACCTACTAGAATAGTAACATAACTTTCAAAAAAAGAATATATCCTGGATTAGGCTATATGCGTTCGCGTAGCGTAGCCCTTCGGGCTAATCGCAAAAAATTTCACACCAGCCCTAATCCTTGTGTTCTCGGTAATCTAGTCAGCAAATCATAACAACAATGAGCGACTTGATACCTCCTCAGGGTAGGAAAAATACTGAGCAAATAATCTATGAAATATTAGTCAACTATAAAGAGCAGCATGATAGAGAGAATATTCAAGATTTTTGTAGAGATGTTATCGAAAACTGAAGTTATGGGAAATAGCAAATAAATTATGATTTTTAGTTTAAACTTAATCAATAGCTCTATAAGGTAAACCTTATCATACTGATATAGTATTATCAAATATTTTTAGTATAATAATTACTAATTCGATGGCTTAAGTGACTTGTGGGATCGTCCTTTAAACTTTATTTTTAAGTATTTATGCTTAAGCTAATTTAAGAAAAATTTGGCAAATTATAAAAAAAAGAATGAATTAGCACTATGTCAGAATTGAACCAACCTCTTACAAAAAATGATTTCACTAACACTTGCTGGCAAGATATAGTGAACAGCAGCGAACGGAAGGATTGTCGCACCTATGGGCGTGCTTTTTGGAAAAAAGTCCAAGAGGCGCAAGAATCAGGAAATTTTAGAGAACAAGCTGTTTTTGAAATTCTGGCAGTCGTGACTAACGCTCCAATTAATCCAGAATGCAACGAAAAGTTGTTTGCTGATAGGTTTAAAAATCTTACAGAAGAGCAGCTAAATTTTATTGCTGAAATCGCACCTGAAATATCAGATCATGAACTTAAAGCGCGAGTAGCAGATATTCTTTGGGTCAGACGACGTGACCATCCAATGGCTCAGTTGTCAATTACCGCTTACTTAGAATCAGCAACTACGTTAGAAAGCTCTAAGAATTGGCATCATTATTTGGAGAGAATAGAACGAGCATTTCGGCTCGAACGCCAATTTAAAAATAATAAAAAAGTTGTTTTTCAACATATAGAAGCAGTTCTTGAATGCTATGAAGGGGAAGACTATTTGTGGCCATCTATACAATTAATGGAGCTATTGCAGGAACATAAATGTGGAGAACCAGCCAAATATGCAGCCCTTGCTGAAAAAGCAGCAACTTTAGCAGAATCAATTTATAATTGGGAAATAGCAAGAAGATTCTGGAGTATTAAAGCAGTATGGCATTGTATGGATAAAGACTACAGCAAAGAGCGTGCTGCTTCAATGTCAGCCGCTGAGACTTATTTCAAGGAAGCCGACTCTGCTGTTAAAAGAACTCCACAAAGCTACATGGTCGCATCACACTTTTTAGAACAAGCTGTTAAAGCCTTTAGAAGCATTCGAGGCACAAAGGAAGAAACTGTGGATGCCAAAGCAAGAGCCGAGGAACTTCACAGGCTGCTTCTTCAGTACCAAGAAAAAAGTCGCAACGAGATGATGACCATTTCTCATAAAATGGATATTAGCAAGGTCGTAGAGGAAGCCATAAATTGGGTTAGGGACAAAGACTTTAAAGAGGCACTATTAGCTTTGTCTGTTTTAGCTGTTCCAACTAATGTCTCTAAATTGAAACAAGAAGTACAGCAGGACGCTCATAAGTCTTTAGGATCTCATCTTGTCCCTAATGTCATCATAAATGAAATGGGCAAAACTGTTGCTAATCAACCAGATTCTGTTTTCTCCAGTAATCCTAAAAAAGCGGAGGCTGCAACCAATTTTTATATGTGTCGGAAAGCCATTGACTATTATAAGCTACAAGCTCAAGCATATATTGAACCTGCCAGATATCAGATTAATTTAGAGCATTGTGTGCGACTTAACGATATTCTCTTCATCGTTTCCAATAGTCCATTTATTCCCCCTGAGCGTGAGTACCTGTTTGCAAAGGGGCTGTATGCTGGACTTACTGGAGACTTTTTCACATCTACCCACATCCTAATTCCCCAAATTGAAAACTCTATCCGTTATATCATGTGGCAAAGAGGCATCATTACTTCTAAGTTGGACGACAACGGTATTCAGGATGAATTTAGTTTGAGCAAGAGTCTTGCTCATTCAGAGATAACCTCTATTTTTGAGGAAAATACGCTATTTGACTTGAAATGTTTACTGGTTGAACATGCTGGTAGTAACTTAAGAAATCGTATGGCTCATGGTTTGATTCGGGATGGTGAGTTTAGGAGTCCATTGATGTCATATCTCTGGTGCCTTACATTGAGGCTTTGTTGCTTGCCTATCTTGATACATCAGCAGCAAGTTGAGCAATCAAACACAAGTACTGATGCAATCTAAGATTAGTGCGTTCGCTAGCCAACGCCCTTCGGGCTAATCGCTTTTAGCGGAAGCTGAGGCCGTTGGCCACGCTTTGCGAACGCTTCATCGCGTAGCGTGGCCTACGGCCAATCGCTAATTTTGTAGGGTGTGTTGGGAGCATGTCAAATTTCCATGACAAATGTACTCAAATAACTCATGACCGCTACTGAACCACCAAAAAAGTTTAACCAATCACTGCACCCGACCGTAAGCTAGACAATTTATTATTAAAATTGCTGATTTCTCATAACACCAAAAAATAATCCCATCTCTTTCTCCCGACTCCCGACTCCCGACTCCCGTTCCCCTCCTGGGAGGGGTTAGGGGTGGGTTCCGACTCCCGATTCCCGTTCCCCTCCTGGGAGGGGTTAGGGGTGGGTTCCGACTCCCGATTCCCGTTCCCCTCCTGGGAGGGGTTAGGGGTGGGTTCCGACTCCCTACTCCCTTCGCTATATTACCAAAACCCCCGCTTCCCAGTAGGAAGTACTGTTGTCCAATTAGTCTTAGCTTGAGCCAACTGTTCCTTAGTAATTTTAGCATTAGCAAGATTGGCTCCACACAAATTTGCTCCCCGTAGATTAGCATTTTCGAGATGAGCATAACTAAGATTTGCCCCACGCAAGTCTGCTCCTGCCAAAATAGCTTTTTTCAGGTAAGCTCGACCCAAATTGGCATTGCGTAAGTCGGCTTGATGGAGATTCGCTTCACCAAAATTAGCACTAGATAAATCCGCTCCCTTCAAACTAATATTTAACAGTTTGCCCTGGCGGAAAATTATCCCAGATAACTGGGCATTATTAAGGTTAAGTCCCCTCAAATCTTTAGCCGCAAAGTCTCTTCTGCCAGAGCCGTAAGCTTTTAATAACGTTTCCGCCTCCAACTTGCCATTACCCTTCGACTTGCCTGTAATGCTATTCCTACTACCGCTCACAGCTGTAGAATCCCTGTTGGTAAAACCTCCACCGTTTTTAGGTTCTGATCTTCGACCATTGCTCAATCCCCGACGCTCCCGCCATTCTCTAATTTGCTCTGCCATTCTTCGGGATTGAACTGACGACGGGGATGAATAACCATTCACAGGACCCAAATTCTCTGAGTTGAAGTGAGAATTAGCGTCATCCATCCGTTGCGACACTAAGCTTTTGTTTAAACTCTCCAGATATGGCTCTAGGTCAAGAGCTCTCAGGATGTCTTCTGAGCACTGATAGCGATAACGGACAGAAGACTCCAGCATTTTTCTTAAAACCTTAGCAAAGTGGTCACTAACGTTGACATTAGTCTGCCAGACTATTTCTCCGGTTGAAGGATTATAATCGAGGTCTTTGGGAGATTTACCCGTCAACAGATAAAGGCAAGTAACCCCCACTGCATAGATATCGCTAGCAATTACAGGTCGCAATGCCATTTGTTCAGGAGGGGCAAAGCCTGGAGTTCCTATGGCATAGTTGGTCAATACTGTGTCTGAGGAATTGGAGGGATTGGTTTGGCTGTTTTTCACAGCCCCAAAATCAATCAGTACCAGTTTGCGGTCTTGGTCACGACGAATTATATTCGCTGGTTTAATGTCCCGGTGAATTACGTTTTTCTGATGAATATATTGCAGGAGTGGTAGAATTTCACTTAAAAATTGTTTAACTCCCTCTTCCGAGAATGAACCAGACCGTCTGACTTGCTGTTGCAGTGTCAAACCGCTAATGTATTCCTGAACCAGATAAAAATGCTCATTGTCTTGAAAGTAATCGAATAACTGTGGGAATTGGGGATGATTCCCTATTTCTCCCAAGGTTCGGGCTTCTCGCTCAAACAGATCCCTTGCCATCGGTGAAATCTCTGAGCCTTTGGCGCTTGGGCGGAGTTGTTTGATTACACGGGTCGGCTTACCGGGCAAGGATTGATCTGTTGCTAAGAAAGTTGCTCCAAATCCGCCTTGACCGAGTGGTTTTATCACACGATAGCGGTCAACTAATAATAATTTAGAACTGCACGCCTGACAAAAGTCGGCGTGTTCTGGGTTTTTTGCCTGAGTGCAGGTAGGATTTAGACAGTAGCTCATTCAGCCTTACTGATGTTCCTTTGCCCATACTGGAACTAAAACTTTTGCTCGGAGCACCTGAGCAGGAAAGATGATTTATAGTCTTTTACTTTTCTTTATTTTATGCAAAATGCCTCTTACTACCCCCTTAGTTAGACAACTATTCCGGTGAAACCTGATCCTCAACCAGGATACCTTATTTTTTGTATCCACCTAAGGGTACAAAGGACAATTTTGAGTTAAGTAAAGGGTGATTAAAGTAAAACGTATATGAAGCTACCTATATTTTAGAGCGTTTATTTAGCATTGACCATAGATAGTGTACTTTTGTCAAGCGTTAAGGGGTTAGACCCATCACAATAGAAAAATGTTTTCGTGGAAGGTAAGCTATCAGCTATCAGCTATCAGCTATCAGCTATCAGCTATCAGCTATCAGCTATCAGCTATCAGCTTATGCGCACGCTACTTGAGGTGCCATTGGTCTTTGGCCACGCTAAGCGAACAGCTTTTGAATAAAATAAGCACCTCAAGCAGCGTGAGCCTAAAGCTCACGGCTGACCGCTGACTGCTGAACGCGCACGCGTGCGCGTAGCGCATATGCTTACGGTGGAAGTAACGGGCAACTTGCACCTTATTTATTACCTTATATTAGAGTTCAGCAAAAAAATTTAGGAGTCCATGCGTATATCGTTAAACTGGCTGCGAGAACTAGTAGAAGTAACTCTGAAACCAGAAGAGCTAGCTCAAACCCTAACTATGGCTGGGTTTGAGGTAGAAGATATTGAAGACCAGGGAAACCTGGCCGATGGCGTGGTGATTGGCAAGGTTCTGGAGGTAGAGCCTCACCCTAATGCAAATAAGCTTCGGGTCTGTCAAGTGGATATTGGTGGCAGTGACCCATTGAATATTGTTTGTGGTGCGTCCAATGTCCGACCAGACATTTACGTGCCGGTCGCCACCATCGGAACCTACCTACCAACTATTGATTTGAAAATTCGCGCCTCAAAACTGCGCGGTGTTCGCTCAGAAGGGATGATTTGTTCCCTAGCAGAAGTGGGCTTGGCCAAGGAATCCGCTGGCATTCATATTTTCGAGGGAGAAACTATACCCCTAGGCAGTGATGCTCGTCCTTTACTGGGGTTAACCGATACCATTCTTGATGTTACCTCTACAGCTAATCGGGCGGATGCTCTAAGTATGGTGGGCGTGGCCAGAGAAGTAGTGGCCTTAACTGGGGCATCATTAACCTTGCCAGAAACTGTTGAGGTGTCTATTCCAAAAAAATCCGATGCCTTGACCTTGAAAGTATCTGAACCCAAAGCTTGTCCCGCCTATATTGGCACTGTGATTGAAGGGGTTAAGATTGCTCCTTCTCCGGATTGGTTACAACAGCGCTTGGAAGCCGCTGGAGTACGACCGATTAATAATGTAGTGGATGTCACTAATTACATTCTCTTGGAATGGGGTCAGCCTCTCCATGCCTTTGACCGGGAACGCTTGCAAGCTGTTGCTGGGGTCGAAAACCTGACCATTGGTGTCCGCTTTGCTAAGAGTGGGGAATCCCTGACTACTCTTGATGGTCAAACCCGTTCCCTGGAACCACAAGCGTTACTGATCACAGCTAACGACCAACCCGTTGCGATGGCTGGGGTTATGGGTGGGGAAGCCACAGAAGTCAACGACAACACCCAAAGTATTGTTTTGGAAGCAGCACTGTTTGATCCAGTGACTGTTCGTCGTTCTTCCCGTAGTCAAAGCATACGGACAGAATCATCTACCCGTTATGAGCGTGGTGTCAATAAAGCAGAATTGGATATTGCTTGTAAAAGAGCGATCGCATTAATTACTGAGTTAGCTGGTGGTACCCCCACAACCCAGAGTATTGCTGACCAGCGCCCTGACCCCTCTACTTGGGCACGTTCCATTGAGTTACGTCTTGACCGTGTCAATCAGATTTTAGGACCAGTTCATCAGGGAGAGGAGCTTGGGGAAATCCTGCCAGAAGATGTGGAAAGAATCCTGACTGCCCTCGGATGTCAACTACAACCGATAGCATCCCAGGATTCTGCCCAATGGAAAGTGACTGTACCCCCCTACCGCTACCGGGATTTAGAGCGGGAAATTGATTTAATTGAGGAAATTGCCCGTCTCTACGGCTATGACAACTTCTGTGATAGCTTACCAGACAAAACTGAACCAGGTTATCTCTCTGCTGAGGAATTTTTAAAGCGAAAACTGCGATCGCAATTCCGTGCAGTTGGGTTGACTGAATTAGTCCAGTATTCCTTGGTAAAGCCAGAGGAACAGACCCAAATTCGTCTCGATAATCCCCTGTTTACAGAATACTCATCCCTACGCACGGATTTACTATCAGGGCTTATTGATGCCTGTCAGTACAATATCGAGCAAGGCAATGGTGTACTCAACGGTTTTGAAATTGGTCGGATCTTCTGGCGAGCAGAAGAGGGTTTCGCAGAAGCTGATGCTATTGCCGGGATTTTAGGGGGAAATATCACCCAAGGTAACTGGGTCACGGGAGGGCGTTCCGAACCCATGACCTGGTATGAGGCTAAGGGAGTACTAGAGAGAGTGTTTTCCCGTTGCGGTCTGACAGTAGAATACCAACCAGACCACAGCGATCCCCGTCTTCACCCAGGACGCACTGCATCCTTGTGGTTGCAAGGTGAGAAATTAGGAAAATTTGGGCAGTTGCACCCCCAGCTACGCTCAGAAAGAGGTTTTCCCGATCAGGTTTATGTATTTGATTTGGACTTGGATCTAATTCTAGAAGCTCTTGATCGCGATGAAATTCTTACTCCCCGGTTCCAAGTCTATTCCACCTACCCAGCCATTGACCGGGATATTGCGTTCTTTGCCCCACTACAAGTCTCTGTGGCAGAAATCGAACGTTCAACCCGGAAAGCTGCGGGGAATTTGTTGGAGTCAGTGCAATTGTTTGATGAATATAAAGGGGAGTCTGTTCCTGAGGCACAGAGAAGTTTGGCATTTCGGCTAATCTACCGTGCTAGCGATCGCACTCTTACTGATGCAGAAGTCGAGCCAGTGCATCAGAAAGTGCGAGAAGCCCTAGAGGAAAAATTTGGGGTTAGCCTTAGAAGTTAAACGGAGAACTTAAACGGTTGAAGGATGAAGTATTCATACTTCATCCTTCATTCATATCGTCATAAAGTTCATCTAGGGTCTGGTGCTGAGTACGGCGGGAGCGACGGCGGTATTTTTTTGTTTCTAGCTTGGGTTCGTATTGACGCCGACCAGAAGCTTTAATTTTTAACTTCATAGTGGATTCTATATCAGCTTTTTGGTTCAAAGCCTCTTGTCGTGCAATCACTTCTGCTAAAAAATCCAGATAATGCTGGTACCGTTCCCAGTCTCCTCGCACAGCACAGTTTGGCTCATTCCGATGTAGGCAATTACTGAATTGACAGCGGTGTTGGGCTAAACGCTCTCTTGCTTCTGGAAAGTAATGGATTAAATCCTCCGGAGTACAAGTCAAGTCAGGCTGATTGAATCCGGGGGTATCTGCCAAAAAACCACCTCTAGGCAACTCAAATAATTCCACGTGCCTAGTGGTGTGGCGTCCTCGACCCAGTTTACCAGTCACTTCTGCCACCCGCACCCTTGTTGCTGGAATCAGATAATTAATTAGACTGGATTTACCGACACCGGAAAGACCAGCCATAACGCTAATTGTCTGACTCAACAGGTCAGTCAGTTGTGCTAAACAAGTACCATTATGAACACTGATCAAGACTGGCTGATAACCCCATGCTTCCAGACGCTGTTGCCAATGCTGCTGTTGCTGTTGTGTTACTAAATCACGTTTATTCAGACACAAACATACCTTGAAACCAGTAGATTCTGCCTTCACCAAAAACCGACTCAGCTGATAAGCATCCAGGGTCGGTTCTTCCAGAGCAAAAACCACCAGAATTTGCTGAGCATTGGCGATTGGTGGGCGGTCGAGCTGGGTTGTGCGGGGTAGCACTTCAGCAATCACCCCTCGTCCACCAGCCCAGTCAGGTTCATCTACTACAACCCGGTCTCCCACCATCACCTGCTGGCCAATTTTTTTTAACCGGGCTCTACGGGTACATAAGAGGTTTGAAGGTTGTAGGTTATTTGCTTGAAGGTTATCTTCACAACCTACAACCTCCAACTTGTCAACCTTCAACTGATCTAAACGCACCTGATAGAAATTTGCCTGAACCGCCAGCACGGTACCCAGCCAAGGGGTTGACAAGTTTGATGAATTAGTGTATTCTAATTCAATCATGAAGATGCTGGTGTGGACGACGCACCTTCAGAGCAAAATAGCGATCGCGTTCTTCAACGCCCTCTATGGGGTAACCCTCCATAGTCAGACTATCAGGAACCTGTTCTATTGGTTCTCCCGGGTCGAGCCACACTTCTAATAGGGCACCTGGAGCCATTTTCTCCAGATAGAGTTTAGTGCGAACAAAGTTAATCGGGCAAGGGGTGCCGCGCAGATCCAGCTGATCATCCGGTAATGAACTCATCGCGGAAGATGCTAGTTCACTCATGAGCCAAACAACCCTCCCAAGAATCCTTCTATACCACCTTTGCCAGTGCGCTCTCCCTTAATATTCGCTAGCTTCTCTAGCAATTCCCTTTCGTCAGCGGTAATTCGAGTGGGGATATCTACCAAAATGGTGATTAGGTGATCGCCCCGACTGACTGGGTTGCCCAATTTGGGGACACCGTGATTGTCTAAAGTTAATACCGTATGGGGCTGGGTACCGGGTGGAATAGTTAATTCCTGTGGACCGTCCACTGTCTCTGCTTCGATAAGACAGCCTAATATGGCTTGTAAATAGCTAATTTTCATTTCAGACAGAATGTTAATACCATCCCGCTGAAACTTGCTGTCTTCGTTTACAAATAGATAAACGTATAGGTCTCCTGGTGGACCAGCACGTAATCCAGCATCTCCTTCTTTAGAAACCCGTAGCCTGGTACCATTATCCACTCCTGCTGGAATGGTGATTTTAAGCTTTTTGGTTTCTTGTTTACGACCAGCACCACCACAGGCTTCACACTTATCCTCAATGATTTGCCCTTCACCGTTACACGTAGGACAGACTGAGACTTGGGTGAAACTACCAAAGGGGGTACGAGTAGCACGCCGTACTTGACCTGTACCGTTACAGGTTGGGCAAGTGCGGGGTCGAGTTCCTGGCTTTGCCCCTGTGCCGTTACAGACTTTACAGGTTTCTAGGTGAGGAATTCGGATTTCCTTTTCACCACCGAATATAGCTTCCTTGAAAGCCAGCTTCAAGTCTAGTCGGAGGTCGTCACCACGCACCGGACCACTACGCCGACGACCAGTTTGCTGACCCATACCACCAGCAAAGCCGCTGAAGAAGCTTTCAAAAATATCAGCAAAGCCCATATCCCCAAAATCTGAGTAGCCTGCTCCCGCAGCTGAGGAAACACCAGCTTCCCCAAAACGGTCATATCTTGCTCGAGTTTCTGGTTCTGATAGGACTTCGTAAGCCCGGTTAATTTCCTTAAAGCGCTCTTCAGCTCCTGGTTCTTTGTTAACATCTGGGTGGTACTTCCGTGCCAAGCGACGGTAAGCACGTTTAATTTCATCTTTGTCGGCATCACGAGAGACACCAAGCAGATCATAATAGTCAGCCATAGAGCGCTGATCGGTCTTCCATTTATATAGTGGGGGCTCTTGTTATTCCTCAGGTTATTGCTATAAAAGCACAAAGAGCGCATTCCAGCATTACCTGCATCCTATATCATTGTCTATCAAAAAAATCAGCTGATTGCCACCTGCTTATATGACCATAATGTCAAGGTCGGCTTGAGCTAGTCAAAGCAGCGAGTGAAATTATCTATCTTTTAGGGAGCTGTTGCCGTAATCAACTGCTTCGTAGTCAACATCCACCTCTAAGGTCTCATCCTCAAAATCAACCACAAATTCTCCTAGAGCATCCGGTGCTATTTGGGTGGAGTCGTTGGAATTTGACTCTTGAGCTGTTTCGTCAGAGGTGATAAATTCCGGGTCTGACCCAAGGCTAGCACTGGCGTAAATGATACCCCCAATTTCCAAGACAGTTTTCTGCAAAGTTTCAATAGCTTCTTTCACCTCCTCGACCTCAATTGAGGGGTTTGTCATTATGGTATCTAGGTGCTGCTTTTGTTGATCTGCTTGCTCCTTGAGTCCTTGAGCCTGAAGGTTAGTGCTAATCAATTCCCCATGGTCTTTGATGGTAGATTCATAGTTATATAGTAAGCCATCGGCTTGGTTTTTGAGTTGGATCAATTCCATGCGACGGCGGTCTTGGTCAGCATAGTCTTCTGCCTCACGGCGCATCCGTTCCACCTCCGCTGGACTTAATCCCCCCGTATTGGTAATCACAATACTTTGCTCTTTCCCAGTTCCTCGATCAGTGGCAGCGACTTTAAGAATGCCGTTGACATCGATTTCAAAGGTGACTTCAATTTGAGGTACACCACGGGGAGCTGGGGGAATACCAGTCAGCAGGAATTTTCCCAGGCTTTTGTTATCTCTAGCCATTGCCCGCTCCCCCTGCAATACATGGATTTCTACGGAGGTTTGTCCATCGGTAGCGGTGGAAAATACCTGGGACTTACTGGTAGGGATAGTAGTATTGCGCTCGATAATTTTGGTGAACACTTCCCCTAAGGTTTCTATACCCAGGGACAGGGGAGTAACATCCAGTAGCAGGACATCTTCGACTTCCCCGCCCAAAACACCAGCCTGAATTGCTGCTCCCAATGCCACAGCTTCATCGGGGTTAACCGAACGATCGGTAGCCTTACCATTAAAAAACCTTTTAATAGCATCCTGCACCGCCGGGATACGGGTCGAACCCCCTACCAGCAAAATCCGGTCAATCTCCTCTGGCTTGAGGTCACTATCTTTGAGCGCCTGCTTTACCGGTTCTATAGTTGCGTTAATCATGTCCCTGGATAGTTCTTCAAACTTAGCCCGGGACAACTCCATCTCTAAGTGTTTTGGTCCTGTTTCATCAGCAGTAATGAACGGCAAGTTGATGGGGGTGGCTACCATGCTAGACAGTTCAATTTTTGCCTTTTCCGCTGCCTCTCGCAAACGCTGAAGAGCCATTTTGTCTTGGGTGAGATTGATGCCCTCTTTGGCTTTAAAGTTTTCCACCATCCAGCGGACAATCACATTATCGAAGTCATCTCCCCCCAAATGATTGTTACCAGAGGTTGCCTTTACTTCAAAGACCCCATTCCCCAGTTGCAGAACTGAGACATCAAAGGTACCACCCCCCAAGTCAAACACCAAGATCAGCTGGTCTTGATCCAGCTTATCTAAGCCATAGGCAAGAGCAGCAGCAGTCGGTTCGTTTATAATGCGCAACACTTCCAAGCCAGCAATGGTACCCCCATCCTTGGTGGCTTGTCGTTGAGCATCGGTAAAGTAGGCAGGAACTGTGATCACGGCTTGAGTTACTGGTTCCCCAAGAAAGGTTTCAGCATCAGCCTTGAGCTTTTGTAAGATCATGGCCGAGATTTCCTGAGGGGTGTAATCTCGACGCCGAATCTTGACATCTACGGTCTCATCACGACCCTTAACACAGGTATAGGGGACACGGGAACGCTCTGTAGCGGTTTCATCCCAACGACGTCCGATAAAGCGCTTGATACTGTAGACACTGTTTTCCGCATTGGTCACTGCTTGACGCTTGGCCAGTTGACCCACTAGGTGCTCCCCTGATTTGCCAAATCCGACAATACTCGGTGTGGTTCGCCCACCTTCCGAGCTCGAAATGACTATGGGTTTACCTCCTTCTAAGACAGCAACACAACTATTGGTTGTGCCTAGGTCGATGCCAATAACTTTTCCCATAGGGTTGCGGGTTAAAGGTTATGTTAAGTTATTTTACTTTGATTTTTTGTTGAGTTGGTCAAAATAATAGAACTTCCCTTGGTGCTAAGTCCCTTTTGGTAGGATGATCTCAGACTGACACCAAAGGAAGCTTAACCAATCAATGGCAGCTAATTTTCTGGCTCAGCAGACTTCTGAGCTTCCGAGGTTTCCTGTGGTTCTACCGCAGCAGCTACTTTCACCATAGCGTGACGTAGCACCCGCTCCCCAAGGAAATAACCCCGCATTAGCTGTTCTATCACCACTCCTTCTGGATATTCATCCGTTGGTTCTCGCATAACCGCTTCGTGGAGATTGGGGTCAAACTCTTTCCCTTCTGGTCGCATCGCAGCAACCCCAAGGCGCTTGAGACTGTCTACCAGCTGTTTATAAACACCTTGATAGCTTTTGTGAATCGACATTTCCCCATCATTTTGAGGCTTAATTTGGGTACGCGCCCGTTCAAAATTATCTACTACTGACAATAACTCCGTGATGGTGTTTCCTTTAACTTGATGTTCCAAGTCTTCTTTTTCTTTAGCTGACCGTTTGCGGAAGTTCTCAAAATCTGCCGCAATCCGGATGTATTGAGATTTAAAGGAGTCACATTGCTGAGTTCGCTCTTCTAGTTGAGCTTTCAGAGCCTCATTTTCCTGCTTGATGGTTTCTATAATTTTGGAATCGTCCTCGGTAGGGGATTCATCGGTTGTTGCTGCTTGAGCTACCTCGGTCTGGGCTTCTTGGTCGTTGGGCCCTGACTCAGATGCTTCAGCAGCAGGGGATTCAGTTGGTTGTGCGGCTGTTGGGTTGACCTCTGAGTCAGAGGCTACGGCTACCGCTTCCGCCTGAAGATTATCTTCGAGTACCGTGGTGGACTCTTCATTTGTCTGCTGCGAAGTGTTATCTGACTGTTTTGCTTCGTCAATCATGCTCCACTCATCCCAATTCAATAGACTGCTAGTTTATCTATAATTTCTTACTAGCCAACCAATTTTCCAGCAAATTTTGTAAACTAACCTAGTTAAGTCTAACGACTATACCATGGGTTTATAAGCTCATTGAGAGTTGTTGCGACCTCAGACTACTTACCTCAACTGTCTGGTCTTCCAAGCCCTCCGTCAGCAAAAATGCTGGTCAAGGACAGGGTCGCCGATCAGATCCTTATGGCCTGTACCCTTACTTGCCCACCGACTGTGGTTTTTCCACGGACTGTCCTTGATGGCGCTACTTCCGTTGCCTGGTCTTGTTGCATACTTTTGCTGGTCTTGTTGCATAGTTGAATGTTGTGGCTAAATCAGTCATTAATCAAAATCTAGCATCTGAGATTGTGAACCACCTTGATGGATTAGGGGTTGATAATAATTATACAGCGAATGAGTTTGCTGAGTTTTTATGATGTATAATGTGATATTTAGCTACGACAAATTATCCGAGTCCGTCAATCTAACTAAAACGTAAAAATAAGGGAGTGGCTGCCACTCCTATGTTATTTAACATAAGGCTTTTGGGAATACTGTGTAAAGTAAGGAGACTTCCTATTCCGTCATGACTTACTCCTCATCTCAACGACGCGCCCTAGTAGTCCGTAACGATTTTTCTCCCTTTGGCAATAAACTGATTCAGGCTGGTTACGTTAATGCTGACCAGATGCAGGAAGCTTGGCTGGAAACTCGCAAGTCCGGAAGACCCCTGACGGAAGTCATCGAAGCAATGACCGGACGTCAGTTACCACCGGACTTGATCCGCCAATACAAGAAACAGCAGTTGTTTGAACTGAAAGTTCTTTTTGGTGTTGAGTCTCTAGATCCCGAAATTAGTGATATTTCTACTCAGCAAGTCGGTGGCTTGATCGAAACCCTGATTCCTATTGATATTTGCCGTCGCTATCACCTGCTCCCGATATCTAAGCATGAAACTGAGCCGCCATCGGTTTTGGTGGCAATGGTTTCTCCTGATGATCTAGAAGCCCAGGATGATTTGAATCGGATTCTACGACCTCAGGGAATCAAGTGGCAACGGATGGTAATCACTAAAGAAGACTATCAGCAAATCATTAGTCAGTATCTTGACGATCAGTTGGCACGGCAAAAGCAATTAGATCAACAAAAATCCGTAGATGTAAAGGAGGATTTAGAGAATTTAGGCTCATTTGAGAGTTTACAGGATGCCCCAGAGGAAGCGGAAGCAGACCTAGATTCTTCTTTGAATGAGGCCGGGGGAGCTCCAATCATCAACCTGGTTAACAAAATCCTGGCTAAGGCTTTACAAGAAGGGGTTTCTGACATTCACATTGAACCCCAAGAGGATCAGTTGCGGGTGCGCTATCGCAAAGATGGTGTACTGCGTCAAGCCTTTGATGCCTTACCACAGCGAATACATACAGCGGTGGCGGCTCGTTTCAAAATCATGGCAGATCTCGACATTGCGGAAAGACGCTTACCCCAAGACGGTAAAATTCGGCGTATGTTCCAGGGGCGGAAAGTTGACTTTCGGGTCAATACCTTGCCCAGTCGTTATGGGGAAAAGGTGGTTCTGCGGATCCTAGATAACGAATCCACCCAGTTGGGGTTGGATAAGTTGATCACAGACCCAGACACCTTAGAATTGGTCAGGGAAATGGCTAAGCGTCCCTTTGGATTAATCTTGGTGACGGGTCCAACGGGATCGGGGAAATCAACAACCTTGTATTCAATTCTGGCAGAACGTAATGACCCTGGCGTGAATATCAGTACTGCAGAAGACCCGATTGAGTATTCCTTACCTGGGATTACCCAAGTGCAAGTTATCCGGGAAAAAGGCATGGATTTTGCCTCAATTCTACGAGCTTTTCTGCGCCAAGACCCGGACGTGATTCTGGTGGGTGAGACCCGAGACAAAGAAACAGCTAAAACCGCCATTGAAGCAGCTTTGACTGGTCACTTAGTATTGACTACTCTACACACTAATGATGCGGCTGGTGCGATCGCTCGTTTAGATGAAATGGGTGTTGAACCCTTCATGGTTTCTGGTGCCTTGCTGGGAGTGTTAGCTCAACGATTGATGCGGCGTGTTTGTTCCAATTGCCGCATTTCTTACCAACCAAGTTCTGCGGAACTAGCGCGCTATGGTTTATCATCCTCTAGAGAAGGGGGGATTACCATCTATCGCGCCAATACCCTGACACCGGAGCAAATTGCTGAAGCTAGGGCACAAGGTACACTCTGTAAAACCTGTAATGGTATTGGTTACAAAGGACGGGTTGGTGTTTATGAAGTTATGCGCATCTCTGAAAACCTGCAAGCCTTAATCAACGAAGGTGCCCCCACGGAGGAGATTAAGGAAGCTGCTGTAGAGGAAGGGATGATCACCATATTAGCCTATAGCTTGAATTTGGTAAAGGAAGGTTACACCACCTTTGAAGAAGTGGAACGAGTAACCTTTACTGATTCCGGCTTAGAGGCAGAACTCAAAGCTAAGCGCAAGAGTTCTCTAACCTGTGTCACTTGCTCAGCTCAATTACAGCCGGAGTGGCTAGACTGTCCTTACTGTATGACACCGCGTTTTCAAAATTAATTTAGTTATTAGTATATTGTTTGAACAATTGGCTATTTTATTTTGACTAATGACTAATCACTAACGACTACTGAGGTTTTTAAGGGAGACAACATTATGGAACTGATGATTGAAGACTTGATGGAGCAGATGATTGAGATGGGGGGGTCAGATATGCACATCCAAGCGGGTGCGCCAGTCTACTTCCGCGTCAGTGGTAAACTCCAACCCATTGATGACCAAGCCCTGAACCCTCAAGCCTGTCAGCGATTGATTTTCAGTATGCTTAACAATTCACAGCGTAAGGAATTGGAGCAAAACTGGGAACTTGATTGTTCCTATGGTGTCAAGGGGTTGGCTCGTTTCCGTGTCAATGTTTACAAAGAACGGGGTTGCTATGCGGCTTGCTTGAGGGCTTTGTCTTCCAAGATTCCTAACTTTGAAAAATTGGGTTTACCGGATGTGGTGCGGTCGATGAGTGAACGACCAAGGGGAATGGTATTGGTCACCGGACCCACGGGTTCTGGGAAAACCACTACCCTAGCAGCCATGATTGACTTAATTAACCGCACTCGGGCAGAACATATTCTGACAGTGGAAGACCCGATAGAATATGTGTTTCCTAACATCAAGAGCTTGATTCACCAACGTCAAAAAGGTGAAGATACCAAGAGCTTTGCCAATGCCTTGAAGGGGGCACTGCGGGAAGACCCGGATGTGATTTTGGTGGGTGAAATGCGGGATATGGAAACAATTGCTCTTGCTATTTCCGCAGCTGAAACCGGTCACTTGGTATTTGCAACGCTACACACTAACTCAGCTGCTCAAACTGTAGACAGGATCATTGATGTGTTCCCATCTGGACAGCAAGCTCAAATCCGAGCTCAGCTGTCTAACTCTTTGATTGCAGTATTTAGTCAATGTCTAGTACCGAAGAAAAATCCTAAACCTGGTGAGTTTGGTAGGACTATGGCTCAGGAAATCATGGTAGTGACACCAGCTATTTCTAACCTGATCCGGGAAGGAAAAACTTCTCAAGTTTATTCTGCTATCCAAACCGGTATGAAATTGGGAATGCAGACCCTGGAACAAGCTTTAGCGAATCAGGTTAAATCTGGCTTGATCTCTTTGGAAGTAGCACTTAGTAAAAGTTCTAAACCCGATGAATTGCAACGTATCCTTGCTGGTTCTGGAGGGATGAATGCTAAGGGCGTTAGAGCGAAGGCGACTCGCTAGTCTAGAG
>NZ_JAAHHW010000120.1 GCF_010692325.1 Moorena sp. SIO3I8 | reverse complement strand
TCTGATAGCGCTGGATACTGGCTTGGCGCAGCTGCCACGCCCTACCCTTGACTTTCTTACTAATGGCACCCATCAGTACCCCTAAAGCAGCACCAGTAGAGCCTTGTGCTGGCATATGCTGGTCGAGGACAGTGATACTTAGCCCATTTACCCGACTAAGTTCATATGCGATCGCTGCTCCAACGATACCGCATCCAATAATAGCGACTTTACTCACAATTTTATGAAGTTTAAAGTTTAAAGTTTGAAGTGTGAAGTGTGAAGTATGAAGTGTGAAGTGTTAGTTCAGAAGTGTTAATTATGAATTATGCTTATGGATAAGGTTTTTATTCCACCTTTACACTTCACACTTTACCCTTTACCCTTTACACTTTACCCTTTACACTTTACACTTCACACTTTACACTTCACACTTCACACTTTACACTTCACACTTCACACTTCACACTTCATACTTCACACTTCATACTTCATAACTTTCTAACTAGTGGGAATTAATTCCAAAAAGTCATCAAAGTTTTTCAAAGCTGCTTCGTAGTTTTTGAGTGCCAGCTGGGAGTTGCGCTCTACAGAAGCTTCGTCAATTTTAACCAAAGATTTCAACAATACTTCAGCCGCTTCCTTGGCTGCTTTCTGGTCTTTAGGAAGGAGTTGGCCAGCCAGATAGTTACTGCTGCGCCCTAGATCTCCTAACGGACCATGGATAAATGAACTAATATCTACCCAGTTTTCGTCTTGAATGTTGGCTTCGAGAACTGGCATTTTCTCGCGAAGCTCAAGCACTCTAGTAGCACTTGTCTGGATTTGGGCAATTTTTTCAGGGGTGTAGGTAGGAGCCTTGGTGGCACTTGGGCTACCACAGCTGACCAAAAAGGTCATCACCATTGCCAGAATCACAGTCAGAATAGACCGATAACTTCTCATCATCATTGTTTGTTCGCTAGCCAACCGATCGGGAAAACTATTTAAGGTTCTTGACACTCCCCGCCCGCTTATGAGCGGGGATTCTTAGTTCTACGACACGCCTTAAAATTAGTTATCCCTCAAAGGCAGTACTTAAGCCAAATAGCCGTTTAAAAACGCGCATATCGAGCCTAATTTAACTAAACGAGCGTGGGCTTATCTCCCTAAGCGTTGGGTCTCCCCCGTTCCCGTGTGCCCCACGGTACGTTTAGTTTTAAAAGGTTATTTTACTGGGGTTTCGGTATCTGTTAAGATCCATGCGTTTTGGCGAGGTTTTTCGCTCCTCGTGTACTAGTATCGCTTTACGTCGTTGTTTTAAATTGGCAGTACCGACGAATCCTGCCTGTACTAGGCTACATGTTTATTCTATCACACTTTACTTAAAAGCCGTCCTAGAATAACGGGGCTTTAAACCAAAAATTTTTGGTCAAGTACTATAACCCAATATTGCTCCCATCAAACGCAAAGTTTAATACCCAATATGGTAGCTTGACCACTGATTGTGTCGAAGTTTACCTACCCAAGCACTACTTTCAGCAAGATCTTGGTTGGTGAAATACTAATCAAATCACGATCTGCTTAGGTAGACGCTGCTGAAAGCTGTTTGCCTTTCTCAAGCTTGTAGATGAGCTGTACAGATATAATATTAAAAAGTTTCTATAGCAAAGGGAACAACGGATCACCGGAACAGCGGATCACCGGAACAGCGGATCACCGGAGTAGGGAATATTGCATCAAAAATTATCACAATTGATTTAGGATTGCTATAACTATAGCTTTTACCAAGCTATCATAAAAGCAAATCTGATTTATTATAGTAAATAATCCTTGGATATCTTTTTTACTATTCCCATATCCGCTGTTCCCTACTCCCTACTCCCTACTCCCTACTCCCTAATCTAAGGGCCTAAGTACCTTACCGAATTGAGAACTGCTATATATCATGGCATTTACAGATTTTAAATCTGCTGACGAAGTACAGAAGGCATATCGAATCAACTATACCGAAGAAGACTTTCTTCCCATTTCTTCTGTCTCGCCACCAGAGCAATTTATTCAAGATTACGAGTTTAGCAGGCAAAACTTTGATATTTTCTCATCCGAGGCTGCCCGCTGTGAAAACGTTATCTACCCGATTTTACGTGAAGCATGTAAAAAGTTTGTTGAACAATATTCAATCTGGAGCCATAAATCGATTTATGCAGATAGTATTTTAACGGGAACACCAGATTATATTTTTGGTAAACGTTCAGAACTGGGTAAAAACGTAATAGAGTATCCGCTGATTTTGATTGTAGAGGCAAAACAAAACGATTTCATGAAAGGTTGGGGGCAATGTTTGGCAGAATTAGTAGCTGCACAAAAGTTAAATAAAACTGAGAGTCTGGTGGTATATGGAATAGTTACTGATGCTGAGTTGTGGCAGTTTGGAAAGCTGGATGGAAAACATTTTACCAAGAATTATTCTAGGGTAACTATTAATGACTTAAGTGAGGTATTTGGTTCGGTTTGCTCTGTTGTGGAGTTAGCTGCGAAGTCATCTACGGTGCGCCCCTCCTAGGGCGAGTAAATCGCCCTAGGGTCGCACCGCTAGGAGTAGGTTAATGGGAGCAGGGAGGTTTGCAGCAGGGAGTAGCGATGCAGCACTATAGTTGTTAATGCTTTTTTCCGTTGCAGCCCAGTATTAGTATGCTATAGAATGAGACTAATAAGACCGAACCTATTGGCAAAATGAGCGATCGCAATATTATTACCATCGAAGCGGATAAGCGAGGTGGTAAACCTTTTATTCGACAGATGCGCATAACAGTTGATGACGTTTTAGGCTGGCTAGCAGCTGGTATGTCTCACGCCGAAATTGTCGATGACTTTCCAGAATTGACCGAAACAGACATTAAAGCTTGCCTAGAATTTGCTGCTGATCGCAACATCCTTTAATTGCCACCAATACTGACTAATTCAAGCTTTGCGTCTTAGAAACGGCACCAGGATTTCACTAATTTCCCTCGACCAATGCTCCTGAGGGTAATGTCCAGCTTCCTCCAGCTTCACTAATTCCTTATTCTTAAGCTGATTAGCAAATTGCTCAGCTTGCTCAACCGGAAGCCAAGGGTCTTTGAGTCCCCAAACAATTAAGGTTGGCTTGTCCCAGTTGCGGAAACCTGATTCAATTTCTGCCATACACTTGTTCATCTGGATATTCTTGATAGTCGCTACCAGAGAACGTCCAGGATCGGAACTTTTCAGAAAGGGCTTGCGATAGAGATCTAAATAGTTGTCTTCAATGCGATAGCGCGACCCCCCTTCCAGAGTTCGGTCAACTAACAAGGGGTCTTGGGTTAACATATCCCCGATGAATGGCCATCCCCATTGCTGCATTTTGCTGGGTAACTTGGCAGCCGAGGAGACAGGTGTATTTAGAATCACTAGACGCTCAATCTGGTCTGAGTGACGCAAGGCATATTGAAGTCCCACGGAGGCGAGAAACCCTTGAACAACTAACGAAAACCTTTCGATTTCCAGGTGTTTAAGGAAATCGCCTAAGGCTTCAATGAAAGCATCTGGTGTGTAGGGAAAGTCAAGCCGGTCCGGTTTTGCGGATAATCCAGAACCGAGCCAATCTGGTGCGATCGCATCGTAGCCTACTTTAGCTAAATCTGGCATGATCTCACACCAGCAAAAACTCTGGGATGGTAAGCCATGAAGAAGTATTACTGGCACTCCTCTACTATCCCCAACTGGTTTAGCTTCCCGATAGAACCATTCCCAAGACCCGACTTCTATAGATTGTTCACTGATTGACACGGTTGTTTTGCCTTTACGCTGTTGCTTGTCGTGTGGCAATCCTGATCGACTTGTGAACAATACTTCCATTGAAAATAGTTCGTCAGTCCTGAGTGCTGAGTTTTGAGTAAGAACTGTGATTGTTCACTTTTCAGCTCGGATTGCTATATGAGCTTACCGCTGAGTGGGAACTTAGGCAAGTGAGGAGGATGATTTATCAAAAGCGGAACGGAAGTAGCGGACTTGGGTATCTTATCGGAAATGCTGCCATGTCAGAAGACCTGGTTCTGGTATTGATTAAATATTTAACTTATACTACAAAAGTATAAATTTTTATAAATAATTGGGTAGATTTGTATTAGGTTGTAATAAAAAGATACAAATTACGTTACTAGCAGTTAACCATAGGAGATTAGGCGTGAACGCAGCTGAACAAGCAATCGGCTTAGAAGTCACCACCAAAATTGCGGCTGTTGTGAATTTGTTTAAGTCTGAATTCCCTGATGCCAAGGCTGACCTCAAGCCTTGGACAAATGACCCGGAAACCCGAGAACTCGTGGATCCTAACTCCATTGACATTGGCTTTCACTTCCCTGGCTGGAGTAGACGCTTCCAAAGTCGAAGTATTTTGTTACAGATTCGGTTTCATAAAGACCAGTTAGATCAATCTCATCGGCTGATTGGTTTGGAAGCGACCGCCTTTAACCATCAAGGAGAAGCTTGGCGACTCTCCACAGTGGAGCGTTGGCAAATTATCGGTAGTTGTCAGCCATCAGCTGAAGTGGGGGAGAAGCTAAAACATTTCTGTCGTCAGGTGTTTGAGTTGTTTCTCTGATTTAACTTGCCAAATCTGCTTTCAACCAAATAACCTTAAACCTTCAACCAAATAACCTTGGCCTTTGGCCACGCTACGCGAACAACCTTAAACCTTCAACCTTCAATCCGATATCCCCTTGGTGTAATCATCCAATCCTGATGAATATCAGTGCTTTGATTACCAATCAGCACCATAGTCAGCATATCAATGGGTATTTCTAGCATTTTGTCAAGAGTTGTGAGAGTGATTTTTTCATCCTCTCGATAGGCGGAAACCACAATGGCTACAGGGGTATCAGGTTTACGATGCTTGAGAAATATCCGTTGTGCGATCGCAATCTGTTCAGTACGATTACGCGATCGCGGATTGTACAACGCAGTCACAAAATCTGCTGCGGCTGAGGCTTCTAGACGCTTTTCGATTACTGGCCAAGGGGTCAATAGGTCACTCAAACTAATGGCACAAAAATCATGCATCAGGGGTGCTCCCACACGAGAGGCAGCAGCTTGTAAGGCTGTAATACCAGGAAATACTTGCACCTGGGGTGTCTTACCATCCCAGCCCCTAGAGCGCAATTCTTCTAGGACTAACCCAGCCATACCATAGATACCGCAGTCACCAGAAGAAACCACTGCTACCGTTAATCCCCACTCAGCCAGTTCAATGGCACGTTTTGCTCGTTGGCTTTCTTGGGTAATCGGTAATGCTTCGATAATTTGTCCTGGACGTCGCAAGCTTGTAATTAAATTGATATAGAGGGAGTAACCAATAACAGCATCAGCGCTGGATATAGCCGTTTTAGCTGCTGGGGTTATTTGGTCAAGATTTCCCGGACCGATACCCACTAGCAACAGTTTCCCCAAACGTCCAGTGTATTCTACTGGGGATTGAGCAATCGCTACAGTTACGGCTCCTACTTGATTCGCTGATTTGACTATTTGTTTGGGAACTAATAAGGGTTGTTCGGGAAGCATGGGCTTTTGGCCAACGTTCGCGAACAACTTGCTAACTTTCAACTCTTGAGCGCTATACAGAGCTGCTGCTTCGGCAACGCTGGGAGTACCAACTTCTGCCGCCACCACATCCGATGGGTTGGGTACAGTTACGGAACGGAGTACCTCAGCTGGGAAAGTGCGTAAGGGCCAATGGCGCTCTTGGCACAATTGGACTATACCGACTTCATCGGCTTTCAGGTCAATAGTCGCAATTCCTGCGATCGCATTTTCTGATAAACCATAACCCTCACAGGTCTGCCGAATCGCCATTTCAATCAACTGCTTCGATGTCCCTCGCTCACAACCAATTCCCAACCACAGTACCCGTGGATACCACTGCACGTTTGCTAAATCCGATTCTGGGGAAAATTGCTGTTGGGTGGCACTAATCCAAATCCTGGCTTTGGGTGAGATCGACTCGGATTCAGTTGTAGCGCGATTGTCTGGAAATCCGAAATAGAAAGGATGTCCATCTCTAAGATGAGCTTGCCAAAGAGTGGAACCAGCCTCTTGAATTACCTGTACTATTTCCCCACGGGCAACCACAGCACTTACTCTAGTCCAATCCCCTTCTCCCCGATACCAGCCAAAGGGAATACCTAAGACATCAACTCCAGGTAGACCTAAATCTGCTGCTGCTCCCGTTAAAATAGGCGTTGAGTCCAGTTGGGAAGCAATTAACCGTGTCAGTTGATCTGCTCCCCCTTGATGACCACTACACAAACTAATTACAAAACCTCCCCCTTGATCAACTACCACCACCGCTGGATCACTGGATTTATCCGTTAACAAAGGAGCAATTAAGCGCACCACTGCTCCCGCTGCCAAACAAAACACCAAGGCACGGTGGTTTGGCCAGAGGGAGGCAATGTGGTCTTTGAGGGAACCCTTGTAGACAGCAACCTGTTCTAGGGTGCTCAGAGAATTCGGTACCCAAAGGGTTGCACCAGTAGTTTGACACAGGGGTTGCAGTATTTGAGCCCCAGTAGGAGTGGTAGCGATCGCAGCTAGGGGTTGGAAATTTTCAAAAACCGATGCCATCATGAAAGAAATAGACCTTACCTAGGGCACACTTAAGATACCCAGCTTTACTCTTAAAATAGACTATTTGCGCTTGCTGTTTATCGGTTCCTCGATTCCCAAACAAGCCTAAAAATACCCAGGCTAATAACAACTGATATAATGACGAACTTGGGCTATTTTTTTCAATATTTTACAGTTTACTTCTTGAGCAATACAAAGCACATAAAAATCTGATCTAATTCTAATTTATTATTGATTATTTTATTACAATTAAACTCCCATAACCTAGATAGCATTTCCAACTATATCATCAAATCCAATCCTGATTTATGATCACACCAAAAAATTATCATAGCGACTGCATCAAGACAAGGATTACAGTTTTTGATATTACCAAAAATTACTATTATATAGTTGATTAACTCTTGCCTCTTGCCTCTTGCCTCTTGCCTTCCCCTCCTGGGAGGGGTTAGGGGTGGGTTCCTCTTGCCTCTTGCCTCTTGCCTCTTGCCTTCCCCTCCTGGGAGGGGTTAGGGGTGGGTTCCTCTTGCCTCTTGCCTCTTGCCCTTCCCTAAACGATTCTGTTCACAACTCAAATTATATTGTCTATTATGTCAGTTTCTATTGCCTATCTCGGACCACCAGGAACCTATACAGAAGCCGCTGCCACAGCTTATGCTGAGCGACTCCAGAAACAACAGGCTCAGCAATCCCTGTTGTGTCCTTATCCCAGCATTGCCCAAACCTTACAATCAGTAGCTAACCAACAAGCTGATCTAGCAGTGGTACCTGTAGAGAATTCCATTGAAGGCAGTGTCGCCATGACACTAGATCGGCTTTGGCAACTAGATCAGCTCCAAATCCAACAGGCTCTGGTTTTGCCAATCAGACATTGTCTGATGTCACGGGCATCAACCATAGCAGAAATTAAAACGGTTTATTCCCATCCCCAAGCCCTGGCTCAGTGTCAGCGGTGGTTAGAGCAGTTTCTGCCATCAGTGCAACTGGTACCTACCAACTCCACTACTGAAGCGCTACAGTTTTTGGACAAAGATCACAAAGCAGGAGCGATCGCATCTGAACGAGCAGCAAAGCTTTATACTCTACCAGTACTGGCATCTAACATTAATGACTATCCCGATAATTTCACCCGGTTTTGGGTGCTGAGTTTAAAGCCATCTCCTGGAGGTAGTCATACCTCCTTAGCATTTAGTCCTCCTGCTAATATACCTGGATCATTGTCTAAACCACTCCAGGTGTTTGCCCGTCGAGGCATTAATTTAAGTCGGATTGAGTCTCGTCCCACCAAGCGATTACTTGGTGAGTACATATTCTTTATTGAACTCGAATCAGATCTCTATGCACCATTATTTAAAGCTGCTCTTGAGGAAATAATTCCTGATCAGGAAATCCTCAAGATTTTTGGCAGCTACACCCTCATAAATGTTGATAATTTGACTTTCAACAGTTAACCGTCAACCGTGAACAAAACTGTTATAGCAGTTACTAATTGGGTGAGGTACTTTCGTTCTGGGTTAATGGAAGTAGGGAGTCGGGAGTCGGGAGTCGGGAGTCGAGAGCAGCGGATCTGGCAAAAAATCCTGTGTACCTCATAGATAAAGCTTAAGTCAATGCATCTTTGAGTACAGTGCGTGCTGCTAAGTGATTGCGAGTTGAAGTGAGAATTTCTGTTTCCCGTTCTAGACGTTGTGCGGTGTCCAGGGTCTCTAAAAGTGCCTGTTGTTCTAAGGCTACACCGTACAGATTGCTAGCAACCCAGTAAGACAACTCAATCGGTAGATCGGGCAGGTCTTCTGGTAGCTCAATTTTCTGGTTGGTCAACTTCGCGGAAAGACGCACAACATCCCGCAATAACTGTGCCACCTCTTTTGCCTTTGGTCTGAGGTCTTCAGCGGGTGGCTGGTCTTCAATCCATTCCACTAGTCCAACCCGATAGGGCTTTTCACGAACGTACTCTAAGACCCGAAACCGCTGCTGACCTAACGTTACTATTTTCATCCGGTCATCGGGAAGACGCTGAAAGTGAATAATTTCAGCGCAACAGCCAACTGTAGCTGGTTCCTGTTTTACAGGATCCCACATTAAGACACCAAATCTGCGATCGCTCTCCAAAATCGTGTTCATCATGATTCGGTAGCGAAATTCAAAAATGTGTAACGGCAGAGGGCGTCCAGGAAATAAAACGACTTCAGGTAGGGGAAATATGGGGAGTTCTCTGACAGCAATCGAGGATGAGGATACCATTGTGCCTGGGTTAAAAAGGTAACTTCGCTTATTTACATACTGTAACGGATTTTGTGTTTGACACTCCAAGGCATAATTCGTCCTGTAGTCTTTTGTAGTGACATAGCTACACTCACGAGGGTAGGGGAGTGTAGGCTTGAGCTTGTGAGCAATAGCAGTGATATAGCGCTACGCGCAAGTCAGAAGTTAAAAGTCAGAAGTCAAAAGTAAGCTAGGATTAGGTTTCGGAGTTTAGAAATGTCAAACATATTAATGCCTAGTGCTATAACTTCCAACTCTTACAGCGGATCTTTACGCTAAAGCATGCTGGTATACAACAGTATCAGGTCTTGATAATTGTGTATGATTCAGCCAAAGAGGTGATTGTTGAATGGAGAAAGTAGCTCAATACCGTGAGTACGTTCAGAGATTACTGAACGACTACGCCAAGGATGATGTTTCTAATGATGAGGTGGAAGTACAACTAATTTTTGACACTGTTCGGGATCATTACCAGTGGATGAATGTGGGTTGGGAAGATTGTAATCGGATTTACCGTTCTATAGTGCATTTAGATATCAAAGACGGAAAAATTTGGCTCCAGCAAAATCTCACAGATCTCAATCCTGCTGAGGAGTTAGTTGAAATGGGCGTTCCAAGAGAGGATATTGTCTTGGGTTTACAGGCTCCTTAGAGCTGATTTATAAACAAAAGCTTAAGAAGCCAACCGACGAGTCATTAAACGAATCAGAGAGCCGTAAATCATCGCTTCGCTGATGGTGGTGTACAATTCATAATATGCAGCTCAAACGCCGAAATCGATTGAGCCAGCCAAATGTCCGTTCTACGATCCATCGTTTCGGTAAAGTTTCAAATTCCTTTGATGTTCGCTCAATTACCTCCACCCGCACCTGGTCCCCACAGACTTGTTGCACGGCATGAGCAAAATTCTCACCGCAATACCCTTGATCGACCCAAATTACTTTTAACTCTCTGAGTTGGTCTTTGACTTCATGCAAAACGACGATCGCACCTAAACGTTCTGACCCATTGGCTTCACTGACTAACATCCCAATCACCAAACCCTGAGAATCTACGACTATATGGCGTTTACGGCCCTTAACTTTTTGGCCACCGTCATAGCCATACACCGCCCCCTTTTTTCTGTGGTTTTCACAGATTGGGAATCGGCGATCGCCACAGTTGAGTCTTTCTCTCGTCCGATTTGCTGTCGCAGTTGATCGCGCAATTGGTCATGCATTCTTTGCCAAATCCCCTTGCGTTGCCATTTTCGGAAATAGCTATACACTGTTTGATAGGGCGGAAAGTCATGGGGCAGCATTTCCCACGCTTCTTCCACTACGTTGCACATAGAAAATGGCATTGATAATCTCCCGCAGGTCTACCCTCCTGGGATGTCCAAATCCCTTCGGCTCCGGTATTAGCGATCGCAACACTTCCCATTCTCTATCACTCATGTCACTTCGATAGGATTGGCGCTGGGGGTTGGCGATCTCAGGTAAACGACTCATAAAGACAGGGTTTAACTCATCTCATCATCTAGATTACAGGCCACTCAGTCTGTCTTTGAGTCGGCTTTAGATTCTCTTTACAAATCAACTCTTACAAGCGGCAGTACACTGACTATGGTGTAGCTTGAAATAGTAGCGGTGTCAGGATTCAGCGATCAGCGATCAGCGATCAGCGATCAGCTATCAGCTATAGCGCTACGCGAACGCTACTTGAGGTGCTATCAGCTTATGCGTCACACTACGGGAATGGCTGACGGCTGACGACTGACAGCTTAATGCTTACCAAAAAAATTGGGTTTAAAGCCCCGTCCTTATAGGACGGCTTTCTTTAGGTATGCCTTGACAGTTTTCGTCTAGCACGTTAAAATAAATAAACGCATAATTAAAAAAACAATTAGTGCTTTAGACAAACAGAATCTTAAAATAAGTAGACAATGTAAAAAACATGTTTTGAGATAATCATGTTGCATAATCAAATCTAGCGATTTGGAAGTCTATGAAAATCAAGATCAAAAAACATTGTTTGTCTAAATTTATTAAATAATTTAGGTACGGTGGGGCACACCGAAACCTGGGTCATAGACCAAGTACGCTTGTGGAGAGGAGACCTCTATTTTTTCTGGCTCCGGCCTGGTTAAACAAGTCACCTCGTAGAAGCAAGAATCCCCGTCCTTCCAGGGCGGGGAGTGTCAAGCTCTAATTAACCTATCTGCCAGATCTTCCCTGGCGCTATCGATAGACTCCTTTTCCGACTTACCGCCTTTTTTCCCCGCTTTACGGATTGGCGACCAGTGGCTACGGTAGCCGTAATCCTGTCACCCCAGCACTAGGAGAGAGGGACAAAAACACTACAAACTACCCTCAATGCTATTCATTAGTCAGCAATAGGAGTCCTTGAAATCCTTTTATAAGTCATTTAAACTCATTTATGATTAACGAATTCCCCTACCCTTACCCTAGCGAACGACTAGGAGAAACGATTGGTTTTTCCCCAAAGCTAGTCTCCCGCTGCTGCCCTCAAAGCCGTTAAGCATCCCAGGTCGTAGGTATCGTTTCTCCCAGGGAGTAAGAGCAGGGCGATCGCCTATTATAATTACAATCCCTCCGAGTCGTCAAGGTCAGAGTTACTGATGATGGTAGCGCTTGGTCGTGAGTCCAAATCCTTTGAGTTGCCAGGTTCTCAAAGGTAGGTTGGGATCGTGGCGCGATCACTAGTGGCGAGGTCTAGAGAAATTTGGAAGGATTATGATACATTCCTTACTGGTGCAATCTACATGCATAAACACAGGAGGAATAAGTTATGCACTTCATTGTGCGAACTTTCAAAGCATTATTTATCTGTGGGTTAATCATAAATCTGGTTTTTTTGAGTGATGCTCAAGCATGTTCACGGGTCCTTCATGCGTCTTATACAGAAGACGTCACACCGACCTATGCTGTCACTGGCCGCAATATGGATTGGTATGAAGACATTAAAGGATGTTTCCGGCTGGAATGGAGCGAGATGGGGTAGTAGGGAAGAATTCTGTTGAGTGGAAGTCAAAATATGGAAGTGTGATCGCTGCTGGCTTCGATATCGGTACTGCTGACGGGTTGAATGAAAAAGGCTTGATGGCAAATTTGCTGTATCTTAGCGAAGCAGATTTCGGCGAGCGTGACACCTCCCGTGAGGGAATATCATACTCAGCATATACTCAGTATATTTTGGACAATTTTGCAACGGTTCAGGAAGCCGTAAGTGCATTGGAGAACGATGAGTTACAAGTCGTTCCCTCACCGCTTCCTAGCGACAGCGGTATCAGCCGTCCCCCTACATTCCATTTTTCTATTTCAGATGCACTGGGTGACTCGGCTATCTTTGAACACCTCGAAGGCAAGCTGGTGATTCACCATGGAAAGGAATTTGCGGTGATGACCAACTCTCCTATCTACGATGAGCAAATAGGACTCAATGGTTATTGGGAATCAGTAGGTGGCGATGCTATGCTACCTGGAACAAGCCGAGCAGCTGACAGGTATGTACGAGCGAGCTATTACCTAAAGAATCTACCTACTCCTCAGTCCGACAGACAAGCACTGGCTAATGTAATGTCGGTCATGCGCAATGTATCAGTTCCATTCAGAGTAACTGATCCAGAACAACCCAATCTTTCGAATACCATTTGGCGAACAACAGCAGATAACCTCCGCAAAGTTTATTATAGCAGTCGCCAGGGCAGGCGCGGACATGACAAAAGTCTCAAACCTAAGTAAGCGCAAGAGTTTGACTTCTGACTTCTGACTTCTGACTTCTGACTTCTGCTATACTTTGAATCAACTTTATCCCCCAATGTTATTTGGGTCGAGCTGACAGAAGATGACTTGAAAGAAGGAGCACCAGTCAAGAAGTTGGAACTCTCAGGAAACTATGATCTAGTCGGTAATGTTACTGGTGATTTTATTGAAGCAGAGGCATTCAAGTTTACTGGCCCCTGCGATGAGGGAATTCCAGTTGAAGACCTTCCAAGTTTCTGCCCTGTCCGGTAAGCTCAGTAGTCCCATCCTAGGCTAGGTTGAGGTATGAAACCCAGCTACCACAAGCCTTGGCGTGCCTAATTAACCTTCCCGAAGGAGTCGCCCCAGACTATCGGCTATCCTTCGGGAAGGCTACGCCAACATCCTTTGGGTAAGCCTTCACATAATGACTACCCTAAAAACCAAGAAAAATTTCGGCCAATCAACAATTCTGTATTCTCAGCATGATGAGTGTTTTTCATAGCAATAGGTTGTATAGCAAATTTATAGCGACTTGCTATATTCCTTGTTTCTTCTGTATTGTCATAGCTCATCAAAAAATTGCCTTCCAATTGGCTAGCAAGTTGAAATACAGCTTCATGATCAACTGTTGAATATCGATAGAGCCTGCGCCCAGCTTTTAGATAAGGTGGATCAATGAAATAAATAGCATCGTTGCGGTGATAATTTTGCTCACAAACCTCAACTCCATCCCCGGCAATAAATTTAATTTTTGTCTTGATTTTATCAATAGAAAGTATACGCTTTTTCAGGGTTTCGGGATACCAGCGTGAGGTAATTCCTTTACCATTTTCCCCATTTTTCATAAAGCTAGCACCATCAGCCAGAATTCCACCACGATTAACGCGATTTTTCACTATTGTTGCGAAAGCCAGAGATTCAAGGGATTCATTAGCAGAATCAATAGCTTGCTTAGCACTCTGTGGAGTTAAATTAAAGTTGACAATAGTTTCCGCTAGCCATTCGGCACCGCCACCTAAAATGACCTGCCATACAGCTGCAGTTGAGGGGGTTTTTTGGTCTTGCTCGATACCATAAATTTGGTATGATCAAAACACTCGATCTTTCTAGTGTATGAGTGGCATCGATCGTGAGATTTTTCTGGATTCTAGACACATTGCCAAGCATCTACCTGGCACACCACAAGTACAGCGGTTACTCAGGCGAGGCCGATCGGCTCATGTTTTTAACAATCAAGCCACAATGGAAAGAGTTGCTCAAGCCATCATAGAGACAGGAGAGTTTACCGGAGTCATACGAGGATATGAGCGTTACGGTTTGTTCTTCGCTGATTCAAGTTAGAGTCGATGCCTGGTATTACCCAGGGCACCTCTCCTTTCGGCTAAGGCCGACGCTGCGCGAACAGAACTGGGCGTGAGACTTTCACCTCACCCAGCTCCTAGATATTCTCTCATGCACGGAGTGCTCCAGTGTAATTGTTGGTGGCAGCTTTGATGTACTGCTAGTAGGTTCTTTTTAGACCAGTTGTCGTGGTTTCCATCGACGTGATGAAGGTGTACAGACTCATCTTCCATGAACCTCAACCCACAATAACCACAGGAATGGTTTTGCCTTTTCAATGCATCGGAGGTAGCATCTGAATATAACCTTGAGTTCCGGTTACTCCAGTAGACTAGGTCACCGTCGTAGGGTGACTTAGTCCCCAAAACGTTCACGTGTTGGTTCTGTTTGTAACCTACTTTTGGGAATGCCTTTTTACATAGTTCAGTTGCTTTATACCGGTCTACTTTCTTTTCCTTTCGGAATTTCCGGTGGGCGGTTTTATTCATGAACCATAAAGTATCCCGAGCGCTGCTCATATCACAGCTGCTGTGGTAGTTACGCCATCCACGGACGATGGGGGCTAGTTTCTTGGTTTTTACTTCGGCACCATAATTCGAGTTGTTGACTACGGCTTTAATCTTCTGGCGGATTGCTCTGTGATTATCCTCTGAGGGAGTACATGAGAACTTTCCATCCTTTCTGACGCGGAATTTCCACCCCAGGAGACGAAACCTTAGAATAAAGAAGCCTTAATTAATAATTTTTAACCCTTTTTTGCATAGTCTGTCGCCTGTAAAGGCTTCTTTATTCTTACGGTAACTTCATAGGAAGTTAAATCCGTCTGTCGCTTTAGTTAACTTGGTCTTTTCTTCACTAATTTCCATTCCTCTTTCAGCCAAGAATTCCTTGACTTTTTGGAGGATTTTCTCTGCATCATCTTTTGGTTTAAGGATGAATACCATGTCATCGGCGTACCGAAGGCTGGTATGAATGTCCTCTATGCCATTTAGTGCTATGTTCGCCAATAAGGGACTGACCACACCGCCTTGGGGTGTTCCTTGCTCTGGGAATTCCGGATTGATGCCTGCTTTTAAGCACCTGAAAATCCCCTGTTTTAGGCACGCAGGAGCTAGCAATCTATCCATGATTGAGCTGTGTGCGATGCGGTCAAAGCATTTCTTGATGTCTAGTTCTATGATTCTCTTAACCATGTTGGAGCCGTTTTTACTGGCCTTTAGATGGTTGAACAGTCGTTTTTGCACATCTTGTGCGCTTCGTCCCGTTCGGAATCCGTAACTATCTGCGCTGAAGGTGGCCTCATGGGCTGGTTCCAGCGCAAATTTTACTAGACATTGCCATGCTCGGTCTGCTATGGTTGGTATCTTCAACATCCTTACTTTCCCATTCTTTTTAGGGATAGGGATTTCACGAAGTCGGCTATGTTTCCAGTCTGAAGCATAGTCGCTCAATGTTTCTACCAGTTCCATGCGCTCTTGGTAATTGAGGGAGGACTTTCCATCAATTCCAGCCGTTTTCTTCCCTTTATTTAATTGTGTGACTTGACGAACTGCTAAAAGCTGTGCTGCACGAGATTTCAGAATTAGTTTCTGTAGTGACCTAGCTTTCTTAAGGTCTCCAGCTCGAACTGCTTTATATAGTCGTTTTTGTAGGCGGAATAAGTTTTGGCGGAGTTTCTTCCACTGTTGACTTTTCCAAAGTTCACTAGCCGATTGGCTGTGTCTAACCATGCTCTTCTCCAACTCCTATATTTCTGAATACCCGTGGGCAGTTATTCGCCCACATCCTACCCGACAGTGAGGATTAAGAGTGACATCTCTTACCGTAGATTCGACCGGTCTACAGACTCATTATTGCTGTCGTTTTTACTTGTTCCATCCACTAGATTGTTATGGTGATTTAGGGCAGTCCGGAGATGAAACCTTAGAATAGTGGAGCCTTACTACAAAATTTTTAACCCTTTTACCCATAGCCGACTAACTATAAAGGCTCCACTATTCTTGCGGTAACTTCTAACCATTTTGCCTATTCCCTTCTCGGAGATTACGGCTATCAACCAAAGAACGCCGTGAGAATAATCGGGAATTAAATCTCGCATGTATTAATCAGATTGCGGTTTTTCTGTTAGACACTTTTTCAGGACTTTTGCTACTGTTACCCATGTCACCTCCCCATTACCACCAGTGTCGCCCATCTGATTGACGTCTGATTGCGGCCTGCTGCCAGCTTCACTCTGCTAGGATGTCACCTGCTCGGTGTGGCCAGGTAGGGAGTCACTTCACTCCTGAAGGGGCGGGTTTTCACCGCCATCTTATGTGGATAGTTATAACCTTTGGGATGTTATCCCGCGAGTTACCTGAGTCATAATCTACTCTATGAGTAGTTCCTACTCAGAACAAGCCGCACTTGGTTACAGAATCAGCCCCGATGGTAGCCCAAGCACTCCCTTGTTTTATGGAGAGGTGAAAATTGATGGAAAAAACCAATACCATGTTATTCCCCGTACTCGACCCAGCCAATAGTGAGTGGGATTTCGCTGAAGTTTGGATTGACCCCATGCTATCCCCTCCCTACATCCTGCTGTTACTGGGTAATTCATCAGGTAGTTGTCGTGTGTACGATCCTGCTGAGAATTACAAGGTTGTGTTTACTGGAGCAACCTATGATGAAACCCAAACTTGGCTGTTGGAAGATGAATACGAGCCAATCGAAGGGCGACTTTTAGCATCGGAGTTATAAAGATTTCTGGTCATTCCACATTCGTGGGTTTCACGATTTGACCTTGGATTGTAAGCCGCTCGTCAAGCTCTCAATAGCTTGCTTAGCACTCTGTGGAGTTAAATTAAAGTTGACAATAGTTTCCGCTAGCCATTCGGCACCACCACCTAAAATGACCTGCCACACAGCAGCAACCCCTTCATCTTTTTCTACCATTGTCACTCTACCTACTAAATTCTCGAAAGCAGCAGTAAGACTGACTATACCTCCACCAGCAAAAGGTTCAAAAAGTTCCTTATCTGTACCACCTTTATTATACAACCATTGGCGAATTTGGGGTATTAGCCAAGTTTTACCACCAGCATAGCGAAATGGGCTACGTTGGGGGACACTAGCTACATTTATGACTTTTTTAGGACTGGTGAGAGAGGCAGTATTAAATAGCTCAAGTTGAGTCATTGTCACCTTTCTTCAGACTTCCCTATAAAATAGACACAGCTCTAACAGTTACGCTCAAAATCAGGAGACTGAAGTAGCATACAGTGACTTTACTCTCAAGAAAGTCAAGAAGAAGAAACCTAACCATAGGCTTACGTACTTTTTTCCTAGATGGTGACCTGACTTAAATCATAAGTATATGGAGTTTTCTCAACTATTAAAGTAGCATTATATTTCTTATTAAACTTACTTTTTATAATTTGTATATTCGTTCTTCCTTTGGGTAGGCCAAAGCGAGTAAAAACTACAAAGCACCGCTTGTCGATTTTTTGTGGGTTATCTGAAAGTAAATTAATCGTCGATTCTATCTGCTTAACTGCATGGGGAATATCACGTCCTTTCAACTCTACATAAATTTCTACTTCCTCATTAGGAACAAGGGCATAATCACAGCGCAGAGTTTCATTATCTCGGATAGCGCAGCCATCAACTTTAATTTTTAATATTTTATCTCGATTGGGATTTTCAAAAGTTATTTTACTTTTCTTTTCCTTTAATACGATTTCATTGTCATCTTTAAATTCCTCACAGCCTGGGCAAGATTTCATAAATAGTCAAGCTAAGTCCAGAAGTTCATCAAATTCAATCGCTAGCTCATCAGAAACACCGTCAATAAGATTGGCATTGATCAGACCTGTCTCTTTGTCGTCTAAAATATTTTCAGCCTTGCCATTTTCTAGGACATAGGCTGATAAATCCAAGGTACTCAGGGCTTTATACCTAGGAACGATTTCTTCTAATTTAGGTAAGACATCCTGGCTAGATTCTTTATAGAGCATACCAGCTTGAAGAAGATTATTGATTGAAGTTAAGATGTAAGGACTATGGGTGGTGATAAAGAATTGAAGTTTTTGTTTTTGCGGATCAGAATTAAAAACACAGGCGATTAACTCAACCATTTTTCGTTGTGCGCTTGGAAATAGATGAGCTTCTGGTTCCTCAATATAAACAGTTTGTCCAGCAGAATCCTCATCAACTAAAAAAGGTAATGCTGACAGTATAATCGTCAGGGGAAATGTTTCTTGCTGACCAGAAGAAGAGTTAGCAATACTAATCCGTCTTCCATCTGCCATTCTCAGAAAATCTTCGCCTTTTTCCTGTATATGTTCTCCACATAAAATTTTCTTGATCAGGCTATCGATTTCATCGTTTATCTCTTTTTTGTTTATATCTTCAGTTTCTTTGATGATTCTAGCATTCAAAGCTTTTATACTTTCATAAGTGGAACCAAACTTTATCATAAAGGTATCGATAACACTCTTATTAGAAATCAAAGAAAATATACTACTTTGGAGATTATAAAAGAAAGAGCGACCAGCAGGAATAAAAAGCTGGGTATAAGCTGCCTCATCCCATAATGAACTACTCAAAAATTCTATTAACTGTTCTCTTAAAAATGACTGTTTTATTATAGTTTCATTACTTTCTGGATTTTCTTTTACTCTTGTTAATAATATTTCAATTTGCTCTAATAAAGAAGTTAGATCATCAGATTTTTTGTTATTTTCTTCTGTCAGTTTAATTTTATAGTCTATCAGACTATTGATTAAATATCGTTGTTTATCGAATTTCTTTAGTTTTTCTAATAGCTCTTCTTTTAAATTTTTAAAAAACTCTGAATAATTAATATTGATTTTATTGGTATTTTCTTTATTTCTAGTAATTTCAATAAAACCTTCAGAAATTTCATACTTAATATAAAAATTATTCTCTCCCCATGAATCTGGAGGAAAGTAATCTTGAAAAGTTTGAGAGTAGCTTAAATCTATGTCAGGCTTAGTTTGTTCGTTTTCTACTGTATCTAAAATTTTCCAAACAAAGTTTTTAAAGTAAAAAAGAAGTTTAGCACATACACTTTTGCCACTAGCTTGAGGTCCAATCACGATATTGATTCGTTTAACCTCAATCTCTAGTTCCTCGATACCAGCAAAATTTTTAACTGTAAGTTTTTCAACCATGACCAGAGATTAGAGTAAGCTGAGCTGTAGTGTATGGGTGTTGCTAGCCCTTACACTACACTAGTCTTGAGTTATTTAATTATAGTTTACCATGTTGAACATGCTATTACCATGTTCAATATGCTGATAGCTGATAGCTGATAGCTGATAGCTGATAGCTGATAGCTGATAGCTGATAGCTGATAGCTGATAGCTGATAGCTTACCCTCGATTCAATCTCAATAACTCTTTCAGCAAAGTCAATAACTTAGCCGGGCGACCTGCTATCGCTGGCTCCGTGAGAATACCTTGCCTTGGGCTAAACAAAAATGCTAGGAAAAATAAGCCAAAGATTACCATTACAATAGCGGGACCTGATGGCCAATTAAAATAATAGCTTATATACATCCCACTGACACTGGAAATAATTCCAATCATTGAGCCTAAACCCATCATGTGATGTAATTCTTTGACTAATAAATAAGCCGTAGTCGCGGGTCCGATTAACAGAGAAATAACCAGCAACACCCCTACCGTCTGCATACTGGCGACAATGGTGAGAGTAATCGCCAAGATTAACCCGAAATAAATTGCTTTTACCGGTAAACCGCTAGCTTGGGCTCCCAAAGGATCAAAAGTATAGAATAATAGCTCTTTATAGAACAACTTTGTTAATAGTAAAATTACTGCTGTAATCACCAGGGTTTGCCAGACATCGGCTGGTCTCACCCCTAATATGTCACCAAAAAGAATATCTTCTAAGTCAAGTTGGTTAGTTTTCAGCACCGTAATTAGGATGACTCCTAAGCCTAAAAAACTGCTGAAAGTCAACGCCATTGCTGCATCCACTTTGACTCGCGTACGCTGAGGAATCACCGCGACAACTAAAGCGCTAAGGACACCTGCAATCAAGGCACCAATAGAGATATTTATTCCTAAAAAAAATGCGATTGAGAGACCAGGTAAAACCGCATGGGCAATCACACTACTAATCAGGCTCATTTGTTGTACAATTAAGTAGCTGCCTACCACTGCGCCTAATATCCCCAACAGCACAGCCGTTGCGATCGCATTCCGCATAAATTCAAAACCTAGGGGCTCAATCAGCCAATTCATACTAAATAAAAGGGAGTAGGGAGTAGGGAGTAGGGAGTAGGGAGTAGGGAGTCGGGAGTAGGGAGTAGGGAGTCGGGAATAGGGAGTAGGGAGTAGGGAGTAGGGAGTCGGGAAATTCCGATAAAAAATTCTCAC
>NZ_JAAHHW010000012.1 GCF_010692325.1 Moorena sp. SIO3I8 | reverse complement strand
CAGCCCAGGTGGGGTCGCAATTTGGCTCGAAGTTGGTTAATCTGTTCCATGAGGGTTTGTGGTCTTTGTGGTAATTTCCATCAAACCCTCTCCCTGGCACTTTTTGCAACTTTTGTCCTGTACTGAGGGACAGGAGTGGGTTTGGGAACAGCTTTGCTTGGAATTAGGGGTTTAGTTGTGACCGTCGTGCTATTAATTCTATTTCCACTATTTACCACTGCTATACCTGAGTCAGTTCAGGAGTATGATAATTTAGTAATTAAAATCAGCTCAAATCTTTTCTTATGACTAAAACTGGATTATTAATGCCAGGATTTGGAGGTGCAATTGCCACAACAGTTTCAGGTGTTATTGATTTGATAAAACAGGGTCATGTTAAAAAGTATGGCATGATTAGCGAAAAGCAAATTGATGATCGCACGTTAGGTCAAATTGCAGGTGCACCCGAGATTGAAGAGCTAGAAGTTGGGGGCTGGGATGCTGTTGATGCGACGATCGGTGATGCTATGAAATTACATGGTGTCTTGGAAGAGTGGCAATATAATCTGGTCTCACCCAATCTCAAGCTCCTTCGTGCTTGGCCTGTGCGTTGTCCAGATCTTGAAAAGAAGAGCCCATGGGGCTCCTGTATTGCACAAATTTGTAATGATATCGAAACGTTTCGCAAGGAACGTGGGGTTGACTCGATTGTGCTAGTCAATTGCATTAGCACAATGCCGAAGCCAACACCCAATCCAGCCTATGAATCAATCAGTAGTTTGCAAGTTGCCTGCCAGCAAGATGATCCGTGCATTACACCATCAATGCAGTATGCGATCGCAGCAGCATTGACCGGGTCTGCCTACGCCAACTTTACGCCCAATCCGGTAGAAGTTCCTTCCATTGTAAAGTTAGCACAGCAGCACAATACACCGCTTGCAGGTCATGATGGCAAAACTGGACAGACACTTTTGAAAACTGGTATTGCCCCCATGTTCAACATTCGCAATTTAAGGGTTCGGCAATGGATTAGTTATAATCACCTGGGTAATCGGGATGGGGCTGCTCTTGCAGAACCTAATGCCAATCAGACAAAAATAACCAGTAAAGCAAACTGCTTAACTCAGATCTTGGGTTACGAGGATGTTGGACATAAAGTCACAATTGACTACGTTCCTCACCCAGATGGCGAACTCGGTGATCGTAAGCAAGCTATTGATCATATTCGATTCAAAGGTTTTGGAGACACTCCGATGTCTCTGCTGCTGCACTTTGATTGTCAGGATTCTTCTCTGGCCGGTGGTATTGTTGTTGACTTGGCTCGTTTTATGACCGTCTCTCTAGCCCGTAAAGAAAGCGGCTTGCAGCCTCAGTATGGACTATTTTTTAAGTCTCCGCAGGTTCCCAATGGTGAACCTGATCATGATCTCTTCAACCAAGCTGCTTATTTTGAAGCTTGGGTCTGTCAAGATGCAAACCAATAAACCTCTCCGGAAATTATCCCTCTTCTGTCAGACTCCGAAAAATGGGGGTCAAACCCTAATTCTCTCGTTAGGTGTCGTTGGCTGTAATGACGCAATTTCGTCAGAATTTCGGAAAGTTACAGAAGACGGATAAGTTTTCACCTAGACATGATATAGCAATCCTAAATATATTGTAACTCACATCTTGCACCATCTAAATAGAATTGCTATAAAGGTTTAAGATTCTTTTTCATAGCGCTTTTCATTTGGATGGACACAATTATTCAGTCTGATAGGAGTATAAGCGAAACAGATTAGAGCTACCCATTTGAAAACCGCTATCAGAGAGGTCTAATAATCTTGGATATTCCGTACTTGTTATCCTAAATCAACACTTTGGCAAAGGGAGCTGAGGCCGTGGGCCACGCTACGCGAACGGAGCAGGGGTAAGAGGCAGTATTCAGAAAACTTTATTATTTAAATAGCCTCATAACCCTTACACAGTAAGCTTTATGAGTTTTGTTAACTGGAAATTTAGCATAGCAGGTACTGAAGAACCATAATCTTTAAAGGAACAAATTTCCATTATGGCTGTTCAAGAACCATCTCAAGTTTCAGGAGATAATCAAATTAGTCAAAGTAACACTCTAAATATTGATTCATCCCCTGGTACTTCAAGTCAGAGTATACTTGAACATAACGATCCGAAATCTCGCATCAAAATCAGTCTTTTACTTCTAGGATTTCTGCTGATTGGTCTATATGAGTCTAGTATCAGTGTCTTAATTCTAAATCTACAAATTTATTATCAGGTTGACAAAGCAACCGTCGCCTTCCTCCTTCTAGGAGGAACACTCGGTCATTTCATTGCGGCATTAACTATTGGCTTCATTGAAAATTGGCTTGGACGCTTATCACTTTTACTTATTGGTATCAATTCATTTGTTATTGCCACATTAGCTTGTAGCTTATGCCCACCATTTAAAATTTTTATTCTATTACCTATCCTCATTGGTTTTGGTTTGGCAATTATAGAAACTTGGTTTAATGCTTACCTGGTCATGCAGCCAAACAGTAAGATTTGGCTTAATTATTTACATGCACTCTGGGGAGTTGGAGCCTTGTTAGGTCCAATAATTGCCGCTAGCATCATTGCCAGCAATCAGGGTTGGTATAATATTTATCGATTATGGGCATTACTGGGGTTTCTGTTGGCGATCGCATTATATTTGGCATTTTCAGATCAAGCTGATACAACGTTAAACTATGATGACTCGCAAGGGTCACAACCCAGTGTTTTGCAGGCTGCTCTAACGTCCCCTATTATCTGGTTCACCAGTGGATTTGTTATTTTCTGTGTTGGAACAGAACATAGCTTAGGGGATTGGGCTTACAGTTTTCTGTGTAGTATTCAGCATGAATCTCACTTCATGGCTAGCTTAAGCATCAGTACTTATTGGTTAGGCATGACTCTTGCCCGTTTAGGCATTAGTATTTTATTTCGCTGGTTTGAGATTAATCAATTACTCTATCTTTGCATGTTCAGCATCTTGATTAATATGATGCTGATCTGGTTTTGGCCATCGGTCATCATGTCTACAGTCGGCCTAGGGATTGCTGGTCTAAGCTTGGGACCGTTGTATCCCACAATACTCGCTGTTGTAGCAAAACAAATACAACCAAGGCTTGTTATAAGTGCGATCGCAATCATAAGTGGGCTTGGTAAGTTAGGAACTTCAATTGTGCCGTGGCTAATGGGGCTGATTGCCCAAAAATTCAGTCTATGGTCGCTATTCCCTTACATCATGCTGTTAGCAATGATTATGGTTATACTTTGGACAGCGATGAAGTTTCTGTATTATCGGCCTGAACAAATTTCGATTAATGGCTAAGGTTGTAGTACCAGAAGTAAAGACTAATCAGTGCACTAATTACGACTAAAACCCCATTCCATCACCTCCGTTGTTTAGGGATAACACTATGCACATCAGCCCAGAACTCATAGACCTAAAGCAAATTAAGCCAACCTTTGGATGTTTGAAAGACAAAGTCGTAGTCGTTACCGGGTCAACCCAGGGTTTAGGTGCTGCGATCGCCCGTCAAGTGGCTTGTTCGGGTGCAGCAGGAGTAGTTATTTGTGGCCGCCAACAGGATTGCGGCAAAGCAGTTGCTGATGATATTCAAAACGAATTTAATGTGAAAACCTGTTTCCAGCGAACGGATTTAAGGCAAGTTGAGGACTGTCAAAACTTAGTTGCTACCTCCTGCAAAACCTTTGGACGCATTGATGCCTTAGTCAATGCTGCGGGGCTGAGTACACGTGGTTCTATTGAAAACACTAGTCCTGAGCTATTTGATGAGTTAATTTCAGTTAATTTACGCGCACCATTCTTCACAATTCAAGCTGCTGTACTTGCAATGCAAAAGCAAAACTCAGCTGGGAGTATTGTTAATATCATTTCAATTTCTAGTTATGGCGGACAATCATATTTAGCTCCCTATGTTGCAGCAAAAGCAGGACTTATAGCATTAACTCGCAACGTCGCTTATAGTCAACGTTGGCGACAAATTCGATGCAATGCTCTCAATATCGGATGGACAGAAACTCCTAATGAGCATAAAGTGCAACTAGCCATGGGAAAGTCCGAAAATTGGCTTGAACAGGTACAGCAATCCTTGCCAGCTAAAAGCTTACTCCAGCCGCACCAAATTGCTAAAGCGACTACCTTCTTGCTCTCAAATGATTCTGCAGCGATTACAGGTTCTATTATTGATTGGGACCAGCAGCCAGTAGGTTGCTGGGATTAACACTCTTGAGTGCTTATTGACAGGCTTATTGAGCATAAGATTGATACAGATTGAAGAGGATTCGCGATCGTCTTGAGTTGAGGAAAATTTTTGATTCTTAGGGGCTATGAATGCATTGATTTTATTTGTCCCCAACCGAATCAAAATGATGATTATTATTAATAGTGTACCTCCTTCTGACTTCTGACTTCTGACTTCTGACTTCTGACTTGATCGTAGCACTATACCATCCTTTAAATACCTAGTCATTTCTCTCTTCTTAAACTAGCTAAGAAGAGATTTTTTTATTACTATAATCAAGGATGACGAATAAACATCAATAAATAGTGCTATAAACAAATTTCAACTGATAACTGATTATCAATATTTACTTTGCTAAATCTTTGTTAAAACTTAATTGTTTATTAGTTTTTAGTTAATTATTAGTTAACCTAAACCCATAATTATCTAATGGCTAAGGTATTTTGGATGAGATTAAATTCAGAGATTAGAAGTAGATAACTCTAGTTTTGGTTTTACATTAACCAAGACATATGACTCTACAACTATCACTGTTTTTACTCTTTTTGCTGATAGCTATAACATCGATACATAACTGCGATCTACTGTTATGGAAACTAACAATCCAGAGGTAGTTGATACCTCAAATGAAGTAACTCTGATCGGATTTGCTTCGTTACCTGCTGATACCTTTGCCGATGGACCGGAATCAGGCAAAGATGTAGATAGCACTCGCACTGGACCATTCCCTGGTCAACCCGTAGGTGGATGGAGTGGAGTACAGTTTGCCGATAATGATAGTTATTGGTTTATAGTAGATAGCCTATTTGGTAGCAATTCTGATACTCTGGCCAGGATCTACAAAGTCGATCCCAATTTTGCTGGTACGGAAGGGGGTGACGGCAGTGTTGAGGTTGAAGAATTTATTATTCTTAGGGATCCTAACAAGCTAATACCCTTTGAGATTCGTAACCAAAACGATATCCAAAGACTTTTAACTGGTACAGATTTTGATACCGAACCCTTAGTCATTGACAAAAATGGCGATTTGTGGGTAGGAGATGAGTATGGTCCCTATCTATTACACTTCGATAGCAATGGCGTCTTACTAGAAGCTCCCATGCCCACCCCTAATATCCCTCAACTTAATACTCTTAACGGACAAGACCCGATCATTATTGGTCATCGTGGTGCCAGTGGTCTTCTACCGGAGCATACCTTAGAAGGTTTCCGTTTGGCTCTCGAACAGGGTGCGGATTTCATTGAAACCGACTATGTAATGACCAAAGATGGAGTACCCTTAGTTCGTCACGAGCCATTACTAAATAACACCACCAATATTCTTGACCACTCCGAATTTAGTGGACGGGAAACCACTAAAATTATTGATGGAGTTGAAATTACTGGCTTCTTCGCTGAAGACTTTACCTTAGAGGAAATCAAAACCCTACGTGCTAGGCAACCTCGCCCTGAGCGCAGTGATGAGTTTGACGATTTGTCTGAAATTCCTACCATGGCTGAAGTAATTCAGCTAGTTAAGGATTTTCAAGCCGAAACCGGTAAACAAGTTGGTATTGTTCACGAACTTAAGCATAATAGCTACTTCGATAGCATTGGTTTAAATGTAGAAGAAGCTACGGTGCGGGTTTTGCTGGAAGAAGACTTTACTAATCCAGAACAAAACATTATTCAAACCTTTGAAATCGCGCCTTTAATTCGGTTAGATAAGGAAATTATGCCCGAAGCGGGAATTGATGTTCCTTTGCATCAACTCACTGGCGCAGCTACAGAAAACTTTAATCCTGGTTTTTCTTTCCCCTACGATGTTGTTGCTAACTTCAGCAACCCCCATTTTACCGCAGAAGACGCTCGTGCAGTTTACGGCGACTTAGTAGATATTATCGATCTAAATGCTGAAACTGGATACGGGGACTTGTTGGCACTTCCTGAATTTTATCAATTCATGATTACCTACGCCGAAGGGGTTAATCCCTGGAACAATAGCATTTTACTCCGGGAAGGTTTAGATGAACCTTTTGATGGTGACGGGGATGGTAACGCAGAAATCAGAACTCAGTTAACAGGAGAAGTTTTCCCTTTAATTAAGTTCGCCCATGATGCAGGATTACTGGTTAATGTCTACACTTTACGGAATGAAGAACGCTACCTGACCTTAAACCCAGATAGCTCAGTACAAACTCCCCAACAAGAAGCAGAAGACTTAATCCGTTTGGGTGCAGATGGCTTAATTGGGGACTTCCCTGAAACTATCAATATAGTGCGGGATCGGATTGTGGCTGATCAAGTCCGCTCTCCCCAAAATCCTGATGTAGAAGCGATTGATTTGAGTGATGGATCTCTAGACGAAGGGGATGTCGCATTTGAAGCTGTAACCACACTTTTGAATGTAGCAGGTCGTCCCTTTAATAGTGGTGCAACTGATCCTGAAGGCATTGCCTTAAGGAAAGATGGTACTTTGTTTATTTCCTCCGAAGGTGATGCTAACAACTTACAGCGGTTGCTGTAATGCTAATGCTCCTGAAGGTACCCCTGATGAGGTAGATCGTACTAACAGTTTGGCCGAATTATTAGCGATAATGCTGGAACCTTCTTAGCCTTAGAAAGGTATTTTGACGACACTGGCTTAAACCAAAACAAGCTCTATTTAGTATCGGCTCAAAATGCTACCGATGTCAGTAACTTGCCAAGCTTGAAAGGTCGAGATATTGTTGTAGCCGAAAAACAACTGCTGGTAGATTTTAATGATCTTGGGACTAATCTCGATGATTTTGAAGGTTTAGCCTTAGGTCCAGTTTTACCCGATGGTCGTCAATCCTTAATTGTTGTTAGTGATAACGACTTTGACCCGGCAACTCCTGCTACTCAGCTCTTTGCTTTTGCTTTAGATATTGCTCCTGCCAGTGAGACTAAAGAACAAATTTTTGGTACGTTAGAAGCAGATGCTCTAGAACTAACTGGTAGCAATAATTTAGTTTTTGCTGGGGAAGGTAACGATATCATTGATGCCTCTTTGGCTGATGGAAATAATCGTATCTATGCTGGTAACGGTGACGATACTGTTATTTTAGGAACAAGCGATGCTCCTTTGGAGCCGCTGCGCGATTGGCCGTAGGCCACGCTAAAAGCGATTGACCGTAGGTCACGCTAAAAGCGAACGCGTTTTTGGTGCAGAAGGTGCAGATCGTTTCTTTGTGACCTCTGGTGGTAACAATATCATGACTGGGGGCGCAGGTGCAGACCAATTCTGGATTGCTTCTGCTGAAATTCCCGATAGCGCTAACATCATTACTGACTTTTTCAGTGGCGAAGATGTGATTGGTATTGCTGGTTTGGGTATTGGTTTTGATGATCTCACCATTACCGATGGGGATTTGGGAGCAGTAATTTCTGCCAATGGCAGTGACTTAGCTATTGTTACTAATCTCTCGGCTGATCTTGTTGCTAATCAAGATTATTTCGTTTTTGTCTAAATCCTAAATTTATCATATCTGGATAAGCCAAAGGTGGGGCAAACCCCACCTTTTTTTTATATTTCATTTAAAATTAATATTAGTTTAATTTTTTTTATAAAATTCATAATACTTTCTTAAATAAACCAGGCAACTATAGTCAAATCAAAATGTTTTTTTACTATTTTTTTTAGAAAAGTCAATGACTGAGAAGAAAGCTATTGTCATCGGTATTGATGGAGCGCAGTTATAAAAACTAGACGAAACTCCTACACCATATCTTGACAGTTTAAATATTATAGAGTCTTTCACAGGAGGGATTCAAGGAACAGAAACAGAACAACAAACCTTTAGTGGTCCAGGTTGGGGCAGTTTATTAACAGGTGTTTGGGCAAACAAGCACGGTATTGTTTCCAATGACGATACATTAAGAGCTAAGCCAGACTATCCTAGCATTTTTGAATACGTTCATAATGACGATCCCGATAACTATATTGCTTCTGTGGTTAACTGGGGTCTAATCAATGCTTATTTTGAGGAAGATGTTAATTCAATTGTTGATTTTGAATTGACCGCACCAGAACCCACTGATGATCAACTGGCTCAAGATAATATTATTGCGCAAACTGTAGCCGATTTAATCTTAAAACAAGGGCCAGATTATACCTTCGTTCATCTCGATAACGTTGATGTTGTGGCTCACAATTTTGGTTTTTCTACCGAATATTTAGAAGCAATTACTATGGCTGATGGTCATGTGGGTAAAATTCTTGATGCGGTAGAAGAAAGAGAAGCAGCATATCCCGATGAAGATTGGTTAGTTATTGTGACTACAGATCATGGTCGCGAACCATCAGAAGGCTTTGATCACGGTGGACAAACTGACTCGGAAAGAAGGACTTTTATTGCATCTAATAAAGAACTAGATGATTCTTCCGTTGCACCTGCAACTGATGTTGTACCCACTGTTCTTGATCATTTGGATATTGAAGGCGGTGAATTTGATGGAACATCTCTTCTTGAGTCTCAACCCGAGGGAGCATGTCACTTATGCAGAACATTTGTACTCAAGCTATAGCCCCGTAATGTGTTTTAGCTTGCTGTGATAGTATATAGTTCATCTGTTATACAATTTTGACCTGCTCCCCTTTCGTACCAACAGTTTTTGGGGCGCGTTCGCTGGCTGCAACAGAATCATTGATTTTCAAGGTCTTTTTTGGCTCTAATTTCTTGAATGTCTTGCCAAAAATCAGATCTTGTCACATTTTTTAGAGACTGTTGACGTTCTTGAGTATAATCACCAAAACCCCATCCTACATCTTGTAAAAAACGAATTGCATCAACTTGCCCTAATTCCTTAACTAAGGCATAATACCCTTTTTGTCTTAATTCAATTGGTGTCATTGTTGTTATTTCCTTTTAATACAAAAGTGTTCATTAACCAAGTGACAGGATTATCTAATTTTACTTTTAAGAGATGGCTATACTTAATTGCTTTCTTGAGCAATCTATCATCCGTTGTCAATAATACATCTACCTTAGCCGTTTCAGCGCAAGCAATATGAAAAGAATCATACAAACCAAATCCTAACTTTTCTATTTCTTGAGAACGTTTATCTATTTCATCGGTTAAAATTATTTTATTTTCAGCAACCCGTAATAATTTTCTAATCCTGTCTAGTTTGTCAAGATTAACCATTCGGTTTAATTCTGCTTCTATAGCTTCACTACTTACCAGCTTCCATTCTTCTGAATAAAACCGCTGAAAAATATCTAGGATTGTTTGTCCTTCTAATCGAATTCTATCTTGTCGCCAATCATCAAAAGGACGATTTAAGCAACAAACATCAAGATAAATTAAGTAAGATTCAGCCATTACTACCCCTTGGTTTAATCATACCTCGAAGCGATGCAGCGCGGTCTTGGGAAGGCAGCGCCTTCACGCGGGGGTTTCCCCCATGAGCGACTGCATCAAGAAGGGAATTGTAATCAATAGCTTAAGTTTAGCATTCGATCCCCATTTCATCGATGTCGAGTGATTCGCTTCAAAGTTGAAAGAAGTGATGCTTCTTTGGAGCCGCTGCCCGATTGGCCGTAGGCCACGCTAAAAGCGATTGACCTTTGGTCACGCTACACGAACGCAAATTCTTAGACAATTAGAAAGATGAGCCAATTGCAAAAAACACAATCTTGGCTACCAAAACTTTTACATGAAGGTAACTACTTGTTAACATTGTCGCAAAGATGGCGATCGCTTTCCTCGACATTAGGATTTGTCTCAAGATAATCTCCTGCTACTCCACAGGCTTGCGCTAACAAATCTTTCAGATCGAAATTCCATAACACGATAGTTTCATCACCTGGGCTTATAGAGGCTAGTATTTTACCATCTGGATTAAAACTGACTTTTGGCCACATCCCTAATCCCTCAACATGTGTATGGCTTTTTAGGGTTTCGATCTCACTTCCACTATCAATGCCCCATAATTTTACTGTTTGGTCAGTACTACCTGTGGCAATTATTTTGCCATTAGGATGAAAACTTAAACTTACAACCCAACCATTATGTCCTCTCAAAGTTCTAGGATTTGTTTCACCTAAATTCCAGAGTTTGATGGTGTTATCACTACTTGCTGAAGCAATCATTTTACTATCTGGACTAAAACTGACATCTTGAACTCTACCTCCATGACCTAGTAATGTTTTGATGTCTTTACAATCGGTATTGACATCCCAAAGCTTAATAGTACTATCCCAGCTTCCAGAAGCAAGTAGTTGTCCGTTAGGGCTAAAAATCACAGTAGAGACAGAATCTTGATGTTTTGTTTGTTCTTCACAAGTTATAGCCTTATCAGTATTTATATTCCAAAGGTTAACAGTATTATCCCACCTGCCAAAAGCTACTAGTTGACTATTAGGCTTGAAACTAACACTTGCAACACTAGTTTTTACACTATCGCCGTTTAATTCAAGTGCTTTATAAGCATTATTGACTATATCCCAGAGCTGTACTGTATTCTGATAGCTAGCTGCAACAGCAATAGTTAGTCCATCGGAATTAAAACTTGCATCTGAGGTTGGTCCTGTATCAAATTTTATGACTTGATCACTTTCAAGATTCCAGAGTAACATTTTTTGCGAAGCACCTGTAGCAATAGTTGTTCCATCTGGGCTAAATCTGATGAAATCAGGAACAAAGCCAACATCTAATCTTTTCAGTGCAGTTTTCTCTTGTCGCCAAAGCTTTACAATGCCGTCCCTACTAGCTGAGGCTAACACCTGTCCCTCAGAATTATCAGGACTAAATGCTACATCCCAAACCCAATCGCTATGACCTTTGAGACTTTTAAATTGTAAAGTGCCATCCTTGCTCCAAATTTTCACTGTGTTATCTTGACCTGCTGATGCTAGAGTCTCTCCATCAGAGCTAAAATCTACCCTTCTGACACCACTTAGATGTCCTTGAAAAGTTCTTAGTAAGGTGCCATCAAGGCTCCAGAGTTTTATTTTGCCATCTTCCCCCGCCGAGGCAAGAGTTTGTCCATCAGGACTAAAGCTGACATCCCAGATAATATAACCATGCTCGAAGGAATCGAGCAATTTTCCATCTGTTGTCCATAGTTTAATCAAGCCATCATAACCCACAGAGGCTAATAACTGACCATCAGGACTAAATTGGACACTTTGTACGTAAGGACCATCTTGCACAAAATTGGGGTGAGCTTTTTCGATCGTTTTGATTAAACCACTTTCTGGATTCCAAATTTTGATAGTTCCATCACCACTAGCTGAGGCAATTAGCTGACCATTCGGGCTAAATGAGACAGTAGGAATCGTACCAGTATGTCCCTCGAAAGATCTGATAAGAGAGTAATTTTCTACATCCCATAATTTCAAAGTTTTGTCATCACTGGCAGATACTATAATCCGATCATCTGGACTAAAACTGATACTTCTAACGGTCTTAGTGTGACCTGGAAGAGTTTTCAGTAAAGTGCCATCTCGTTTCCAGATCTTAATAGTATTATCTTTACTGCCTGAAGCGATCAGATTACCGTTATTACTAAAATTGATACCTCTAACTTCAGAATTATGGCCTTCTAAGCGATTGATTTCTCTAAAATTATGGAGTTCTGTTTTAATAGGTAATCTCTGAGTGTAAACTACGCGCTGGAGGGCAGTGATAGCCTGCATTTGAGTTTCCGGCTCTATAGCAACTTTCTCTTGATCCTCTAGTAATCGCCCTGCCTTAATCGCGTTTATAGTTGCTTCTAACGGTTGATTAGAATCCATAAGATTTTTAGAAGATAGACTAAAGGCTCTGACATCGGCATTTATTCTTCTTTGATCAGCGATATTAGCATTATATCTAGCGAATATAGTTAACCCGCTCAATCCCAGCATAACTGCGATCGCAACACCCCAATTCCGACGAGTATTAAAGCTTTTTAGCTTGACGCTACGCCGCACAAACTCAGTTTCTACTTGGTTGAGCCAATTATCATCAGAATTTAGTACCTTTTTCAACAAATCAAGACGAGGGTTAGCATGCCAAAGAAACTTTGCCTTTTGCTGGCTTTCCCACTCTTCAGCCGCAGGAGTTAACCGTCGTTGTAGAAGTAAATTTTCCTCATCATGTAGTTTCCACTCCAGCAGCTTTTGCCATCCCCGTACTAAAGCATCATGGGCTGGTTCTACATAAAGATTACCATCAGTATCTTCTCCTTTCACCAATAACCGTGCATTGGTAAAGCGCTCAATTACTTCCTTGACTAAACCATTTTTCTCTCCCGGATATTCTAATTCTGATAAAGGTACGCGCCTACGGGCTAATTCACCCCCACCTAGTGCCACCATCCGCAGCATGACATGACGGATTACTTGGTCATAAGCTGGATTTTCATTAACTAGCGCCTGATATTCCTCATCAGCCCTTTGAGTTAGCGATCGCATTACTCCCCCCAATTCACTATAATCGGCTTGAGTCAATGCCCGGTCAATAGTAATACCCCTGTATTGTGCCTGCCGTTGTCGCCTTAAATACTTGAGATAAAGTTCGCTCAAGGCAAAAGACAGCAGGGGCAATGCTCCGGGCATATCTGCCACTTCATCAATCAATTGTTCTACAAGTTCGTGGGTCTGAAAATACATTACCCGTGCTTCTGCGGGTTTCTCGATTGCTTCCTTGAGTTCAGCTCGCGTCATCGCCGGTACAATAAATCGTCTGCTGTGCCAACCCTGTTTAAGCACAGTGTTTCCGACGTTATAGTCTGTGGGGACAAACCTTAAGCCAGCATCCCTGACTTGGGGTTCAAAGTCAGACCGTAGGGATATTACTACCCGTAATTTATCCCCATGGGCATTTATGGCTGTGAGTATCTGTTGGAAAAACGCCTTACGCTGATCTAAGTTTTGACAGAGTGTAATAATTTCTTCGCTTTGGTCAATAAACAGTAATAACTTAGAGTTGGGGTTATTCTTCCCCCAAACATCAATGCTCATTGCCAGGTTCTGCTGGGGGTTTTGTGGCTCTACCCTTGGTAACTTAGCATCAGTCAGCACATTATTTAATGGTTCCAAGGGCGTCTCACCAGGACGGATGGGTGGCAAAACACACCATTTCTCGGTATTATCTTGCCGTAGTTTGGGAATTAATCCTGCCTTCACCAAGCTAGATTTACCCGAACCGGAAGCACCCAACACCACTGTTAAAGGATTAGCTTTGACAAAATCCTGTAACTTTTCTACTAGTAATGTTCTACCAAAAAATAGTTGACTGTGTTCCTCTTCAAAGGAGTTTAAACCCCGATAGGGATTTTTGGACTCATCTAATGGTGGTGCGGGGGGTAAGTTGAGTTCATGTCCTGGAGACAGAAAGATATACTCGCCTTTATCGTGCTTGTCTAAACACCAAATACCAGGGGTTTGCCGCACACGGCATTTTTCTGGATTTCATCACAAATTCCAGCCACTATTCCACAGTGGTCAAGATCCTGTACTCTGATATTAGACGCTTCAATTTTACTCATCTTTTAAAAATACCGGATTTTGGAATCACACCTGCGGAATGTGGGTTGTATAGTTAATTGTTATTCACCCTAGGCATAAGGATTCAGCCGTCAGCTATCAGCCAAGGGCTGATAGCTGACGGCTGTTCGCGTAGCGTGCGCGTAGCGCTAATCGCTGTTCGCTTACCTAGACATTTGTCGAGAGACTAGAATTTACCATTACTAGCAGCAACAGAAGTACCATTGCTCAAATACTGCTCAGGCTCTACCTCAACCTCTACTAGGTCTTGGGAATCTTGAGTGTTACTTCCAAATAGGGTCTTTCTTGTCCAACGAACTAAGTTATCGACATAGGTAAATAATACCGGCACCACCACCAAGGTTAGCAGAGTAGAAGTGGTAAATCCTCCAATCACGGCAATAGCCATCGGACTACGAACTTCACCGGCTGCTCCCCATTCCAAGGCAATGGGAATCATGCCAGCAACGGTGGAGACGGAGGTCATCAAAATCGGTCGCAAGCGACTGACTCCAGCTTGAATCACTGCTTTAAACTGGGGCATCCCTTCTTGCTGATGGGCTAAGGCAAAGTCTACCAAAAGAATGGCATTTTTGGTCACCAATCCCATTAGTAATACTATTCCGATCAGGGCAAACAGTCCCAATTCCTTCTGGCCTATCAACAGTCCCATTAAGGCTCCACCGATGGATAGGGGTAAAGCCACCAAAATCCCAAAGGGATAAAGAAAACTGTTGTACAACAGCACCAGAATGGCATAAATGGACAGCACTGCTAGCCCTAAGGCGCTGAAAAAGCGACTGAATATGTCTCGCATAATCTCGGCATCCCCAGCTGGTTCCTCGGAAACTCCAGGAGGTAGGGGATTCATGGCAGGTAGGGCTTTGACTTTGTCCATCGCATCTCCTAGAGAAATCCCTTGCAAGTTGCCTCCCAAAGACACCTGACGAGAACGATTAAAGCGGTCAATCTGGGCAGGTCCACTCCCTAAACGGATATCAGCTACGGCAGCAATCGGTACTAAAGTACCATTTTGACTGGGAACCCGCAGATTTTTAAGGGTTTCGATGTCATCCCTGGATGCTGGGTCAAGTTGAACACGAATCGGAATTTGTCGGTCAGGTAAGTCAAATTTAGCCAGATTTGACTCAAGATCTCCAATTAGGGCTAAAGAGGCAGTGCGTGCGATCGCTTGAACAGACACTCCTAAATCTGCAGCACGGGCAGGGTTAGGTACAATCACAATTTCTGGTTTAACTAGACTTTCACTAGAGGTAACTTCCACTAAACCAGGAATTTGACGCATCTGTTTTTCTAGAGCTTGGGCGGTTTGGGACAGCAGTTCACCATTTTCACTCTTGAGGATAATTGATAAATCCTGGTTAGAGCCTCGAGCCCCTTGACTACGGAATCTAACCCTCGCGCCAGGTATTTTCTGGAAATCCTCACGCATCTCCTGGCCAAATTCTCTTTGAGAGAGTTCCCGTTGGTCTTTGGGTAAGAGTTTGGCGTATACAATAGCAGAATTTACACCATCATCTCCAGCACTGGCCAGAACATTTTCCACAGCTGGGTTTGACTGCAACAACCGATTTGTTTCTTGAATGACCTCTATGGTTTCATTCAGCTCAGACCCCGGTGGCAGCTCAATGGATATCGTACTGACTCCAGTATCCCCATTACTAAACAAACCCTTGGGAATAAACTGTACAAGCTGCAAGCTACCGATGAAAAAAGCTACAGCTATCAACATCGTGGTAATCCGGTGCTTCAACGCCCAGGTTAATAGACCTCGATAAGGTTGTATGCGCCGGCTCTTATCGGTTGCAGGTTGTTCGGTTGCAGGTTGTTCGGTTGCAGGTTGTTCGGTTGCAGGTTGTTCGGTTGCAGGTTGAAGGTTATTGGGTTGAAGGTTATTGGGTTGAAGGTTATTGGGTTGAAGGTTATTGGGTTGAAGGTTATTGGGTTGAAGGTTATTGGGTTGAAGGTTATTGGGTTGAAGGTTATTGGGTTGAAGGTTATTGGGTTGATGGTTATTTTGCCAACTTTCAACCTTCAACTTGTCAACCTTCAATGCTTTTGATTTTGGCTTGAGCAAATAAGCGCTCAGCATCGGTGTCATTGTTGTAGCTACTAGGGTGGAAAACATAGTAGATACAGCAACGGTTACTCCAAAGGGTTGGAAGAATTGACCAGGGATACCCCCCATAAAGGCTACAGGAATAAATACCGCGACAATAGTTGCTGTGGTCGCTACTACAGCTAAACCAATTTCCCGCGCCCCATCCCAAGCTGCTTTCAAGGGTTTCTTACCCATATCCAAGTGCTGGTCGATATTTTCAATCATGCAAATGGCATCATCGACCAAGTTCCCTACTGCTAGGGCTAAACCCAGTAGGGTCATACCGTTGAGGGTATAGTTTAGGGATTTCATCACCAAAAAGGTGGGAATAATTGATAAAGGTAGAGCTACTGCTGTAATTAGAGTTACCCGCCAATTTCTTAGAAATATCCCCACGGTGAGTATGGTAAGTAGTGAACCGATAACCAGGGAATCGATGGTTGCTTGGTAGGACTCACGGATTGAATCAGCACGGGTGAAGATCAAGCGCAGTTCGATATCCTCTGGGAGGGTAGTTTTTAGTTGTTCAACAGCTTTGCTAACCCCTTCTTCCACCGAGACTAAACTGCTACCACTGCTCCGCAGTACAGAAAAGGCTACCACTGACTCCCCATTGAGATAGGCAGCTTTCCTAAGATCACCAAAGCCGTCTGTAACCTTTCCCAAACTGGAAAGGGTAACATTTGCGCCATCCGGGAGGACAATACGGTAGTTTTTCAACTCTTCCACGGTCTTGGCACTTCCGAGAGTCCGGACATTCTGTTCAGCGCCGCCGATGTTACCGCGACCACCGGGTAAGTTAATATTAAAAGTCCGAATTTGGTCATTAACTTGGGTAGCAGTGATACCAAAGGCTTGTAATCTAGCCGGGTCAAGGTCAACTCGAATTTCCCGGTCAACTCCTCCGAGTCGATCAATTTGGGCAACTCCCGGTACATTCACCAGATCACGGCTAATTTTCCGGTCAACTAGGTCACTCAACTCCTCCAGCGAGCGTTTGTCAGAAGCTACCGCATAGGTCATGACTGAACCCCCGGCAAATTCTAACCGCCTGACAATAGGTTCGTTGATATCTAGGGGCAAACTTTGGCGAATTTGAGCTACCGCATTGCGTACATCATTAGTGGCCTGATTGCTATCAGTTCCCAGGACAAAATTAATAATAGTGCTGGAGCTGCCATCAGTAACGGTGGAGGAGATTTGGTCAATATCTCCAAGGCTAGCAACAGCATCTTCAATTTTTTTGGTTACCTGGAATTCCAGTTCTGCCGGTCCTGCCCCTGGCTGGGTGACAGTAACCATCACCGCTGGAAGATCAATATTGGGAAGCTGATCAATTCCCAACTGGTTAAAGGAGAATAGACCAACTATTCCTAAAACCAGGAACATGACCAGAGTAGCAACCGGATTTTTAATTGACCAAGAGGAGACGTGGAAGGACATCTTATAAATAGTTGAAGGTTATTGGCTTGAAGGCGATGGGAGGGCTTCTATTGAGTTTCTAAGACTTGGACGCGATCGCCGTCTTTGAGGAAAGCAGCACCTTTGACTACAATGCGATCGCTTGGGGCTAAACCACTCTTGATTTCTACTTGCCCATCAGGGAGGAGTTCTCCCATTACCACTGGCTTTGCTTTAACAGTGTTATCTGCTTCGAGTCGGTAAACGATTGCACTAGTGTCAGGTTGGGGCAAGACTGCTTTCGATGGTATAGTTAGACCGGTAGTGGATGAGGTGGTGATAGAGCCTTGTAAAAACATTCCTGGTCGCAAGCTACCGGAATTGGGTAAATCTACTTTGACCACAGCCTGACGAGACTGCTGATCAACTATCGGGTCAATTTCTCGTACTGTTCCAGAAAGCTTCAGGCTGCTATCTCCTCTAGAGGATATTTCTACTGGTTGCCCAATCTGAATTTGGGACAGTTGGGTTTCCGGTACCCTTAATAACAATTCCAAACGCCCCTTTTCGATAATGGTAAAGAGTTTTTCTGACGAAGAGGTAATATCACCGACACGGGCATTTCTAGTGGCTACTTTGCCACTGACTGGTGCCACCACTTGGGTATCCTTTAGTTGCGCCATCACTAACTGGACTTGTGCCTTCTCTCTAGCCAGTTGAGCTTGAGCTTGAGCAATTACTTCTGGACGGGAACCAGCCAATCTTTGCTGGAGCTGCTGTTGAGCTTCTACTACAGCGGCTTCTAACTGGGCAATTTCTGGGCTGTTGGTGTTTCGTGCTTGCTCAAGGCGTTGTTGCGCTTCAGATAAATTCGCTTGAGCACTGAAATATTGACTTTCCACCTCATTATAGCGGTCTTGGGAGATGGCTCCCTCGGCAATCAATTTTTTCTGGCTCTCGAAGCGACGTTTAGCTAGACTCAACTGGGCTTCAGCAGATGCCACTTGGGCTTTTGCTTGGTCAATCTGTCTAGGAATACTAGCTTCGGCCTGCCTTAGACGAGCTCTAGCTTGGTCTAGACGAGCTCTAGCTTGGGATTTTTCTTCTGAGCGTGACCCCGCCTTCAGTTCTGCTAAACGGGCTTCAGCTTGGGCAACTGCTGCCTGAGCTTGAGCTAACTGTGCCTGAAGCACAGCATTATCTAGGCGTGCCATTACTTGTCCGGCCTTGACAAATTCCCCTTCTCTAACCAGTACCTGTTTAATCTGTAAACCCGTTGCTTGGGACTTGACCCTAATCTCCTCAAAAGCAGCAACACTACCAATAACTTCTAGGGTACGGTTAACTGTGGTGGTTTTTACGTCTGCCACCGTAACAGTTTGAGCAGGTACAGCAGAGGGGACAGCCCCAGGGGTTTCAGCAGAGGGGACAGCCCCAGGGGTTTGAACAGTTTCAGCAGGGGAATCGGTTTTTTGAACCTTTGGAGCTGTCCCGATCAATCGCATTCCTAGCAAGGTCAGCATAATGCCTATACCCATGGCCATCACTAAAGTACCTGCTCCTAATGTCAAGGAGTTTTGGGATTGACTAGTCCCGGATCTGGGTAATGATGAGGCTGAATCCTCCTGTTGGTGATTAGCTTGGTGATTAGGTTGCTGATCTGGCTGACTGATAGTGCCAGAGCCATTCCGCTGAGATCTCTGTTGGTGATTAGGCTCAGTGATAGTGCCAGAGCCATTCCGCTGAGATCTGTGTTCATCTAAAGTGTTTCGGGTCATGGTTATTCCCCTGTTACTGGTAGTGTTGGGTAGTTTTGTTGCAGAAGGATAATTTTTGTGGCTTCATTCTTAATATAACTTAAAAATTGTTAACTAAAAAAGTATTAGGACCTGAGCTGATACTGTCTATCCATGTTTGATTTTTAATAAAATAAGATGTATAATAGATAATCAGATAATTTAGTCACCGATTCAGCCCAGCAATTAAACCCCTAAAAATAGGTATAAATCGGTATTTAATATCATAAAATGGACATTGACATTTTGCTAGCGCTAGAGTATCCTTAAAGTAATTGACTCAGATTTGACGATGCCCAAAAAAGTAGGAGTGACCAAGAAAATATCAACCCAGATTGTTCCTGTAGTGGGGATGACTGAGTCGGTTGAACTTGAGTTGTTGTCCACGATGAAGAAATTGGGCATCGTCAGGTCTGAATCCTACAATAAGCTAGGCAGTATCAGTCATTGGGGACTTGATTGGAAAAAAGCTTACCCAGAAGTTAGGAGTTTTAGGACTCCTGAATCCTTAGGACTACCTTCTAAATTAATGGAATGGGCTGTCAGCGATGTAGCTAAGGCCATTACAGCGAGCCAAGCGGCCTGTACTGAGGCGGTAGTCAAAAAGATTTACAAAAGGTTTCCCGGGAAAGAAAACCAAAAGACCAGAAAAGAACTTTGTAAACAGCTTAAGACCTTAGCCTTCCTGGACAGTCCACTCCTTCACCGACTGATCAGAAAAGAGTTTCAGCGGGGACATTCTTGGGTCAAAAATCAGATAATTTATCAACAGGGAGGATATAAATGCAAAAGGCTCTCCCGCAATACCTATCAATTGGAGTTAGCTGGTTTAAAAAGAGGAAAAAGGAACAAAATAGTTGTTAGATCTAATCGGAAAATAAAAGGCCAGATTAGACTGATATACAATCAAATTCTGAAAAAAATTGAGATTTATTTCCTAGTAGACTATGGGACTGTAGAGATTCCTCCCGACCGCCGAGCCATTGGGGTAGACAAGGGATATACTGAAGCTTTCTATGACTCAGACGGTCAGGCTCACGGAAAAGAACTAGGAAAAGTAACCACTAAAAAATCTGATCGTATATGTGCAAAGAACCGGAACAGGGGCAAGCTTTGGGCGCTCCATAGAAAACTAGAAAAATTAGACCCAGCTAAGTCGGCTCGAATATTCAAAAATAACCTAACCAGAAAAACAGAAAATCGCCGTTACAGAAAAAATCAATCAGAACTAACGGCAATTATAGGAGCGGCTTCAAAGTCTCTTTTCAAGGGAGAAGCACTAAAAGTCTTTGCAGAAGATTTAACACAACCAATCCGAAATAAACGCCAGTCAAAAGCCATGTCTCGCAAGCTTAATAGCTGGATGAAGGGTCAAATGCGGGACTCCTTAGAAAAATGGGCTAATTGGACTGGGTCGGTTGTAACAGAAGTTCAGCCTAGTTACACGTCGCAAGTTGACTCCGTGACTGGAACCCTATTGGGCAAAAGAAACGGGGACAATTTCACCAGGTTTAATGGGGTCGTGTTACAGTCTGACCACAATGCTGCCAAAAATATCCTTAACAGAGGTACGGATAAGGAAATAACCCGGTACATGAACAAGACCGAGGTGCAGGCAGTATTGTTGCGCCGTACCGCGCGTTTCTTGGAAGGAATGGGGCTGAGTCTGCTAGATGCAGTTGAGCTTGGTTGGCTTGACTCCAAACATGAGCTTTGCTCAGGCTTTCAAGCAACTCCTGGTCGGGATGCCAGGAACGTCTAAATAGATGAATGGCAGGCTTAACTCCAATTGCTGTATGACCATTCCTCACTTAGACCACAATAAAATGCACCTTGACCGTTTTGTACGGGTTTATCCCGATTAATGACGGTTTAAGAGTATCCCCACATAAAGAAAGTCCACAGAAAACGGTGCTCCCTTGGAGCCGCTACGGGAACGCAAAATCTGCAAGTCCCTTGATTCAAACTAATTACAGAGTCAACCTACTTAGAGATTGATACCGCAAGGTTTATATCTTCGGGCTAATTGACAGATTAGACTAGATTGTTTCAGTTTTTGTTTGAGTTGTTGCCTCAGTTTTTGTCTAACATTTTCCTCTGTTTGCTGACCTCTCAAAGTCTAGCAGTGGTGATAAAATAGACTTTCTCAAGAGGTCTGGTCTATTTATGGGTGGAAGTAGTGATAAATTTCCTGAGATAAACGCAAACCAATGCCTGGTACTTCTGCAAGCTGTTTAACCGATGCGTTGCGAATATAATCAATGGAGTTAAAGTGAGCCAATAGCTGTTTTTGCCGCTGAAATCCTAATCCAGGAATCTCATCTAAACGGGAACGATGTAACTGACTACTTCTTTGTTTCCGATGAAAATTAACCGCAAAGCGATGAGCCTCATCTCTAACCCTGCGCAAAAGTTGCACCCCTGGTTGCTCGGGATCAGTGGCTAGGGGCAATGGCTCTCCTGGTAAAAATAGTTCTTCGTACTGTTTTGCTAAGCTTACCACAGGCACTTCTTCTTGTAAATTTAGCTCTTGCAATACTGCTACAACTGCTGACAGCTGTCCTTTTCCGCCATCAATCATTACCAAATCAGGCCAATCTTTTCTGAGTGTTGATTGTTGATTGTTAATTGTTGAGTGTTGATTGTTGATTGTTGAGCTAATACTATCTGCTAGTTCTGGTTCGAGTTGACTTTTTTTGAAGCGACGGCGAATCACCTCAGCAAGGCTAGCAAAATCATCGGAATGACCGACAGTGATATTAGGATTTTTGATCTTGTAGTGACGGTAGTGCTGCTTGGCTGGTGTGCCATCTAGAAATACTACCTGAGAAGCCACTGCATTGCTGCCCTGGATGTGGGAAATGTCATACCCTTCTATGCGCCGTGGTAAATCCGGTAAGTCAAGAATGTTAGCTAAATCCTCCATGGCTTTGGTGTTGCGGTCAACCAATCGCTGGGTGCGTTCCAGTTCATAGTTAGCATTGCGCTTGACCATTTCAATCAGTTCAGCTTTGGTTTGCCGTTGGGGGGTGAGTATAGTCACATTTCGACCTTTGCGCACGCTCAAATAGTCAGCCAACATCTCCCCATCGGGTAACGGGTGTTGCACCAAAATTTCTGTAGGGATTTCTACAGCATCAGCAGTTTGGTAATGCTCTTCTAAAACCCGTTGTAAAATGGCTCCGAGTTCTATTGGCCCATTCCCTTGAGGGGCTACATCGGCAAAAAATCCCAAGCGCCCGACTAAGTGACCAGCACGGATCTGAAATAGTTGGATGCAAGCATGTTTGGGATCAGCCGCTAGTGCGATCGCATCTCGTGATACAGTATCGTCAGGTAAGGCTACTTTTTGGTCTGTACTCAGGGACTTAAGTCCAGTAATCTGATCCCTAATCCGCGCTGCTAGCTCAAAGTTAAGGGATTCTGCTGCTTGTTCCATATTGGCCGTCAGCATCTCAATTAGTTCCCCAGTACGCCCTTGAAAAACCATCGCGATTTTCTGGATGGTTTGACGGTACTCTTCCGGTGTGATTAGTTTTTGACACACACCAGGACAACGACCTAAATCATAGTTAAGGCAAGGACGGTCTTTAAACAGAGGTTTAGGGCGTTGCCGGATGGGGAAAAGCTGTTTGACCAGAGCTAAAGTATTGCGCAATAACTTGACATCGACGTAGGGACCATAGTATTTATCCTGTTTATTCCCCATGCGCCGCTTACGGGTAATGAAGATACGGGGATAATCCTCTGACCAAGTAATGACAACATAGGGATACTTCTTATCATCCTTGAGCAGTACGTTGTAGTAAGGTTGGTGCTGCTTAATCAGATTCGCTTCCAGCGCTAGGGCTTCCGCTTCCGTATCGGTTACGATGAATTCAATATCAGTAACCTGTGCCACCATCATTGCAATGCGAGGACTCAAGGGTTGGGAGTCACGGAAATAGGAACGGACTCGCGTACGCAATTTTCGGGATTTGCCGATGTAAATAATACTAGCGCTATGGTCACGCATTAAATAAATCCCTGGTTCTAGGGGAATTTCTTTTAATCGACTTTCCAAGGGTTCTGAATCTTGGATTAATGGCTTAGAACTCATCAGATACATTTAACCCAGTATTTCCGCCCCATAGCGGTCAGCCGTGTATGGCACGCCAATTGTTAATTGATGAGGAGGTATCTCTCTTTGCTTTGACGGAAAATCCTAAAAGCGCTTTTACTTAACAACCAAGGCATTTACTACAGAACAACTTAACCGTTGTTTGATACTTCAATGCATCAAAGCTAAATTCTTGTTTCTGGAGTCTTGATCACAGACTCCCAATCAATAGCTTGAATGGCTGTTAGGGCAATTATACCAGATACTTCCAAGACTTTCCGGAAACTTTATACAGAATTATTGATTAGAACGTGCTAGTCAATGGTCTGTGGTCAACTGTTTGTTGTTACTTGCCATGATTACCACTAGGTTTGCTTGTTTTCCGCTAGCCGATTTGAGATCACATCCAGGAATTTATCCACATTAAATGGCTTCAGAATATAGTCATGAATGCCTAGTTCTCTGATCTTCTGAATATTGCTGCGATCTGCACTAGCTGTAAGAAACATAAAAGGAATTTTGGCTGTGGCTGGATCTTGTCGTAGTGCCTCCAATACCCCATATCCATCTAGTTCAGGCATCATTACATCACACAGAATCAAATCTGGCGGTTCTTTTTGAACCAACTGTACACCTTCAACACCATTTTCAGCACCCAAAGCGTCAAACCCTTCAATTTCAAGGAGTTCGATCAGATTTTCTCGAATAAAAATCTCGTCCTCAATTACCAAGATTTTATTCATTATTATCCTGTTGAACCTAACTGTTAAAACTTATATCTTATCAGAACCTTATAATAAAATCCAATTATACGGCATAGTTGGTACATTAGCCCCATGGGATACTATTGGGTGTAGCCCAAGTTTGATCGACAGCCCAACCAAATGAAAAGATATACATGAAACGATATGTTAGTGTACTCCAGTTGTTCTGGAGTACGGCCCTCACTGCTGAACTGGAATATCGGCTAAATTTTGCGATCGCTACCTTGAGCAGCCTAGGAAACCTGGCTGGTAGCCTATTTGGTCTATTCTTGTTTTACCGCACTGGCTACACCTTTTCTGGCTGGAATTGGGAAGAAGCGCTGGTCATACTAGGCATATTCACATTACTGCAGGGATTTTCTGGCACATTCCTGATTCCCAATCTCAACCGGATTGTGGATCACGTCGAGCAAGGAACCCTCGATTTTATCCTACTCAAGCCCATTAGTTCTCAGTTCTGGCTGTCTTGGCGAAGTGTCAGCCCTTGGGGGTTACCAGACTTAATCTTCTCAATTATAGTAATAGCCTACGCTGGTACACGCCTAGACTTAGATATCAGCAACTATCTGTTAAGTGTAGTGCCATTGTGTTTTGGGTTGACTAGCCTCTACAGCATCTGGTTTATGCTAGGAGCAACGAGCATTTGGTTTGTCAAAATCTACAATGTCACCGCTGTTCTGCGCAGTATGCTAGAAGCTGGTCGGTATCCCATTGTAGCTTATCCGGCTAGCTATCGGTTCTTCTTTACCTTTGTAGTGCCAGTGGCGTTCCTGACTACAGTCCCAGCAGAAGTGATGTTGAATCGCAGTGATACCTTTTGGGTAGTAGGTTCCGGTATTCTAGCCCTAGGATTGCTGTTTGCTTCTGGGATCTTTTGGCAGTTTGCCCTGCGTTTTTATACCAGTGCTTCTAGTTAGCTTGATTCTTGCGAATCTTGCTCAAAATATAGAATAATTTTCGTTTTAAATTGCTCTATGTGCTCTACAATTTTATTCTTCCTAACAATCTCTTCTATATCACTGGTAAAATCATCCTTTGCGTTGATTAGATAGGCTGTATCCACAAATCCGATAATGAAAGATAGAATACCCTGTCCAGGTTTAAATGAGTAACTGATGATTTCAGAATTCATTGTTATTTCATTTTGAAACTTTTTTAAAGATTGATTAGGATTATTAATATAATTAATTTTATAATAAATACGATAAGAAATACGACCTCTATAAGTTCTTTGCAAGCCTATTGTTTTTTCCCTTTTTATCCATTTTACGTCTTTGAGTAATATATGTAATTCATTCAGATCCACTGAGCTTTTTATAAACCCAACCTTTGATTCATCTATCCCAACTTTATTGTAATCAGTATTTTTTAGTTTTTCCCCTTTAAAAAAATCTTTGCTAAGATAATTAATGCCAGAACTATTTATCGTTATTTCTTTGGTTGGAATAACAGAAAATAAAATTGCTTCTAGCAGCATAACTATCACTATAAAGCTAATTAATGATCTTGCTTTCAAATTTATATTTAATTTATTAAATAAATACAAAATCACTAATTAATTAATAAAGAAACAATTCGATAATAGCCTTATATTGCTTAACTGCTATTTTATCGATCACAAAATAGTGAGTTACTAAAGCTAAAATAACAGTAGTTAAAAGACCACCTACAATCCCTAAAAAAATATTTTCTATATATCCTTGAAAACGTTGATACATAGCTAGTTAATAATATATAGCGTTTCTCGCAGTTATGAGGTACAGTCTTCTTTGACGTTGATTCCCTGTGTTGATGCAGGGCATCGCTATTCCCTATTCCCTATTCCCTATTCTCTCTTCCCTGTTCCCTGTTCCCTGTTCCCTGTTCCCTAAAATCCAGAAATTTTGTACCTCATAGCTATGATAATTGCTATAGATTAATGATTGGTAATCAGGGTAAACGGATCTAAATTAGATTAGATTGAAAAATTGTATATTTTTTTTCTGTTGGAATGGATGTAATGGTATTTTTAAATTAAAGTAAAGTAATGAAGCGATGTCGCCCTATCAATACTGCTCTAATAAACTATTTTTTGATTAGAGAAATTTCTGTAGGAATTGTGATAATTTTTGTTCCCTGTTCCGATGATCCGCTGTTCCCTGCTCCCTGTTATCTTTCCTCTAGTTGCAAGGGCAAAGCATCGGGTCTATGATCTAATAAAATCAAAAGAAATCATGGTCGCCCAAATGCTTTGCCCCTCAATCATTAATAAGGTTTTTTAGCGGTTTTTAGCCTAATGAGCTACACAGAATTTTTTCCCTGTTCCCTAAAACCAGGAAATCTGTACCTCACAAAACTTAAAAACGCTATACTACCCTTATGAACTCAATCCCATCCAATCGGTGTGGAAGAACTCACCCCTGGGTTTATCCAGGCGCTCGTAGGTATGAGCACCAAAGTAGTCGCGCTGTGCTTGGGTCAGGTTTTGGGGTAAGCGATCGCGTCGGTAACTGTCGAAATAATCTAGGGATGCACTAAAAGCAGGGACTGGAATCCCTAATTTGTTTGATACCGCTAGCACTTCTCGCCAACCATCCTGACGATCCAAAATTGTTTGCTTAAACTCAGGAGCTAACAAGAGATTGGGGAGTTGGGGATTTTCGTTGAAGGCATTCTTAATCTTATCCAAGAAGCCAGCTCGAATGATACAACCTCCTTTCCAAATCCGGGCAACTTCGCTCAAGTTCAGATTATAGTTAAACTCTTCCGATGCCCGACTCAAGAGTGCCATCCCCTGAGCATAGGAACACATCTTAGAGCAATAGAGAGCATCCCGGACTTTATTAATAAATGCTTTTGTGTCACCATCATACTTGCCCTCCGGACCAGTGATTTCCTTAGCTGCTGCTACCCGCTGATCCTTGAAAGAGGACATGACACGAGCATTGACTGCAGCGTAGATGGTAGGAATTGACACCCCTAGTTCTAGGGAACTAACTACAGTCCATCGTCCAGTGCCCTTTTGTCCAGCAGCATCAAGAATCATCTCCACTAAGGGCAGATTCGTTTCTGGATCAATGTATTTGAAGATATCCGCTGTAATTTCAATCAAAAAGGAATTTAGCTCATCAGTAGTGTTCCATTCAGCAAACACTTCATGTAGCTGCTTGTGATCTAGTCCCAAGGCATTTTTCAGTACATCGTAGGCTTCAGCAATTAGTTGCATGTCGCCATACTCAATGCCATTGTGTGCCATCTTAACGTAGTGACCAGCACCACCGGGACCAATGTAGGTCACACAGGGACCATCATCAACCTGAGCCGCAATTTTGACCAAAATTGGTTCTAAATCCTTGTATGCCGATGAAGTACCACCAGGCATTAAACTCGGACCATTGAGCGCTCCTTCTTCACCACCACTGACGCCCATGCCAACAAATCCCAATCCTGTGGCTTCTAAATCCTTAGTCCGCCGCTCGGTATCTTGGTACAGAGAATTGCCACCATCAATGATCATATCTCCTGGCTCTAGGAGAGGTTTGAGTTGCTCAATAACTGCATCAACTGGCTTCCCTGCTTTCACCATCACTAGGATTTTGCGGGGTCGCTCTAGAGCTTGAACAAACTCTTCCAAGGAATAAGCAGCTTTCACATCCTTGCCCTGAGCTCGCTCAGCCATAAATTTCTCGGTTTTGGCAGCAGTCCGATTGTATACTGCGATTGGGAAACCACGACTTTCTACATTAAGCGCGAGGTTTTCCCCCATTACAGCCAAACCAATTACCCCAAAGGTCCGTTGTGTCATAAAAATCTCCGCCAGTGTTGCTGTAGTAGTTGTCTAGGGTGGATTCACTCCCAGGTTAGCCCGATATTTTGGGTTCTTGCCTAAAGAAGAGATTAAGAGTTGTGGTAGTAATACCATTAACAAATGCTACATTCAGATATGCGGAAATTCCTGATTGACACAGATACAGCTTCCGATGATGCGGTTGCACTCCTGATGGCACATCGTTGGCCAGATGTCCAGGTTGAAGCTATCACTATAGTGAGTGGAAATGTAGCTGTGGAACAGGGAGCAAAAAACGCCCTGTATACCCTCCAGATGTGCGGCGCATCTACCCCTGTGTACCTTGGCTGCCCTAAACCGATGCTCCGCCCATGCCAATATGCTCACGGGTTCCATGGTGAAGACGGTATGGGTAACATGCACTACCCTGAGCCCCAGGCTAAACCCCAGCTAGATCATGGTGTGGATGTCATCATCGATACTATTAAGAGCAATCCCAAGGAAATCACCTTAGTTACCTTAGGACCACTGACTAATATTGCGATCGCATTACTTCGTGCCCCAGAAATAGCCTACCTAGTAAAGCGTTGCGTAATCATGGGTGGAGCCGCTAATGTGGTGGGCAACGTCACCCCAGCTGCGGAATATAACATTTGGGTAGATCCAGATGCCGCTAAAATTGTCTTTCACAGTGGCATGCCCATGGAAATGGTCGGTTGGGAATTAAGCCGTGCTCAAGCAGCATTGCTCCCCGCTGAGATCGCACAAATTAAAAACTTAGGCACAGACATAGCACGTTTTGCTGTAGACTGCAATACTAGCGCTTTAGAAGCCAGTGTTAAGATTCAAAATTCTCCTGGCTTAACCCTTGCTGATCCTGTAGCAATGGCAGTGGCTCTCGACCCAACCATCGTAACTAGGCAAGGTAAATACTACGTGGAGGTAGAAACAGCAAGCGAACTCACCCGTGGTCAAACGGTAGTGGATGAGCTGGGAGTACTTAATCAAACACCAAACATGAATGTAATCTGGTCCATAGACGCACCCCGATGGAAAGAAAATTTATACCGTTGCTTGGGATAATTGTTAATTATATCTATTGCAAGAGTCATCAATTTTGCGAAAGAAAGGGATTTAGAATTTAGAATTTAGAATTTAGAATTTAGAATTTAGAATTTAGAATTTAGAATTGATAAAAAAATTATGACTATCCCAGATTAGTTGTGATAAATTACAATCAAATCATCTATACAAGCCTGGTTAAACAAGGATTATCAATAAAAAAGCAATTTTCATCAAAACAGCTTTTTGTTAATCAAAAATGTCTTGAAATAGACTAACTTAATCGAAAACTACTTCATCCAAAGTTCCCGATTCCCGATTCCCGATTCCCGATTCCCGATTCCCGATTCCCGATTCCCTGTTTCCTGTTTCCTTATGTCCCGTGCCAAAGCCCTAAAATACTACATAATAATCCGTCTTCTCCTAGCGCCCCTGATGCTATGGACCATTACCACCCTAGTGTTTCTTCTGCTCAGAGCTACCCCAGGAGATCCCGTGGATGCTGTGTTAGGGAATCGCGCTCCAGATAGCGTTAAGGAAGAATACCGACAACAATTAGGATTAGCTGACCCGTTGTGGTTGCAGTATATTCGCTACCTAGGATCCTTGCTACGTTTAGACCTAGGTACCTCAATCACCAGCCAAGGTCAAAAAGTCTGGGAGATTATTCAACAACATTTCCCCGCCACTGTTGAACTATCAGTATGCGGCATGGCCATAGCATTCTTAGTTGGTATAGGAGTCGGTACTTTAGCGGCATCCCGCAGCGGAACAGTTTGGGATGTAGGGGGTAGATTATTTGGCATCATTACTTACTCCATCCCTCTGTTTTGGATGGGGATGGTGGTGCAGTTAATTTTCTCTGTTCAGCTGGGTTGGTTTCCCATCGGTACTCGCTATCCCATTACCCTAGCAACACCAGAAGGATTTACTGGTCTATATACAATAGATAGTCTCCTCAGTGGTAATTTAGTTCAGTTTTTCACTGCTATCTATTATTTAGCCTTACCCAGTATTACCTTAGGGCTGCTGTTAAGTGGCATCTTTGAACGGATTGTGCGGGTAAACTTGAAGCAAACTCTCAAGGCTGATTATGTAGAAGCGGCCAGAGCTAGAGGTATTCACGAAAGGCGCATTGTTTTTGCCCATGCTCTGAAAAATGCCATGATTCCTGTGATTACAGTGCTAGGGTTGACCTTAGCTGCTTTGTTAGGTGGAGCAGTGTTGACAGAGGTGACGTTCTCTTGGCCAGGGTTAGGGAATCGGTTGTATGAAGCAATTTCTGGGCGGGATTACCCCACGGTGCAAGGGATTATGGTATTCTTCGCCACTATTGTGGTAATCGCAAGTATTGCCATTGATATTGTTAATGCTTTGATTGACCCCCGTATTCGGTACTAATCGCAATTATTTAACCTAGCAGTACTCAAATCCCACACTATACTGGGTACAGTGAGTGTGGTGAAGCTTACATGAGTGATTCAGTGATAGATAATTTGTATATGAGGCAACATTTTGCTTCATGATGAGTAAAGAAGCACGTAAGGAGTACTCCGAAAATGCTGGCATACCTCTTGGCGTTGGTTATTGCTCTTGGTAGCTTAGTCTTTTACCTAGCTGCCTTCTTTTTACCAGAGGTGCATCGTAAATATGACTTTATCTGGAGTGGAGTGGGATTATTCTACGCTCTAGTGTTATGGATTTGTGCTGGACGCATTACTGGCGGCGTCTTAATCGGTCAAATAGCGGGTGTATCGTTGGTAGGCTGGTTGGGTTGGCAAACCTTGACCTTGCGACGAGCCTTGATACCGACCGACCAACAAACCCCTATCCCAAGTCAAGCTGAATTTATCACCAAGATTCAAGAAATACTGCCACTTGAGTCATTAAAAGGGCTACTAGCTAAAGTAACTGGCTTTTTTGGCAATCTTTTGGGCAAACGCCAAGACTCAGGCCGAACTCCTGCTGTACCGGCAGATACCACCATGGCGTCGCCCACCCAGGAAACTAATCCTAAAACTGCCCAACCAAGCCCTGCAGCGGATCAAGCAACTACGGTACCATCCACTACCCAAGAAGCGGTTTTAGAAACAGATGACACTAAAACCTCAGATTCCGCTGAAACGACTCCCCCTAAGACAGAAACCCCCCAACCAGTAGCAGTGGCTAAGGAAGACTCACCCCCCCCACAGCCAGAGTCAAGTCAGGAGCCAGACCAGAAACCAGAAGCGATCGCACCAGAAGCAAAAGCACCAGAAGCGATCGCACCAGAAGCAAAAGCACCACCACCTCCTAATCCCAAGGTATAAAAAAAGTCGAGCGCAACACAAAAGCCGTCACCAGCCCCAACTCCGAAAAAACCGATTGCTAAAAAATCCAACAATCCTTCCAAGGAAAGTTGAAGGTTGGGGAGATTGTTGCTCATAATAATAAGAGATATATATAGACATATATCCTTTGTTGACATCCTTTGTTAACATCCTTTGTTGACCGTTGATTGTTTAATATTGCTGTAAGGTTGAATCTAACTACTCAGCAATACACAGTCAGCGGTCAGCAGGTTAAAGTGGGTTAGATGGCTCTAATCAACTCTTAATAAACGGCTCTACTAGTATAATTTCGCCTTGAAACTGTGACAGCATCCAAAAGCTATAAAGATACGGTCAATCTGCCCAAAACTGAGTTTAATATGCGGGCAAACGCTATCAAGCGAGAACCAGAACTCCAACAGTTTTGGGCAGAGCAAACTATTTATGAGCGCCTGTCACAAACTAATCCTGGCGAGATTTTCGTGTTGCATGATGGCCCCCCCTACGCCAACGGCTCTCTGCACATGGGTCACGCCATGAATAAAGTCCTCAAGGACATCATTAATAAATACCAACTGCTGCAAGGTCGCAAAGTTCGCTATGTCCCTGGTTGGGACTGTCATGGCTTGCCTATTGAGCTGAAAGTCTTGCAAGCCATGAAGCTAGAGGAGCGTCAACAGCTGACTCCGATAAAACTGCGCCGGAAAGCCAAGAAATTTGCCCTGAAAACAGTAGAGCAGCAAAGCAAAGGTTTCCAGCGCTATGGAGTATGGGGAGACTGGGAAAATCCTTACCTGACTTTAAACCCACAGTACGAAGCGGCTCAAATTGGGGTATTTGGTCAGATGGTATTGAAGGGCTACATCTACAGAGGTCTCAAGCCAGTTCACTGGAGTCCCAGTTCTAAAACAGCCCTAGCGGAAGCGGAGTTAGAATATCCGGAAGGTCATACCTCCCCAAGTATCTATGCTGCTTTCCCAATGACTAAGGCAGCGCCAGGGATAAAGGAGATCTTAGACCCATTTTTGCCAAATCTAGGTGTGGCGATCTGGACGACGACTCCGTGGACAATCCCTGGAAATTTGGCAGTAGCCGTTAATCCAGAACTGACCTATGCGGTAGTGGAAGGGGGTTCCCAAACTAACCAATCCCAATTCTTATTAGTAGCAGCGGATTTGGTAGAAAAACTATCAGCTACTCTGGAAACTCCACTTACGGTCAAAACGACTGTTAAGGGTGAGGCGTTGGAAAATTGTACTTACCAGCATCCCCTATTTGAGCGGGAAAGCAACATTGTGATTGGTGGGGATTACATCACCACTGAATCGGGTACAGGTTTAGTCCACACGGCTCCTGGTCATGGTCAAGAAGACTATGGTGTGGGTCAGCGTTATGGCTTACCTATCCTTTCGCCAGTAGATGCAGATGGGAAGTTTACGGCAGAAGCGGGACAGTTTGCTGGGTTGAATGTGCTCAAGGATGGCAATCCAGCCATCATTGAGGCACTGAACACAGCTAGATCATTGCTGAAAGAGGTACCGTATGTTCATAAATATCCTTACGATTGGCGCACTAAAAAGCCAACTATCTTTAGAGCCACAGAACAATGGTTTGCTTCAGTAGAGGGATTCCGGGATGAAGCAATAAATGCGATCGCATCCGTAAAATGGATCCCTGCCCAAGGACAAAACCGGATTACCCCGATGGTGGCGGATCGTTCCGATTGGTGCATTTCCCGCCAACGGAGCTGGGGTGTACCAATTCCGGTATTCTACGACGAAGAAACTAACGAACCCTTGCTCAATGAAGAAACCATTGCTTATGTCCAAGGCATTATTGCTGAGAAAGGTTCCGATGCCTGGTGGGAACTATCCGTAGAGGAATTGTTACCAGAATCCTATCGTAGTAATGGTAAGACCTACCGCAAGGGTAACGATACCATGGATGTCTGGTTTGACTCCGGGTCCTCTTGGGCAGCTGTGGCCGAGCAACGGGAAGAATTACGCTATCCCGTGGATATTTACTTGGAAGGCTCAGACCAACACCGGGGTTGGTTCCAGTCCAGCTTACTCACCAGTGTAGCCAGCAATGGCTATGCCCCCTACAAAACTGTTTTAACCCACGGCTTTGTTCTAGATGACCAAGGGCGCAAGATGAGTAAGTCTTTGGGGAATATCTTGGAACCAGCTATAATCATCGAGGGTGGAAAAAACCAGAAAAAAGAACCACCCTACGGCGCTGATGTGCTGCGATTGTGGGTATCTTCTGTAGACTATTCCTCAGATGTTCCAATATCTCAGAGTATTCTTAAGCAGCTAGCCGATGTCTATCGCAAAATTCGCAATACAGCCCGTTTCCTACTAGGCAACCTTCATGACTTTGACCCAGCTAAGCATAGGGTGCCTGTTCAGGAATTACCGGAATTAGACCGCTACATGCTACACCGGATCACAGAGGTATTTGAAGATGTAACTGATGCCTTTGAGAGTTATCAATTCTTCCGCTTCTTCCAGAGCGTACAGAACTTCTGTGTAGTAGACCTGTCTAACTTTTATCTGGATATTGCTAAGGATCGACTCTATATCAGTGCTCGCAACTCACCACGGCGGCGCAGTTGTCAGACAGTGCTACAAATAGCACTAGAAAATTTAGCTAAAGCGATCGCACCTGTACTCTGTCACATGGCAGAAGATATCTGGCAATACCTGCCTTACCAGAAATCCCATGAATCCGTGTTTGAGTCAGGTTGGGTCAAATTAGACGAACAATGGAAAAACCCTGAACTAGCAGCGTCCTGGTCAACCTTGCGCACCATCCGCACAGAAGTCAATAAAGTACTTGAACAAGCCAGAGCGGAAAAGATGATTGGCTCATCTCTAGATGCTAAGGTCTTGCTTTATGTTAAAGATCAACAATTAAAGCAGCGCCTGGAAGCCATGAATCCTTCCGATAGCCTGAGTGGCAATCAAGTGGATGAATTGCGCTATCTGCTCTTAGCCTCTCAAGTAGAATTAGTAGATTCCCTAGAAGCTATACAAACAGCAGCCTATAGGGCTGAATCAGAAACTATAGCGCTAGGGGTAGTCAATGCAGAAGGCTTAAAATGCGATCGCTGTTGGAACTACGGATCTAAAGTTGGTACAATTGCTGAGCATCCTACCATCTGCGAACGGTGTAATGCTGCCTTAGCTGGTAACTTCTGAGGTGGGTTGTGAACTAACTTGTAAGTTATTGGTGATTTAAAGATTGCTAAGGACGGTTAGCACTATTAGCCAGATCAGGGATTGGAGATTCAACACTAATCCCTGATTTATACATCCCTGATTTTTTCGGTAGTTTTAATCCCCTCAAGCTTAAGTAAAAATTCTTCTGTCAACTTGAAGAACGCTTTAGAGCCAGCAGAATTAGGATGAGCGATAACGACAGGACTAAAACTATCTACGGCTTTAGCAACATTAACATCCATGGGAATGCGAATTTTAAAAATTTGGTTGCTATCGAAATCGTTATCAACTCGCCTCATCACTTGCTTATAGTACCTACCCATTAGTCCACCGCCTGACAAAATAAAGATAATCCCCAACAGCTGCAAGTTAAGAGGACTATCCTGCTGATGACTTTCTTTGAGCCTGGCAATCCGTCTTTCTAGGAGTTGAATCCCTACAATAGATAAAGGTTCTGGTCTAGCTGGTAGCAGATAGAAATCACTAGCCACAATGCCACTGCGAGTCAAAAGATTGTAGCCAGGAGCGCAATCTAAAATAATAAAGTCATAGTTAGGGATAATCGGCTCTAATATCCCTTTGATTAATAGACTTTCAAAGCGGCTCCAAACCTTACTAAATTCCACCTCCCCTTCCTGAACAGATTGCTTATGGAGTAGATCAGAAACTACATATTCATCATAAAGCTCAATATCTCCTGGCAATAAATCCAATCCTTTGATATCACAATTATCAGTTTGAATAATATCCTCAATTGTTAAGCGACTGCGATAGCTAGGTTTAGTGACTTTGTCGATTAATCGACTTAATGTCCGCCTTCCTTTTCTAGCTTTAGCAAATGCTTGGGGCTGCATTAAGCTCAAGGTTCCACTAATTTGGCTATCTAAATCGACCACCAAAACCCGCTTATTATGATTTTTGGCTAAGCAAGTGGCCAAGTTGACGGTGAGGGTGGTCTTGCCCACACCACCTTTCATATTGACTGTACTAATGACTAATCCCATTTATGAACGTGATCTTGCCATGACACTATTTATCATCATTCAGTATTATTGGTTACTAGGCAAGAATTCTGATGGATTACGATAATTTACCCTTGGGCAGTCCGCAATCATCGGGTAAGTTGTCGAGAGTTATACTGGAATCCTCGGTTGAATCCTCAACTGATGTCATCGTTGTGTATCGTGGTGATTGTATTAGAGAATTCAGTTGCCAGAGCCAGATTTGTTTTGTATCCTAACTAAATACCCCCCAAAATTGGGGGGATTTCAGCTAGGGAAAAGGTATTTGGCGAAACCTGAACTGTTATGAAACCTTTTCCCTTTTCTTTTTTTAGGTTAATCGGAAACCAAGGGTTTCTAAACTTCCCTTGGGAAGATTTTTAGATAATGTTAGTGAGATTGATGGTGAGATTAATTTCCCCGTTTTCCTTTGAGCATGGAAGCAGCACCAAACGCACCAAATACTAACATACCCAATACAGAAGTAGGCTCGGGAACTTTCACACCACCATTGATGAAGAATAAGGTCCGGTCATAGACCTTGCCACCAACGTCTCGGCCTAACTGTCTGCCGAGTAAATCTCCATCATCGAAGTGAATGCCACCGTAGATGCGAGAAATACCAGCTTCATCAGAAGCATCGGAAAATGTCTCCCAAAATAGGGTGACTTCATCCGTAGGAGTCAAACCAGGTTCAAAACGAGAGGCACCAGGGGCAAAGGTTACTGAATTGCCGAACTCATCACTACCGGTAAATAGCTTGAAAATTTCAGCCGCAGAAGCACTGAAAGCACTATGTCCTGAGGTGAATTCCGCAAAGGGAGGGGATGGATCGGCACCAGGAGTTTGGTAGGTAATGAAATCACTGGCTAATAGCCTGATCGTTCCTACTCCTGGTCCACCATAGGATTCGATGGCAAAGCCTCCCAAATCCTCATCGAATTCACCAATTAAGCCCAGCTCACCGAGTTCGCGAATGGCTCGGACGGGACGAGTATAGTCGTAGAAAACTTTTGCTTCCCAAGTAGCAATACCCGCATCCAAAACCGCATTCCCCAGACCAAAGTAAAGTTGGATATCTTCATCTAGGGTTTGGTCATCCCGTTCCGAGATGAATGAACCAAAACCCATCCAAGTTCCAGGAGGGTAGGGAGTGCCAGAGGGGTCTTCCCAAAACTCAGCTACTAGTTTTTGCTCATCGGTGAGATTAGCGCTAACCTCAATGAGCCGTTCAGCTTGCTCGATAAATCCAGGGTTAACAACGTCAGTATTAACCTCCCCGTCTTCGTTAACCAGACTAACCTCTGTGCCATCCTCAAGAGTGACAGTACGTTCCTCCCGATTCAGAGTACCCTCTACAAGCAGAAAAGGTTCTGGTGCTGGTGGTCTAAATTCAGACCCAGAGCTCAAGGCAAAGGGAGTAACGTTGCCCCACTGGGGAGTAAGAAACCGTTGCAGTCTGGCATCCGGGCTGTCAATTGGTACCCGCTCTGGTGTCCAGCGAGTGATATCAACGACATTATCGGAACTGTTCAAGGGCTGATAGCCAGTGGTGTCGGAGTAAGGAACACCAAGTGTACCCCTCGGGTCATCCCCTAACTGGTTAGAACCATCCTGACGTCGGAACTGTAATAAACTGTTGGCTACTGTGTTACCAACGTTGGTAGCAGTAGAGATAGAAGCAGAGTCGCTAGCAAGCGATCGCAGATCAGTCAGAAGGGCATCAAAGGAAGCAACTTCAGAAGGGAAAAGGTCTGAGAGGACGCTATGAGCCGCATAGCTAATGGCTAGGGACTTATTTTCCAGGGTGTTCTCAATATCAGGACGTTGCAGAGTATCCCCAAGAGTGGTGCTAATCGGCGTTCCTTCATAAGCTGACCAGGCATCGTACATGGCAGTACCCAAGATGCCATAAGCCCGGGAGGCTCCTGTCGGACCCAATTGCGGGTTATTTTCTACTGCCCTCAAGGCTTGATCCACCCACAGATTAGCGCTGTTGTCTAGTGTCAGGTCTATGGCTTGTGCTGGTAAGCCCAGGGATAGACCTGCGGTTGTTACTCCAATGGTTAGGAGTGACGAGAGATGCTGTCGTTTTTTCCGCTGTTGATGGTGAGCCGAAAATAAATTTTTCATATTTACACCCGTGACTGGTTGTTCTTCAAAAGACCTTTTGCAAAAGTCAATGTCTACAAGGCAACTACAGTAGTTATCACCCTGTTGTTGGCTTTTTATGCAAGAGCTCTAAAGATTGGACGTTAGATTGGACGGTAAATTGGAAGGTAGCAAAACGTTCCGATCGGATTGATTACCTGGGAAAAAGCAATGATGATATCAGGTCGTCTCACCAATTTAGGAGAAAATTTAGGATAAATAGTCTCCCGAGAACACTACAGGTAAAAACACGGACGTCTTGCCGTTGAATCAAGTACCAAAACAGACTAGGGACTCTGGCCATAAACTCCTTAGATCTGTTTGATTAATTAGAGTCTCTGGGAGTTATCCGTACTTGATCCATAGGTCAAAATCTGTGCCTGGAGTAAAATCCCTCATTTATCATCCGTCTATTCACTTACAATGTCAATCGTCATCCGTAAAATTATTGATAACTTTAAAAAAGTTTCACAAAAGATATCCGTATTTTCACAAGTTAGTTAACTTAAAATAATTATGATTATCAAAAAAAGCTAAAATATGGTAAACGGGGGCAGAATGCCGACCATGATTAGCTCAATTACCCAGATGCTATAACCATTGATAGATAAGGTTTACAGCCTTAAGTTGGTAGCAATTATTAATCACGTTTTTCTGATTGATTAGATTTGGGCAACCTCATGGTCATGATCTTCACAAATTAGTCTAGTATTTTCACAAGAAAAATACCTGGTCATAATCAGAGCTACTGATGACTCCCAGTAGTCTTCACAAATTCTTAGGTTTAATTTACAGAACTTTTACAATCTTTATATATTAGCTATATTAATAACTCCCCCATTTTGATCCGGCTGGCGAAGCATTTCTTAACAGGATTAAAGCCTTGATATTCGGTATCATGGTCGCAAACTATTTTATAGTTGTGTAACGTAATCAACGGCAGAATCAGTGTTTTGGATGTTAACTTATATTTAGCCAACAGGATCAATTTTGGGATAATTTCAGCTAGGGAAAAGGTATTTGGCGAAATCTGAACTGTTATGAAACCTTTTCCCTTTTCTCTTTTAGCTTTATTAAGCTTAATCAGTAACAAGCTACATTGATCATTGAACCCTTGACAAGACATGTTTAGGCGCTAACCACTACTCGTCCTACAGGACGAGCCACACAAGTCAAAATCATCCCTTGCTGCCGTTCCTCGTCTTCCAGAGCGTCAGGCTGTTCATCATACTCTACCTTCCCTTCTATAAGCTTTCGCTTACAAGCACCACAGGCTCCCATGCGGCAACCGCTTGGTAATGGCACCCCTTCTTGTTCAGCCACATCTAGGATGACATCCTCCGCATCACAGGTAACCTCTTTTCCAGACTCAGCAAAAACCACAGTGGGTTCATTAGAGGTTGATGGTGATTCTACTAGGTGTAGTCTAGGACGATCTTCCCCTTTGACTGGTTCAGGATTTGTTGCTGCTGCTTTCTGTTTATTCTGTTTTGAGGGCTTTTTGCCGCCAAAGCTCTCTTCATGGTAGTTTTCCATCGGGAAGTCTAGACCGGCTAGCATCCCTTTCACCCCTGCCATAAAGGGATTCGGACCACAGACATAAACAATGCGATCGCGAAAATCTGGAGCCATCTGTTGCAGCATGGCTTGATTGAGTCTTCCGGTATAACCCGACCAACCTTGATCGAGTTCTGGGCGAGTCGTGGTAATCGCCAGCTTAAAATTAGGGTGCCAAGCCGCCATCAACTCTAATTTCTGACGGAAGATGATGTCTTGTGGGCTACGAGCACTGTGGACAAATACAACATCGACATCAGCACCGGTATCACAAAGCCATTTGGACATGGACATCATCGGGGTAATGCCACTACCTGCTGAGATCAACAGCAGTTTATCAGCCCTATGGTCAGCACAGGTAAATTTCCCCATTGGACCATTTAATCTCACCTCGGATCCGACTTTAATGTTGTCGTGCAACCAGTTAGACACCAAACCCGCTGGCCGATCAGGAGCGTCTGGTGGTGCTGGAACTCTCTTGACAGTAATTTCCAAGGTATGAGGACGTGAGGGGGCCGAAGAGATGGAGTAGGAACGCTTTACTGCTTTGCCATCAATCTCCAAATCCAGAGTGACAAACTGACCTGGCTTGTAGCTGAACAGTATTGGTGGTTCGGCCACGAAGCGGAATGTTTTCACATCATCGGTCTCATCAATGACCTGTACACAGCGGACAGTAATCTCACCCTTAGTCCACTGCTTTATGCCAGTGCTATTACCATCTACAACTAGGTTTGGTTCCTGGTTAGAGCCATAGAGCTGTAGGTCTTTGACCAACAAAACAAATTCACCGATGCGGATGATGTCATCTTCCTTCAGGAGCCAGTTTTGGTTAACATCTACCTCCTCATTATTGATCCGAGAGCCATCTGTGCTACCGAGGTCAGTAAAGAAACACTGTCCCCCAAGGCATATGATTCTGCCGTGTACACGACTTACGACAGGACTATCCAAGACTAGGTCACAACTTGGATGGCGGCCAATCAGATACTCACCTTGAATTGCAGTTTCCGGTTTCAGGGTTTTTTCCTGTAACTCGTTGGTTTGGTAGTTGATGATTGTAGTCGTCAGCATGTTTTGTGTCACTCCAGATTACCGAACTAATGGGTCAATTGCTTCAATTGCTGAAATTTATGAAGGGATTCTCTATTTTGAGTTCACAATTCATCTCAACTTGTCTTCATCGGTAGTACCGCTTTGTGATGTAGTTCATTTACCAGATTCTGAATTCTGATAACCATTCTTCTAGCCGCTTTTATCATGGGGCGTTTCTGTCTTCCCTTAGCTTTACTGATTATTAGATATCAGATTATAATGGTGCTGACACAGCCGCTGAATTCGAGAAAATTCACCTTCTCCGATTTTGCCTACAGAATTCTCACTAAAAAAAGTCAGGAAAGTTCTAACACCAGGATCTAAGGCAACTACTCTACCTTGGTTTTCGGTTTGGTTTTTTGTTGTCTTATAGGGGACTACCAAATAGTAATCCCCATTGGTGCTAGTCAACCTACAATCGCATATCTTGTCGGGAAGAGCTTCAGTAAAAGTCAATTACCCTAGTTTGGTGTGATAGATTCCTTTGTTTGAAACAGCCGATTTTGGGATATAACAAGACTGAACAGGATGCTGGCGATATCTGAACCTGACCCGATTAATTTGTCCAGTCAAGTTGTATTTCTTTTTGGCTTCCCTGACAGCGGTGCAAGCATCCTTAATCGCTATAGATTTGATTTGATCAGGCACTGTCTTGCACCACTCGGGTAAGTCATTTAATATCGCAGTTTTAATAGCTTTCCAGTTAGCTTTAGTTTCTCCATCTTCAAGGATTTTGACGGTCTTGTTAAATACATAACGGGACACTCCAAACCATTGACGAACCATTGTTCGCGTAGCGTGGCCTACGGCCAATCGTTGTTCAGGGCTTAGGAACACTCGAATCTTCTTGGATTTTCTTCCCGTATTTTCGGAGTCCGTGGACGCGGCAAGAGAAGACGTGAATGATGGAGAGAAGATCTGCGGTAAGTTCTGATTCTGGACAGCTTTCAGGGTTGTCGAGAACCAGGATTTTTCCACCGTTGAGACCGACCAAGTACTCAATGATTTCAAACCCAAACCGGGTAAGTCTGTCTCGACAGGCAACAACAATTGTGAGCTGATCTCCTCGCACGATTCGTTCCAGTATGGCTCGAAGCCCCTTCCTTTTGTAGTTGAGCCCTGAGCCGATGTCTTTAATGATTTCCGCTTCCGGAAAGAGGGAGTGCAGATAGGCGACTTGCCTGACGAGGTCGTCTTTTTGCTTGCTGCTACTGACTCGACAGTAGCAGATAGTTGCTGGCTGCCTTGATTCCCTTTTTCCGAGGCTGAGCAGGCTTTCTGTATCAAAGAGCCGGTAACCACTTGGGGTTCGCTCGCATTTAATCGTGCCATTGTCTGCATACTTCCGAAGAGTGTTCCTAGAGAGTCCCGTAAGTTCGACCGCCTTACGAAGTGGTATTAGTGTCATAGATATAGTCTAACAATTAATTTGATATTTTGGTAGACTATGTGACCCTTTTATTCACTGGCTACTAACCCTTACCCTCGGCCTGAGCCACAAGTAAGTAAGTGTTTTATAAGTGTTTTACCAGTGGCCATATAGTTATCAGCCTTTTTTTTTCTTTTTATGAAAAATGCTCTCTTTTTTCCGGTATTTCATCCTCGTCTCACCCTGTTGAATGTACTATTTGGGAAAACCAAGGACTAGTCCTGATCACCTAGTTGATTGTTGTTATCTTTGCGGTCTTTTAGCAGCTTGGTGCGCTTATCAGAACGATTCTGCTTGCGGGATTCCCTAAGTATCGTGCGTTGGTTAGAAGTACTAGTCTTCTGGCGCTCTTTGATGGTGCTCAGTACTTTATAAGGGTCCGGTCCATAGTGGGGATACAAGATTGGTAAGTTTTCTTGCTCCTTACCAAGTTCTTCTAAAACCTGATAATGTTGCTGATCGTTTATACCCAGTTCATCCCGGATCTGCTGGAGAACCTCGAGACTACTAGAGGAATTCACATGTCCAGCTTGGATCGCTTCTCTTAGCACCCCTTTGTATACCCCCAAACGGTATTGTTGGTTAGCACCCGGTAGGGTTTTAGCCAGGATGTGTAATTCCTCAGGTTTGAGATCATCCACGGAACGACCTTCGAGAAATTCCGAGAAGTCCAGGGGTAGCTTCTTCAGTTGACGGCGCAACTTGTCTGCCAAACTCTCCTGGGTATATTGGTGAAAACTACGACCCCAAGTTTGATAAAGCCATAAGCTGCTCACCAGAATTACTACACTCTGAAACAGGAATTGCACTAGGACAGGGAACCGATTAATTTCGGGACGACCCCCGTAGATGAAGAAGAAGTTAAAGGCAATAAAGGTACAAATCGAAAAGACTCGGTGCAATACTTGCTCCTGAGTGATAGATTGGTTTTTTCGCCACAGAGCAGCTTTGTATAGTTTCTCTAGCTTGGTACAAATTATACAACTGAGCGCCACGAAGACAACGAAGGTAAGAGGAGTTGCCACCAGTTTAGGAATCGCAATTGCGTGATTCATGATGTAAAACCCTGGCTTGAAAAGCGCACCTAACTGATTCTCTTCATGGGTCCAAGCCCCAGACAGGTAATAATCGAAGTTTCCTGCATACAACCAGTAGTAGAGGAAATAACCAATCACCAGGCCTAAATAACCGTATTGGACTAATTTCCGACCAGGCTTAGTCAGTTGTTGCCAGTAGGCTTTTTCGGAATCGATATCCATACAAGGGGACTTACAACTGATACAGGAACTTTTTTCTTGACCTGTGGTCTTGTCTACGGTGCGGCACATGGACTGGGTAATGGTTTTTGGCGGTGCGTTGTGAGCTTCAGTGCCAAGCAATCCCCGTGGTCCAGTAAATACCATCTGAACCATGCCAAATGGACAGACATAATGACACCAACTTCTGCCACCATAGAGGAATACCATCATCATGGCGGATAAGATAGTCAGGCTCAGAAACAAACCCAGAACCAAGCGGTCAGAGTTAACAAATAGAATCCGGCAGTTCAACCCGATAAAGAAAATGGCAAACTGCACATATAAATGGTTACGAACCAGCCACGGATTTTTGCTGATATCCCCCTGTGGCTGTAACCCCAAAGCTCTGGGAATTTGGGACAGAAAGTAAAGTGGGCAAATGCGTCGCCAAGTCTCATGACCGAACACCAAAACAATCATGATGGCGCTAGGCACAATCATGCCCCAGAACAATCGCGCTCCCAGGGCATAGGGTTTTTCATCCAGGCACACTCCCTGGACTTGAACACATGGGTCTTGAGTGAGCGTGGGATCCCGAAATAGGCTTAATAGATTATCAGGATCAGTTAAATTATGTGAAATCGGGTCATAAAACAACGATAAAATTAATATTAGCCAACTAATCACTAGCACCAAACGCACTCGGTGCCAACTTTGTTCTGGTACCTTTGACAGCATAGCTTTAACCCCCTTTTGATCCATTGTGGGAAACAAGTTCAGGCATTGGCAGTACCCGTTTGGGTACTTCGTAACAGCTAGCACTGAAACCAATCCTGAGGATGAGCATTAGTCTTTGGGCATAATCTGCTCTATAACACCAGCAAGAGTTAGGTAAACCCTCTTGAGCTTGGGTTTGTTGGTAACCTAACTAGCACCATTGATTTTGAGTCACCAGTTACTTATCTGGTTGAGTCCACACCTTTTATGCCGCAGTTTCCGAGTTGTTAACATAACTTTACAAAAACCACCCAGATAGTTCTAATCTGATGGTTATAATACAACATTTAGCTAGACATAGCTCGACTTGCTGTCATCAATAGGATTGCAGAATTGCTTGGAATTGTTAAAACCTACTCTTAGCTCTACCTGATGTGGTTGCGGAAGTTAGGGTTTTACCTGTTGTGAATAGGCTTTGGCTTGGTGATAAGATAGCGATCGCATCTTCATACTCCTGAAGTGCAAAAATCGCCAATCCCCGGTTTTAGTAGCCCCGGAAATGCGAATCGCGAGTAATTAACGAAAAGTGTTAGTTATCCCAATTGATTGTAGCTTTTCATACAAATTATTTCTAACTTAGTATCTAGGAATACTAAGTTTTGATCTCTTCAAGCCATTTTGAAGTGTTTTTTGAAGTATTTCTTGAAAAGAATAGCATTTTAAAATAGATCCAGAAACCCAATGGTGATTGGGTGCATCTCAAAGTTTTAACAAAACTCGCTATCCATCCCCACCCTCTTCCAGGGTGGGGATGGATAGCGAGACGACAACTTGTAATGACAAATCATCACGATTCATGTTAGAATAAAGATGGTCGCTGACCCGCCTGACTGACTAAAAGGCTACCTTGCAAATGGTTTAAAATCCTATCAGTTTTTAGACCATTAGGTGTACAAAGTACTAGCAGAGCTCAGGGAAGAGACTTGCCCCGGCTGGTTGACCACAGAGTCGTAATTCCAAGGTGAGTCTGTCGAGTAAACTATATGTCTGCGGAAGGCGGATATCTGCCTGTGGACGCTGAGTAAGACCGTATTGCAGCTTGCTGTTTGAGGCATCGGCGGATGAAGCGGGAAGCCCGAAAGACGAATAAAACCGTCCCTGAGTTGACCTGAGAATTGGAAGCCCCAACCTCAGCGTTCGCGTAGCGTGACCAAAGGTCAAGCAGGTTGGGGTACTTCACATCTATAACTCAGCTATGCAGGGCATTCATGAGGGGAGCCAGTGCGATCATGGGGTAAACCCCCTCATCAAGGCGCTACCTTGTTGCATCGCTACTCCCTACTGCCTACTCCCATTAACCTAAGACGAAAGTCCCTGACGCAATTGAGAACTGCTATAGTAACTTAGATTACATTAGGGGAATCAAAAGAATGAGCGCCAGAATGAGCGCTTTTTGGGTTTAAGGGTATCGGTCTTGTCCTGATTAACTGGCTTCTCAGAAGCCTCTACACCTAATTCTGGAGATTTGGACTTCGGGGATTTTTGAATAGGAATGTCTTTACCCAACTGCCAGTCATTGTCAGCCTGCGATAAAACATAGATAGCCACATTTTCAATCTCCTGCTCAGTCAGCTTCTTATTGAAGGAGGGCATAGCGTTTTTGCCATTAGTTACCTGGGTTTTAATTTTTTCCAGGTCATACATCTTATATCGTTTTAGGACAGGTTTCTTCAAGGTTTTATTGGCCATAATCACGTTATTGCCACCGATATGACAAGCAGCACAATTTTGACTAAAAACCTGAGCTCCCTGAACGGCATCACCAGCGAGGGCTGGACGAAATAGAGCAAATGTAAACCATACCGTAGCAGTCAACAGGATTGATAGCAGCTTCTTCAAGGGTATTCTCCTTCTGATCAAACAAACAGCAGGCTACAGAGTGGCCTATAATTATTCCCTAGAATGACTGTAAACCTTAGAAGAACTGCTGTCAAACCTAAGCAAGACTATAAATAAAGGAAGCAGACAGACTAAATATGAATCGGGATAGCCTGGCGGCTCTTCACTTCATACACTATTAATCAGTTTTAGCACCAAAATTACCTGAAAATTAACCTAAAATTAACCACTAATCTATGAGTCCTCTGCCCCATCATCGCCCTAAACAACTCTCCCTAGGTCCATTGGAACGAGAAATCTTGGAGATCATCTGGGTATTAGGTTGCGCTACTGTTAAAGATGTCCATGAACAGATTTTGGCTGACCCCGATCGGGAATTAGCGTATGCTTCAGTGACCACAGTGCTACGCCGCTTGACCCAGAAAGGTTGGCTGAGTTGTGATAAACGACAGCGTACCTTTTTATGGAGACCCTTAGTGTCTCGCCAAGAAGCCCAGGTACTCGCAGCCCATGACCAGCTCAATCGCTTTTTAGCTGTAGGCAATCCAGATGTAGTTGCTGCCTTTGCCGATAGCTTAGATGCAGCGAGTGTGGAACAAATTTCTGCGATCGCACAACGACTGCAAGCAGCACGTCAAAGGCGGAAGGAGGAAAAATAATGCATGTGGTCATGATTATAGCAGCATTAGGGCTGGCTTGCTGGCACAGGCACACAAGCTACCAACTCCCAGGGAGTTGGCCCAGGCGCTGGCAACAGGTACTAGTGCAATTTCTGGCTCCACCCCTACTCCTCCTAACCACTGCTTTAGCTGTCCTATCCATGGGGCCAAAGGGACAAATGATCGGGTTACGTACCGACTGGCTCAGCTACTGTCTAGCGCTAGGATTTCTGGGTTGGGCAGTAGTGTTGTGGCTAAAGTTAGCAAGGCTTGGTTGGCAGTCTTTGCAACAATTTCGTTCCTTACCCCAAATTTGCTTAATAAATGGGAAATGGCAAAATGGGCAATGGGAAAGGGTTGAAAACTGTCCTGGCTTAACTCCAACCCCTGAATCCCTAGCTAGTCAGGGTCAATTGGCTCGTCTTTTAGACACTCCCATACCCTTTATTGCTCAGATTGGCTTTTGGCAACCGGAACTTGTGGTCAGTCAGGGACTCTTAGAAACTCTCTCATCCGAACATCTAGAGGCTGTTATTACCCATGAGCAAGCTCACCACCATTACCGAGATACCTTCTGGTTTTTCTGGCTAGGCTGGATTCATCGAATCACCGCTTGGTTACCAAATACAGAGTCATTGTGGCAAGAACTATTGAGTCTACGAGAAATCCGTGCTGACCATTGGGCCGCTAAACAGGTCGATGCCCTATTGTTGGCAGAATCACTGTTGACTATGGTTAGTAGTCCGATGATCACTAAGGAAAATTTCTGTGCTCCCTTTAGTAGACCTGTGCCTCCCAGTCGCTTCCAAGAGAGAATCGATGCACTCTTGACAGAGCCAGAGTCTGCCACTGCTACTAACTCCTGGAATTACTCCTGGAATTGGAGTTGGTTGCTATACGTATTGTTACCCCTATTGGTTGTACCGTTTCATCAATAGACTTAAGGGCAACAGGCATTACCACAGGCATTAGGCCACAGGTAAAGGGGAAAAAAATATTTTTTTGGGTATTGACGTCGCGACATAGTGATGTAATCATATAAATATATCGCGACAAAAGGAAAGAACACACAAAACACTATAGTAAAACACTTAAATAAACCCCCTAAGTGTAGTAACTACCTAAGTGTATTAACCTGTGTATTAGCCATTTGTCATGATATCACGATATACCAATAGAAGTATATCGTGACAAAATGTGCCAAACTTATAAGAGGACAATCAGATGTTGCTCTCTCTGGAGCTAGAGGACAAGGACATTGGTTCACAAAAAGACAGATCCCCGGTATGCATTACTGCGAGGACATATTCCCAAACATCTACTAAAGCGCTTCCGCAACTACTGTGTCGAACACGAACTTGACTACAGTGAAGGACTAGAAGATGCGCTGACTAAATTTTTTAACTACCTAGACAGCAGCCAACTATCAGCAGTTCCAGCACAAACTCCTACCATTGCTGATCTGATTCATGGCTGGAACTTGGAAGAACTATCACGATTAAGTGAAGTTAGCGTTGAAAACCTGCAAGCCATCATGGAAGGAAACCGACCCACAGATGATGATCTGATTGGTTTGGGTGTAGTGCTATGCAAGAACAATGGTGAACCTTGGACAACCGATGAGTTAGTCGAGATTCGCGATCGCTGTTTTTACGGTGTTCCAAAATTGTCGAGCAACAGCGAGTCGCCAAGGATTCAATAACCGTGATCGGACTAACAGCTGCCAATGGTGATTGCTATCAGAGGGGATTTGTTAGAGAAATTATCGGTTTTTGAATCGATTTTTGGCTAAAATCAATCCTGCCAGTTACTGTACTATGGAAGCCGTCGGTTACTTAGATCAACAACCATAAATCAACAACGATAGATCAACAACCATAGTTAGCCATAGTAGTTAGCCATAGTAGTTAGCCATAGTAGTTAGCCATAGTAGTTAGCCATAGTCTCCGTTGGTCCGGTTTAACTTGCTTAAGAGCAACACTCACTACTCAGCGTGTCATTTTAGGTTTCAGTCTTCAACAATGGACAATTTCTTTTTCTCAGGGTGCCATCTATCAGTTACCACCGAGAGTTTCAATATTGAAGCTCCATCACGCTTAGCGGCTTATGCTCTAAGGCGACATGCTAGTGAGCTGGCTGTATCTGCTCAAAAACTCAGGCTTCAACGGGCTATTGTATCTTGGCCCGGATGCGAGCGACCTTACCAAATTCCCACCTCCATACTCAGGAGCCAGACAACTATGACCGGACCAATACCCCAAAGCGGAACCTATTTGCTAGGAGCCAACTACCTTCGTGTTAATGATTTTATCAAAGAAAAGCGTGAAGAAGGTCTAATTGTAGTAATTACGTCAATGTGGAATGATGTTTGCTTACATACCAATGACCTACTTGCACCGGAGCGGGGTATTCTCCAACCCCATCAGTGGACTGGCTTTAATTATCGCTACTTGTGGCGTGATAGTCGGGATGACTATAACGAACTAATTGATCGATTGACTCGGGAGCGTTACATTCCCAAATTCCAGTACACCCTCAGGCGTCCCGATGGCACATTAGGCCGCTATGAGACAGATTATTACCTGGTAGAGGATTATCTGAACGTACCAGTGCGCATTGGTGTCAGCAATGTCAATGCTTGGGAACTAATATCAGAACCCTTAGCAAGTTAGTTTCCATTTTCCATCAGCCATCACTCACCACCAAGACTCAAAATCTTTGATCCTGTTACCTAGGTAAGCGGCTTGCCGCTTAAGGATTGACCTTGGCCTAATGGCCACGCTACGCGAATGGTCACCCTACGCCAACGATAACGTGTTACCTGACTTACTTGACCGGTCAATTAAGTACACTCATTCAATAACTCATCGCTGAATCTTTAGGTCTACTTGAGCTAGGTAGCCAACAGCGATTTATTTCCCTAAAACTGTTTGCCAACAAATAACTATGCACAACCAATCAATTAATTCGGTGCCTTCTGGCAATCAGAACTGTGAAGCAAGCACGAGTAGTTTGGTGAATTATCCAACTCGAAATCATAATGACAAACAGGCGATAGTAAGGGGAGGGTATATTTTTGCTCTGATTGTGGCGATGATTTTGGGATTCCAGTCACTGGAAGCCTCCTATGAACGGGTAAATGGTGAGGAAAATATTTCTTTTGCGACCAAGTCGCCTCCTTCTAGTCTCTTAGTGAGTGGGTTAACCTTGATTGGCTTGGGGCTAGGTATTGAAATTAATAAATCTACAATCTTCTCAAAAGGCAAAGGAATAATTCAACTGCTAGTAAATTCCTCTATGGATGAAGAGGAGTAATATCATGTCTAGTACCATCACTTAACGTACTGATTAGTCAAGACTTATGGTTTAGTTAGTTGTCTAGTTAGTCACCGGTTGAGTTCCAATTTCATAAGGAAGACTATCTCAGCTATCTATTATCTATCTCAGCTGTATATCTCAGCTATCTATCTCAGCTATCTATCTCAGCTATCTATTATCTATCTCAGCTATCTATCTCAGCTATCTATCTCAACTATCTATCTCAACTATCTATCTCAACTAGAAGACGCTGCTGACTAGTTTGCAATTAGTCAATAGCATTTATTCAGGGTTGCCAACACCTTTAAAAAGGGTGTTAAATCTACTACTACTTCTAAAATTAATTGTATAACTGTCCTAGATTATTATAGTAAACTTGACTCTAGAAAGCAATGGCTACACATCACTAAACAATGGATCCAAGGGATTATAGGAAGAAAAATAGAACAGTACTATACGCCTCTAGTGATGCGACAGCTGCCAGGAAAAGGCTGTAAGTTGTTGCTTCTGGAAAGAAACACACCGGGAGCTGTCAGCACATGGCGATTTAACTGTGAGCTGCTCCAAAGACAATACTTACTAATTACTCTAGATAACCTAGCGGATTTAGATAGATATTTCCAGAGAAGCAATCGCCAAAGAAAACCAGGTAACACCAAAAGATAAATTGTTAATTTACCGATTAGTAACGTCTCTCATCGTATCGGTATTAGCCTAATTGACCCCTTCAAAAACCAAGAGTGGATTGGGGTATGGGATTTAAACCTAATCGACGATTGGTCAACTTATCACGCAGAAGATTATAAGGCAGAGCAACTAGTGTTATACCTCGGTCGTCGCCTGATTAGTTCCTATGAGTTTATGCCCGACTTTTTTGAGCAACAGATTACAGAAAAGCAATGGTGGCAACAGCGTATTATGACTTTGTGTAAACCAGATTTTACCAAAGATCACGATATTAATATTACAGCACTGTCAGAAACAAAACCACTGTCAGTAACAAAACACAGGTCAAACTTAATTGAGTTCAGAAGAAAAGTAGGATGAGTTGATGCCAGTTAACTAGGTTAACCTAGTTAACTGGCAAGGCACTAAGCAACTGGTTGATTGCTGACGTTTAACGGTTAACGGTTAACAGTTGACAGTCAACCCTCAACCGTCACAAAGATGGTGAGATCCCCTTCAAGTCAAGCCAGTTCGATACAGATGGCTCAAACCTCTTGTCGTTTTGTTAGATAATTGGTATAAACCGCTACAGATTCCAAAAACGGGGTGTGTTCAGGAGTGATTGCTCAGTCAGCTGCGGTTGACTGGTGCAGAAGCGATTGCTCCTGTTTTTTTTTCTGATCAAACGGACACAGTTGACTTGGTTTTCCCTACCTAATATCTTGTCAGGATAATTACCCTTAATAAAAATCTCCCGTTTCTCCCGTTTCTCCCCATCTCCCCATCTCCCCATCTCCCCACACCTCCCACCCTCCCCTTAATAGCAGACTTGATATAACTCCCCTTGCTCTGCCTTACCAATGCGGGTGTTCGGTGATCCAGTATGGGTAGTGAGCAATGCGCTAGAGTAGGATAGATAGGATAATTGAGATTAATTAACGGCGTAAGTTAGCCGACAGAAGGATGAGTTCTTGGCGCGATCGCTTAAATAAATTTGGTGGCAAAACTAGATTTGTAGTTTTTCGTTTGTTTGTACACTTAGCTGGTTCAGAAGTAACACCCTTGTTGGGGGTACTCAATCGTGCGGCACGGGAGGCCGTTGAATCAGACGGGGATTTGAAGGTGTTAGGGGAAGAACTGGTAGCAATTTGTCAAAACCTGCTACAGCTGCAGATCTACTGGCAATCGGCAGCGAATGAAGGAGATGTCTTTTGGAAGGAAGGAGAAGCTGGGGACTACGTTAATGAACTGTTTACTGACTCAGCTGGGCGCTACCTGTCTGAACCAGATTTCACTACACCCTTACCTGACAATGAACCTTTATCCATACCTGTGACCCAAAACGTAATTGTTATGATCACAGTAGCCTACGAAGGGGAAGTTCCTGAACTAGAAACTAACCTAGCTAGTGTTGAGTACCTCGAAGCAGGTCTAAAGGCATTGATTAATCTCCACTATCAGGAAAGTTTGCAAGCTATCCAGGTTCACTTCTCTCCAGCACAGTTGGGTGACGAACTGACTGATGAGCAAATTTTACTCAATTTCCCGGAACTGGTTCCCCTCTAATCATAAGTAAATTAAATAAATATAGATAGTGTTATAGTTATCACTATCAGTAGAAACAGTGATGGGGTGATGGGGTGATGGGCAAGACGAACGAAAAATCTTCCCCAAATTTTTGTTTGACAAATTAACTAGCCCATAGCCAAGCGCGATTAGACAAGCGCGATTAGACAATAGTGATTTAACAGAACGATAGTGATTTAAGAAAACTTTTTTAACTATATGTTACGTACAGTTGCGATTTTTGTTCTATCTCTAACCTTATGTTGGACCACAGTAGGGTGTGGTTCTCCTAACTCAAGCCAAGTGTCGCTGAATCGGGGTGGGAGTACATCCTTTACTCCAACTCGGTTGAGTGATGGGAAATATCCCGTACAACAGGCAACCTACGATGATGTTAATGGGGTATATACCCTAATGGTACTCAATACTCCTGCGGGTAGTCCGCCAGTTTTTCGGAGCAGGGATTTGCAGATGGCACGTCTGACTGATGAGCAGGTTGCTGCTGGGGAAAATACGTATCTGAGTATTGATGACAATCAGCCGGTGATGTACCTAACTGAAGACTTCCGGATTGAATATGTCCACAATGTCACTGAGACTAGATCTAATCCTCAAACTGGTCAACAAGAAACAGTAATCGTGCGTCAGCAATCCAGTTTCTGGGCTCCTTTTGCTGGTGCTTTGGCTGGTCAAGCTATAGGTAGTATGCTATTTCGACCTCAATACTATGTTCCACCGGTTTATCAACCGGGAGGGGTTCTGAATGGTTATGGTGGGTATGGTAACAGCTATAGTCAAGCAGTGAAGCGATATGAAACACGGTACAAAGCACCGCCACCCGTGGTTAAAAATACTCGCTCTTTCCGCACGACTGGTAGCTTAAGAAAATCTCCTGCAGCTAATCAAGCCACTACTCGTAAAGCCTCACCCAACGCTAATCGCTCCACAGGAAGTGGTTTCGGCTCAAGTCAGTTACGCACCTCTAGTCCATCTAGTACTAAGAAAGCCAAACCAAGAAGCAGTGGTTTTGGCAGCACGAAGCGATCGCCTTCTGGCTTTGGTAGTAGTCGTGGTGGTAGTCGTTCCTTCAGACGCCGCCGCTAGTTTTAAGGCCCCTTAAAATACCCTTAAAATACATTAAGAAGCTTCTAAAGTCTTTAGAAGCTTCTTATTTTGCTGCATTATCAGGTTAGTTTTTGATTTACTACCATAACCTAAATACTGTAACTGGGGTGCTAGGATTCGAACCTAGGAATGGCGGGACCAAAACCCGCTGCCTTACCGCTTGGCTACACCCCATTCATTCCACTTCTTTGATGATAACAGATTTGACTGGGAATATGTCAAGTATTTTTTTTGATTATTTTTTCTTTGTTTGGGCGAAAGGGTAATGGAGTAATGGAGGAATGGTCACCGGAAGGAAGAGAAAGAGAGATTGATTGTCTGACCTCCGCATGTTTTTTCCCCCCTCTTCCTTTTCAACCTATATTCACGCCGGATAAATCCGTAAACGTCGGTTGGGTTCATCGCCAAAGCTAGAAGACTTGAGGCGATAGTGTTCAACTAACTCGTGTTGCATTTTCCGCACTTTAGGCGATCTGGGCAACAATTCTACAGGTTGGCCTTTGGGAATCACAATTTGCTCAACTGCTAAACGGGCTTCTTCTAGAGCCTCGATTTCATCCTCGCTAACGCTTTGGGCAAATAACTCCAAATCAGCAGCATCGGGAATTGTGGGGTCATCCATGTGCAACAGACGCCTTAATGCCCGAGTAATCTGGGGGATGGAGCTAGCTTTGATAGCGTGAATCGGGATCTGACGAGATTTAGCAATGGACTTGAGCTTGGAGTGGTTTTTGACATGCGATCGCAATCCTAAAACCACATCAGCAGTATCCATGTTTTTTGTCAAGACCACAGGCAAATTGAGGATTTGGATCACTTGCTCGATTTGATGACGACTAATGCCGTAAGGATACACCTGTAGTGGCAAATCCTCACCATTAGGTCCTAACATCTCCATCCCTTGACCCAAGAGCTCTTGCTGTGACCAAGATTCAGCCAGCAGCTGTTCAAAGGTGCTATTTTCCCGAGCTGGCTTTGGTTCTTGAAGGGATAGGGGATTCATCTGCCCAGATGAACGCCAACCTTTTGGTTGGCTAGGAGTCGTTAGGGTAAGGTGACCCTTGCTCCGACCATTTAGGGGAGTGGTAACTGGAGCGCTAGGTAATTCTCGGGTAATGGTTACCTTACCATTTTCATCTTCTGTCCTGACTGGAGGATTTGGTTGACGTCCCCTGAGTAAATTATCAACCGTGTCCGCAACACTTTCATGTACTACCCAACGCTTACGCTCTAGCATTTCTACAGCGATTTCAAAGGTTGGGGGGGCTTTTCGCTCCAAAACGGTTTTCTGGGAGCCTCGCCGTCTGGCTTCGTCATCCCCTAGGGTTACAGCCTGGATACCGCCTACTAAATCCGAAAGAGTGGGATTTTTAATCAAGTTTTCAATCCGATTGCCGTGAGCAGTTCCCACCAGCATCACCCCCCGTTCCGCAATGGTACGAGCGGCCTGAGCTTCCAGTTCTGTGCCAATTTCATCGATAACGATCACTTCTGGCATATGGTTTTCCACCGCCTCAATCATCACCTGATGCTGATGTTCTGGGCTAGCGACCTGCATCCGTCGGGCTCGACCAATAGCTGGGTGGGGAATATCGCCATCTCCAGCAATTTCGTTAGAGGTGTCGATAATCACGACCCGTTTGTCTAATTCGTCTGCCAGAACTCGGGCAATTTCCCGTAAAGCAGTAGTTTTGCCTACACCAGGACGCCCAAGCATCAAAATTGACTTACCAGTTTCGACTAAGTCACGAATCATGCCGATGGTACCAAAGACCGCTCGACCCACACGACAGGTTAAGCCAATAATTTCCCCTGGACGGTTCCGAATCGCACTAATGCGGTGCAAGGTACCCTCAATTCCGGCTCGGTTATCACCGCTAAAGGATCCGACTCGCTCAACACAGTGATTGATTTGTTCGATAGTAACTGGTGTATCAGAAAGGTACTCTGCCCGATCACGAAAGCGCACTTCTGGGAAGCGACCGAGATCCATAATCACTTCGATCAAACTGTCCCTTTCAGGATGTTGCTCCAATGATGACCGAATTTCGGCGGGCAATATGTCTAGTAATTTTGGTAGGTCATCTGTAATTTTTTCACAGTTTGAAATCCCCTGAGTTTTGTCCACTGTTTCTTGGTGTTCCTTGGTAGGTATAGTGGCAAAATCTAGTTGAAGATTGTCACTTACCTCTGAGGAGTGACCACTAACGGTCATCGCCTCAACCAAGTTATTTTCATAAACCACTGGTGATTCTTGATTGAATGACAGTTGTTGCTCTGAAAGCTTGTTTAGTGGAAAATTCACCATTTGTTTTGACCAAATAAAGCGATTTCTGCTGTTAACTTTTGCCCTGTTTAACTTTCGGTTGTTAGTCAGGTTTTGGATTTAGGTCATGTCTAATTTTACTCCCTAATAATTGAAGGTTTTTATGCTAATTTAATCCAACAGTATTCCTCGATTAAAGTCAAGAACATTAAATACTCTGAGGAATTTTTTTGACTGATTTGAGTTGAGCCACCAGGGCATGGGCAGTTGCCACAGCCTGCCAGAGCAGATCTGGTACATCTTCAAGGTTTCTATAAGAGGGATTAGGAACGAATCCCTGGTGGTGATCAACGTTTTGGTCATAGTCTTGTTCTAACTTTTCTAGAATCGGTGAGAGTAGAACTCGGGCGTAGCTACCGTAAGCCACACCGGCAACGTAGGGTAGGTTATTTGGTTGTTCGCCTAGGGTGGCCTTTTGGTCAAGGTTGTTGTAAGAACGTTCAACCGGCAACCTATCAACTTGGGCTAGCTTCAAAAGCCTAGCTGCTCTTAGTTTGCTGACGGTGTGGTTATTGGTACCACCAGCTAACTGTACGTATCCTGGTAAGCCAGCAGCGATGACTTTCTGAGCGAGTTTGACAGCAGCATGAGTTGTACCCATGCCTATATCCCCACTCATAGGACGTCCATCGGTTTGCCAGATTAGAGGACAGGGTAAAGGCTGGATGAGTTGGTAGATTTCCTTTAGGTAGTCAATCAAATCTTTACCATCTGGGCAGCTAATGGCTAGGAGTTTGAGTTGAGCGCACCAGGGTGCGATCGCATTCCATAGTCTTTTAAAGTCTGGTAAATTCCCGACTTTGGTGTGAATTTCTATAGCATCAACGCCATTGCTTAGAATCAGGGGTGCGATCGCAAAAGGAGCTGATACGTATGAGCGAGTAGTGATCAGCTGATGGGGGCAAACTGGCAGACAACGACCACAGCCATAGCAGCGTTGGTCGAGCACACCAGAGTAAGCTTCACTGCCATTCTGGAAAGTAATTGCTTGTGCTGGGCAAATCTTTTCACAGGGACGGGGGCAGTCCCCTGGACACAAATCTGAGTCAAATTCGGCTTTTCGGAAATGGGGGTCTTCCCCATCATTCAAGCTCACCATCAGCCATGGTCTGCCACAGAATCCAAACCCTCGCTGTTTGGCTTCATTTCCCATGGTGTTGGCGACTTGTAAGGCATCTTTCGCCGCCGAAATGACCGCCGGGTCAGCTGCCACATCAATACAATCGGCACCGGCGAGGGTGTAAGCCAAGGTTAGGCTTCTAACAGCAGGGAGGTGTTGAAAACTGGCTCCGCAAATGAGCTTGAACCAATCACCCTCCCTTAAGGAATGTAAGGGATAGTAAAGTTCATTCACTCCTATATGCTAAATCTTTAACGCGAAAATGGGGAGACTAATTTTACAATTCGAGTAATGAAAAAGGCATTTTTTGAGGCGCTTACAATCCTTTCCGGGGGGGGAAATCCCTCAATTGTTTTCCAAAAATGCAGATTTAGGGTAGCTGGTTTTATTCTTACACCAAATATAGCGGTTGAATTTCTACAGCTGATCTCACTAAAATAATGGTGTCAATTAATTCAAAATTCTTTTTAATTCAAAACTCTTTTTATTAAAACCCATCCCACGTGATAGTTAGTCGTGGGATGGAGTTTAAGCATTGGGAATCTTGGCGCTTATTCGGTTAATCAATAATCGCGTTAAGCAGGACCTCGGCTAAGGTCATATTCTCCATGTCTTCCAGAGTGACTGTGTCCACGATGTCAAATTGAGCCCCAGCTCCTTCAAGGTCATCATCAAGTGCTTTGAGAAACCGAGTTGCCATGGCATCATTACCCACTTGGATCAGTGAAATGCCTAGTTCTTCATCCCGGTCTATGTGCCGAGATGCTTCAATGATCACTCGCATTACGGCTTTGCGGTCATCGGGCTCACCATCGGTTATCACCAAGAATGTTTCCCCATTGGGTTTGGTTTGCCCAGCCGCTTTGCGCTTAAAGTAGTCATCGGTGGCATCCTTTAGCACACCAGCGAGATCGGTGCGACCCATGGGATCATTTTCTTGGAAAATTTGTTCTACTTTATCTGAGGTAACGTTATCGTACCGTCTAAAGCGACTAGAAAACAGGTAAACCGTAATCCCATCTGGATCGAGCTGTTCACATTTTCTGGCCACTGCTAAGGTAGACTCTTGGGCAATCTGCCATCGACTTTTGCTCCTATCTTGGGAGTCTGGGCTAGACATACTGCCGCTTTTGTCGATGATTAACGTATAGTCACGGTCTTCCACGAGTGAACCTCCCACGAAAAAATTTCCTCCTTACCTTTACTGCCACGATTTCTTAATCTAGCTTAGCTAATACTCCCACAGCTCATCTGGATGTTTTAGCCTTAGGACCCTTAGCAGAAGTTGATTATGCCAACATTATGAAACCATTATTAAAAGCATCTTTCAACGGCAGCACCTTAGACTTGCTTATCAGGGTAGGTAATGGTGGATTTATTTGATTGACTGTTGTCTCTATTTACTATTATAAATTAAAATAATAATCTTAGAGATTAATCGTAAAATATTGACAGTTTGCTTAGGAGCTGTGTTACCTGCTCACCATCAGATGATACTTAACGAGTCTGGCAATCAAGACCGAGTTTCTTTCAAGGCTTGCAAATAATCAATTGCTGCCTCTAGTTTGGAGGGATAGGAGTCAGAAAATTCTTCAAACCACAACCCTTCTGCTGAGTTTGGAGTTAAGCCTTTTAGCCACTCAGTGGCTTGCTGATTAAGGGCTTCTCGTTCTCTTTGCTTTTGCTGCTGAACTCGTTTTTGTTCAGCTTCGAGTTCCTGCTGTTGTTTGAGAACCTCTTCTTGGTCTTTTTTATCAAACTCTGTTCTCATCTCAGCCAGCTCCCGATCCTGAGCAGTAGATACCCAATCAGGTATTTTGGATGGTGATGCACTAGTTGCTGGATCAGTTAGTGGCAAATCAACTAGTTTTTCCTGAAACAGAGGTTTTTCTTGCGGTTGAACACCAGCATCTTTTTGTTCATATTCAGCTTTGAGTTGAGCTAACAAGTCATCCATTGATTCCATGACTTTGGTCTCCTCTTAAATTGTTAACTGTTGAGGGATGTTTTTTAAACAGTTAACTTACAGCACTGTCACAAGCCTCGAACCCTGACGGGATAAATCCCACTAACTTCTCCTATGCTTTAGTCAATAATAGCATTGATCAAAACTTCAGTGAGAGTCATATCCTCCATCTGATCAATAGTTACCGTATCTACGATGTCAAACTTAGCCCCAGCATTTTGCAGCTCATCATCTAATATTTTTAAGAATTTAGTTGCCTGGAGATCATTCCCGATTTGGATGAAGGAAATTCCTAGTTCTTCATCGACATCAATACGCCGTGATGCTTCTATGATCACCTTCATCACAGCTTTGCGTTCATCAGGCTCCCCATCAGTGACGACTAAGATGGTTTCTCCATTTTCTTTGGTTTGGCCACTAGCCTTACGTTTAAAATAGTCGTTGGTGGCATCGAGTAAAACACCAGCTAAATCCGTGCGTCCCGATGGTTCATTTTCCTGGAATATCTGTAGCACTTTATCTGCGGTTACATTGTCGTAGCGTTTAAAGCGACCAGCAAATACATAAACCGTGATGCCATCTGGATCCAATTCTTCACATTTATTGGCTAAGGCAAGGGTAGACTCCTGCATGATTTGCCAACGGCTTTTGCCAGCAAGTTGATCCCTAATCGACATGCTGCCACTTTTATCGATGATTAAGGTGTAGTCACGTTGTTCGAGCATTGCTAGTCTTACCCACTATCATCCTACACCTCTAGGGTATCAAACTTATCATTTTTGACTAGTAACAGGGTTGGGTATCGATAAATATCAGCTATCAGCTATCAGCTATCAGCTATCAGCTATCAGCTATCAGCTATCAGCTATCAGTATTTAGCTTATGCCTTAGGTCACAGGCTAGAAGCCTGTGCCACGCTTTTGAATAAAATAAGCTGACCGCTGACCGCTGACCGCTGAATGCTTACAGAGCTATACCGAGACTATAAATTGGCTACAGAAACGAGTCCCGGCAAAGTCTCTTTGAGGGGTTGCCAACGGAAAGCACGATCTCCTCCCATCTCTAGGATTACTTTTACTCGTGGTTCTTGCTGGGGCAATGTGGTTAGATAGTCAACTTCTTGACTAGATAGAATAATTCCTTCAATAATCCACAGCACCAACCCTTTAGATTTGGGAGATAGGGCTGACAGTTGGTAGGTGACCAAGGGTGGCAGGTAGTAAACATCACCGACTGCAGATGATTTACCCATATTTTTCTTGCCCAGATGAGGAGGGCGAACACCGTGAATTCCAGTTAGATAAGCGGCTGGATCTCCTAGTCCTTTGGCAGTAATGGAAACGGTGGTATAGCCAGCAGCTCGCAAACGCCGCTGATAACGACCTTCAAACCCACCTTCTAATGGTGCATAAACTGCCAATGCACCAGACTTTTCTAGTGCCCGGATGAATGACTTGCCGGTGGTGATCAGTGCCATTGCTACCTCTGCTTCTGGTTTAAGTTTTGTGAACTCCTGTCAGCCTCCTATTATAAAGGACTGTTGGCAACTTCCCTCGAAGGTGCTGGAAACAGAGCACGATATCGCGGCTTGGCACAACAGCAGCACAAATATGACCGGTTATCAACAATCAATAAGGATTTCAGTATAAAAAAACCTGATCAGAATGGCCAAACTGAAAAAAATTATACTTGAGATAGGAGGCAAATTTACATAGATCTAGCACATGGCATTCATCGTATCCCATGGATACATAGTATGTTTTCCGGTCCTGTGATGTCCGACATATCCGACCTTTCTGTTTGATAAAGCTATTATCTTTGAGCGCAACTAAGTATTATAAAACATAATTATGGCTCCCAATCCCACCATCATGAAAGCTGTTGAGCAGCTAGACTACCGCGTCACTGTTGGGGATGTTGCTGCCCAAGTGGGTTTAAACATCCATCAAGCCGAGCAAGGTTTACTTGTCCTGGCCTCGGAAGTAGGTGGACATTTACAAGTGGCCGAGTCAGGGGATATTGCTTATCTGTTTCCCAAAAACTTTCGCGCTATTCTCCGCAACAAGTCCTTAAAGCTACAGTTGCAAGCATGGTGGGAAAAGGTTTGGGCTGTTTTATTCTACCTGATTCGGATTTCCTTCGGGATTTTCCTTCTGCTTTCCATTGTGTTGATGATTGTTGCGATCGCATTTATTGTTCTGAGCCTCAAAGCTGGCAGTGACAATGATTCGGACGGAGGAGGCGGAGGAGGAAGTCGTTCTGGTGGTGGCGGCGGAATCCTGTTTTTGCCCCGTTTATGGATTGGACCGGATCTGTTTTGGTGGTTCAACCCATCATACTCCCACAGTAATGCTCGCTCGAGACGGCGAAATTCCCGTTCTAAGGAGGAAGAAACGCAAATGAATTTTTTAGAGGCTGTTTTCTCCTTTCTGTTTGGTGATGGCAATCCCAATAGTAATTTAGAAGAACGTCGCTGGCAAACCATTGGTACTGTAATTCGCAATTCCGGGGGGGCTGTGGCAGCGGAACAGATTGCTCCCTATCTTGATGAGCTAGGAGAAAGCTACCAGCGAGAGTCAGAAGACTATATGTTACCAGTGCTAATCCGATTCGATGGACGCCCAGAGGTTAGCCCCTCAGGGGATATTGTCTATCACTTCCCTAAGTTGCAGACAACTGCTGCCAAACAGAATCAACAATCTGTGCCAGCTTATCTTCGTGCCAAGTTGTGGCAGTTTTCTCTGGCAAGCAGTAACCAGATTATGCTGGCGATTGGGTTAGGGAGTGTAAACTTCGTTTTAGCCTTAGTCCTGGGTTCCCTGTTGCAGGGGGGTGAGATTGCTGCACAGCTAGGAGGGTTTGTAGTCTTTGTGCAGCTAATTTACCCTCTGTTATTGGCTTATGGCGTAGGATTCTTGGCTATACCGTTGCTTCGATACTTCTGGGTTCAGCGGAAAAAGAAACAGATTGAAGCTCAGAATCGAGAACGGCAGAAAAATGCGATCGCACTTAATCAGGCTGATCAGGCTTTACAGAACAAGATTGCCTATGCGGAACAGTTTGCCGCTCAAAATGTGATTCGGGAAGACAATTTGGTTTATAGCAGTGAGAAGGATTTATTGGATCAGGATCTAGAAAGGAAAGACCAAATTGATACGGAGTGGGAACGGCGCTTAGAATTGGGGTCTACTCAGAATCTTGATACAAATCACTAATTAGTAAATTCAGCGGTCAGCTGTCAGCGGTCAGCTGTCAGCTTTGTGGAACAGGCTTCGAGGTCAGATTCAACAAATGGTTACGTTTTTGATTCAAAATCTAACTTCTAACTTCTGACTTCTGACTTCTAACTTCTGACTTCTGACTTCTGACTTCTGACTTCTGACTTGCGCGTAGCGCTATATCAGTAATTACCGGAAGATGATCCGAACCAAGATCAGGACCAGTTCTCATCTTGATAACCTTAACATCTCGACTAACTAAACAGTGGTCTACAGGAATAGCTAACCAAGGATTGGCTGGTGAAAATTGTGATAGGGTTGGTAGAATGCCAAAGCCAGCACGAGCGTCATGCAATCCGGAACTTTCGATTAGACTTTTATAGTAGGGTGACCACATTGTAACGTTTAAATCACCAATTAGCACCACTGGTTTTTGAATTTGTCTGATATAATCCCCAATCTCTTTTTCTAAATCTTGATTGCGCCACTGCCAACGTTGCTTTTCCAAATCCTCTTGCTGGCGTTGCTGAATTGAAGTATGAATGCGCGATTGTTTGGTTTTGGTCAAGCCCCCTAAATCCCCCAACTTTGGGGGACTTTGATAGTTTTGTTCCCCCCAGCGAGGGATTGCTCGCTGGGGGGCTAGGGGGGCAAAATCATACCCATAATCAGCAACGCCAAAATCCCCTGGCTTCCCAAAATAAAATTGTGGATAGGAGTGAGTAACAATGACTGAAGCGTCTGCACCAGCAATCTTTAAATCTAATTTGACCAGACCACGATATTTTCCGTATTCCAGAATTTCTGATTCTTGTAATGGTAAACGACTGTATACTTCCATCTGAAGTTCTGGAATACTGATAGTATAGGGTAAAACCTCTCTTAAAGCTTCTAATTGTTTAGGCCAAGGGTCTTTTGCTTCTAAAAAAGCGGCAATGGTCGGCTTTTCTTCTTTAACCAAGGCAATAGCATCAGCATACTGGGTATTGGAAAACGAGACATTGAACAGAAACAGACGCATGGGTTCACCAGAAGCGCCAAAGCTTAGTTTAGGTATATACCAAGGAATGATTTCTGTCAAGTTAATCAATAAGCAAAATAACGTGACTATCAACCAACGTTTGCGGCGATTTAGAGCAAAATAAATTAATGGTAATGCCCCTAATACCAGATATTGATGTTTAAAATTAGTGGTGAATTCTAAGTAGATGTTATCTCTAAAAAAATAGCTAGTTACGGAGAGTAATGTGACAAGACTAGTTAAGATAATGAATAACGATAAAATCCAGTTGTTTAATACCTTAACTAATGGATTAGAAGTCGAGTTAGTCATAAAGTAGATAGCAGTTTTAAATAGGGTGAGTTACGAAAGTTGTGGATTATAGGGAACAGGGAGCAGGGAGCAGGGAGCAGGATTTTTAGATTGTTTACTAATTGGAAAATAGGCAATTTAAAGGCACAGCAGCTTACTTCAAACTAGCCCTACTCCCGTCTTGATGCAGTCGCTCATGGGGGAAATCCCCAAGACCGCGCTGCATCGCTATTCCCTACTCCCTACTCCCTACTCCCTACTCCCTGTTCCCTTCAACCTTCAACCTTCACCCTTCACCCTTCTCTTAGCTCTATACTACCTGTTCCCACATATTTACCCGTTCTTCACTTCCCTATTTCTCTGGGGCCTGCGCACACGTGGA
>NZ_JAAHHW010000119.1 GCF_010692325.1 Moorena sp. SIO3I8 | reverse complement strand
GAAGAATAGGGAATAGGGAATAGGGAATAGGGAATCGGGAATCGGAAATCGGGAATCGGGAATCGGAAATCGGGAATCGGGAATCGGGAATCGGGAATCGGGAATCGGGAATCGGGAATCGGGAATCGGGAATCGGGAATCGGAAATCGGGAAGGATTCTAGAGACTAATACAGCACGGCGGAAATCAATATACTTTTCAAAAAGAGCAAAACTCTTATATACTAAACCTTGAATAAGTAAACATGTAATAATTTTGAATTTTGAATTTTGAATTTTGAATTCCGCACTGTGCTACAAGTTTTTTGAGGTTTGCAAGAGGTCCGATAATTAGGAATTAAGGATTAGTAATGTTAACTGGTGAACCATCTTTTAACCCTTCACCCCCTGACACAACTAGGGGTTGATTGGCTTGTAATTGTTGATTAGTGATCAGGACTTTTTCCCCCATGTCCGCTAGTATTTCTACGGTAAACTGTTGTGCTTTGTCTTGGGAAATGGTATATATTAGGGATTGGTTTTTTCGTTTAATGATGGCATCACGGGGGATAATAAAACTGGGATCTACATCAATGGGTAAGTCTAAGGTGGCTTGAATTCCCATTCCAACTAATAAGTCTTTTGGGGGATTGTTGAGATTTACCCTTACTAGTTGTCGCCGTGAGTTGGCATTGGCTGTAGGCACAACGCTGGTAATCTGTGCTCGTTGCTGCCAGTTAGGTAAACTTCGCGGTGCAGTTAATTCCACATACATCCCTGGTTTGACCTGATTAGTAAACTGTTCTGGCACTTCTAGAAAGATATCGAATTGAGCATTATTGACCAAGGTAATGATGGCATCGCCACCTTCCACATAGTTCCCCCTGTCAACCTGGCGGGATTGCACAACTCCGGCTGTAGGCGCTTTAATCGTGGCTCGTTCTGATGCTAGTTGAGCTTGCTCAACCGCTGCCTGAGCTGCTGCTACTACCCCTTTCTGGGCATCAATTTCTTCCTGGGTTGGTCCGACTTGGGCTTCCGCTAACAGAGCTGCTATGCGCAACCGCTCACTGATGGTGGCATCAAGGGTACTTTTGGCTTCAGCAATCTCTTGCTGGGTTTTAGTTTGTTCTGCACTTAGGGCAGCTTGAGCCCGTAAGCGCTCACTGGTAGCTGCATCAGCCGATTTTTCGGCTTCTACTTTTGCTCGTTGAGAGAGAGCTCCTTCGAGAGTTAAGGCTTCAATGCGTTTGAGGTTGTCCTTTGCTTCTTGTTCCCGAGCTTTAGCGGCATCCAGTTCTGCTTGCCGTTGGGCAATTAAATTGGGTTGGACGGCTATCATACCATCAAGGTTGTCCTTTGCTTCTTGTTCCCGAGCTTTAGCGGCATCCAGTTCTGCTTGCCGTTGGGCAAGAATTTCTGGACGGGTTCCTACTTGTAATCGAGCGAGATTACTTTTTTCCTGAGCAAGCCTTGCCTTAGCTTGGGCTAGGGCTAACTGTTGGTCAGCACCATCAAGAATAGCAATGGTCATTCCCGGGGTAACGCGATCGCCTTCTCGGACTTTGAGTTGTTGTATCACACCATCCACCTGAGATTTAATCGTGATTTTTTCACTTGCCTCTACTTCACCCAGTAACTGGATCTGTTTCACTCCTTTACCTAAGGTTAGGGGAATAGTTTCTACAGGTCGCGGTGGTATCTGTTTAGTTTTCGTCGGGGCTACAGGGGGTTCTGGTATTGTCGAGATTTGCAACAACGCTAGACCTCCTACTAAAAAGAGGACTGTGAGTAGCCATGCAGAGGATTTGCCTTTGGTTTCTTCCTGGTTTTGGGAATTTGACTCTGGCTGATAGTGATTAGACACTTGAGGATTTATAGGTTCCATGGTGATGCCCTGACAAAAAGATGTCAAAAAGATGTTTATAGGATAACTTTGCTCAATCCTACTGACGGCCTCATGAACTCGATCAGAGCAGTTGACTTAGATAGGAATTACTCTAGATTTACAAATTTTAATAAAAATTTAATGGTTATGCCATCAAAGTTTTTATATTCTTAGGAGAGGAAAATTTAATCGATGAGTGAACCGCTACTTTGTGTCGAAAACTTGCAGGTGGCCTATCCTAGGAGCCAATCCCTTGAAAAACCCACTTGGGCAGTAGATGATGTTTCCTTCATGCTAGATTCAGGGGAGCGACTGGGATTAGTCGGTGAGTCAGGCTGCGGTAAGTCTACTTTGGGACGAGCAATCATGCAGTTGTTACCGCAACGGTCCCAAGTAAAAGGAAAGGTAAGGTTTGCCGGAAAGTCGGTTTTTGACTTAACCCCTACACAGCTGCGCCAGTTTCGTGGAGAAGCAGTAGCGCTAGTATTTCAAGACCCGATGACTCGCCTTGACCCTTTAATGACTATAGGGGAACACTGCCTAGAAACCCTCAAAGCTCACCAACCCCAACTATCACGACGTGAGAGTAGAGCAAAAGTATTAGAAGCTCTAGATGCGGTGAAAATCCCCGCTAATCGCTTCTCTCAATATCCCCATGAATTTAGTGGGGGGATGCGGCAACGGGTTGCGATCGCATTAGCGTTGTTGCTCAATCCCAAGCTAATTGTAGCAGATGAACCCACCACCAGCTTGGATGTTACGGTAGAGGCACAGATATTAGAAGAATTAACAATGGCTTGTCGAGAACGGGACATGGCACTGTTACTGATTTCTCACGATTTGGCCATGATTGGGGAATATTGCGATCGCATTGCGGTCATGTATGGTGGCAAAATGGTGGAAACTGGGCCAGTGGCACAGATTCTGTGGCAACCTAACCATGACTATACGCGATCGCTCTTAGAAGCAGCTCTACATCTTCAGGCAGTTAAAGACCACAATAACAGTCATGACCCTGAGGGAAATTCCAGCTCTGCCATTCCTACCCCTTTGCTACGGGTTACCAATCTCAAGCAATATTATACCTTAGAAAGCAATTTTATTCAGCAACTGGTATCTCAAGAACAAAACGTTATCAAAGCTGTGGATAACGTCAGCTTTGATTTATATCCTGGGGAAATTTTGGGACTAGTAGGAGAATCCGGTTGTGGCAAAAGTACTTTATCTCGCACTATCTTACAATTAGTTCGTCCTACGGCTGGAACCGTTGAGTTTCAAGGCACAAATTTAGCTAAACTCAATCGACATTCTCTACAAGAGATTCGTCGTCAAATCCAAATGGTATTTCAGGACCCCCATGCTTGTCTTAATCCTTTAATGACTGTGGGAGAAAGTATTGCCGATCCGTTATTTATTCATAAATTAGCGGCTAATCCAACAGCAGCAAAAAACCAGGTCAAGGAAATGCTAGAACGAGTAGGATTAACGCCTGTAGAGGATTACTACAATCGATATCCCGCTGACCTTTCTGGAGGACAACAACAACGGGTTGCTATTGCTCGGGCATTGATTACTCATCCTAGTTTGGTGATTTGTGATGAACCCGTGAGTATGCTGGATGCTAGTGTCCAAACTCAAGTATTAGAATTAATGTTGGAGTTGAAAGAAGCGTTTAATCTTACCTATTTGTTTATTACTCATGACCTCTGGGTAGCACGATTTTTCTGTGATGGAATCGCTGTGATGAACAAAGGTCAGATTGTTGAAAAGAAACCAACTCATGACCTGTTTACTAATCCTGAGCATCCTTACACTAGAACTTTGCTAGAGGCAGCTCCATTGTTAGACAAACAAAGGTAATTTCTGAGCATTCAGCTGTCAGCTATCAGCTATCAGCTATCAGTTTATGCGCTACGCCCACGCTACGCGAACAGTTATCAGCTGATAGCTGACCGATGCTTCACAGGCTGGAAGCCTGTTCCACAAAGCTGACCGCTGACCGCTGACCGCTGATGGCTTACTAAAGGATTTCAATAGTTTGAGCAGTCATAGCAGACTTACTGGAACCAGAACTCTGACCTTTAATCCGAACCTTCTGATCAGGACTTAATTTTCCTGGGTCAACAGTTTCTCCTTGACGAGTGATTTTGGTATCGGAAAGAAGTTGTACACTATAGGAACCAGACTTCGTCTCTACCTTTAACTGTAGAGGGAAGCTTTCCATAACTGCGACAATTTTACCTTCGATAATCATTTGTTCATCAGTTGACCTTTCTATTGGATTATTATCTGGATTATTACCCTGATTGTTTTCCGATGGAACGTCTGGTTGCGGAGCGCTACAAGCGGAAAAGAGCAGGCTTAATCCAATCAGACTGCTCAAACCAAAATACTTAAAACGAATTTGTAGTTTAGTAGTCATCTGACAGTTTTGTCCTTTGTTAGTTTACCTTTGGGATTGGTAATAGGTAATAAAATCATAGTGAATCGTCAACGACCAATTACCAATTACCAATTACCAATTACCAATTACCCATTACCCATTACCCGCTCAGGGATATGATGATTAGTCCCGGACATATTAGACATTTTTCCAAGCCGACATATTATCAAACACAGACTTAGTGATGCGGACAGCACTGTTAGGACAGCCACCATAGCCGTGAATTCCCACTACATGGTGTTGACCATCTTGCAAGCGCCAGACTGGGCTACCGCTTTGACCGCCATAGGTATCGAGCATATAGGAGAGCTTGCGACCACTGATTCTGGTAATTCGACCAGCATTGAACCATTGTGTGCCAAATGGTTTGTCACCAGCGTAGCCAGAGTTATTTATCAGTAGATTTGTGAGTAAGTCGTCGGATAGATTGGCAAATCCGAACCAGCCGACTCGGTTCCCTAGGGTGTCATCCGGTAGAATAATTGCTCCGTAGTCGAAATCATCATCTTGTTCTTGTGTCCAGCCTTTTACACTGCGGAAGGATGTGCTAACTTGGGAGCCCAAGGGAGCTTCGTTTTCATCAATACCAGGAAAGACCTCAATTTTCCTGGCCCAACCACCAGCACTATGGCTATAGACGCAGTGTCCAGAAGTCATTACTGTCCGTGGTCCAATAAACCAGCCAGTACACAGAGACCGCCTCCCATTAGCTTTGGTAATGATTAACTGGCAAATCCATCGCCAGGGCATACTAGTAAGTGAAGAAATGCGGATGCGGTCGTCACTACCACATACTGACTCCGGCCTTTGGAATTCTCCAGCACCAGCATCTGGAAGATTTTCCATATCCTCTGTGACCAACATTCTTTCCTGGAAATCAAAACCCTCATTAAGGGCTCGGGATTTATTGAATTTGGGTACTGGTTCGATTTCACCGCGACCCATCATTCCCTCAAATTGGTCTTCGATATCTATTGACTGGGATTGAGTTTCGCTGGAAGTGATTTCATGGAGCTGCTGATCCTCCCGTTCTATTTCCTTTGCTTGGTTGCTTTGATTGGAAACTATTTCAGTTTCTGACATAACCATTATCCTTACAATTAATTACTAACAAGAACTCAATTGAATGTTCTTTCCATGTACATAATCGCAAGGTTGCAGTAGGCTTGACAGTACCCGAAAGGGTACTTATAGCGCTACGCGCAAGTCAGAAGGAACGAAGTCAGAAGTCAAAAGTAAGCGATTACTTACGTTTCGGAGTTTAGGAATGTCCTAATCTGAATGGGTAGTGCTATATAGTCAATTGTTTAATCAAGGAAAACTTAGGTATTTAACTCAGGGACGGGAGTACATCAGTTATCCTGAACAACCCAACCCTCAAGAACGTGATAGCTGATTGCTGATTTTAGCTAAAATTTGGCATGATAGATGTTTTTCGCCTTTGATACCACAAAGAAGACCTTGATTCCTTATTATAAATAACTTTTTTTCTTTATAATAAGCGCATATTTGTATTTTTCTTTACAACTTAACTATAACACATTAGGGCATCAACACCTACAGCTTAACAATTTGTAAATACATCCCCTATATCCCCTATATCCTTAGATAAGCCCTGTGAGAATAAGAATCACGTACAGCGAGCGAACCTGAATGGCCACGTAATCGATAAACTACTAGATGAACGACTGGCATTGGTCGCCAGCTCTTGGGTAACAGGTGTTTCTGAACCTTGGCTATAACCTGAAGTCAATCAAACGCCTAAGTAAGTCATCCAAGTACATCTTTAGTTTTGGATTTTTAAGAGCTTCTCACAAGCTATACCGTCTTGATCACCATCAAGGTTGTGAATATCCCCGGGATAGGTTTCCAGTAATAATTGAGCTTGTCTTTGACTTTGAAAATCCGCGCAATTACAAGTATCACCTGTACCCACAACACAAGGTGGTATTTCAGGACAGGTTTCATTTTCAAGTCCAATGGAACATAGTGCTCTCTGTCCTGAAGAGCTAAATACAAAAGTCAAAATTGATACTATTAAAGCCAAGGCAGCGATAACATCAGATCGCTCCCATTTGTGACTGTTATTTTTATTATCAGTATGGATCATGATTACATGATTCAAGTTCTCAGTTCAAGTTTCATTGACCATAGATTAGATTCTTCTAACTCCTTGTGTCAAGCCTAATTGAGATGCTCTTACCCTTCATACTTCATAATTGATACTTAACCCTTCATAATTGATACTTAACCTTTCATAATTGATACTTGATACTTGATGCCTTGTTCATTCTTCTTACTTTAACAACTGGGATTCCCAATCCTGACTAGTATCCAACCTAATCACCAACGATTGTTCCTCTTCTGTAAACCCTTCAAATCCAGCCTGTTGACCTTTAAGCAAATCAACCGTAGCATCAGACACATCCCCACGACGAGAGAATAAGCGATTGGCCGTAGGCCACGCTACGCGAACGCATAACACAGCTTCTGGTGCGCAGAGCGTAAATATTTTGTATCGGTAACTGGTAGCGGTTGGCTTTTGCGATCGCTAATTATCGGAAAGCCAGTGGGTCATACTTAGCATGTGACATACTCCCGGCGCTGAACTTGGTTACAGCGCGGGCTTCTTAATTTCACAATTAATACTTTCTGTCCCGCGCCACTTGTCTAGGATTTCTCCCCCGATCGCCCGACTTGACAGACTGTTTCCTTGGGAGCATGTCAATTATGCAGCAACATTAGTACGCTTATCTGGGGAATGGGGAATGGGGAATGGGGAATGGTGATGGGTAATGGGTAATGGGTAATAGGTAATAGGGGGAGCATAAGGAAAAAATCCTGTGTACCTTATTACTATGAGAAACCCTTTAATTAAATAAACAGTAAACTTGCAACTGTTAACAAATAGCAATTAATTAACAGTTGCAAGTTAAATGATCAAAAGCTGCGAATTAAATATAGCAATTTTGATCACGAGTGAGGTACACAGAATTTTTTTCGACTCCGCCCCTCCCCACGCCCGGATCTAGCACTCCCCATACTCTTACTCCTACTCCCTACTCCCTACTCCCTACTCCCTGCTCCCTAAAACCCAAGAAGAAAGTACCTAACCCAATTGAAAACTGCGTTTGCACAATAGCTTAATCGCTACCAACAACTTCCTTGACCGACTCAGCCTGAGATCCCTCCAGACGCGGACCATGAACTTGTACTACTTTTGAAGCAAAATAGTTTCCCCAACGTGCCGCTTGCTTAGTGGTCAAACCATTGGTGAGTCCAAACAACACACCACCGGCAAACGCATCACCAGCTCCTACCGTATCCACGGCCTTAGCTGGGAATCCAGGCACCTGGAAAATTGTTTTATTTTCCACCACTAAACAACCATTAGGGCCATCAGTGATAAAAGCTGTATCCACTAACTCGCCTATTTTACCAGCACAATCAGACAAGGATTCCACTCCACAGAAGTGGCGTGCTTCTGCCGCGTTACAGAAGACCACATCACAATAATCTGTAATCAAGTTACGGAAATCATCAGCAAAATTCTCTACTAGAAAGAAGTCGGAAAAGGTAAAAGCACTCTTTACTCCTTTAAGCTTGGACTGTTCCATCGCCTCAATACAAGCTTTGCGAGTGTCATCTCCCGTCCAGAGATAGCCCTCAACGTAGCTATATTTGCATTGGCTGAGTCGTTCCACATCAATATCAGTAGGAGCCAAAGTAGTAGACACTCCCAGGTGAGTACACATAGTACGCTCAGCATCAGGCGTAGTTAGAACCACACAGGTACCAGTTGGACCACTAGATAGCTCAGCTGGATGCACATCAAAGTGAATCCCTGCCTCCAATAGGTCTTGTCGGTAAAATTCCCCATTGGTATCTCTAGAGACCTTACCGGAATAGAAGCCTTTACCACCACTTTGAGCGATCGCAATCATAGTATTAGCAGCCGAGCCTCCTGAGCTTAGTTCCACAGACACATGCTGATGCTCAAGATTCTGTAGAATCATAGCCTGCTTTTGGGCATCCATCAACGTCATTGCCCCTCGATTCAGGTCATGTTCCCGGATAAAATCATCATCCACCAGTGCCAGAATATCGACTAAAGCATTTCCGACACCAAAGACATCAATAGGTCTTGACTGTTGAGAGTTTTCTGTCATTTTCTTCCAATCCAACTAATCATTCACAAAAAATCCAGGGAAATTTTAACTCTCCCCTGGCTTAATCAGACAAATATAACCAACCTATCATTGCTTTCTCAAGTAATGATATTGTTTTCGGTTCAATACTTATCATGGAACATTATTCGTCAATTTAAAATTGAACATTGAAAATTCTTAGTGAAAATTATCAGTGGTCAATCGGCAATTAACAAAATATGATTTAAGGTAGGGAGCATGTCAACTTTGTAATTAGGTACATAGATCCCCCCTAACCCCCCTTAAAAAAGCTGTTTCATTCTCGCCAAAAATAGATGGGGAGATGGGGAGATGGGGAGATGGGGAGATGGGGAGATGGGGACCCACCCCTAACCCCGACCAGGAGGGGAATAAGGAGCGCGAATAGTCGTGATTTTGGCCAAATTTATCTAACCATACTCAAAAGCCGAATCACGAATTGTTAGTCATTTGAGTTGATTGAAGCCGGCTAATTAGTCAGATTTTAATGACTAAATTTGGGGATTTTTCGGAAAATTTTGAGCTATTTCCCTATCCCCTCCTGGTCGGGGTTAGGGGTGGGTTCCCCCTATCCCCCTATCTCCTTTTCTCGTTAACTTATTTTTCTTTGAAACAGCCCTACCTTAAAAAAGGGGGGAATTAGATTGAAAAGTCCCCCTTATTAAGGGAAACGGGGGATCTGAATCAGGGATTAACAAAACTGACATGCACCCTTTAAGGTAAGCTATCAGCCAACGGCTGATAGCTTAATGCTTACCTGTATTGTGCAACGCTTTATTTAGAAGTGATAGCAAGAACACTTAATTTAGGATCATCCATAACCTGGATCCCTTCTGGCAAGACTAACTCGTTAATGTAGAACATCTTACCCTGTTCCAAATTTGATATATCAATATCAATGGTTTCGGGAATTTTATCTGGGGGACATTGCACTTTCACTGTTGTAAGCCTTTGCTGCAAAATTCCACCTTGCTTAACTCCCACGGATTCTCCCACTAGCTTCAGAGGTACAACAACCTCTACTTTATTTTGAGAAGCCACCGAGAAAAAACTGAGGTGGTAAAGGGAATTTTTCCAAGGATGAGATTGTATCTCCCGCAGGAGCACTGGACCATTCCAGGAAAGGTCAGGAATAGAGAGCTCTATCAGGGTATTATTAACCGAGGCTGTTTTAAGCAAGTCTTCTGCTGCTTTAGCCGTCATAGTTAGGGATACAGATTCTGCACCATTGTGACCGTAAAGTACGGTGGGAATCAAGCCAGAACGGCGTAAGGCTCTCGGCTTACTACCTTCTGGTCGCTTTTGACATTCTACAGTAACATTCATCGGTAGGAATTTAACTCTTCGAGATAATATAGCCAATTTAATGGCCATTACTGGTCAGCTACCGGTCGATTCCGCCACCGAGGGGGGTGCTGACCTCAATCGTAAGTCAGGGTGTTGAATCGAATCGGAAACTACTGAAATTCAAACTCTCCGACTGACGCCTTGACGCCCTGACACCCTGACCCCCTCAAACTCCCGAAGTTATCGGTGTACCGCTAGCATCCAATAGTGCTCGCTTTGGACCGTGGATTGGGTCTTCCACAATAATTGTCTGGTCGCGGCTGGCTCCTAAGGAAACCACTGCAATGGGAACTTTCATCAGTTCTGCCAGGAATTTAAGATAATCCAAGGCTTCGGTGGGTAAATCCTCTAAAGACCGACATTCAGCAGTAGATTTTTGCCAACCGGATAGGGTTTTGTAAACCGGCTGGCATCGGGAAAACACGCTAGTACTGCTAGGAAATTCCCGACTGATTTCACCGTCAATTTCATAGGCGACGCACACCTTAATTTCTTCAAAGGTATCGAGTACATCCAGTTTGGTGATCGCTAGACAGTCAAGACCATTAATCCGAACAGCATAGCGACCAATGACGGCATCAAACCAGCCACAACGGCGGCGGCGACCGGTGGTTGTCCCAAATTCTGATCCTAGCTCACAAAGTAACTCTCCTTCTCGAGTGTGAATCTCTGTGGGAAACGGTCCTTCTCCGACTCTGGTTGTGTAAGCTTTTGCCACACCAATCACCCGATCAATCATTGTCGGTCCTACACCAGCACCCACACAAGCTCCACCAGCAACCGGATTGGAAGAGGTTACATAGGGGTACGTCCCATGATCTAAATCTAGCAGTGTCCCTTGAGCGCCTTCAAACAGAATATTGCGTTTTTGCTCAATCGCCTCATAAATCTTCAAGGAACTATCGACCACATAGGAGCCTAGCCGTTCAGCATACTCCTGGTATTGCTTGATCACAACTGCTGGGTCTAACGGCGGTAGATTATAGAGCTTCTCTAAAATAGCGTTCTTATAATTAATCGTCCAGGTTAACTTTTCTACCAATACTTCCGGATCCATCAGGTCAATGATCCGAATACCAGCACGCTCTGATTTATCCGCATAGGTCGGACCAATGCCACGACCAGTGGTACCAATTTTCTGCCTACCCCGGCGCTCTTCCGATGCTTGGTCAATCAATCGATGATAAGGCATCGTGACATGGGCTATGTCTGAAATCAGCAGATTTTTAGTGGAAATGCCCAGTGCTTCAAGTTGGTCAAGTTCGGCAATTAAAACTTCTGGGTCAATAACTGTACCGGAACCAATAATACACTCTGTATCCGGATATAAAATTCCAGAAGGAATCAGATGCAGTTTAAACGTTTGACCTTGAACAACAACCGTATGCCCAGCATTGACGCCCCCCTGGTAACGGACGACTACATCTGCTGAACGACTCAGCAGATCTGTTATTTTGCCTTTTCCTTCATCGCCCCACTGGGCACCAATTACAACAACGTTAGCCAAGGGTTTATTTTGAATGCTAAAGTTTATCCACCTGATAATTATGAACAGTGGTTGTGACTGCTGTCAACTTTACTGTTGCTGATCTACGCAGAAACTGGAGGAACGAGAGGAACGATAGTAACATAAGTTAGTCTTGACGTAGAATCGCCACTCCAATCTCTTTTAGACTTTACCTATGTACTCTTATCAGTCATTTTTAACAAAAAACTACTTCTACAATGAAAATTTTGTTAGTGGAAGATGATATTCTCCTTGCTGAAAATTTATCCGAAGCCCTCACCAACCAACGTTACGTGGTTGATCTGGTTACCAATGGGGAAGTTGCTTGCCAGCAATCCCAAATGCTTGATTATGACTTGATGGTGCTAGATCTGACTCTGCCCAAGCTTGATGGCTTTGGTGTTTGTCGAAAATTGCGAGCCCAAGGCAATCAAATCCCGATTCTAATGTTGACGGGTCGCGATAACACTAATGATAAAGTCAAGGGTCTAGATGCAGGGGCTGATGATTATCTAGTTAAGCCAGTTGACTTACCAGAATTATTCGCTCGGATTCGGGCTCTGCTGCGCCGAGGTCAATCTATCGCACCACCAGTACTTCAGTGGGGCGATTTGCGTCTTGACCCGAGTACCTATGAAGTAAGCTATGAGCACCAACTTATCCACTTTACCCGTAAGGAGTATAGTTTACTCGAATTTTTCCTGCGCAACGGTCGGCGGGTACTGACTCGTAGTGTAATTATCGAGCACGTCTGGTCTTTTGAAAACCCTCCCGAAGAGGAGACGGTCAACGCTTACATCAAAAGTTTGAGGCGCAAACTGAGATTAGCTGGCGCACCCAGAGATTTGATTGAAACTGTTCACAGTGTGGGCTATCGCCTTAAACAGTTAACTCCTGAACCAGTTAAACAGTTAACTCCTGAACCAGAGGAGTAACAGTAATGATTTTTTCCTCTGCCTTGAGTTGGGCAATGGGATCCCCTGTGCCATCTTTTCCCCAAATCGGCACCGATTCCATTGCTAAACGCTTACCGCCAACGGAAGTGACTACCATGACCTCATTGGCGATGGAATCGGTGACCATGCTGACCAAAGCATCTTTAGCGGTCTTAAACTGTAGCGCTTGAGTTCCCAGGTCTCCCCGATTAGCCAACCTGATCGCCTGCGCGGGGAGGCGCTTTCCATACCCCTGCTCAGACACCAGTAAGAGGTTTTCCTCTTCCCCTAAAACAACACAGCCAACCAGCTTTTCTTTACCCTTTAGCCGCAAGGCTTGATTTCCTTGAGCACTGCGTCCCATAATCGGTAACTGTTTGTCATTAATCTCAAAGCGCAACAGCCGTCCATTGCTGGTTGCTACCACCACTTGTGTAGCTGTAGTAGTAGATAGGTTAGCATACTGTAGCTGATCCTCATTTCTGAACTTGGTAAGCAACATACCACGGTTCGTTAGTTTGGTCAACTCAGACACTGATACACGCTTAATTTTACCTTGGTGAGTCAGCAAAACTAGGGTGAAGTTTTCTAAGTCATCTGGCACCCTAAAGTGAGCCACAACTGTTTCTGATTGAACCGAAGTTGGCAGCAACTTTACCAAGGGAATGCCCTGCTTGCGTCCAGCTGCTGGTGGAATATCTCTAATTTTGACTGGGTAGGCTTTGCCAGAAGCAGTGATTACCATTAATTCTTGTGTAGTGAGCGACAGCTGAGCCTCAACTACAAAGTCCTCCCCTTGTTTAATTGACTTCGGTAATTTTGGCTGTGTTGTGGCACTTTGCCGCTGTATATACCCTTGGTAGGTAAATTCTAGAAGTGTTTGTTCTGGCTCAGTTGGAGCATTAGGTAGGGTATCAGGAGTTTTTTGGGGTTGAGCAGATTTCTTACTCTTGTGTTGAGGAGCTATCGGTTGTTCTTGCTGTTCTTCAGTGGAAGCAATAGAGTTGATTAGGGTACGGCGAGGATCACCGTACTTCCGTTTAAGCGATCGCAAATCTTTCTTCAGGGCTTTGAGCAATTCCCGCCGATCATTGAGTAATTGTTGCAGCTGTTCCAGGCGCTGGGAAAGTTCCTCACGCTCGGTCTCTAACTTTTCTCGTTCTAAGCCAGTTAGCCGTCGCATGGGCATGGCCAGAATTGCGTCAGCCTGGATTTCACTTAAGTTTAACTGATTTTGCAGGGAAAGCTTAGCGGTGGTACCATCAGGAGCATTTCTGAGAATGTCAATCATGGCATCCAGCTGATTGAGGCTAGCCAGTAACCCGTCTACCAGGTGAAGACGTCTTTCTTTCTGGGACTGCTCATAGGTATATTGGCGGGTTAGAGTCTGTTCTCGGAAGCTAATAAATGATTCTAACAACTGCCGCAGGGTAAGTTGTCGGGGTTGTCCATCTACCAAGGTCAGCAGGATAGCACCAAAGTTTGTTTGCAGGGGAGTTTGCTTATACAACTGCTGGAGAACCACTGATGGCTGAGCATCTCGTTTGAGTTCCACCACCACCCGCATCCCTTCGCGATCGCTTTCATCTCGGATATCGCTAATCCCTTCTATACGCCCTTGATTGACCAAAGCTGCCACTTTTTCAATCCAGGCGGCTTTATGGACCTGATAGGGCAACTCACTCACTACAATTGCCCTGCGTTGCCCCCGTTTCCCTCGACCGACTTGAATGGTTTCAAGCTTGGTGATGCCTCGAATGGGTATACTGCCACGACCGGTAGTATAGGCATCCCGAATCCCCTCAGCTGCCACAATTTCCCCCCCAGTGGGAAAATCGGGTCCGGGAATTAATTTCCAGAGTTTTTCATCTGCTAAATCGGGACGGTCAATCAGAGCAATCAAGCCATCTACTATCTCTACCAAATTGTGAGGAGGAATATTGGTTGCCATGCCCACAGCAATGCCAGAGCAACCATTGAGCAACAAGATTGGTAATTGTGCCGGGAGTACCACTGGCTCTTGCTGGGAGCTATCAAAGTTGTCGATAAAATCAACCGTTGCTTCCCCAATTTCTGACAATAGGGCTTGAGCGCCCACGGGAGAAAGTCGGGTTTCAGTGTAACGCATGGCTGCTGGTGGATCATTATCCACCGAACCAAAATTGCCATGACCGTCCAGGAGGGGATAGCGGGTGGAAAAGTCCTGGACTAACCGCACCATCGCTTCATACACCGCTTGGTCACCGTGGGGGTGATATTTACCCAACACATCCCCAACCACACGAGCACATTTCCGGTATGGTCGATCTGGGGTTAACCCTAATTCGTGCATCGCATATAGGATACGTCGATGTACGGGCTTAAGCCCATCACGGACATCAGGTAAAGCACGCCCCACAATCACACTCATGGCATATTCAAGATATGACCGTTGCATCTCCAAATGTAGGGCTGTGGGAATGACATTACTGTTTCCCATTAGGTTCAGCTGTTTTGCCATCAAAAATCCTCCAAGGAATTGACCACAGGGTGTTGGGGTTTAGGGTATAGGGAAATTGCACGCTCGTTAAGGCTACGGTACTCGAAAAGATCGCAAAGATCAGCACAAGAGAATTTCTTCTTGAGCTATCAGCTATCAGCTATCAGCTATCAGCTCTCAGCTATCAGCTATCAGCTCTCAGCTCTCAGCTATCAGCTATCAGCTCTCAGCTCTCAGCTCTCAGCTATTGAATAAAATAAGCTGACGGCTGACGGCTGAATGCTTACATAAAATCTGAGCATCTGGTTCCAAAGCCGATTTCCCGCCTTAAGATAGTGGTGGGTTTTGCCAAGCATAACTATGGGCACGACTCAAAGAAATAGGCTCAAGGAAAACCCAGCCAGAAGCTTCGCTTCTAACAAGTCGTTGTGCCCACTGTCCCCAAGACACTATAATCTAGGTTTGGATGCAGTTAGGGAAGGCTTTTTCCAGGAGCGTCAGCTTGCCTGGTAAAAAGCCGCCTATCACCTGTATCAGTCCCATGAACATTACTAGTTAGCTAAGCATTTGGGGAAAGTAGACTTGAGAAGATGACATCTTGCATTTGAAATAGCAACATGACAGATTCCCTGTCAAACTTATGATCAAATGACACTTTTGCCAAAAATGACACTCTTGATCCAAGACCCATGAAAACCGTTCTGATTGTCGAAGATGATCCGATTAATGCTCGTGTTTTTTCCAAGATTCTCAGTAAGCGGGGCGGTTTGAATGTAAAGCATACTGAAGATGTAGAAGAAGTAATGCAGATAGCCCAAGCTGGGGAGGCAGACATTATCTTGATGGATGTTTCCCTAGCTCATAGTGTTTATCAGGGTAAATCAGTAGACGGCATTAAGATTACCCAAATGCTTAAGGCTGATGCTGAAACGTCCCAACTGCCGATTATTCTGGTCACTGCTCATGCGATGGAAGGGGATCGAGAAAACTTCCTTAAGCAAAGTGGTGCCGATGACTACATCTCCAAACCTGTTGTTGACCATCAACAGTTTGTTAATCAGATCATCGCTCTATTGCCCCAGGACAATTAAATTCCTTTCTTGAAAATTGCCAATCTTAAACCACCCCCCTTGAGATGATTGCCCATATTTGGTTGCGATCCCTCCCCTATTGGCAATTGATGGAGATCAAGCACTGTTTTTAGGAGTCACCCATGACAGGTGGAGTTGGGCTGCTTAGGGTAGACCTTGACTCTGGATAATGGTGGCTTGGATTCTGGGATTTTCCAGAAACTTTTCGGTTTCAGAAAGCAGGCGCTTACCCCACAGGTTTTCCTTAAGAAACTCTAAGTTAGCATAGCGGCTATCTAGGCGGATTGCCGCTTCTCCCATTAATAGTGCCTTTTCGATATCCCCTTGGGCATACAGAGCCACAGCGATCGCAAGTTGAGGTTCTGCGGCCTCTTTATCAATCCCTATCGCTGCTTCCCATTGTTTAATGGCACTCTCCACATCCCCTTGTTCATAGTTCACCAACCCAATGTTGTTGATGGCTGGCCAAAAGTTTTTGTCTTGGGCAACAGCTTTGTTGTAAGCATCGATGGCTTCAGTATACTGATTCAGCATATAGTAAGAGTTACCCAAGTCAAACAGGGCTTCTGGCACATCGGGCTTGAGTTTTAAACCCGCTTTCAACTGAGCGATCGCTTTTCTATATTCAGTTTTTTGAAAATAGGCTGACCCCAAGGTGAACAGCACTCCAGCCTCTTCTGGTGCCAGAGAGAAAGACTTTTGCAAGGCTTCAATGCCTTGATCCAACTCCTGGGACTGTACGTACAACGTTCCCAAGATAAACCAGGTTTGATAGATGTTGGGGGCAAGTTGAGTGGCTAACTTGGCCTTAGGCAGGGCCAGGTCGTATTGTTGAAAGCGGACTAACTGAATGGCTTCTTGAGCCAGAGTTAAGCCCTGCTGTTCGAGTTCCTCTGAATCCAATTTTAGGGTATAGGGAATGAGTGCTTGTCCAGCCACTGGTGCTGACCAACTCATCAAACCCATCAGAACAAGAATAGATAGTAATGGAATAGATTTAGGCACGGTACAGCCTCAAAGAACAATTAGCTTAAAGTGAATCTACAGGTTAGGCAACTACTGAGAGTAATCCGGAAGGGTATAGCTCTAGCTTTACCCTCACGATAGGACTTTCCTGCTTCATCTGTCATCCTAGAGGATCCGGCCAAGGTAAGTGTGGGGGGGTCGGGAATCGGGAGTCGGGAGTCGGGAGTCGGGAGTCGGGGGTGTTGGAAACGGGCAAGATGCCCATTCCACACAAGATGCGCATTCTATCAAGATGCCTATTCTACTAAGATGCTCATTTCACCAAGATGCCCATTTCACAAAACTATTCAAATCATCCCGCATTTAGGCAATGCCCAATTTTGCCATTGCTGAATCAAAGAAGGAAATTCTTTCAGCAAAGTTTTTGAGTATAAATACTTATGGTTGCAGTTAACCAGTGATGCCACATCACTTTTCTATAGGAAACACTAAAATAGATTTGTTGGGTCAGGGATAATATATTGCTTATAATAACTATGACTTACACAAGATTTTTTGCCACTTCCGACTGCCCTTTTCTGAAGTCCCTGATCCCTAAAACTCAGGGTAAGCCTTCAGGCTTCAGCCTGGGTCTATTGCTACCCAACTCGAGCAGTTTAACATAAACCTCAGCCCATAAGCTGATAACCCAGAACGAAACTAGCTAAACCAAATAACAATTCCTATATGAACGACAATTTTGTTACAAAAAGCTTGCGATTAGACATCCAAATAGCCAGAAAAAACAATGTTAAAGAACTATTGCTTGAGAAGCCATTAGTTCTTGATAAAATAGTAAATTTTTTCGTTAATTTAGTTTCACATCGAGCCCAACCATTTATATCGACAAACAAGATTCCGGAGGAAGTTTTTGAATTCGAAACACTTCACCTATTATATTTTAGCTATAAGGAAATAGAAGAACTACTAGAATCTTATAGTAATCTTTCAAATTCAAATTTAACCAACCTAAAAATATCTAGTTCAAGCATTGGCGAAAAACTAAATAATCTGCCGAAATCTATTGGAAATCTCTCCGATTTGACAGACCTCAACTTAGAGCATAATCAACTAACTAACCTGCCGGAATCTATTGGAACTCTCTCTAATTTAACCGTTCTAAATTTAAAAAACAATAAATTAACTAACCTGCCGGAATCCATTGGTAATCTCTCTAATTTGACCGTTCTAAATTTAGAGAGTAATCAACTAACTAACCTGCCGGAATCTATTGGTAATCTCTCTAATTTAACCGTTCTAAATTTAGAGAGTAATCAACTAACTAACCTGCCGGAATCTATGGGGAAACTATCTAATTTAAAGTATCTAAGTTTATGGAATAATCAATTAATAATACTACCAAATTCTATTGGAGATTTATCCAGTTTGCTCGAGCTGGATCTCTATCATAATCAACTAAAAAAACTGCCACATTCTATTGGAAAATTATCCAATTTGACCAGTCTACGCTTATATAATAATCAACTAGAAAGTCTCCCATACTCTATTGAAAATCTCTCCAATTTAACTAAGCTAGATTTATCGAAAAATTCCCTGGTTGTGCCACCGCCAGAAGTGGCTCGTCGAGGGATATATTCTATTAAACAATATTTTCGGCAATTAAGGGAAGAAGGAGAAGCTTATATCTATGAAGCTAAGTTATTAATTGTCGGCGAGGCCGGAGCAGGCAAAACTAGTTTAGCTAAAAAAATTCAAGACTCCCAATACCAACTGCAAGCCAATCAAAAGTCTACAGAAGGCATTGATGTTATTAAATGGAGTTTCCCTTTAGATCAGGAACGAGAATTTAAGGTTAATATTTGGGATTTTGGCGGGCAAGCAATTTATCATGCTACCCATCAGTTTTTCTTGACTAAACGTTCTCTCTATACTTTAGTGGCGGATACTCGGAAAGAAGATACGGATTTTTATTATTGGCTAAATAGTGTAGAAAAATTAAGTGATAATAGCCCCCTGTTGATTATTAAAAACGAGAAACAAGACCGCCGAAAGGATATTAACGAAAGTGCTTTGCGAGGACAGTTTACCAATCTCAAAGAAACTCTGGCTACTAACCTCAAAACTAACCGAGGGTTAGCAGAGATTATCGCTGCTATTCAATATTACATTCAAAATTTACCTCACGTGGGACAACCATTACCGAAAACCTGGGTAATGGTGCGTCAAGCGTTAGAAAAGGATTCCCGTAATTATATATGTCTTCAGGAATATCTAGAGATCTGTGAAGACAATGGATTTACTATACTAGAAGATAAATTACAGTTAAGCGGATATCTCCACGATTTAGGCATATGTCTTCATTTCCAGGATCAAGAAGATTCGTTGTTATATAAAACAGTCATTCTTAAACCAGAATGGGCGACCGATGCGGTTTACAAAGTGCTGGATAATCCTAACGTTAAAAATAACAAAGGAAAGTTTACCCGCAAGGATTTAAAACGTATTTGGCAAGACAACAAGTATGCCTCTACCAGAGGAGAATTACTAGAACTAATGAAGAAATTTCAACTTTGCTATGAAATTCCTGATTGCAAAGATACCTTTATCGCCCCTCAACTCCTCAGCGATAACCAACCAGACTATAACTGGGATCGATCCCACAATTTGATTTTACGCTACGATTATCATGATTTTATGCCCAAGGGTATTATCACTCGCTTGATTGTGGTGATGCACCAGTATATTGACCAACAAAAAAACGTTTGGAAAAGTGGGGTCATCTTAACTAAGGACAACACCAAAGCTGAAGTGATTGAATATTACGGTAAACGGGAGATTAAGATTAGGGTAGCTGGTAGAGATAAGCGGGGATTATTGAGCATAGTTGCTTACGAACTAGATAAAATTAATGCTTCTTATCAGCGATTGAAGTACAATCAGTTAATACCTTGCAATTGTCCTACGTGTAAAGACAGTCAGTCGCCACACTCTTATCCCTTTGAAAGCTTGCGAAAATTTCTAGCAGATAAGCAATACACCATTCAATGTCAACAAAGCTATCAGATGGTGAATGTTCTGAGTTTAATTGATGATATAATAGATTTGAACCAATTAGTATCTAACAATCAACAAGTTAGTAATAAATTAATTGACGTTAAAGGCGATATTAAACAATCAGTCTTTATTTTAGCACAACACGGTAATATTTATGGAGATTATAAACCAGTGACTACCAACGATAACCGTCGCATTATGAATATGTCGGGCGAAGCTAAAGTTATAAATAGTGGTAATGGTGTTTTTAACTTATTAAGTGATAATAGTGACGTTACCAATACTATCAACCAGTTACCTAGCTTTGAGTCTGAGGCTGAGTCTGATAAAAAACAACTGAAAGAATTACTCAGTAAACTGCAAAGCGCCGTCTTAGCAGAAGATTTGGATGACGAATACAAAGCAGAAGCCCTAGAACAAATTGAAGACATCGCTTCTTCTTTAACTAATTCCGAAGATAGTGCTGTGAAGAAAATAGCCAACAAGGCTATGAAAATGCTAATCAGAATTGCTGCTGCTTTGTCTCCTACTGCTAATATGGTTACTATATGTAAGGAATTACCAGGTTTGATTAGTAAGATATTTTGAGAAAAAGGCAATACTAGGGCGTGTCTTCTTGCCTCGGAGATCCCCCTAAATCCCCCTTAAAAAAGCTATCCATTAGGCAAAAGTAGTCGAAACGGTGATAGAGACTAGGATGTAGAAGCAAGTTGTGAACCTTCAAACAAATGGTAGAAGGTCGTTTGCCCTCGCCAGAGAGTTTTCAGGCCAGGTTCACC
>NZ_JAAHHW010000118.1 GCF_010692325.1 Moorena sp. SIO3I8 | reverse complement strand
TCCCAGGAGGGGAACGGGAATCGGAACCCACCCCTAACCCCTCCCAGGAGGGGAACGGGAATCGGAACCCACCCCTAACCCCTCCCAGGAGGGGAAGAGCGGGAAATGGGGAGAATTATCCCGGAAACTAGTGTGTATTTTGATACATATTTTGAGGAATTTATACGTAATCAAAGTACCTACTCGCCCCTTTGTAAAAAACCTACCCTTATGAGCCGTCGGGATCCCCCTCCCGTCCCCCGCGCGGAAGGGGGAAGCCAGAGCAACCATAGACTTTTTGTTCATGGGGTCTATTGTTCCCCCCTTGTTAAGGGGGGTTAGGGGGGATCTCCCAGGGTGGATGAATATTGCTAACCAGCCACCGGCTACTATAGCGTTTTCCATATTAATGAAATACACACACCTATTTTTTCCCGATTCCCAATTCCCGATTCCCGATTCCCTACTCCCTACTCCCTACTCCCTACTCCCTATTCCCTGCGCTATAGCAATTTTCAAGTAATCATTTTCAATTAAAAAAATCTAAATATCGTCAAAGGAACACACTATATGGTTGCCACAAAAGACAGCAAAGACCAGATTTTCCAAGCCTTTGAGCAAATCCTAAAAGAGCGGCAAAACATTGACTCAAAAATTGCCACCAAAGAAGAAGAAGCGGAAAAAGCTAAAAATCAACAAGTCCTGGAAACTGCCTCAAACTATACCGTTGATAATATTGTCAAAGGAATGGCTGATTTACAGCTAGAGTTTGGCACCATCGTTAATGAATTGTCAGAAAAATTATCCTCAGAAGCCTCTAAACTTGATGAGCTAAAGCTGGCGATTAAAGTAGAAACTGAACACTTGCAATACCTTCAGCAAATTCGAGTTGTAGCTGATGCCTTACATTTGCTCAATCAAGAGCACCAAGAAAAGCTAAAATCCCTAGAGCAAAAAGCAGATCAACAGCGAGAAGAGATCGAAAAAGACCAAGAGCAAAAACGTAAGCTTTGGCAAAAAGACCAGGAAGACTTTGAAATAGCACGTCAAGAACAAAACGAATTATTGGCTCGGGAACGACAACGCCAAGAAGCTGACTATCAATACGAATTAGAACGTAACCGTAAAATTGAGACGGATCAGTATGAAGAACTGAGCCGTAACCAGGAGCGAGAATTGCAAGAGGCCAATCAAGAAAAAGAAAAGCAATGGTCTGAGCGAGAACAGAAGCTACAAGAATCTCAAGACCTGTTTGAGGAGTATCAACAGAAAGTGGAAGCTTTCCCTGCTGAGCTAGATGAAATCGTTAAAAAAGTAAAAGATAAAGCCATTAAAAAAGTCCAAAACGACGCTAAAGTACAGGCTGATTTACTAACCAAAGGCTGGGAAGTTACTCAACAGGGTTATGACGTTAAAATTCAGTCCCTGGAGCAACACATAGAAAAACAAAATAAACAAATTGAAAATCTCTATAGTCAGCTACAAGAGACCTTGAAACAGTCCCAAGCCCTGACCTTGAAAGCTTTTGATGGGTCTTCAAGAAGCAAGGATCAAAATTAGTGAATAGTGATATCAGTTCAGAAATTGTCAAATAGAATATAACCTTGAAAGTATGACACGCAAACCTAACAGCAAGAACACCAAAGCAGAAATTTTAGAAGCTTACAAGGAATTACTAGCAGAACGAAATGCTTTGGAAAAAGAAATGAAGCAGATGAACAAAACGCAAACTCCTCAAGTATCCACGGTGGAAAAAAAGCAAACTAATGGATCTGTACCAGCAAAAGTCATGAAAGACAAAATGATGTATACCCTTGACAGCCTGGTTAAGCTGCAATTAGGGTTTGGGAGTAGTGTCAGTGAGTTGTCGGAAAAACTAACATCAGAAGCGGCTAAGCTAGAAGAATTACGAACAGCGGTTACTGAGGAAACTCAACAACTTGCTGAACTCCACAATTTATCAGAAATTCAAGACGATACCTTAGATACCTTAATCGAAACCTATCAGAATAGCTCTAAAGCTTTCGATGAAGAAATTTACCAAAAACGGGAAGAGTTAGAGCTGGACATTAATCAGTTAAAACAATCCTGGTACAAAGAACAAGAGGAACAGCAACGAGCTATTAAAGAACGGAATGAAGAACAAAATAAAACCCGTAAGCGAGATGCTCAAGAGTATGATTATAATTTAGACCTACAACGCAGCTTAGATCAAGAAACCTACAACCATAACCAAGAACGTTTATACAAAGAATTGGAGGAAACGAGGCAACAACAAGAGAAACAATGGGCAGAGCGGGAAAATGCGATCGCAGAGCGAGAGAAGCAGTTTGAAGAATTAAAAACTAAGGTAGAAGCCTTCGACCAGGAAAAATCAGTTGCTATCAAAAAAGCCCAAGAAGAAGGCAAAGCGATTGCTAGCCACCAGGTCAAAATTCAAGCCGACTTACAGAATAAGGAATTAGAAGGAAATAATCGTGTCTATCAGCTAAGAATTGAATCCCTGGAACAGACAATAAAAGAATCCTCAGCACGGATACACAGTCTTTCCCAGCAACTCGATACTGCCCTCAAACAAGTTCAGGATTTAGCGGTCAAGGCAATTGAGGGTGCTTCTAATATCAACTCTTATCAAGCCCTTAAAGAAATTGCCTTAGAGCAAGCGAAAAATCCAACTAAGGGTAAATAAGGATAAAAAAGAGAAATATTTTAGTGGTTTTGAAGGTTGACGACATAGTGTCGTTAACCTTCAACTATAAATAGTCAACCAAAAGTTATCATTGACACACGTAAAATACTCCGGAGTTGTATCATCAGTAATATTGGGTCAAAGCGCTAATCAACCGATGGAAACAATTTCGGTAGGTGGCGACTCGTGATCACAAGCTTGCTGACCAATCTTGAGCTATGGAGCGCGTTCGCGTAGCGTGGCCTACGGCCAATCGCTTCCATTTTTTTTTGGGTTGTCAGGTCAGCAAACACATCCTAAGTTGTCAATTTCGGTATCAGTGTTCTAGTCAATGGTTATGAACGTAATCAAAGAAATTCGGGTGTTACTGATTGAGAGGGGTGATTTGACGCAGTTAGGTCTCAGAAAAGTCTTGGAGCAGTACAAAGAAGTCAGTTTGGTGTCTCAAGTTTCTAGCTTGCGTCATGTGGCGGCCTTTTTAAAAAAATCTAACCCGGACATAGTAGTCATTAATTTAGAGCATTCAAGCAATAGTGATGCGTTATTGCGGTTAGTCAGAAATTGGAAAGTGGCATTTTTTCCTAACATATTGCTGCTATCTTGGGACACATCAGAAGAATTTGTTATAAGCGCTTTTGGGGCTGGGGTAGATTCCTATTATCTAAAACGTATCAATTTTCCTAAAACTAATGTAGACACCAGTACTTTCTTAGATGCTTTAAAAGCTACCTATGAAGGGCAACACTGGATTGATCCAGAAATAGCTGGTTATCTCCTAAAAAACAGTATCAAGTCACCCGGCAAGAATTTTTCTGGGATTACTTTAATCAATTCCTGTGAGCCTGACTATTATCAGATTCTTAGGGAAAATCCACTGACTGAACGGGAGCTAACTGTCTTGGAATTGATCGTAGCCGGTTATACAAATGACGAAATTGCCCAGCGATTATTGCTAGGTCTTGGCACAGTTAAAACTCACATTCGGTCTGTGCTGTGGAAACTGTGCTGTGACGATAGAACACAAGCAGCAGTACAAGCACTTCGCAGTGGTTTGGTGAAGTAGATACCAAGATTCGGTGGATGCATCTTTTTGTTGTAAATCTATAACTGTTGGGGCGGGGGCGCGGGGAGGGTGGGGAGTGTGGGAACCCACCCCTAACCCCTCCCAGGAGGCAGGGCTGTTTCAAACTTTAATAAGTTAACGATTATTGGAGATAGGGGGATAGGGGGATAGGGGGATAGGGAAATAGCTCAAAATTTTCCGAAAAATCCCCAAATTTAGTCATTAAAATCTGACTAATTAGCCGGCTTCAATCAACTCAAATGACTAACAATTCGTGATTAGGCTTTTGAGTATGGTTAGATAAATTTGGCCAAAATCACGACTATTCGTCCAAAATTCTCCCCATCTCCCCATCTCCCCATCTCCCCATCTATTTTTGGCCAGAATGAAACAGCCCTACTCCCAGGAGGGGAATATGGGGAGTGTGGGAACCCACCCCTAACCCCTCCCAGGAGGGGAATATGGGGAGATGGGGCAGATTTTTATTAAGGGTAATTATCCTGACATGATATTAGTGCTTAGCAATTATTGATTAAGGTTTAATTGTTAAATTTTCATGCTTTAAGTTTAGAATTAAGCAAAATAGCTGATTAACCACTAAGCACTAACTCCTCTACCTATAGGTTGGGTTTCAGCGTTTTTTTTGTTAAGTTTTTTTTATTTTATCAGAGTTTTATTAAAATTCAGTTTATTTATCTATTCCTTTTGGACGAGTAACATTGTGAGACTGTTGGGGAGCTGTGCCAATGATATTGAGAGGTTAAGTAATTGTAATCCTTGAGGTGAAGCAATTACAATCATTTAGCTTATTCAAAATGCTCCTTAACTCAGTAACATTTATTAATTAAAATAAATTGAACTATTCCTCTAGGATCGCTTTTGCGGTTTAAAAATTTTCTGTATCACAATAAGAGTCAGAAAAATTACGGAAAGAAAAATCCACCATGGTGAACAAGTCCTCTGTTGCGATGTCACCTCGTCAACAACAGCGTTGGAAAAGTAAAGAAACTATGTTTGCTAAGTTGCTTGCTAAGTTGTTTGCTCAGTTGAAGCAAGTGCCCTTGGGCTATTTAATGGTCATGGCTGCGATCGCAATGGCATTGGATCTCTATATCAGTACCTCCGTCACTCCTTTGATGGGTGTATCATTTTTGATGTGTCTAGTTGTGGGAGTGAAGTGGATTGGAGTCCAACCTAGTAATTCTGGGAATCAAATTCAACGGCTAATCAGGAAATATGGTTTAGGAGCCTGTCTTTTCCTATTCGCCTTTCTGTGGTTTATGTTGGACTTTACAGCAGCGCCAGCCCATGCCCAGTTTTTCAGAGTCGCAGAAGAGTGGCTAACTACTGCTATTCCTGAAGTAGACGCCGCTTTGGTGTCCCTGGTGTTTAACGTTTTACGAGCACTATTCCTAATTTATTTAGGCATTTCATTGGTAAAAGTCGTCAATGCTGCCCAACAAGATGATGACTGGAAAACCCTAGCCCGTACTCCAATCATCATTTTGATTGTAGTTACCTTGGGTGATCTTTTAGCCACCTACATCACTGGCCCAGCGGCATAAACTACGCGCTTATCTAATTTGCCTGTTGAGTTTTATCTAGCTGAAGGGATGAGTAGTCAGGGTTTTATTGAGATTGAAAGTTTTTTCAATCACTGATAGGAACGCAAGTCTGATCCAAAATAGCTTGACCTATGGCAAATAATTCAGAGCAACAATTCCGTCGTGTTAACCGAACTCTTGATGAAAAACCGAAAATTGGTCCTATTCCAGCCGATCAGTTTATCCCCTGGGCAATAATTTGGGCAATTGCCTATTACATCGTCAAGGGGGTACTAGGAGCTAGTTGGGTATGGACATCTTGTTTCGGAGTTTGGGGTATGTCTACTTGGTGGGTGCTAACTTCCTCTAGCCATTGGAAATTTCTTTCTAAGTTTATACCTGTACCTCAATGGACAAGAGGAATGGGTAGATACCAAAGGCTTTTAGACGTTAAAAGGGAAAAAGCAAAGGGCAAAGGCTAAAAAGTATGACAACCACTCAAGCTTACGATCAAGCTAAACAAAAGATGGGAAAGAAGCGGGTTGATGTAGGAAATGGTAAAAATAAAACCTTAAAGCCGTTCGAGGATGACTGTAAGTTAGCTAGTTTCCTAGAAGTCAGACTGGATGGCTCTGATGTTGGGGCATACATTCTCAGAAAAGGAGAAGCTTCCTATAAATTTGTGTTTGGTTTTGAATGTCGAGGCATTCACACCACCTTACGCCAGGAGTTAATTGACCCGGTGTTTGATGCCATCGAAGCTGGGTTAAAAGATTTCCCAGACCAGGAAACCCTCACGATTCACCTAAAGTCTTTCACTGATGACACTGATAGACAAAACACGTTGAGTCAGCTGATCAAGGGGACAGACTCTAACGAGTTAAAGTACCTAATCATGGGAGAAAAGAAGCGAATTCAAGACTTGACCAAAGGGGGAATTAGAAAGCCAAAGACGTTGTATTTATTTGCTACCTATACCGTAGAATCAGGTCGAGAGGGAGCATCTGATAAAATCGAAGAATTTTTGATGACAGCTACCAAGTGGTGGAATGGATTCATTGGCAAGCTGGATGAGTATGAAAAACAGCAGATCGAGAGAGTGATAGAGATTGCCTTTAATAATGGCTATCAATTTTGGGAAAGGCTGTTGAGCAATCAAATGGGTCTATCGATTCGCCCTCTTTCTGCTCAAGAGTCTTGGAATTATGTGTGGCAGCGATTTAATGATACACCACCTCGTTCAGTTCCGCAGTTGCTTTCCTTGACTGAAGCTGGAGTTACCGAGGAGGTTTACTCAGAAATCCACCCGGTTTCTCTGTTAATGGAAGACTATACCGCTATTCCATTTGCTGATCGACGTTGGATTAATCTCAAGGAGAAGTATACCGCAGTCATGCTCTTTTTAGACAAGCCTGAGGGGTGGAGGAATAAAGAATCCCAAATGCGCTATCTCTGGCAAGTCATGGCAAAAGATGAGGTCTATGACACCGATTGTTTTTGTGAGATTTCCAAAGCGAATATTAAAACAGTAACCAGCAAAATGCATTCGCTGACGAAACAGGCAAATGTCTCCTCAAAATATGCAGAGGAGAAAAATACGATTAATGTTAAAGCACAATTAAATATTCAGAAAAATGTCGAGGCTCAGGCGGCTATCTATGAAGGGGCCGTGCCATTTAATGTCTCAGTTGTTTTCTTAGTCCATCGCGATTCTCCACAAGATTTAGATCAGGCGTGTTATACTTTAAAATCTTATTTTCCGCCACCAGCTTGGATGGTAAGGGAGACCGAATATCCTTGGAAAATCTGGCTAGAAACCTTGCCAATTTCCTGGAGCAGACTCTTAATGAGTCCATTTAAGCGATCGCATACCTATTTAAGCCATATTGCACCAGGGTTAATGCCAGTAGTCAAAACCCGGACAGTGGATAGAACGGGATTTGAATTAATCTCTGCTGAAGGAGGTACGCCAGTTTTTATTGACTTATTCAAACAGCATAAAAACCTAGGTATTTTCGGAACCACCCGCAGTGGAAAATCTGTTTTGGCATCGGGAATTATTACCCAAGCCTTGGCTCATGGTATCCCCATCTCAGCTATGGATTATCCAAAACCCGATGGCAGTTCTACCTTTAGTGACTACACCGCTTTTCTCGGGGATAAAGGAGCTTATTTTGATATTGGTCGAGAGGCAGTTAATCTTTTCGAGTTGCCCAATTTAAAGGGATTAGATGCTAAACTACAACAAGAGAGACTTACAGAATACAAAGAATTCTTAGTCGAAGCACTAATGCTAATGGTTCTTGGCTCCACGACGTTTCATGACCGGACTTATACGGATAACATCAGAGCCATGTTAAGCTTAGCAATCAAAGCCTTTTTTGATGATGATCAAATCCATGACCGTTATGTAGCAGCAAATATCAATGGCTTAGACTCTCAAGAATGGCAATTAATGCCTACCCTTGCGGATTTTATTGATTTTTGTTCTTTAGAGAGATTGCGAGTTACCTCTGTATCTGGAGATATCCTTCAAGGCTTGGATCAAGTAAAATTGCGACTGAGGTATTGGATAAATAGCCGAGTAGGAAAAGCGATTAGTCGTCCTTCTACCTTTAGAAGTGATGCTCAGTTATTAGTCTTTGCCTTACGGAATATTAGTAGTGACGAAGATGCTGCACTACTTTCTTTAGGGATTTACTCAGCAGCCTTAAGACGTTCTTTAGCCTCACCTGTGAGTATATTTTTCATCGATGAAAGTCCCATTCTGTTCCAATATAATTCCATTGCTGAATTAATTGGCAGATTGTGTGCTAATGGAGCCAAAGCCGGAATTCGGGTAATTTTATCGGCTCAAGATCCAGATACTATTTCCAAGTCTCCCAGTGCAGCGAAAATTTTTCAGAATATAACAACTCGCTTAGTAGGGAGAATTCAACCAACAGCAGTAGATAGCTTTGTCAATATTTTGAAATATCCTTCAGAGATTATTAACAAAAATGCCACAGAAGGATTTTTTCCTAAACAAGAAGGAATGTATTCTCAATGGTTACTCGATGACAATGGGATTTACACCTACTGTCGATTTTATCCCGGTTCAGCACTGTTAACAGCAGTTGCTAATAATCCTGAAGAATCAGCAATTCGTCAGACAGCAATGCGCTTACATCCCCAGGATAAAATTATGGCTATGCATTATGCTAGTAAAAAAATGGCAGAAATGCGTAATTCAGAAGTCCAAGTCGTCAATTCAAAGTTACCCGAGCCGAGAGCCAAAGTTCGACTTCAAAATTAAGCTGAAAAATAGTATATAATTTAGGTAAGTCAGGGATACGCTTTTATAGCGCTACGCGCAAGTCAGAAGTTAGAAGTCAGAAGTAAAAAGTAAGCTTAGACTTACGTTTCGGAGTTTAGGAATGTCCTAATCTCAATGCGTAGTGCTATATGGTTTAGCTTTCATTTTTAACTTTTCAGCCTTCAGCATTTTTTCGTAACTATTCAATTTAGGAGTTCAATCATGGCGAAAAATGTGACCAAAACTTGGATACAGTTGTTAATTATTAGTACGCTAATTACAGCAGTTCCTAAACCCGCCTATGCTTCTGGTGGAATTGTGGATAGTTTTGTTGACTCCTTTGTTGAGGAATTTCAGAAGGTTAAGTCTTACTTTACAAATTTCTTCGATGAATTTACCAATTTACCAGAAACCATAGACAACGATTTGAAATCAGCATTGGAAGATTCCATGGGAGTTTTAGGTCTCCCCGATGTGGAAGACGTCAGAGCGTCAATTGAGGAAAGTCTCCAAGAAAGCGATTACCCAATTTATGAAGGAGACAAACTTGCTAATGAAGTAGAAAGGCAAGTTGCTAGAGCATCAGCGTCTCGTGTTCTGAGTCAAGAAGGACAGGAGCAGTCAATCCAGGAGCTAAAGCAAATGCAGGATACTGTTTCACAGGTACAGCAATTAGCTCAAACAGCTCAAAATGAGACAGTTACTCAGAATGTGATCAAAGAAGTCGCTCTTCAGAATGCTCGTCAAGCCGCCATACTCGGCTCCTTGCAAGCCGCTACTGTTGAAGAAGCGCAACGACAAGAAATTTCTAACATGCTCCAAAGCAATATCTCTCGTGCTTTGGATGGACAAACTCAGGCAGATCAATACCAAAAACTGGGCGCTGGTATGGAAACTTTGAGAATCACCTCGTTAAGTGGCTTGTTTTAGTTACAGGACTTACGCACAGAATCCATGGGTAGGGTGGGCAAAACCTTGCCCACCCTACAGGTAGCTGTTGATCGTTAATTGTTAATCGTTAACCGTTAACCGTCAACAGTTATCTGGATCCAGAATTTTACAATTATTTATCGATTCTGAACTCACGCACTTAGCACTTAAAACTTATTACTCCTCACTCACAACTATTTCTCCTATGTCTCCTTGGTCTAGCTTACCTGCTTGTCCCTATTCCTACCTTCTTTGTTTATCACCATGTGTAGCGATCGCCATGTCTGTTCGTCCTTATATTCCGGATTTCCTCCGTCTGCCGATCTCTGCGAATTCTCCATCTACCCACTCTCCCCAATGTCTCCACTCTGGTCATCCCATCGCTAATGACGTAAAGAGGTAATCATTAAATGATAGTCACCCCCAACTTAATTGCTCAATTTAGTAATGGAGCCTCCCAGATTATCCAAAATGGTCGTACCGGACAAATTGCGATCGCAGAAGCCATGAATGAGCTCTGGAGTGAAGTCCTCGGAGGTGGGTTGTATGCTGTGATCGCTAAACTGGGGGTGTTTTTTGCCGTGGGAAGCTTAGTTCTATTCATGACTCAATGGGCAAAAGCCTTAATAGAATACGATGAGCCAATTATGTGGTCTGAGATCATCTGGCCCTTATTAGTCGCAGTTTTGTTAGCGAATGATGGGGCAATGTTAGCCAATGGCACCCAAGGACTCAGAAGTGTAATCAACAATACCTCTAATTCACTACTGCAAAACACATCTGCCAGAATTTCTTTGCAAGAATCATACCAAATTGTGACAGAAAATATTGGGGCGAAGGCGGTTATTGATTCCTTGGTTTCTCAATGTGATTCTATCGTCGATGTTCAACAACAGGTGGATTGTTTAACAAATGCAGAGCAACAAGCACGGGACTTTTCTAAAACGTTACCGACATCTGAACAATGGTTCGATAAAATTGGTTCATTGCTTAACCCTCTGAATGTTACTGAACGAGTAGGCTTTGCCTTACAAACGGCAGTAACGGGTTGGTTAATGTCGATTGGTATGGCATTTCAGTGGGTAGCAGAAGTTTCGATGTTGCTAACCGGACTATTAGGTCCATTAGCGGTAGGGGCCACATTATTACCTGTGGGGGCTAAGGCAATTTACGCTTGGTTAATTAGCTTTTTCTCCATCGGTTTAGTTAAAATATGCTACAACATTATTGTTGGCTTAGTCGCCACATTAATTGTTAATGCTGAGAGTTATAACCCATTAGTTTTTGCTTTTGTCGCTGGATTAATTGCCCCCATCCTAGCGTTAGTATTAGCCGCTGGAGGAGGTCTAGCTATTTTTAATAGCTTAAACTCCTTCAGTGCTTTTGTATTAGGAGGCTTGAAATAAATGGAAAGCACGACTAGTTCTCCTCAGAATAAGCTAAAATTTCTCCAAAGAGGTAAGAAGAGTACTTGGTTATCCAGTTTCAATGTGACGGATAGTCTGGGGATTATCTTAATCAGCAACTTTGCTTACAATACCTTAATTCTGTTTTTCCTAGCCCTGTTGTATGGCGCTCAAGCAAGGCTAGCTAATAAGCCAGCTCCTTCCTTGGTGCAATTGAATACTGGTGAAACCACTGCCGTAGAAGCCATTGGGAATAAAGAACGGACACCAGAGGTAATTAAAGCATTTACAATTAAAACCATGAGTGACCTGTTTACTTGGACAGGGCGATTACCTGGAAAAGATGGCGTTCCCTTTTCTAACTTAGACTCTGATCCAGGAGTAGAAATTCAGGGCAAAGGTAGGCGTCGAGGTAAAATATCTACTCAAGCCTGGAAAGCTAGCTTTGCCTTAGCCGATGATTTTCGTGATCCGTTTCTCCTAAAGTTAGTAGACTTAACGCCATCCAACGTATTTAAGGGTAAAACACAATTTGCTTTTGTCCCCCAATTTGTCAGAGAACCTATTAAAATAAAAGAAGGGGAATGGACAATCGATTTGGTTGGCACCTTAACCGTTCTAGATACTACCAATAATTTGCCCACCTATATTCCCTTCAACAAACAGATTCATGTCAGGGCAGTGGAGCCTCCTAAGTATTCACCAGCCATGGCAGACGATAGTCTACCTCCAATTATTGCTAAGGCGAGAGAGAAAGGTTTGGAGGTAGTTAGTATCAAAGATTTAGACTCAAAATAAACCTGAATCCTAAGTCCAATAGTCCTGATTATAAGACTCCACTAATCCGTGCATCTGTCCGTGTTTATACATCCGTGTTGTGCGACTAATGACTACAGCAACTGGAATAACTACAGCAACTGGGAGAAATTATGAAGCTATCAGATATCAAAGACTTTGATGTCCAAAACCTGGAACATAAATCTGAAGAAGAAATTAGTAAAAAAACTCTGATTCAGCAGAACAGTGGTGCAGAGAATACCGCCCCGACATGGACAGAAGAATCCTTAGCTGAGTTGCTAAAATTTGATACTAGTTATGACCAAGAACAAAATCCTACAAGTCAGGGTGTAATAGCATCGAATGATGGTACCGCTGATTTAGATCCAGACTTAAATGTTACCCAACAAGAATTCGCAAAATCCGGTTGGGCAAAAGGCGCTTCCGTTGGTGCAGTAACTGGGTCAATTGCTGTAGTCGCCGGATTAGTTTTTACAGGGATGACCTCCTTGTCTTCTAAGAAGAAATTGGTCGAAAAAGTTACTCCAATTCCCACCAGTGTTGAGAAGGAATCGGAAAACGCGACCGATTCTGAAATCGGACGACTGAAGACTGAATTAGCCCTAGCCAAGCAACAAAAACAGATTCAAGCCATTCAAGAGAAAAAAAGACCAAAAACAACCATAGAGCTTGCCAAGTCAGAAGAACCCCCATCACCGAAAACAGCTCCACCACCTCGTCCTAGGCCAGCAGTGCGTTCAGCACCACCCCCTCCTGTGGTAAGAGCATCAACCCGTCCAGCACCCCGTCCAGTACGGCAACCGGTGATAATTCGTCAAGCTCCCCCACCACCGCGTCCAGTGCAGCAACCAGTAGTAATTCGTCAAGCTCCCCCACCCCGTCCAGTGCGGAGAGCACCAGTGCGGAGAGCACCAACACCACCCCCTGTGGCAAAAGCACCAACACCTCCTCCACCTCCTCCAGCCCCAGCACCAAAGATAGATCCCATGGAGCAATGGCTGGCTTTGAGCCAACTGGGAAGTTATGGTTTGAGTTCTGGCAATACTCCAGAAGCGCCAGAGCAAAATGTAGCGATGATGGAACCAAGCCCACAAACACAACCAGTAGCCCAACGAAACAATGGGATCAGGGGACGCTCTACTATTGCTAATACATACTCAATTCCAGCTGTACAGAGAGTTTCCAACTCTCCCAATCCTCCCCAACCCCTCAATGGATCTCCCGTTATTTTTGCTGATCAAGTTGCTATCTCAGAAGAAGCCAGTATTTTAGCTGGCAGAGCAATCAGACGGAAGCTATTTTCCTTTGGTCAAGAAGCAGCTGGAGAATTAGTGACACCAATTGTTTGGACAAAGTCGAACCTATCTCGAAATTCTCAACAACCAAATTTGGATGAACGATTTGTGGTGCGTCTGAGTGAGCCTCTAGTGGATGAAGATAACCAAGTTTTGCTCAAAGCTGGTACCAAAATTGTCTTTCTCTGTGACATGGTTGATGACAGTGGACTAGTGAATAGTGATGCGATCGCATTAATCATCGATGACCAAGAATATCAGTTACCCCCAGGAGTGATTAGTCTCAGAGGAAATAAAGGTAATCCCATGGTGGCGAATGTCTGGGATCGGGGTTCTGATGATATCGCCAAAAATGACATGATCGCCTTCTTGTTTGGTTCTGCTGCCAAAGTAGGAGAAGTACTCAATCAACCTGAACGGAGTCAAATTATCACCTCCAGTGGTTTTGGCTCAAGCCAGTCTAGCACCTTCACTAGTCGAGACCGCAACCTCTGGGGAGCAGTGCTTGAGGGAGGGTTTAAACCTCTTGCTCAGGACATTGTAGAGCGTAATGCTTCAGCAACACGCCGACTACAAAATTTGCCCAAATTGTGGTATATGGGTGCCGGGAGTTCAGTACAAGTTTTTGTCAACAGACCCTTTGAGTTGTAGTAGCCTGTCTTCTGAATTCATAACCCTGAATTCAGAAGACAGACTTAGCTGATAGCTGAGGGACTAGATCAAGACAATACTTATAGCAATCGAAGTAAAAGTTAAGACATATTTCTGTTCCCTGTTGCCAGATCCGCTGTTCCCCCCTTAATAAGGGGGGTTAGGGGGGATCCTTGTTCCCTTTAAAACACAATAGTATGTCGTAAACTATACTTCCATTGCTATAAATTTTGACAGTATAATTTTTTATTTTAGGAGCTTATAAGTAGCCATGAATAATTTTTTTTCAGCCTTGCAAATTCAATTAGGTCAAGAGTTAAAAATTAAACCAGCCAAAACTCAAATTCTTTTACTATTTGCTTTATCCCTTTTTCTAGCTAAGCCAGCTTGGGCAGATCCTGGTAATTCAGCTATAGCAGTGAAACGGGTAAGTCTAACCTCTTCTGGGCAATCTTCAGTGCCTCAAAATAACCCATATCCAGTAGCCTTGGCTCCAGGATATGGGGTAAATATCAGTTTCATTTCTACTGGGGAAGTTATTGAAAAACTCTGGATTGATAATCCCTCATTCGTTGCTGTTGATGTCGATGGTTGCTTAGATAACTTAGTTGCTAAAAAAAATTGTGAGTATAATCAGGCAACTGTAATTCATTTGCGCCGCATTGAAGAACTTGATATTCCTGGTATCCCAAAGACAAATAGCACACTTTTGACAGTAGTTACTCGTTCTGTTGAGGGTAGGCAGATTTACCTATTTAACGTGACTCCAGCTGACCGACCTAGCGAAGTAGTCATTGAATTTAATAAACCTACTCCTTCCGTAGATTTTATAGTCGTCGATGCCATAGAGCGGGGGATCTTTCGAGCAACCTTACAAGGACTGTTAGTCAAGGGTTCACAACTCCATAGAAAGTTAGATAATTTCGTCGTTTTTCTCAAAGACGGTCAGACTATTTCAAATGCCGCCACTCAAGCCGGTATTTCTTTGGAATTGGCCGATAAATTGCAAAAAATGGGTCGTCGTCCAACTGTTCCAACAGCCATTTCACAAAGAGATGAACAGAAAGACACCATTGAAGTCCTAACTAAAGAAGTCGTAATCCAGGAGAAAAAGAATGAGCAGTAAGCATCAGATAAAATCAAATAAAAAGAAACCTTGGTGGCAAAAGGATAACCATCGGCGAAAAGCATTTATTCTACTCTATTGGTTCGTCACTGGCTTAGGTCTTTGCTTTGTACTTTCTGGTATTCTTATTGCCTCTGGATTAAGAATGCCAACAGCGGTCGCAACTCTTACTCCTGTTCAAAACAGTAAACTACCAGTAAAAGAAACGAAAATTGAACCCAAGGTAGAAGCACAAGTAAAACCACACGTAAAACCAAATGTAAAACCCAAGGTAGCATTAAATGCTGCAAGTTATCCTCTGCAAGACTATGTCCCAACCACAGCTTGGGAGGGGACAAAACTACCAAATTGGAATCAAGTCACCTTCGGAACTTTTCCCGGTATTTCTCAAGGGGGTTCTTTTCAAGCGTCTTCAGACGTGATTCAAGCCGTAGGTTATGACCCATCAAGGACATGGTTAGCTGGTCAAACACCAGACCAATATATGAAATTAGGAGACTTTCAGCAGATATTTGAGCTACAAAATTTTAGCTTGAATAACATTATGTCCCTAACCGGATTGGACTTAGGAAATTTGTCCTTAGCAGATTTTGGGTTAATGAGCTCCCAAACCTTAGGTAGCTTAGTAGACGCCATCCCTGATTTGGAGAGATATACTATAGAACAGCTGCAACCAGTCTTTGGTTTACTATCCATCAATTTGGCCAGTAGCTTTGACCCAACAGAAACCTTAGGAGACTTTTTAGCATTCTCACCCCACCTCAGAGACCTTTCCTTTGACACCCTTGACCTATCGGTTTATGGCTTAGATTCCCTACCTGGTATTGATGTTGCTCCCCTCGCTGCATTTAAGGATTGGCAGAATACCAATATCGCTCAAGTTCCTGGCTTATCCCAAGTACAATTTTCCCAATTTCCCAATCCGATTCAAGCACAAGGGAGCGCCATTGGTATTTTGGATATCGCCTTTGGCATAGCTGAATCTCAACGCAATAATACCATTTCCGGTAGTGATCAAGAAGGATTTAAAGTTCCCTGTGAAAGTGAATGCGCTCATATCGAATTAGCTGGTCAGCCAAGTATCAAAGGTAAGCAGTGGATTAGTGGTAAATATCAAGAAGTTCAGGGAGGTTCTGGTTTTTTAGGACAAATAAATGATGGGATGGAACCCACTGGTAGACATCCCTTTGGCGATGCCTTTAAGGTAGTGGTTTGGGATACATCAGAAACAGAAGGCTCTGCTGGTACAGCCTTGTTTTTCCGCTATTGTGTCCGTAACATGTTTGTGGATTTAGGTTGTACACCCTATTTCATCGGTCCTGTACCATTTCTGTCCTACCAAGAGCAAGATCCAATCTTTTTAGGCTTACTTTAGTCATTAGTAATTTGAAAATTGTTAATTGTTAAGCTGTTCAGCATTTAGATTGGTATACCTAAATTAATCAAAGGGAACAGGAATCCCCCCTTCCCCCCTTAGTAAGGGGGGAAGGGAACAGGTAATCACCAATTTGAATGCACATCAGCTTACAGGACTTACGCAAAACTAGGCTAAAAATACGATATAGCATTTATTGATTTGGTGAGGTATACAGGATTTTCCCCCTATTCCCTATTCCCTATTCCCTGTTCCCTATTCCCTGTTCCCTATTCCCTAAAACCCAGGACTCTGTACATCGCCCAATTGAAAACTGCTATAGTTTTCAATTTTAAATTTTAAATTTTCAAAGAAAAATGAACCAGAATACAAATCACGTTATTAGTCTACCTCCGGGATTAATTTACCAGCAACTTACCAAAGAAAATCTTATAGATTTTTCCCAAACTAATCAGGGAATCACCATCACCAGCTGTTTGATCGCTTTGGGTTTGCTAGCGATAATACCGGATGGCAAGAAAGGTCAATTAGCTACAGGCTATTGGGGAGGTAAAAAGGAGAAAAAAGCTGCTCGTAAAAAAGCTCAGACACAGATGGCTAATGTTTCCAGAAACTCTATTGCTCTCTACGTCGGCACTCCCGAAGACATTCAGAAGCGTCAGGAGCAAGAATGGATAAAGCAGGGAAAATTGAAAAAGCAACGGAAACCTGAAGCTTTCAATTGGTTTAAGCCTGCTACCGAGTCCTTATATCTTCCCGATGCCCAACGCGGGATTGCCGCTATTGGAGCCAGTGGTTCAGGGAAATCCTTTTCAGTCTGTGACCCTCTAATTCGTTCATCCCTTGACCAAGGATTCCCCACAATTATATATGACTTCAAATATCCAGCGCAAGCAAAACGAGCCGTAGGTTATGCTTTAAAAAGAGGCTATAAGGTACATATTTTTGCCCCTGGTTTTCCGGAGTCAGATGTCTGTAATCCCTTGGATTTACTCAAAGATGAAGAAGATGCGATCGCAGCCGGTCAAATAGCCCAAGTCATTAACCGAAATACAGATTTAACTGGCGGAAAAGCCAGTGGCGATAAATTCTTTGAAGATGCCGGGGATAGTTTAGTCGAAGGAATCTTTTTGTTAACAAAGGCAGTTGGCACCTTAGTAGAAAATCAGCGATATTGTGATATAATGACAGCTCAGGCAATTTTAAGTTTGCCTGAGCTAGTCAGCCGATTGGAATTTGCTTCCCAGGAGAAATTAAATGTTTGGACGACTCGCCCCCTATCCCAAATCATTAGTATCAAAGAAAGTGAAAAAACCGTAGCCGGGATTATCGGAATTGCTCAGAGAACCTTCCAAAAATTCTTGAAAAAAGACTTTATGGGAGCATTTTGTGGAAAAACCACCTTACCTTTAGATTTAGAAGGAAAACAACTCATCGTCTTTGGGTTAGATCGAAATAACCGGGATATTGTCGGACCACTATTAGCAACAATCCTCCATATGGTTATTAACCGGAACGTATCCCGAATTAAACCTCGAACAGACCCTCTAGTTGTTTCCCTAGATGAGCTACCAAGTTTGTACTTACCCCAGCTGGTAAACTGGTTAAATGAAAACCGAGAAGATGGGTTTTGTGGTATTCTAGGTTATCAAAACTTAGGACAATTAGAAAATAGGTATGGCAAAGAGCTGACCAGAGCTATTCTAGGAGGTACAGCTACAAAGTTCATCTTTAATCCCCAAGATCCAGACTCCGCTAAAACCTTCTCTGACCTATTAGGAGAGTTTCAAATTCATTTCAAATCCAAATCCAAGAGTAGTGGCACAGGGGGCAGTTCTCACTCTAAATCCGATCAAAAAAACAAGCGACCACTTTTAGAGCCCGCTCAGTTTATTAAATTACCTACTGGTAAAGCAGTGATCATCAATCCCGCTTATCAAAGAGCCAAAGAAAGCTATGTGCCTTTGTTAGAACAAATTCAAATTCCTGAATCTGATCTTAAAGAGCAGGAGTGGTCAGAAAATTTATGGGAGAGTATTCGAGACCATTTAATTAAAGTCAAGAGAGCATCTCACCGAGTTTCTAATCAGCAAAGGGTGCGTCAACTTAAGGAGAGAATGGCATTAGTAGAGCAATTATTTCCATTGCCAACAGATGGAGCTAGACAAGCACCAGCATCATTTTCTCCTACCCCAGCACTAATACCAAAATCTGGATCTAGCTCATCCACGGCAACTTCTCATTGGCCTCCACGTCTATCTGATCAAGATGTCTCACCAGACCTTCTGGAAGGAAGTTTTTAATGAGTTACTTTGTTAGACCTTACAGGTTACAGGTTACAGGTTACAGGTTACAGGTTGCATGTTGTTCGCGATCGCGTGGCCTTTTGGCCAAGGTTACAGGTTACAGGTTGCCATCTGATAACTTGAAAATTGTGTAATTGGAGGAAGCCATGTTTTCTAACTATAAAATAAATCCTGTAGAGGATTTAGATAGGGCAACAAATAACTTATCGGATCTACCCTCATTACCCATCGACTATTTTCCTAATGTGATTGAGATTTTTGATCAATATGGATTATTAGCTGGCGTAGTGGTGTCCAAAGGCATACCCTATGAAATGCCTAGGCACAACGATCAGGTCAGTGACTACAATGCTTGGTATTTCGATGGGCAGCTTTGCGTGTTTTATCGAGGAAAAAATATTTTGCTTGATCGCACTCAGAACTTGCAGCACCGAGCAGCAATTTTTGGAGCCTTAGGCTTGGGAGCATTAGGAGTTTAAAACCATGGCAAAAGTAACAATAGTCAGTGAGTCCTATGTATCCTCTTTACAAGGACAATACCAAGGTGTCATTTCCAAATGGTCAAGTGGACTGGCAGCCTTTAGGCAAAAGCAGCAGCAAAAGCAAGAACAAAATCGACAGGGTCAACAACTCAATGGTCAGGTATACAATAGTAATCAAGAGCCTGAAATCCAAATTACCGACGGTGATCAAGTAGTCTATGGTAAAGATGGAGATAGGTTGGTCAATGACTTAAACTCAGACATCATTGGTCAGTTGACTTTAGCCAAAGAGTCATCTGTAGGAGAGATGGTTGGGGTCACCAATAAAAAAGTAGAATTGGATGGAATCGTTATTTTACAAACCAATGATGAAGGTGTTGTAAAGGTTAACGCTTTTGATGAACAACAGCTACAGGGGCAACAACAAAAGGTATATAGTCCAATTCAACCACAAAACCAACCTTTAAAACCCAAAGTCCAACCCGTAAAAGCTAATACTGAAACCAGAGGTGGATTATATTCAGTACGACGGTCAGTGCAGGCTTTAGAGGATACACCACTAAAGCAGTTTTTGCAGTCCCAGGTTAATGAGATGCGTATGCTTCGTAGTGCTCAAAAACAAAAACAAGAAGCTATGCAATCGGAGTTTCTATCTGAATTAATTGAAGCCCGAATGCTTCAATCAAAGCAGCCTAGTTGGTGGGAAAAGGTCGTTTCACCGATTTCAGAAAAAGTAGAAAAATTCAAAAATGCTGTGTCTAATTACCATGAAACATCCCGTCAAAAAGAAGCTGCTGCTACCTTAGTCCGCTTAATCAATTCCCAAGCATCACCAGGACAAGATACCTATGAATCAGCAGAGTATACGATTCATCGCGAGGATAATTCCTATGCAATGAGGGACAAAAAAGGTAAGGAATTGATCAAGTTTCGCGCTGGTGCTCTAGGGGTCACTGTACAGGGAGAAACCAAACTTAGTGAACAGCAATATCAAGAAATTTCACAGGTAAAAAAGCAATTAGATTGGGGACAGAAACCTGAGGGAAAATTTCGGCAATTAGGAGCTTCTGAGGCTGACTACTTTAGCCGTGTCAAGGCAGTTGCAGATACATTGGTCGAGTATGCCCAATCACAAGGAAATACTGTCCAGGTTGAAGGTAAACTCAACTACAACTGGAGAGCAACTCCCAATGGCGATATCACAATTGCCGCTAAGGACAGACGAGGAACCATCTTTTCACAACAGAAAGGACAATTCATGTCCCAGATGACACAACGGGATTTATCCTACTTTGAGCAAGCCTTAAAACCCTTAATGAGCCAAGCGCCACAACGCCTAGTTCAGCCCTCTCGATCATCAGTGCAGTCTCTAAAATCTCAAAGCCTAGGTGCTCCTAACCCCTTTGCTCACTCCAGTTTAACAGCACTGGCTTCAAGCAATGGACAGGCTTTTCAACCCCCAGCTAAAACACCTATATCGCAACCGATTAATCTCAAACAGAAATCAAAGGAGCTATCTTTGTAAGGCTTTTTGTTAACTGTTAACCCTCAACAATAAACCACCTGAACTATAGCATTTTTAATCTTAATGAGGTACACTAATTTTTTACCTCTTGCCCGCCCCCCTTCCGCGCGGCAGGGCTGTTTCAAACTTTAATAAGTTAACGATTATTGGAGATAGGGGGATAGGGGGATAGGGGGATAGGGAAATCAACTAAAATTTCCCGAAAAATCCGCCAATTTAGTCATTAAAATCTGACA
>NZ_JAAHHW010000117.1 GCF_010692325.1 Moorena sp. SIO3I8 | reverse complement strand
ACTACTCGCTTTAGTAGACCCATATCAACTGGCCTAGACTCATTATTACTGTTTCTAGGTCGCCACAGCACCTAGACAATAAAAGATCGTGTTGAGCATGAAAAATACGAGACACACTGCGGGTAGTACTTGTTTACTACTCCTGGTTCGTGACCTTGGATGTTTTTGGCTGACGTGGATGCTGATTCGTCACTTATGTTGAAAAAGGTAGTAGTAACGATGACCTAACGATAAATTGGGGTCACTACTCAAAGACTTTTTACTAACATTTGAAAGTTTCTCATCATCAGTCAATCTTTATCGGCTATGGCAGATAACCCTATCGGCCAGGCAGTTAACGTGGCAGATAAGGCTCAAGTTTTCTTGTGGAAAAAGTTGACCACTTAACATCAATTAACAGCTTTTCTTATCGGCCACTCTATCGGCCATAAGTAGGCAGATAAGTCTTATTAAGATTTATTCTTCTGGCCGATTGCAATAAGGTCCATGGATTCTCCTTTAGATACACGACTAAAACAACTAGTTACTTTGGGGTGCTCCCAGTGAGTGTATCTCTGAAACGGTTGAGTCCTTACTGAGAATATTTGATGCAAACAGATTTCAACAAGAAGGAGGTGATTGTATAAAAAGTGTATCAGTGTCACCTGCGCGAGTATTTATACCTGTGGCAGACAACGTGGCTGGTAACTCCTGTCAAGAGGTGTCACTTGGGTGCAAAGTATTATATGACATACTGTCGGGTAACAGCACAGACATCCCATCGGATGTCATAGTACTTTTTGATATTTTCCTATCTTACAAACCCAAGAGGGTGATGTACAGAGAAGATGTCAAAGAGAAATACAAAATTCCTTTGAGAACGGCGTCTAGATGGCAGGAAGAAGTAATAAATTGGGGAATAATAAATTTTCCAGAAAGTGCAGATCGTATTTTACTTTCTTCCCACTTTTATATATCACAAGGCTGTAAGAGGGGAAGCAAAATAAGAGGTCTGTTAATATATCAAGTCTTTTTGCTTTGGGTCGTTTCACTTTTAATGGAACCCGAAAATATGAGGTATAAAATAGCAGCTTTTGAAGTCCTAAGACTGCTGAAGCTAACAGATTTAGACGTCAAATTAGTCAGTCCAAGTAAATTTGAAAAGAGGTATCAAGAATGGCAAACCAAGAACAATACAACAGAACTCAAGCCCTAGATCTACTTGTAGAAGATGGAAACAAGACCTACGAACAGGCAAATGTAGCTCTAGAAAAATTAGCAAAAAAGAAAGGTATTAACCTAAATAACGGTGGCACGGTCACGTTAGACGACATTGTCACTATCGACGAAGTAATAGGTGAAACCAACAGTCAGACTCAAAGTTTACTAAACGGTTCTGGAGATGGTAGTAGTACCGTTGGTGGAGAAATGGTCTACCAGTCCCCAGGCGAAGCAGACTTAGCATTGGGTAATTCAATTAGTGCAGCGTTGGCTCGTCGTGGAGTAGACGTACCTCCTGAGCTAGTAATGGCGATGGTTCCAGATAAGTTCCAGCTTTACCGGGAGCTGTTTGGGTTTATTAATCAGACTGCGTTCGAGTCTGCGGTTCAAGAACAAGAAACCCAGTTAGAGGGCAACCTAAAGCTTTATGGTCAGGCCATCAAAAACAGCTTGAATGCTTTTCGGCAAACGTTTAACCCTGAGCTAAAAGCTGGGATGGTTGAACACTTGGCTCCTGCCAGCAAATCCTTAACTCCTCGGACTCAGATGACTTCTGCTGAAGCACTGGAAAAATTCAAAGCTCTTAATCCCCAGAAATAGGTAATAAACGACCCCCTGTAGAAAATCACAGGGGGTTCTTGGAGGCGGACAGATGAAAAAAGATTTGATTTTCTGGTCAAATTGCATGTCAGGGTCAGTGCTAGTGATAATGATGTTTTTCTGGCCTGCGAAATGGATGGAAAATTCTGGCAAAAGACAACAAGCGATCGCACGCCAAGAACAATTTGACCGGAGGCAAGAACAGAAAGATTACCTGTTGCAGGACAAACAGGAAGACCTGAGGCGGCAAAGGGAACTAGCAGACACCAAGTCAAAATACCAAATTGTCGATGGTGGGAAAGTGGTTGTATTGTCTGACTATATTTACTCTCCAGCTCACAACAATAAGCCACATCACAGCATGAAAAGTCTTCAGCGACACGCGGATAATTCCCCTGACGGACTAGCGTTACTGACTGATGACAACACTCCGAGGTTTTGCATGGGTGCGGCTGTAATAACCCTGAAAAGACCGGTACTAAAGTCTTCAAATATTAAAAACGAAGTAGATCTAGCAAATTTCTACTGTGAGCAAAACAAAAGGTTAATGGAAAAGGTTTGAGTTATGACTAGCTCTAGAGAGAGATATATAGGAACTCAGGGAACCTACCAAGGGGACACTATAACTACATATGCCGGTTCGGCTCACGCCTCAGGTTCTCATTATGCTCATAACACAGGAGAGGATCTTAATTACTCTTTCAAAAAAGAGGAAAAAGGGTCGGTTATGTTCTTAGAAACAATCCGATGGCTACTCAAAAAGGCTTTCTCAATATTGGCTACTGTTGCGGCAGCTATTGGGGAATTCATTCGATTTGCCTTTGTCTCGAAAGAAGCTCACCTGTTCTATGCTGTTTGTCTACTAATAGGGCTGGTTGTTATGTCGATCGACAACTTCTATTACTACCTAGTAGATGGTCCAGGACTATTCCCCAGCCCATACCCAGGGGACTCGTGGATAGGGTTTAAAGGAGATGGAATGAATGGTTTGTTATATTACTTCTCTCAGGTTGATTGGACAATGTTTGTTGTCGGTTTAATACTGGCAGGGATTACTAACATGCTACAGACCCTGTGCATTACCTTCTTCTATAACCCTTACTTGAAAAACGCACATATAGCAATAATTGTTGCAGTCATAGCTATCGGCATTTTATCGTATATTGCTGAATTTATTATTGCCTTTAGTCAACGTAACCCATTAGCAGATGGAATAGATATGTTGCTTGGTGGATGGATTGTTTTATTGAATCTCATCAGCGTTGCATCTATTTCCGTGGGTATCTTGTTCTACTTGATGAACTTAGCCAGAAATCAGCACAAAAACGCTTAAATAAAAGGCCGTAAGCTTTTCCTTGCGGCCTTTCTCTGTCAACCTGTAAAAGGAAAAACAGTAATGTCAAAGAAACTCATTATACAATTTCCAAACCGTGCGCTACTAGAAAACCCTGATCCAGAAAATCTCACCGTCAGGAAATGGGTAAAAGAAAGACTGAATCTATTGAACCAGGGAAACTGCGATCGCGAAGAGAGAGTGAACACATCAGAAGGAATGGGGATTGCCTCCATTGTTTTAGGGGTTGCAGCTTTTTACAGTTCCGCTGCCACACTTGGTACTGCGGCAATGGCAATAGGCGGAATTTCCACTTTGTTAACAATGATCGCTGATGCCTCTCATACCAGAAAGATGAAATTTTTTTCCTGGTCGTTCAGTGAGGTTAAAGGTAGTATTAGAGACTTGCAGAACAATGCCCTACCCGAGGCCACCTCCCAAACATACACCAAGGAGCAATTAATGTCGGGAAATTATAACCGACAGATAAGCCTACGAAATAACACCAGTCCTACAGCAGATAAAACAAGAACATCAGAGTCTAAAGGTAAGTTCCTGACTCCTTTGGAAGCCTGTGAACTGAGGTTTGTTGAGTCCTCAGTTAGGGAGGTAATTTTATTTCTAGAAAAAAGAGTTCCTCCTCAGCACCGTTGGGATACCTACTTGGAAATGTGCCAAAGCGTGTACGACGACCAGTTAGATTCTCCCTACTTCGACATGCTGGACGAGGTAGCACGAGCTTTTCCAGTCATTCAGACCATAGACGTTCCCGGTGCTGTGCCCCAGATGGGACACCTACCTATGGCGCAGCAGTACCTAAATAATTACCGTGCGTCACAACAAACCCAAGGTTATAACCAACCTCAGTACCAGACCAACGGTCACCAATACCAACAGCCTGAATGGAAAGAAAAGCAACACTATGGAAACAAAGAAGAAGACGAGGTAGTAATTCAGACCCATAGCTATCAACGACCAGGTCCACAGATAAAAAGTGGGTACGATGACTTCCTTGAGAACATTGATAAATCCTGTTGTGTCGTGGGACAGCAGCGTAGTGGCAAGTCTAGAATGGTGGCCTTGGCTTCAAGGCAAAAGGCAGCAGAGGGGTACCGTGTCTACATGGTCAACCTCGCAGCTAAAAAAATAGACCAAGACGGACGATGGGATCACTGTTACTGGAAAGTAGAGGTTGATATCGGTCTTTTGCGCACTGATCCGGCACAAGAGGCAGTAGATGAGGCTAGAGACCTGATTGAGGATTACCTCCACTATGAGGGTCGCAAAATTCTAATCGTTGATGAATGGATGTCGGTAGCATCTAAAGCAAACAAACATCGCAAGATTTTAATCCCATTTGTTGAAGACTGTAACCAAGTAGTAAACGTCGCTATCAGTACAGGTATAGGACAAGGTATTTGCGTAGTATTTATCTGTCCTTACTTTGCTGCTAAAGGACTACAAGACAACGCAACTATCGTGTCTCAACTGCGATTAATCATGACCTTCATCAACAAAGGAGAGGAGATACCTGATCAAAACGGAAACCCACTAACCTATCAAAGCGGAATAGCAAAAGGTATTCAACGTAATTTTCCTGACCAGTACGTTGAATTACCCGACGGTGTCCCTAGTGCCAACAAAAGAGTTTACTGTGCCGACGAAGTGTGGAGGGAATTAGGAGATGAGAGTAACTACAAAAAAGTAAACGTCAAAACTGTCTCTGATCAATCAAAAACTAACCACAATGTAAAAAAAAACGGCTTAGTTAATCTATTAAATGGAACCCCTGAGGAAGTATTACAAGAGGCCATCTCTCGTGCTTATCGTACCGACCATAGAAAGCTGTGGGACTTTGTCGAAAATGACTTGGGATTCACAGAACACGAAGATATTAAATGTGTGATAGACGTTCTAGCTAAATGGATGGAATGTAACGACAACACTCTCGGTAGGAAGTTTATAATTGGCAGTCCCTTCAAGGCAATAGATGCCCGTTATTCCTACTCTGGTTATAAAGATAAAAGAGATGAAACGGTGGCTTTAAATAATGGCATTTGTTGCGTGTGTCAACTAAACAGAGCAGAACAAGCTCATCACCTGAACTACGATGGAAAAAAGGATGAACCCAAGAAAAATATGGTTCCTGTTTGTAAAAAATGTCATTACGATGTTTGCCACTCAGCACTGAATTGGGAGCAGGATTTTACCAGTATCTGGAATTCTCACTCAACCTCAAGTTTTGCTCAACGAATAGTCTCTGAAATGATACTTTGACCGAAATGCAACTCAACGAATTTTCCCGTTGCGATCGCGTATATGCTCTCGTCTTAACTGCTCCTTATCAGAAACTCAAATCTGCTAATAAAGTAGGAAGTAGGTGGGCTTAATTATCCGTAAAATAGAGATTGAGATTAAAAATACTGAAAGCCTCTTTAATAAAGGCTTTCAGCTTCATTTTTCTATTTTGAGTTTTAACGTTTATTTATGTCAACCTACTTAGAGGAGGTATGGTGCCAGAAAAAACTGGCAGAGAAAACTCCTCATATCGAACCGCTCTCAAAATAGTGAAAAGTATCATTCAAGCTTTAAAAACCGCTATATTTCTGAAAATTTCATCATGAAGTATTTTTTCAGCGGCACTTTGGGTTTTTGCATTACTAAGTGATTTTTTAATTATTTGACTTCCAATAAATTCTTCTATAATTCTATCTTGGATTATCTTATTACTTAGATCATCCAATTGTTTTTCAAGAAACTTATAATCACTTGCTAATCCTCTCAATATAGAATTAGTCTGTAATTCTTTAGCTATTTTTGGAGGTAAACGGTCTAAGTACGGTGTTTTCTCAAAAATAAAGTTGCCAAGGGATTCTCCAAATGCGTTTGCAGTCAAATTTGCTCCTGTATAAACAAATAATCTAGTAGCATATTTACTAGGATACATGTCAGGGTTTTTATTACAAATATCCTCTACAAAGTCCATTAGAGTATTAGTACATGCCACTGTAAGGGGAGCGTAAGGTCCTGAAACCATTCCGATAGTAAGACTAGTTCCCGTTCTAAATAATAATCTCGAAAATCCTAAATCCTCTTTTGTGAAACCACGAGGTGTATATAATGCTTCTGTTGGTGAATAACTCCAATCAGGTTCAAACATCCAGTCTTTCGTCATTGGTAAATGCACCCATTTTCCACGACGAGGTGAACTATTAGTTTCCCTTAGAAAAAAATCCATTTCCCATAGAGAATCATGCAACATCATCCATCCCTCAACAACTATAATAAATATCTTGGAAATTAATGTACTTATTTAAGTATCAGTATTCTTTTTCTGTTTTATGCGAATTTCTTAAAATTAAGTTCATTCGTACTCACAGACACGATCACATTAAGGCTATATATAGTTAGCAAGACTAAGCGGGAAGCCGCCGTAGGTAGCGCGTGAGCACAACAGAGGTCTTAGAGGTAATCAGGCAGAAGTTCCTTAGTTGATCGGTAGTAGCAGCAGAAAGCAGGGAGTAGGAAACAGGGAAGAATAGGTGTGTACTTCACATCCCTGTCAGTCAGATGAGCAAAAAACGAATTGTTATTTATTCTGAGATTGCCACAGTTATCTTGATTATCGTACTAGCGATAATGTCAGTGATCACCCAAAAAAACCTCCAAGCACCAGTAAAAGTTATCCAATAATATATAAATCAATAGCCCATCTACCCGTCTGTGACGTAAAGCCAGGTTCAGTTTATGATGGGGACACTATCAGAGTCATATGCGACTCCGAAGAGAAGAAAATCAGATTTGCCTGTGTTGACGCCCCCCGAGAAGGCTCAACTTCTCGGCATCGAAAGCCGAGATCATCTCAGAAAAGTTCTAGAAGATGGCAGGATGAAAGTCAAAGTGGATGCTATCACCACTGACCGGTATGGCCGTACTGTGGCTGAGCTTTGGGTAAATCGGGGAGACGACTGGTCATTAGTTCAATCTATCCAATCTTCGGATGGTATGGTTTGGGGCTATGAAGCTTATAAATCGGATTGTCCAAATTGGGATGCGATCGTTTCTACTCAACGACGAGCACAGTCGGCTAGAATTGGTGTTTGGGCTGGCCAATCTGTTCCCCCATGGGAGTGGAGGAAAGCTAACCGGCGTTGAGCGATCAAAGAAGGAAATCAGATGGTATCCCAACTTGAAATTTTTTTCGTCACCGGGGATGAAGTTCAAATCCTTGACGGAAGGTACAAGGGGCAGACTGGCGTAGTTGCCAATGAGAAACCTAGCACATCCTATCAGAAGGCTAGGATCTGCGTTAACCTGTCCCAGGGTATCAAATGGTTCAAGCGGGACCAGTTAGAGAAAATTACATCAGTTAACGAAGAAACTAAGTTATCTGAGCAAGTTGAATCACCAGTTAACGAGAAAGCTGACTCAGATGATTCAGCTGAGCTAGAGGTAAGTAGTACAGCTCAATCAGAAGTAACTTATCAATGGCTTGACCCCAACTTAATACACCTAGAAGATGGCACTCAATCACGGACAGCGACTGATGAGAAAGCGATCGCACGATATTCCTTAGAAATGGAAGAGGATCGTTGGGATTGGCAGCATGACCCCCCAGTGATTTTCGACGATGGTGAGCACAAGCGTCCAGGTGATGGACACCACCGAATCAAAGCAGCAGCACTAGCCGAGCAGCAGATTCTGTGTGAAGTCCGCATCGGAAGCTTGATTGATACTATCCGCTACAGCTGCTCTTCCAACCAGCGCCCGACCTTACACCGCACCAATGCTGATAAGCGGCGGGCGGTTGAGATGATGTTTCAGACGTTAATCGAAGAGTTTGGATCATTAGATGCTATCCCTCGTAGCCAAGGCGGTAAGCGAAAAGGTCTAGATTGGACTAACCGCCGAATCGCTGAACATGTTGGCGTGAGTGCTAGGACAGTAGATAATATTTATTTAGAGCTAGAACTAACCGCGAAAATTGCGCAGTTCATAGAGGGCGATCGCGTTCAAATAATAGAAGACAAAAATCTACCCAATTGGGCATCACCGGGCAAACTTGGGACAGTCAGCGGCAAAGATAAAAAACTGGGGCTACTGGTAAGTTGGGATAACGATACCCCACAACACATCCATCCAGATAAAGTACAGCAAACTGATTTACCCAATCCGAACCCTACCCCAGTACTAAAGAGTATTGAAAGTGAACCCGCTCAGGTTCCCACTCCAGTAGCAAACCCACTTTCCGCAGGTAGGGATCACATGCAGATAATTTTCCTACCCCCTTTGAGCACGAAATCAAGCCAAGAGGTAATATTTACGGCAAGGAGCACCCAAGAACTGAAGAATCCACAATCGTTCAGACGTGAGATTGGTAATGTGCTTGACACCATCAACCGTCAGTAAATGAATCGACATGAAACATTGAAAGATCCAGCGCAGAGTGGGTTGAGCCGTAGGCTTACCGACCTGATTATCAATCTTCTGTTTAGCTGTCTCTAAAGCCTGACGCACAGAGCGTTGACCCAAACTATAAACCAGCAAGCACAAACCCATGATCATGGCCAAAGCCGCCACTCGCTCAGGGGTATGGAGAAAAACGCTCGAAGTGAAGAATAATGGGTCTTTGAGGAAGCGAAAACCTCGCTCCGTCGATTGTTGTGCCTTGTACTCACGAAGGATTTGGTCATGACTCAACACCTGCTCATCCAAGACATTGGTAGCCAACACGAACTTGCCAGCTCGTTGACGTTCAGCAGCAATGACTGACTCTTTAGAGACAAGTGTGGCAGAGATTTGATAGTTTTTGTGAGGGACGGCATCCTTGCGGGGTCTACCGCGTCCTTGGTGTTGAAGAATTTCTACCACTTGCAGGTCATGCAGTTGATGGTAGGGTAACTGTGCGGACAACTTGTCAGCCGCACACAGAGCATCAGGTTGACAAGCAAACCGTTGATTCTCTAACTGATGCAGTGCTCTAGTCGCGAGTGTTAACTGTCTGGCAATACGTTTTTCTAGTTGTTTCGAGTCAGATTCTAACCGCGCCTGACTTTCCACTACTAACCATCGTTGTCGAATATCCCCATAACTGTTACCCACAGGGGCAATCCTATACCCAGTTAGAGAACTGTCTACGAATGCCTCTGGGTGAATCTGTTGTAACAATTCTTTAGCCGCTTTGAGGGTGGCTGGGACTCTCGATACCCATTGCAATTGTGTCAGGAGTTGCAGATTGTCCTTGGTGTAGAGAGCAGCATCGGCGACAAAAAGTGCATCTACATTCCATTGCTGTCTAAATTCCTGGATGAGTTGAGCAAATACTGCTGAATCTGTTTCATTCCCATCCCCCACTCTCAGGTACAAAGGGATATCTCCATCGCCGGTGCACATCAGGTCTACCATGAATTGCTTTAAGTCGGGGCGGTGGTCTCTCGAATAACCATAGGTAATGTGAATTGTACCTGGCTGATCCGGTTCATCACCGGAACAGGCGTAATTTCCATCTACGTGCAGGGAACTCGAATCTAGGTGTAGGCTGCTCATTTCTACCCCAAAATACTTCGCCGCCGCCAATGCTACAGTGACGAAGATTTCGGTGAGTCCGAAGCTGTACAATTTGTCCAAGATCCGCCCCAATCGGTCATCGTTGAGGTGTTCTGGTCTGATCCCAACTCCGAGTAGATGTTCTGTGGCTTTGCCCACAAAGAACCTTTCAAATAGATACAACGGCGCACTGACAAAGCCCAAACCATTCAGAATCATGGCTTTGACTACTTGCCCTGGGGTGATAATTGACTGGGGATGATTGCCTAAGAGTTTGTCTATTTGTTCGACTAGTCCGATTTCATCACAAATTCCAGCCACTATTCCACAGTGGTCAAGATCCTGTACTCTGATATTAGACGCTTCAATTTTACTCATCTTTTAAAAATACCGGATTTTGGAATCACACCTGCGGAATGTGGGTTATAAGATTAGTCAGCTGAATATTATAACTTATCATCTCAGGGCAAAGCATCTTATTACATCACTAAATTGCAAATCGCTTTATTTAGCCCAACTATCAGCCCTAGAGGCAAAGAAGGCAGCTACGCTGAGGGCTTGGAGGCGATGCGTAGCAAGCTGAAACTGTCGAAGCGTTGGTACTGAGCAAGGAGTTTTAGATGTGTTGTGGTGACGACACAGTAGTAGAGAAAATATAACAAACATTCCCCTTGAGGGTACTATTTTTAATTACGTCCGGACATTGTCTTAATGTTGGGAGAGAACTTGGTGAATATATATATAATTGTGGCTGATGAAAGCTAATGAAGTTCTGAGACGATATGCAGCAGGCGAAAGGGATTTCCAAAGGGTAAATATTAGAGGTCAGTCCTTCCGGGGAAAAGACCTTTCAGGGGCAGATTTTAGTGAAGCAGATTTTAGTGAAACTGATATTAGAGGAACGAGCTTTAAGAAAGCTAATCTAACCGGAACTAAGTTTTGTAAGGCCAAGGCAGGATTACAGAAACGGTGGGCAGTTGTTCTTTTGTTGGTTTCCTGGATAATTTCAGGACTATCAGGATTTATTTCCTTATCTGTTGGGTTGTTAGTAAGGTATATATTTACCTCTAGCGACGTAACAGATCAAGTCTCGAGCTGGATAGCTTTGATTGCAATAATTGTCTTATTTGCTATAATCCTTCGTCAAGGTATCGGAGGAGCCTCCGCCTTTGCCTTTGCCTTTGCCTCCGCCTTTGCCTTTGCCATAGCCTTTGCCTTTGCCTCCGCCTCCGCCTCCGCCTTTGCCTCCGCCTCCGCCTCCGCCATAGCCTTTGCCTCCGCCATAGCCATAGCCATAGCCTCCGCCTTTGCCATAGCCTCCGCCATAGCCTCCGCCATAGCCTCCGCCATAGCCATAGCCATAGCCTCCGCCTCCGCCATAGCCATAGCCATAGCCATAGCCTCCGCCATAGCCATAGCCTCCGCCATAGCCATAGCCTCCGCCATAGCCTTTGCCATAGCCTCCGCCATAGCCTCCGCCTCCGCCATAGCCATAGCCTCCGCCTTATTTGGAACTTACCTGGGCTGGCGTGCTCTAAAGGGAGACCCCAGAGATGTCTGGATTCGCACTATGGCTATTGCCTTTGCTGCTACAGGAGGTACAAGTTTCCACAAGGCCGATTTAACTGATGCTGATTTCACGGGAGCTATTCTTAAAAGTACAGATTTAAGGGAGGCTACTATCACTCGTACTTGTTGGCGGAAAACTATTAAGCTTGACCAAGCTAGACCTGGTAATACTATCTTAGCTGATACAGCTGTCAGAGAATTATTGGTTCGTGGTAAGGGTTATAATAAGCCTTATATTAAGAGTAATCTTAGAGGTGCAAATTTAAGAGGGGCTAATCTGAATAAGGCTAATCTAAAACTCGCTGATCTTAGCGAAGCCACTTTAGAAGATGCTAATTTAGAATGGGCTAATTTAACTGAAGCTAATTGCGTTGGTACTGATTTTACCCATGCTTATCTTACTGGTGCTTGTTTAGAAGCGTGGAATATTGATTCAAGAACTAGGTTAACTAATGTTGATTGTCAGTATGTCTTTTTACTAGAGAATCCCGATGATATGGGAAGTCGAGAGCGCCGTCCCCATGACTTTAATCGGGTTTTTGAACCAGGGGATTTTGACAAGCTTTATAAGCAAATTACCAATACGGTGCAGATTCTTCTGCGTAATGGGGTTAATCCAGAAGCATTTCGTCAAGCCTTTCAAAAATTAATGGCGGAAAATCCTGAAATTACTGGTGATTCAATTCAAGGAATTGAGAAGAAAGGCAATGATGTTTTACTTACCTTGGAAATCCCAAAATCAATAGATAAGGGGAAGTTTGAAAGAGATTTTTTGGAAATTTATGAAGCTAGACTAAAAAACGCTAATAAAATTGGTTTTCTAGAGGGTAAAGATGAGGCTAACACTTACCATATTCAGAATATCAAGGATATTATAAACGCTTTTACCAATCAGCAGTCATCCAATTCTATAATCAAAGTTATAAATAAAGCTGAAGCGGAGAATGATATGTCAGATAATTCACGTAATTTTAATATAGACCAAAGTCAAGCTACTAATCCTAAAGTTAATACTAATCCTAATTTTGCTGTTGCTAACGACAATGCTAGACAATTTAATACTACTAATTTTACACCAGAGCAAACCCAAAGCTTAGCGGAAGCAGCAGCTGAAATCCAGCAACTCCTGGAGCAACTATCCCAGACTAATCCCACTACAACAAGCAAAGAAAAGATGATAGTTGTCAGTGAAGTTGTTGACCAAATTGAGAATAACCCACCCCTAAAAGCTAAGGTTATCAATGCTCTGAAAGCTGGAGGAGTGGAAGCTTTCAAGGAAGCAATAAACCATCCCCTAGTTAACATTTTGGTAGCTACCATTGAGGGATGGGCGGATGCTTAGGGTAAGCACCAGCTATCGTCTCTTGTCCCCTGTTTCCTGTTCCACACGCCAAGCCGTTTCCCGTCCAATCTTCCCCGATTTAACAAACAACCAAGACCCTCTCCTGTACGTATCCTCACCCTTCCTGGTGTGAGGTTTTACCTTTATCAATTCCCTGACTTCCGATGTGGTCAATAACCACTGTTCTTGGGCAGCAATCTTCAACTGATGCATGTACTCTATAGGACTCAAGGGCTGCATTTTGTTGATATTGGCTCTCTCAATACCAGACGCGATCGCATCAATCAACACCTCCAATGCTTCCCGTTCTGCCTCCCAAGAACCTGTCCGGTGAACGTCCGGTGAACTGTTCGGTGAACTGTTCGGTGAACTGTCCAGGGAGATAGTTTCCTGACTATCTTCGGTAAACTCTTCGGTTAACAGTGGCTCAAAGTCTTCAAAGGTTCGACCAGTCATTAAATAGTCGTTTAATCGATCCAATTCCTTCAGTTGTTCACCGGATATAAAGGAGCGAGTCCCCTCTTTGCTGGGCTTGATATTGGCATGTTTGATTCGCTCATAAAGGGCGGTGCGACCGATGTTGTATCTGGTCTGTAAATCCTTAACGGGGATTTTGTCTATTTCCTGAGTCATAACCGTTTGCTGGATGTTCGGCGAATGTTCACCGGATGTTCGCCGGATGGTTACTGAACAGTTTATATCTATGTAGAGGAAATAGGGAATCGGGAATCGGGAATCGGGAATTAGGTTAGAAACGATAAATCAACTTGTCGGATACCCGTTAATGCTGAATTGGAAAGAAGGTCCACAGTGGGGAGCTTGACATCTAAAATGCACAAAACCCCTCGGATCCGGAAAGAGTGAGGGGTTTTGTTTGGGAGCAGAAGTAACCCCAGGGGAGTGTAAGGGGTTATTTAGTTAATCATTTTACTAGATGCGCGCACCCTAAGACCATGCGATCGCCCTAAGACCATGCGATCGCATAAGCGCGGAAGCTGAGGCTGTTAGCCACGCTTTGCGAACGCTTCCGGAGCGAAACGTTGACTTTGCCAAATTACACTCTTAACTGTCCGGCAAAAGAAGTCCCACATCTCTATGCGCAGCATGAGTGCTTAAAGTTACCGTAAGATAGTGGAGCTTTTATGGTTAGTCGGTTATGGGCAAAAGGGTTAAATCTTTTGTAATAAAGCTCCACTATCTAAGGTTTCGTCTCCAGGGATGAATTTTGCACAGAGTCTTTAGGATCCGGAAAACGAGCTATCAAACTTCTTAGTAATTCAGATGAAGTCATTCCTCTTCTATCAGCCTCTTGTTTTAGTTGCTGTTTTTCAAAACTGGTTAATCTGATCACGAATCTTTGATCTTTCATTTTAGTGTTGACATTTGTTGTAACATACGTTATCCTAATAATAGGTCGAAAAACAGGAGATGGCAACAATGATATCAGCTTATCAGTACCGACTAAGGTTAACAAAAAAACAGGAAACAGAGGTCGAAAGGTGGTTGGATATGTTGCGCCACCAGTACAACTATTTACTTGCTGAAAGATTTAGTTGGTACGAGCAGAATCGTTGTTCCATTAACTCTTGTCCTTTGGTCTGTCATCTACCAGAATTAAAAAATAATCCCGACTACTTTTCACAGCAAAATTCTCTGCCTCAGTTGAAGAAAGACAGACCCTGGTACAAGGTGGTTCAGTCTCAAGTCCTACAGAACTGTGTCAAAAGAGTTGATTTAGCTTTTAAGCGTTTTCTAAAGGGCGATAGTAACGGAAAAAGAAGTGGGAAACCAAGGTTCAAAGGGAAAAATAGATATAAATCCTTCACATTTCCTTCTTTATCCAAAAACCCAATAAATGGAAACATTCTAACTCTCCCAAAATTTGGAAAAGTTAGAATGATCTACCATAGACCTATTCCAGAAGGGTTTAAGGTCAAAACAGCCACTATAACCCGAAAAGCTGATGGTTACTACGTCACACTGTCAATTCAAGATGATACCGTACCGGAGATTGTCCCAGTAGACAGTGTAACCAGCTCCGTCGGAATAGACATGGGACTCAAGTCGTTTCTAATAAAGTCTGATGGTTCAGAAGTTCCAATTCCTCAATACTACCGAAAGGCTCAGAAACGACTAAAGAAAATTCAAAAAGCTGTTAGCAGATCTAAGAAAGGTAGTAACAACAGGAAAAAAGTTGTCAACAAACTGGGGAAAGCTCACAAAAAAGTGGCTGATACCCGAAAAGATTTTCACTTTAAAACCGCAAAAGAGTTATTGGGCAATCACGATTTAATTGCCCATGAGAAGTTAAATATAAAGGGTTTAGCTAAGTCTAAAATGGCCAAGTCTGTTTTAGACGCTGGGTGGGGTCAATTTCTGTCTATCTTGTCAAACAAAGCCGAAAATGCTGGTTTGGTCACGGTTGCAGTAAATCCTCGCAATACCAGCCAAAACTGCTCCAATTGTGGAGCAAAAGTTCCAAAAAAACTAAAAGATCGCATCCATTCTTGTCCTCATTGTGGTTATGTGGCGGACAGGGATGTAAATGCAGCGATCAATATATTGAATTTGGCGGTGGGGCATCCCGTCACTAGTAAAGCTTACCGAGTAACCGAACCGTTGGGTGGTGTTGGTAAGAAGCCCACACTGTAATCTTTGATGAGCGTGTGGGAGTATGTCACGTCATGTGGGTACGATTGGCTATAGGCCAGGCTACGCGAACGCTAAAAAAGTGAAAAAATCGGTCATGAAACAACTTAGATATAACATCCCTAAAGGCTACAAGCCATAAGACACTTGCTAATTTCCAATACTGCTTCTTCCCCTGCTCAATTACGAGCGGGGTTTGTTAATTTTTTGGAAGTAATCAAGCTAGGTCTTCTATAGATATCACCATGACTTGAGGGGGTTGGGATTTCTTTTTTAGTCTTGCCGGTAAGTCTTGTGAAATACTTGCCAATGACCTTGGCTGACTAAAAAATACCTTTTCTTTGTCTCCATCAATAATGCGCTTCAAGCTGTCAATCATTGTCGTGAGGTGCTCTTGAACTCTGATTCTGTCTTCTATTTTTTTGAGTAATATCAAAAACTTAAAATGAACCCCTGGAGTATCGTCTCTAAAATAATAGAGAGCGTAACCTGGTACTCTCAACTTCTTGGAAGCTCTGATCTTAAAGTCTGAGACCCACTTAAGTCCTTCCGTACTTTCTGGAACACCTGGAATATTCCTACTCTCGTCAATAATGCGCTGTAAATTGTCTTTAGACACAATCCTTGGATTCAATATTACTAAGCTAAAAGGGTCGTGGATAGACCCCCAGGAGCATTCTGCTGAATCTTCTTTGATTTTGAACTTAACTGTAGGATAGTTTTTTTCCATTTTGTTGATGCGAGCGCTTCTGATGGAAGTTCCGCTTAACTATGTATCTTTAGTCTAACTTAGTAACAATAACCAGGGGATAAACTTCCTCGTAATAAACATTCTTTTGCCCAGGCTTTTCGACCCGAGTCTCAGCTCCGAAAGTCCGAAAAGGCTGGTCACCTCCCCCGACTAGCATCTCCCCAGACGCTGGGGACTAAGCAGATCAGGTTATATGCCCTTGGTTGCAGGGTAAACCGATGGGAGTCGGAATCTAGGGAGCAGAATGGGACTTCGGAAGAGTGTTGAGGTTGCGAGTGACCCAGACCTTTGCCTCTCCGTTGTTCCTCGCTTCATCAGGTTCAACCTCAGCTAGCACGGTTGATTTAGCTTCGATAACCTCAACCGGCTGCTCATCATCGAACGGTTCCAGGTCTTCCTCTATCCCATCCATGTACTCATCCGTCGCCGTAGTTCCGGGAGCGATAAAACCTCAGGCTCTTGCGATCGCACCCTAAGGACATGCGATCGTACCCTAAGACCATGCGATCGCTACCATTGGTCGATGTGTTTACCCTGGGACTACTGTAGGTGAAGGTGCGATCGCCCTTACACCACCCACTTTTTTCTCTAAAACGGAACCACTCCGACTTAGACTTACAACCACACAAACAAACACAAACAAACACAAATTAATCCTCTTCCCCAGTGATAGTTAAGTATAATCAAATCGATCTATCATTTTTCTGATTGTGAATGGAACATTAAGCCACGTTTCATCCTTGATTTCGTCCCAGAAAGGAGAACGAATATAGAATTTCACGGCTCCTTTTAAGACATCTGAGCCGACTTGAGCTGCTCTCTCTAGTTGGGAGATTACTCTTGCTACTACTCCTGTTGGTTGGTCTTCCGTAATAGTGTCTAGATGGGATGTCTCTTTTTTATCTTTACCAGACGTGGACACATCTTTGTGAGCCAAGGCCAGTTGCTGCTTCTCGGAATCTCTCTGGTACCAGTAAGCGAATAGGCTTTGCCGTTCACCCCAGTCACGGAGTTGGTAAATCCAGTGCCTGATGCCTCGCCTGGTCTCCCGCCCAATCCGTACTAAACCTATACCCAGATGACTTAGTAATTTTTTGAGTATCTGTATGGGAGTTTCTGATTCCTTGAACTGACCAAGCTCGAGCGCACTTAACTGCCACCTAATTATGGGGGTAATAACTTTTCGTTTGAGTTCGATTAGAACCGGATCGGAGTTTTTAAGCTTTCGATTAGACTGGAGCAATTCTTTGATGCCGAGAACCTCAAACGCCTTAATCTTTAATCCCTTTTGAGACCCATTGAAATCGGGAGGGAATAGCCCCCCTTGTTCTATTTGGAACTGGGCGCTCTCTTTGCTCTTATTGGCAACGTAAGAACGTCCCAAAGTCAAATAATAAAGAAGTCTAAATCTGGGGAAATGCCCTTTGTCGTCCAGTTCTAGTAATTCAGGAGTAACGTCCCCCCAACGCTTGCGCATCTCCCAGTTTCTTTCTTGGTGCCTTTCTTCCTTGGTTTTGGCTTGTTTGTCTTTGCACGCATGGTACTCTGACTCATTAAGAAATGGCTGAGCATGGGAAATCGCTTCCCTTGAGGCTAAGTAGCTTTTATCTCTACAGTCTTTGAGGGATTCTCTGATTACTTGGTCACTATCGTGGCTCAGTTCAACGGAAATTATCTTATGTCCTTCTGCCTCTAGCTCGGTAAAAATTTGTTGATCATATTTAATTAATCCGGCATTGTGTCTTGTCGCCATCTTTGCCCAACATTTCAATGTCTCGGGTTGAAAGTTCTCTAACTCGTCAATGTCAGAGACTGACGAGAGTTCGGGTAAATCCGCTTGCCGTAGAAATTTGAGATTAGCTCTCAGCATAGCGTTCTGAGCAGCTATCAGTGACTGCCAAGAACTAGAACCGTTACCTACTTTTCCCATTCCATGGGGAGCAACATACAAGTGTCTGTCTACTGGCTCCCGGAGTCTGGCTAGGGATTGTCTGACGCTACTCTCGGACTGAACACCTTGGGCGATACCCCATACTGTTGTGAAATGTTTTTTGAGATCGATACTCACCCCAGTTTCAATGGAGGGTGATGCAAGAACAATGTCATAATTTGATAGGATTTCATTCAGCTTGGTGATTGAACCAAATGCTTCATGATTCGGGTCTGCTACACTCTCAGAATCTATTCTTAGGATTTTCTTATTTGGGAATAGCTCTCGCAGATGATTCTCTAAGTTTTGCGTGCTCCACATGGATTTCTCTTTCTGGGCTGACAAGCACACAAAGGGCTTACCACCCTGGGTGATTTCTTTCTCCAGATTTTTCACCAAAGTCTCTGGTTTTGGATAGCGATAAACAGTCCAACCATCGAATTTATAATCGTTACGAATGATAAACGGTTCGGTTTTTGTCAAGGTTTTTAGGTAATCAATGGTTATATCGCTTAGGTCTGCATCAGCAGCTATAACCTGAGCTGCTCCTTGGATTAATGTCTTGAAAGACTTGAGTATGGGAACCCGATATTTTTGACAGGTTGAAGAGTTGAGTATATGCCAAAGTACCTGCTCAGCTTCATCAAGAATCACCAAGCATCCTTCCCAATTTTCAGCTTTAAATTTGGCTTGGGACTTGAGGTGAAGAGAATTACCACAAAGACCGTATCCAAACAGTGCTCCTTCCGTTGAGTTAAGAACGTCGGTGATGTAATTTATGCCAAAACGTTGACAAAGAGCTTTAGTTAGTTGTATCCGGTGAGTGATGACCAGAATCGGCTGTCCATTACGTATTGCTTCTTCTACTAGGGGGACAAGGGATTCTGTTTTCCCTGTCCCTTTGGGTGACTTGATTCCAATTAGTTTCGCTGATTCAGGGATGCTTAATTTTCCGAGAAAACGTTGATTGAGGTGAGTATCTGGAAGATAGGTTAGTTGACGAAGCTGTCTGGCTTTCCAAATATCCAAGGGTAAGGCGTTGTCAATGGCCTGGTCGAAAGCTGGCTGACCATGATTGACTATCAAGTCATCGCACCCTTTCCCGTCTTTTGGGTTCCAGTTGATAATCTTGACTTCAGCCTTTTTCTCAGCCAGTAATCTACCCAGTCGCTCTTGGGCCCTATTGACCATAGTGATGGTCTTTGGTTTTTCGTCCTGGTCGAATGCCAGATAAAATTTTCTGCCTGCTTTGGCTAAGACCTCAAGCTCTGGGATCAGCTCTCGTTTCTTTTGCCCACGCTCGTCCCTGACCCGATAACCACTGTTGACTCCTGGGACTGCGATCGCTACATAGCCAGCACTGAGTAATGCCCCGGCTTTCTTGGCTCCCTCGGTTATCACGATTGGGACTTGTGGGTTGTCGATCACCCATTGCCAAAACCAGTTACATCCATTTGAATTGAGAAAATTTGGCTCACACTCATACCTACTGGCGATTTGTTGTCCCAGAGCTAAGGGAATCTGGAGGGCAAACACTCCCGTAGGCTCTTTGGGTGGGTGCTCGTATTTGATGCGTTTGTTACGCTTATCTGGGTTTCGTCGCGGCTTGTCCGGTTTAAAGCACCCCCAAAGAGCTAGTTCTCCAGTGAGTAGATCAATGCCTGAGCACCACCAGCCACCGTGCTCAATGTGGCCATAGCGTTTGAGCATGTGGTCACGAATTCTGCCATCATTGCGCCGGGGAATGTTATCTGAGTATAGAAGATAGTCGAAAGCCTCATTGTCACTACAAGAAACAACATTCAGTGCAATAATGTGGCGATTAACGGCTGAATGTTGCCATTCTCGATAATGCTGTTCTAATACGTTATTTGGAATTATTTCATCCGATAGAAGTCCTATCGCGCTTTTTATAGTAAAATTCGACATAATTAAATACTTTCTTGTTGTTGCCCTATCCTTGTCTTTGTAGAAAAAGTTGGAGGATAGGGTTTTTATTTTGCTTTAAATTTGGATGTGATAATTATATTCCATAAAGTAAGTAAGTAAGATAAGTTTAAAATATTTTTTAGTAAACTTAGTTTTTTGTTAACAAATATACATAAAAATTGGTCAGTGGTAAGGGTTGTTTTCTGGCTTTAATGGTAATAGGTGGTTTAGGGACTCCCATTCTCATTGGGTTGACTCTGGTGGATCTGACTGCGATCGCTTTTGGCGCGGCGAGGCCCATCGCGCAGCGGAAGTTTTTCCGAATCGCTTAATCGGACGAATGACCCATCATATTCCCTTGAAGTCCCAGAGTCACAGCAGATTACCACCCCAAAGTCCACTTTAAGAGCTTTTTCTATACCCCTAAAAGTTTCCTCCTCTATAGAGGTGGCCTGTCCAGACTCAATCAAGTACCAGGCAGACCTGGATATTCCTGCTATTTTAGATAATTTTGATACGCCTCCCTTTACCCCTTTCCTCAGTCTTTTCATGGTTTGAGGGAGATTCTTGATTGTTACTGTTTTTGAGCTATGAACCTCGACACTGCTCATATCTAGCCTTAGATTCCTATACACTACTTCTTACAAAGTATAGTCGGCTTTAAAATTTTTGTCCAAAACAGTTGACGATTTTGAAAATCCACGTTAGTATCAATACATGGATGAAAAAGCGAGTAGCTCAAATCACACCGACTACTCGCTTTAGTAGACCCATATCAACTGGCCTAGACTCATTATTACTGTTTCTAGGTCGCCACAGCACCTAGACAATAAAAGATCGTGTTGAGCATGAAAAATACGAGACACACTGCGGGTAGT
>NZ_JAAHHW010000116.1 GCF_010692325.1 Moorena sp. SIO3I8 | reverse complement strand
CCATATTCTTCAAACACAGATTTCAGATCCTCTTCTGTCACCTCACGTGCAAGGTTACCAACGTAGACAGACATACAATATCTCCAAAATTTGATTTATGTAGAGATAGAAATTTCGGAGGCATGCTTAGCAATATGAAACAGAAGAAACCTGTCAACACTGAAAACAAAAACTGCAACCGATACCTATACTCGTCTTTTATGATAACATAGACAGTAAGGTGATTAACGTCCTACTCGGGTTGTGCAATTAAGCTATTGTGCATTTTCATTGCATAGTTGCCAGTTTTGAAAAAACTTTTCATACCCACTCCCCCATTTCTGCCTCCCCCCTCACAGCTGTTTTATTCTAGCCGCAAATCTGGATAAACCAGGGAAGGTGACCGAATTTGGGACTGAGCTTTTGACGGACGCTATCAGTATGTCGCTGATCAGCCCATTTGGTGATAACCCAATGCTTATCAGTAGTCGAACCAAAGTTTTTATAGCTATGTAAATTTTTGTAAATTTTTATCCCATCTAGTTGGAGCAACGATGGGATATTTTTTAGCATTTCTTAATGTAGCACCGTTTATTTTTGAACGAACTTAATATATTCCTTAATATATTAATATATTAAGGAATATATTAATATATTATCCTGGCTTATAATCCTAAGTATAAATACTCAGGATTAGTCAACGATTTGCGATTAGCCCTTCGGGCGGCGTAAGCCCCATGGCAAAATTCCCAAAATTCGTAATCTTTTAGAACTACACAATGTAGTGCGGAATGTGCGTCATAAAGTAATATCAATTCTTCAAAGGTAGACTACAGATGCAGATGGGGAGATGAGGAGATGGAGAGATGAGGAGATGGGGAGATGAAATTGATGTTTAGCTATAATTTCTCGAATTGGTATAACTTGATTGATGAAGGCAAAAGCTAAAAGCAATCCCAGCATTAGCGCCCTTATCAAGGGAGGCAAGCAAAAGACAATTTTTTATAAAAATTATCAAAAGTATTTTTTATCTATTATTTATACCGCAATTATACGGAATTTTTACGAAATTTTAAATTAAAAATTACTATAAAAAATCATAAATATTTCGTCAAATATTTTCAAAAATTAACACCTCTACTTTAGACTATAAAAAATCAGCAAAAAACAATCCAGGCCATTAAAAATAGCTGAAATCAAAAACTTGAATCTAAAAATCAAGGTTAAGCTGTGTTCTTTTTCGCTTTTTTAGGGTGAGAATACTGCTTCTTGACAATGGGATAGATGTTTCTCTTGCTTCTTTTTCGACCCGATTGCCAACCAGGAGACTTTCCTCGGGTTTTCGGTGGTTGTGTTGGAGAGCCAATCTTCACTCTCATGGGCAAATATTGATTGTGCCACTCTTCCGGGGGTGAGATTGGTTTGTGGTGTAGCCCACGGAAGATGCTGTTGGGAGACTAAATCTCTGGCTAACCACAATTGCCAGGTCATCAAAGGCATGAGGTCACTCCAACGCTCACACTGCCCAGGGGTACTCAAGTTAGGTAAAGTCCAATGCAATCTTTGCTTGGCAAAACGATACCAATGGTCAACACCAAAGCGACGGGCATATTGGGACCACACATCAGCTAACGGGCATAACTCGAATCCCACCCAAACCAACCAGAGTGGGGGCTGCTTTCTCCGTTTACTTGAACAGGTCAGTCTTTCGACTTGAATCAGGTTGAGATGTCGTGTTGGTGCTGTGCGAAAATGCAAATCGTGCCATTTTTTCAAGCGCAGTTTGCCCAATTTGGGGTCATCGACAACGACGGCCTTCCTCTGCTGCCCACCAAGTTTTGGGATCATTGACTTTGAATTTTTGTCCGTGTTTGCGGGGTCTTCCTTTCCCTGAATAGGCAGGGGGTTTCGACCACAAGCAAGCATTAGCCCGCACTCTCATTAACAGACTGGCATTGATGTCGGCGGTTTGCTGCACCCATAAACCATTCCCATATTCTCTATCTGCCACTACTAAAACTTTTTGTTCGAGGTTTTGACAGACTTGTTTGAGTTGCCACACTGCCTTCGAGATGGGGGTTTCTTTGGAGGTGATGCGTTCATGTCTCAGGGGTAATGCCCAACTTCCTCCCGCTTCTGGCAACCAGGCGATGGTACTGTATCCTTGCCCCACTGTGACATTCCCCTTGGCTGAGGCTTGATGGCAGTAGGTTCGCTCTTTGAGAGTTTTCGCTCCTTTTCTACCCCAAGCTGTATGGTCGATGCCTAACAACACATATTCTTGAGTAGGTATCTCTTGGATATACCTACTCATCAGCTTTTTACGGTTTGGTCGGCAATCTTGAATTGCTTCATAGGCACTTGACCATTTTCGCTGAAACAGAGGCGACAGGGCAAATTCCCCTAAACAAGAAGCATTTTTGGTTGTCATCATGCTTTCCATTAATTCAAAGGTCGCATCATGGGCTTTTCCTAATAGCTGGTAGGTTTCACAGGCGGAATATTTGCAGTCGGTCACAGTTCATTTTAGGGAGTTCTGAGTTTTTTGGTCAATTCTCATTTTCTCCCTCGCGGTAGTTCAGAGTATACCTCTGACTACCGTTTTGACTGCCATTAGTCTAAACAAGAGTGGGTGAAGAAAACCGCCGCTTACGTCAAATATCTGTAGCGGGTTGTTTAACCGCTCTGCTAATTAGTTTTAGTCGTTTATCCTGGGTTTCCTTTGTGATGGCATTGGTGATTACAGCTTGTTTCCGCAGCAGTTTGGCTCGTCAAGGTTCTTTATGGATTGGTTCATTAAGCTCATTACTTTGTGCTCTTTTGGGAGGTCTGACCTTCAGTGATTTAGTGAAAAAGCCCCTAGAAATCTTCAATAGTGCTCGTGCCGAATCCTCTAAAGACCGGGAACTGGTGGTTACTAAAACCCTTGAGGCTTGGCAAGAACGCCCCTGGATGGGATGGGGAATTATACAAGGCTCTGTCAAATGGTTTATCTACGACATTGCTTTGGGTTCCTTTTCAACCTACGCCTCAGTTCTTTATTTGCATGGCATCATTGGCTTTATCTTTTTCTTAGCTGCCCTAGGTTCAACTCTTTGGAATACTTGGATTCCAGCGATTCGTGGTAACCATCATTGCCAGTGGGCATTTGCCAGTCTGGTGGCTTTGTACATGCTTCTCAACGGAACACCCTTGACCTGGATGGCAGTGTATTTGTGGTATTTTTTGGTCTGGCTAGGGGCAATTTTTGCCGAAGTACAGCGAAATGAGCAGTTTGTCTCTCGATGGGAGCACTTATCTGGCAGAACTTGAATATCTGGAAAAACTTGAAAATTGAAAATTGAAAATTGAAAAAAGTTAGACTTTTATTTATTTGAAAATATTGATTTACCATGTCTTATTTAAACATTTTTTTTAAATTAATTATTTTATAATTCCACAGTTGTTAAACGATTGTAATCGTTGGAATATATTTTATTAAAAAAGTAGCTGCGATCCTGAATAGACATTGGACACTTTTATTAGTTTTTAATTCCTTGGTGCTGGGAGCTAGCTTTGGAGCCTTTTCTTTATTAAAGCCTTTTTGGATTGCTAAAGCACAGCTAATTCTACCAGAAACAGGCAAGTTACAAGCTAGTTTAGGAACTCTTGGTTCATTAACTAAGGGGGATTCTAAATTGGCGACTAAGAGTCATCCTCTGAATATGCAGGCATCTATTCTAACCAGTGATGCTTTGATGAGGCGCTTGTTGGAGTCTGACCCAGAGAAAACGGATTTTCAAAGGCTGGTTCAATACAAAAAGTTGTTCGCGATATCTCCTGACCAGGAATCGACTAAGATCTGGTTGAATGCCACTGGGGATAGTCCAGAATTAGCAAGAGATCGAGTCAGGGCACTGATTAGTGCGTATCAGGAGCGTCTGAATGAACTGCGTCAAGCAGATGGTACCACTAGGGTTGAGTTCAATAAGAAAGCGCTGGAGCGAGCTAAGCAAAAATTGGATCAGTCTCAGGAGGCATTAGCAAAGTTTCAGGAATCCTCTGGTTTAGTGAATAGCAAAGCCCAAACTGAAGGACTGGTGAGGGCAATTACTGATCTGAGTATTAGCCAAGCTCAGGCTCAAGCTCAAGCTCAAGCCAGTCAACATCAGCTTCAAATCCTATCGACTCGTTTGGGTCTTACTCCTAAGCAAGCAATCCGGTCTCTAGGTCTGGCAGAAAACCGGGATTACCAGTTTGTGCGGCAGCAGTTGACCGAACTGGAAGCGACTTTGGTCAAAGCTCAAACTACTTATACCTAATCAGCCAAACGTGCCAGCATCAGGATTGAGGGAAAACTGGATTTGCCCGATACTGAAAGCCTACCCATGTTTTCTTTAGATGCCAACGGTGTCAAGAGCAGCACCCTAGCAACAAGGCTACTGAAGTACTCATCGGTGAGATTGCATCCTTACTCTCTTGTGTTACTGGGTTTGAGTAATCAAATTTGACAGAAAATCGATAGATTTCCATTACCCTATCACCCCATCATCAACTGACCCACGTTTTGTCATTACTTTACCGATAGTCGCGCTGGTTGCGATCGCAACTGACCCATATACGCTTATTCCATGCTTCCTCAGGGTTTGGGTGGCTGATTTGACTGTAGCTCCGCTGGTGTAGATATCATCTAGGATTAGTACGGGTGAGGTGCTATGATGTCTGAGAAAGTGTTTACCAATAATAAAGGCATCTGCTAGGTTTTGCGCTCGCTCTTGGACAGATAAACCAAACTGAGGTTGAGTTGCCCGGACTCTTTCTAAACCCAGTGGTGCTTGTTTGTAACCAGTGAATTCACAAAAACTTTGGGCAATCAGCTCTGCCTGGTTGTAACCTCTTTGTCGCTGTTTTGTAGGGTGCATAGGAATGGGAACTACTATTAATTTTTGGTTGTGGCTACGGGTGGCAGAGGATTTTAACCAAGCTTTACCCAGCCAATGGCCCAAGGGATGTGCTAGCTGGGGTTGGTTTTCATATTTCAGGGCAGCGAGTACTCGTTTTAATGGACCACCGTAATTGCCCCAGACAAACACTGGGAGATTTTGATTACATAAAAATTGATTTTTGTCAAGTTGGCAGCGGAGTAACTGCTGCTCGCAATAATCACACAATTCATCAGTGGCAGGGCGCTCACATAGGGGACAGTTCGATTTCAGAAAGAGACTTAATAGACCCTTTTTAAGAGTCTGAATTCCCTGTAACATGATTTTGGGGATTTATCTGGCATTATATTTATAAAGATGCCAAGACTGACCATGAGAATCCCTCAGTATTTCTACCGTTTTCTGTCTCTAAGAGCGTGATGCAAAGCACAGGAAGGATTAATAATATCATGTCCAGTTGACTACTTATCATTCTTGGTTGAGAGTCAATTTTTAATTAACGATTTAGGTGAATACGACGTGATTAATGGTAAGAGATATTATGCCTTCGAGATATGATGCCAAAATCCCGGAGCAATAACAGGATTAGGCGGCGATTTGTGGATAATCTTTACTCTCTTGATCTGATTCAACCTTCAGAGTATCCCTTCGTGGGCAATGAAGCCTTGAACTTAAGTCAGCTGTTGCAACGGGATTATCCGGTTGTACCTGGCTTTGTGGTGAGTGCAAAGGCATTGTGGGAATTTATCGCAATTTTAGGTGAGTCTGAACCCCTGTTAGCTGATTTACCTTCTTCTTATCTTTACGTAGATGTAGACAATCCTCGCCAGCTACAGCAAGTGGCTCAGCAAATTCGTCACAAAATTCAAGGGGCGACTTTAGCTTCGGTGTTGGCATCAACCCTATCCGAGATAGCAGAAACTACACTCGCCCCAGCAACAATTTTTCACCCTTCCTTATCCATGACATCACCAGGGTCGGGAATTGAGGAGGACACTGGGAAAACTGAAGTGGGAAGATTAGAGCAACCCCAGATTTTTTCAACCTTACCAGATAAAATTTTGGGATCCTATATTTGCCCTAGGCAACCACTAGCAATGGAACTGTCTTTAAAACAGGTTTGGGCAGAACTATTTCGCGCCAGAAGTCAATTTTACTGGCAACGGCATAGTATTGGTCTCCAGCAGCTTAATTTGGCAGTCTTGATACAACCAATGTGGGATGCGATCGCTTCTGGTACACTCCAGATTAACCAAGCTGAGGGTTACATCCAAGCCACGTGGGGGTTAGGTACTGCATGGGCGAAGGGGGAAGTAGTGCCAGACTATTACCAAATTGAGATCGAAACTGGTATTGTGCTAGCCTCACGACTGGGTCGTAAAACCCGTGCCTATGGCTTGTGTCTGGAAGCGGACTCATTATCACTAACCCAGAACACTGTGCAAGCCTATCTACTCAGTGAGGAGCAACAAAAACAGTACACCCTAAAGGACAAATACCTCCAACAGCTAATTACTATCAGCCAGCGTCTAGTTGCTGATATTAGTCCTAGCTTTTCCCTAGAGTGGACACTATGGCAAACCTCAGAAAACTCAGAACCACAGTTACAAATTACGAAATTTAGTCCTGAAACTGGGCAAAAGTGGGATGCTAGTCAGTTGAGGCTTGAACCGTCACATCACTCTGTGGGTTCTACTACCTCCTACGGCAAGCTGTTTACCTCTCTACAAGTGGGTAGCCTACCCAATGTGCCTAAAGCATCATCGGACTCCATTGGGAGCAACTCTAGTGAACACACTGTCAACCCATCCATGACGCCTATGCTTGTGAGAGGATTACCCGCAGCACCAGGAAGAGTTACAGCAACTGCTCATGTGATATCGGGTGAGGGCAAAAACGTCTCAGCAATCCTCTCTGGTAGAATTTTGGTTGCCCAAAGTGTTTCTCCTGACTGGCTACCTGGGCTCAAGCACGTAGCCGCTATTATTACTGAACAAGGAGGGATAACTAGTCATGCTGGGATTATTGCTAGAGAACTTGGTATTCCCTGTGTTGTGGGTGCGGCTGGTATTACCCAAATTTTAGAAACTGGCGAGTCTATACTCGTGGATGGGGGACAGGGGGAAGTTTATCGGCTAGGAACTAAGCAAGGGTTTCCGGTTGAAAAGTTGCATGGCTCAGGATTAAGAAAAAGGAAAGCAAAAGTCAACTTTCAAGCTTCTAACTTTCAAAATACTTTCCCCATTGCTACTCAATTATTGGTTAATCTTAGCCAGCCGGACTCCCTAGAAAAAATTGTGGGTTTGCCAGTGGATGGAGTGGGGTTATTGCGTTCAGAACTGATGATGTTAGAGATTTTGAATAATCTGCACCCCAGTCAGTGGCACAGACAAGGCCATGAGCGTGAGTTAGTAGAACGCTTGGCTCAGTTAATTGTTCAATTTACGGTTACCTTGGCACCACGTCCTGTATTTTATCGCTCCACGGATTGGCGCTCCCATGAATTTCCATCCCTGAGTGGGGATCACTTGGTAACGGAAGCGGAAGTTAACCCGATGCTTGGTCTACGTGGCACTCGTCGCTATCTGAGTGACCCAGCTAGCTTTGATCTGGAACTGGCAGCTTTACAGGAGGTTTATGCTTACGGCTGCAGGAATTTACGGCTGATTTTGCCCTTTGTACGTACTGTGGAAGAGTTTACCTTTTGCCGCCGTCGGGTAGAACAGGTAGGACTTACTGATAATCCTGATTTTCAACTTTGGATTATGGCAGAAGTGCCATCTGTGTTGTTTCTGCTACCAGACTATGTTAAGGCAGGTGTTCAAGGAATTTCTATTGGTACTAATGATTTGACGCAACTTTTACTAGGAGCTGATCGGGAGCAAAGGCAGTTGGAAACACTGGTGGGAGGGTGCCATCCAGTGGTCAAGCAAGCAATTCAGCAACTAATCGAAATGGCAAAAGAAGCTGGTATTCCTTGCTCAATTTGTGGTCAAGCTACGGTTCAAGATCCGGAACTGATTGATCTGTTGGTGCAGTGGGGAATTACTTCGATTTCTGTTGATGTTAAAGATGTGGAAGCGACTTACCAGGCAATTACCCGTGCTGAGCAACGTTTACTCTTGGAAGCAGCACGAAATAAGTCAAAAGGCTTAGGTGGAAAAGGCAAAGGGGAAAACATCTAAATATATGGAAGTTCTAAATTGGGTTATGATATCCAGTCCGGTAGTATCGGTAAAAATTACCACGTACCACGGGACAGGATCTGATTTGATGTATCTGGTCTCACCTAGGTTATAAATCTGAAAACTGCTGTAATTCAATCAGTGAATTATGGTTAGGCTTCTTAGTAATTTGAGTTAATAGTGCTTCATAGCGGTTGAGAGCGTTTTGATAGGCGAAGTGCTTCAGAGCAAATTTTCTACCTTGTTTACCTAGAGATACCCCCTGCTCAGGATTTTCATACAATTCGACAATTGCAGATGCTAAAACCTGGGGCTTTTGTGGTGGTACCACTACACCGCCACCACTTTGTCGAACAACTCGCGCTGCAGTTCCATTCAAAGGCACAGAAGCAATGATGGGTCGTCCGCAAGCCAATAGCACTTGAATTTTTGAGGGCATATTAAAGGAAACAACGTTACGCTTTTGCACAACTAAACCTATATCTGCTGCTGCCAACATTTCTGGTAACTTCTCTCGGGGTTGGAAAGGTAAAAGCTTGACATTACTAGCCTTGCAAGTCTGACAGTCTTGCTGTAGCTGCTGTAGAGCCTTAGATTCTCCAACAATGACGAAGACAATTTCTGGAATATGCCTGACCAGAGTAGCCGCCTTCACTACTGTTTCCAGTCCCTGAGTCAGGGCAATATTACCGGAATACAGTACTACAAACTTGCCATCAAGATGGTAAGCAGTGCGAAAGGAATTTCCTTGTTTGGGTAAGGGACGGATAACATTAACATTCGCCCAGTTGGGGATACAGGTAATTTTGTCTTTAGGTATTCCTTTACTGACTAAATTGTCAACGAATCCCTCAGAAATAACAGTGATTGTATGAGCAGTGTGGTAGGCAAACTTCTCTAAAGCTTCAAAGATACGGATGGCTAGTTTGTTTCTAATTAGACCAACCTGTACAGCAGCTTCTGGCAAAATATCCTGTAAATTCAGTAATACTGGGCAGTTGTACAACCAACCGAGTAAAGCAGCTGGTACACTAACGGCCAGGGACGGTACTGTCAGTAGAATCACATCAGGTCGCCAGCCCTGGAAAGCCTGAATCAAACTAGTCACCACGAAGCTACCATCCAGTAGTATCCGTGTCACTACACCAGGCTTTGGTCGAATCCAGACATAGGAGCGTTGAATTATTACTCCATTTCTTTCTTCAGTCTGATACCACTTACCCTGATATTTATCATAGATACAGCGCTGGGGATAGTTGGGCATACTAGTGACGACTCGTACTTGATGTCCTGCCTTGACCAAACCTTCTGCTAGTTCCGTCATTAATGGGGCAATGCCTATGGGTTCAGGATGATAATTATAGGAGTAGATTAATATGCGCATGAACGTTATTGGTAGAGCGAGTAGTCTGTCAAGTTAAGATTTGACAGGTGGACAAGCGATGCATCGCTTTTTACAATTCCGACACGAAACACTATATCTAGTTAGTTCTATCTATCAGTTACTTAGCAACTGGTGTCTAATTACCCTACATACTTTAGTGTTTGAATTTTCACCTTTAAGAGAAAAATTTAAACTTTACTCATTCAAAGCGTTTGGTTTAATTTTCGACGTTATAGCCTTGATGACTAGATACTCAATCGGCTTTGTCTGTTGATGCTTATGCACTAAACCAACACCGAATATACCAAAAGCTATTACTCTCAATAGAGCAGTAGGTTAGACAGACGCGCTTAGGCGCTCTTATCTCTAAGAATACAGACAGAAAAACTAAATTATTATGACCTTCTTTAGCAGGCAATAATTAATCCTCAGGCTTAGGATAGCTCCTGCTGCTCATTCCCTTTTATTGGTTCTATTCATATAGGTATCAAAACTATCAGACTCACTGGTTGGACTCCTGCTCCCATCTTAGCCATCGTCAATTTTATAATATAAATACTTGATATGCTACCTTCTTTATTATTGATGATCACTTTGGTCAAAATACCATTCCATAACGATGGAAATTTGCGCTAAATAAAAAAAAATGAAGCCAATATTTATTTAAATAAATTACTCTCTGGATACTTTAAGGGATTAACTGCACTGACCACTAGATTCGTAGGCAGATACATAAACGATGTAAATAGATTCATAAATGGCACTCCTGCTGTTATTTTAGATACTTTTTTAAGTGTTGATGTTTTCCTAGCGATGCATCGCTATATTATAAGGGTATATATTTTATATATAGTTATACATGAGTTGTGAACGGAAAACTAGCTGAAAGTCTTATTTCAAGAGGGTGCTTTGTTCACAAATCAAATGGAAACTATATAAGACCATAGGCAAAAATTGAGTCGAGCTATGTTACCATGCCCAACTACCTGTTTTTCTAAAGGAACTAACGGAAAGCTTATCAGAAACAGCTAGTAATTTTCAATTATATAATTTTAAAGATTGTGTGAAGTAAATGTGAAAATATAGACTTATTATAACACTCTATAGGGAAATCTGAAATCCTTACCTAGCTAGGAGCTAGTTTTGGTAAATAATACTGGATTAATCAGCTATAGAATTTATAAGCTGTTGAGGAAAAAATGAGCACGGATTCTTTGAATGCTTTTGCCCTGCTCTAACGGTGTTTGAAAATTAACAGTGTTGCCGAATTACCTCCAAACTTCAGCAAAGCGATGCAGCGTGGTCTTGGGGAACCAGTGCGGTTCATGACCGCACTGACGTGGAAACCCCCACTCGCGCTTTGCATGGCTGACAGGGGGTTATAAACCTGGATTTGGAATCAGGCTATCAAGGAAAGGGCTCTCCTAACTATCTTGACTTAAGTGGTTAGCCCAAAATAAAAAATCAGTAAAGACTTTGTGAAGAAATTTGTGAATAAATGGTAAAGAAAAGGGGGAGATAAGACCCAGTAAGGCTTACAAAAATAAGCGATCGCAACAGCACGGTGCTTAGTCCAACGTTACCGCAGGGGATACTCACCACACTCCGTACTCAGCATTCCTTCAGTACTAAGTTTGGTAAACCAGAGGAATTCAGAACCCTAAAATCTTACCCAATTACCCCTAAAGTAAAGGAAAAGCCCACTTTTGGGTAAGATGTTTGATGGTTTTTGGTGATGATGTGTGATGCCGCGATGGTTTTGGGAACGCTGTAATCAAGAACGGTAGGGATGGGTAAACCGGGGATGGGACAATGGCGGACAAACAAAACTCTTAAGCTTAGACCTGATTGGCTGATCGCTTTATTTATAGCACTACGCATTCAGATGTTTGACATTCCTAAACTCCGAAACGTAAGTAATCGCTTACTTCTGACTTCTGACTTCTGACTTCTGACGCTAAGCGTAGCGCTATATATACCATTTTCCGAGAGTCAGTGAACTTCTGCTATGGTCAAAGCCCCAATTCCTCACTCCTACCAGTGGCTAAAACTTTACCAAATCTTGACAGTTATAGTGTGTTAACTCATCTAGATTCAACATACATTCAAGAAGAGAAGAATGATGTGAATCTGTGCTGTTAATACCGATACAGTGTACTATCAATTCCTATACAAATAGATGAGTTACCAAGTTCCGGTCAAAGTTCCTTTCGTTTCACTAGCTCAACAACACCGACCTATTCAAACTGAGCTAGACCAGGCAATTCAAGCTGTAGTGCAGCAGGGAGATTTTGTTCTCGGTAAAGCGTTGATCAATTTTGAGGAAGCATTTGCGGCTGCTTGTGGTGTCGAATACGGTATCGGGGTGGGATCTGGCACCGATGCGATCGCACTCGGATTACAAGCCTGTGGCATTAGTGCTGGGGATGAAGTGATTTGTCCTGCTAACACCTTTATCGCTACAGTGATGGGGATCATAGCTGCTGGTGCTACGCCAATTTTGGTGGATTGTAACCCCCGTACTGCCCTAATTGATCTCAATACTGCCAAACAAGCAATTACAGAGAAAACCAAGGCAATTGTCCCTGTGCATCTTTACGGTCAGATGGTATCCCCGAGTGAGTTAATCGCATTTGCTGATGCCCACAACTTACTGATTTTTGAAGACGCAGCACAAGCTCACTTAGCACAGCGAGAGGATTATTGTGCTGGTTCTGTGGGCAAGGCAGCAGCATTTAGTTTCTACCCCAGTAAAAACTTGGGTGCCTTTGGTAACGGTGGCATGGTAATCACTAATGATGCTACGGTGGCAGAAAAAGTGCGATCGCTTCGTAATTACGGAGCACCTCGCAAATATTTTCATACCGACATCGGCAAAAATAGCCGTTTAGATACGTTACAAGCTGCTATCCTCAATGTCAAACTGCCTTATTTGACTGAGTGGAACCAGTCACGCTACTGGGCAGCTGGGCAGTACGACAATTTACTCAAGGCTTTGGAAGGTCAAGGGATTGTGCCCATAGAAAACCACAGCGGGCCAGGTCATGTCTACCACCTTTATGTGATTCGGGTAGGTAAACAATGTCCCTTTAACCGACAGACCATCCAGGATGCTCTGGCCTCAGTGGGAATTCAAACTGGTATTCATTATCCAATTCCTTGCCATCTCCAGCCAGCTTACAAGTACTTGGGATATCAAGCCGGTGACTTTCCCCATGCCGAAGCTCTGTGCAATGAGATTTTATCTCTACCAATTTATCCCAACTTGAGCAAGGAGCAGATTGAGCAGGTTGTTGATGGGTTAGCTAATTTATTAGGCGTGCTTGAGCCATTAGTTATTAATCATTAAACTATGCAAATTGGACGCAAAATTCCTATTGCCATTGATCGCTATCTACTGGACGGTTGTATCATCGCTTTACTAGTCATTATTTATGGTCCTGTGCTGATGCATTGGTATAATGGCTGGCTCAACAAAAGTATCAGCATTACCCATGAATACTTTAGCCATGGTTTGATTGGGCTACCGTTTGCTGCCCATATTGTTTGGACGAACCGACGACGGTGGCATAAGCTGACTGATACAGCCCATCCCTTTGGTGTAGTCTTACTGATAATTGGAGCAGTAAGCTATCTTAGCGGTCAATCAGAACTGGTAAATTTATCGTTTCCCATAGTTTTAGCTGGTCTTTGCCTATGGTTAAAAGGGATTCCTGGCTTTAAGCTGCAAAGTTTTCCCCTGCTGCTGGTGGTTTTGGCAACTCCAACAGCAGTTCCCTATTTAATTGAACCTTATATCTTGCCCCTACAACGCTTTATTGCTGCCATGGCTGCCTTTATTCTGACTCAGTTTGGCATGGATGTCACACTAGAAGGGATTAACTTGTTCGTAAGTGAACGAATTGTGGAGGTAGCGCCCCACTGTGCTGGTCTTAAGATGTTATTTACTTGCCTGTATGTGAGTTTGATGTTGCTTTACTGGAGTGGTGCTATTGAGTCACGCCTAAAGACTATTTGGCTGCTATCCGGTGCGGTGATTATAAGTGTTAGTGCTAATATTGTCCGCAATACTGTGCTGACCTTTTTCCATGGCAGTGGGCAAGATCAGGCATTTCATTGGCTCCATGAAAGCTGGGGCGGCGACCTGTATTCAGCGATGATGTTAGTGATGCTGGTTCTATTAATGAAGTTCATTGAAAAATACTTCCCCTCAGACCCTAACTTGACTCCCTTGGCTAACCATCAAGATTAAACGTTATATAGCAGTTCTCAATGGGGTGAGATAAAAACTCCTGGATTTTAGGGAGTAGGGAATAGGGAGTAGGGAGCAGGGGTAAGAAACTTGAAGGTACCTCATAAGTCTGAGAAAGGCTAGAGAATGATGAAATCAGTAAGTTTAATTAAGTTAATCCAGCCCTGGCAAATCTCCAGGGGAGTCTTACTGGTGTTGCTGTTAGTCTTGGTAATAATGGGAGCAGTACCGGGTTACTGGACAGGAAACTGGCCTTGGGCAAAACTGCCACCAGTGACTAACCTCCAAAAGATAAAAGCTATCCGCAAGACGGGAATAGAACTATCTGACTGGCAAACTGTTAAGCAACAAACCATCAGGATTGGCGGCCATAAATGGTCTTTGCAGTTCATAGAGCAGGATCAGCAAAAACCAGTGTGGTTATTTTTGCTTCCCCAAAATGGTCCTAAATCCCAGCCACAGGTAGAATGGGAAGATATTAGCGGATTTATGAGACAACGATTGGGACAATGGAAGACGGATTCTTATGGCCATATCAAGTTTGTGGTCAACGGATCTGATGTTGAGGGGAAGACCCAGGCTGATCCGACCATCACAACCCAGCCCAAAACCGTTGTTAACGCCCGTTTCTTTCGTGCCTGGAATCAGCGGCAAACCTTCGCTATAGTACAATGGTATGCCTGGCCAGAGGGTGGTAATCCTGCTCCTAGCCGTTGGTTCTGGGCTGATCAACTGGCTCAGTTACACCGCAAACGGGTGCCTTGGGTTGCGGTAAATATCCAAATTCCCATAGAACCTTTGGGTGATATTGAAAATTCTAGGCCAATAGCCGAATCTCTCAGTAAAATGGTTCAAACTGCTTTGATGAGCGATCCTTTTGCAGACGAAGCTAGTAATATACAAATTATCAAGGATTAAGGCTGAAGGCTGAAGGGTCAAGGCTGAAGGGTCAAGGCTGAAATGGGTTTATTGCTGCAACACTTAGAGTTGACTAAAAGCTTGATCCACAACCAAGAGTTAAACGTCATACTTCCGACTTGCCACTTCCGACTTGCCACTTCCGACTTAAGATGATAAGTGACCATTGGAAAATGACAACTGACACCCACAGGTTTGGCAACCAAGTTCTGAATTTATCTTTCTTTGGGGGTACCGTCTTATTCTGGCTGGTTAGTTCTGGAGTCTGGGTTAGCCCTGGTTTGGCTAAGCATGTCGGAAATTTACCGACATCGGTGCCAAATCTTGGGGATGAGATTAGCGATCGCGCTCAGTTGCCTACGTTTAGTTCCATTGAACCGGAAACAACGGAAACAGTTGAATCAGGGGAAAGGGAAACGACTGAACAGGAAAGCTCTGAGACCACCCCTGAGACCACCCCTGAGACCATAGAGGTAACGGAAACGTTGCCACCGCCACCACCGTTGAGCAACCCTGAACCCGTCTCAGAGGAGAATCGACTGGAACAGTTGGAGGAAATGTTACCTCCTTTGGGCTATCCAGAGACTCTGTCACAGGTGAGTCCATCTGATGAATTTAATCGCCACTACCTAGGGCGAGAAGATGTAATCGCAGTGAGTGTGACCAACTTTCCGAATCTGGCTTTTCAAAGTGCTATTGATTCTGACGGCAATATTGTGGTACCGCTGTTCGGTAAGCTACGAGTGGTGGGACTTACTCTAGAGGCGGCTCAAGATTTAATTCAAAAGGTCTTAAATGAATTTGTGATTGATCCTGAAGTAGTTGTGAGCCTACTGAGTACACCGGCTGTTCAGATTACGGTGAGTGGTGAGGTGTTTCGACCAGGCTATTACCCCCTGCCAGCAGGAACTCAACCGAATCAAGCCCTTACTGCTGCGGGTGGTACGACTACGATTGCTGATTTGCGGACTATTTTGATTCGTCGTAAGTCGGTGGTGAATAATTCCATCATTGAGCGAGAAATTGACTTGCTGACACCGCTGCAAAATGGGACAACTCCATCGGAATTGAACCTCCGGGATGGGGATGCTATTATTGTGCGAAAGTTGGAGGTGGGTAATACTACCGATTATGATAGGCAGCTGGTAGCTCGTTCTAATCTAGCTCAACAACAAATCAGCGTTCGAGTGTTGAGCTATCCTAATGGCACAATTGGTAACTTGACATTAGCTAATGGTAGTACGTTTATTGATGCCTTAACAGCAATTTCTCCTAACCCAGATGATGCTGATTTGGATAGCATTGCCTTAATTCGTTTTGATCCAGAACAGGGCAAAGCGGTGACTCAAAAACTAGACGGGGAAAAGCTACTAAAGGGTGATGTTTCCCAAAACGTACCACTTCAAGATGAAGATGTGATCGTGGTGGGTCGAAGTCTTATTGCTAAGATTTCTGCCGCTCTGAGTGTAGTGACTCGACCCTTCAACGATTTTCTGGGATTCCGGAGGTTTTTTGAGGAAATACCAGAACTGTTTTGATAAGGTTGGGGTATGACGGGAGCAGAAATCGATGGAAGCTCTCCCCTGGTGGGTTAGCTTTTCCATCGACAGCACAAAAATCTCCGGATACCTTAATGAATGGACAGAAAACTCCAGTACCTGTCTCGGTTTGTAACTGGTGCTCCGAGTCCCTGTTGACTCAGCGGTAAAAATAGGAATAGGCTACAGGATTTTTCGATCACAAAAATCAAAAAACGCGGAATCCCCGTCTTTTTAAAGCGGGGAGGAAGCGTAATAGCGCGCTTTTAGCCGTCAACTATAATTAAAGAAGACTGAAATAGGCAAAGGCACTCTTAACTTCAGAGTAACGGCTAGGCCAGTAAGTCAGTGTCGGCGAGTGATGCGCAAAACGAAGTATTGGGGCTGTCCGAGAATTGACTCGGTTGTAGAAGCTACGAATGCAAGCAATCCCTCGCATTCGTAGAGTAAGCCAGCCTGGAGGTTCGGCGGTTGACCCTTGGATTCGATTAATTTGGAGTCTAGGCGCGTCAATTATGCTAGGGCTACTGAAAACCAACGTTCTGAAGTCTGGGCGAAAGCCCCCGTGCTTCAGCCGGGGGTAAGCTTACTGCTGCCTTAACAATAGCGAAAATTACTTATGACTCCCCCTTTTGTCACACGTTACCTGATTGCTCTCAATCAGCATAAGTTAATCGGCTTTGCCACGTTTTTCCTGATTACTGGCATATCGGGGATTGTGGCTATACAGCCAACGCCAGCTCCTATTTATCGAGCTGAAGGTCGTTTGATATATACCACTCCTGTTAAGGTATTTTCCCAGACAGGGGTAGAGATTTCAGAACAAGGTAAACAACTGCTGACACAGGGAACGCTGCTGGCAGACAATGTGGTTAAGGAAGTAGCAGCTGGGATGCAAGTCAGCTCCAAAGACATTGTTAAAAATACACAGGTGAAATTGCCAAAAGAAGGAGCACAATTTATTTCGGTAATCTATAGGGATAAGAATAAGGAAATTTCTGCAGCCATCGTTGACATGCTGATGAAGAAAATGGTGGAACAGAGCCGTTTTATCAACACATCACAACTAAGACGGATTATTGAAGTGATAGAAGAACGTTTACCTAAGGCGGAGGCGGAACTAAGGGAAGCGGAACAAAAACTGGAACAGTATGACCGCCTACAAGGACCAGCTTTATTTGCTGCTAAAGATGGCACCTTAGTGGGTGGGATTACTGGTAGCCAACAGCAACAACGTAGTCTGGAGATACAGCTAGAGGGGGTTGAGGCTCAATATTCTAGCCTAATCGAACGGCTAGGTTTGACCCCTGACCAAGCCTATACGTCTTCTGCCCTCAGTGCTGACCCGATCATTGCTAGTCTGCGAGCTCAGATTCTGGATACTGAGACACAGATGGAACTGCTAAAGGGGCAGTTGCGTCCGCAACATCCAACTATGATTGAGTTGCGCAAACAGCAACAGACTTATGAGACCTTACTTCAGGCACGTGGGGCTGAAGTTCTCGGTGGTAATGGGTTTACCTCTCCATTGCCCAGTCAAATCCGCCAAGACAGTACCCTGGACCCAGCACGGCAGGCACTGGCTAATCAGTTGGTAGCTCTGCAAACCCAGCGGGAATCACTTCAACGGCAGTTGGCAGCTACCCAAAGAACGGAACAGGAACTAAGACAGCAATATCAGCAGCTGCCCAATAAGCAGCTGGAGCGAGGGCGACTGGCTCAGCAAGTTGCTTTTAAGCAGGAATTTTACAATAAGTTGCAGGTAGCATTAGCAGATAGCAAAATAGCAGAGGCGGAGACTGAGAGTAGTCTTGCGATCGCTGGAATTGCAGAACCGAAAGCAATAATGACCCAGACAGCAAGTAATCCGATCGTTACCTTGGCAATAGGTGGTGTAATCGGTATTGTAGTGGGTGCTGGTGTGATTCTGCTGCTATCAACCCTGGATAATACCTTATACACGCCAGAGGATGTTAAGCCCATACTTCGGGACAATGGTGTGCCATTACTGGGGGATTTACCGACAATCGGTCTCAAGTCCTACCGGGGTGAAGTTGCTATAATCACCCGACCAGAGGCTTTGGAGTTAGAGTTCTACGAACGGTTTCGCACTAATCTTCGTCTGCGGGAGGAACCTGCGGTAAAAGTGGTGTTGGTGACTAGTACAGCAGCGAATGAAGGAAAGACGATCGTGGCTTACAATTTAGCGATCGCATCTGCCCAAGCCGGTATGCGTACTCTGTTGGTAGAAGGGGATTTGCGATCGCATTCTGTAGCTCAATCTCAAGAAGTGATTCACCTGATGGACGCGCCACTGGAACCTTTGCGCTTCTATGGCTCTAAGACTGAATGTATTCATTTAGCCCAAGATTTTGAAAATCTCTACATTCTCCCTAGTCTCGGTCCCTTGCGCAAAGCTGCAGGGATCCTAGAATCGAGTGAAATGAAGCATTTGCTGGAAGATGCTCGTGGTCGCTTTGATTTTGTTGTGGTTGATTCCCCTAGTCTGTCCCGTTGTAATGATGCCCTATTACTACAACCATTTACTGATGGGATTGTGTTAGTTACTCGACCAGGCTATACCCAGGGCAGTATTTTATCTCAGGTAATCGAAGAGTTAGAGGAAAACGAGGTACTGTTGGGAGCAGTTATCAACGATATCAAGCAGCTACAACCCCCTGTTCCTGTGGATAGTGGCAGGGGGTATTCAGCGGTAGATACCCCTGTGGATCAAACCCCAGCTGATCAGCATAAAGTTACTAGTGGAGTAGGGAGTAGGAAGTAGGGAAAGAGAGGGAAGTGTGGGAAGTGTGGGAGGTGTGGGGAGATGGGGAGATGGGGAGATGGGGAGATGGGGAGTCAGAGGTTTTAGGGAGTCGGGAAAGAGAGGGAAGTGTGGGAAGTGTGGGAGGTGTGGGGAGATGGGGAGATGGGGTGATGGGGTGATGGGGAGATGGGGAGATGGGGTGATGGGGAGTCAGAATTACGATAAGAACGGCTATAATTATCCAGAATTTCTTGATTCAGTAATACTAAAGTAGTGGGCTTTTTTTGTTTGTAACTGATAGAATTGAACCAAATCATAACGTGGTTAATCTATCAGCTTATGGGTTTATCTAAGGTAACATTAATCGTGACTCAGAGGGAGCGGTTTAGTTTAACAAAGCCTTCCCTAGACAGTATTATTGCTGATTATTCCTCTTATCCGTTTGAGCTAATCTATGTAGATGGCAACGGTCCATCCCCAGTGCATGAGTATCTGCAACAGCAGGCAGATAAACACGAATTCATGAGTTTGATCCATCGCGGACGCTATTTGAGATCCAATGTTGCTCGTAACATAGCTCTACCGTTTGTTAAGGATGCGGATTACATTGTTTTTATTGACAATGATGTGATTGTAGAGCCTGGTTGGTTAAAAGGTTTGGTTGAGTGTGCTGAAGAAGAGCAAGCTGGTATCGTTGCTCCCCTAATTTTACAGGGGCAACCAGGCTCCCCTGATATTGAGGTACATGTTGCTGGGATTAAAACCAAGTTTCACCAAAGAAAGCATGGTAAAAAGTGGTTTGAGCAAAAGCAGTTGCTCTATGGTACTCCATTACGGGATGTTGAGCAGGATTTAGATCGTACCCCAGTAGATTCTGTAGAGTTTCATTGTATCCTAGCTCGTCATTCTCTGATCAAGTCTATTGAACTGGATGAAGTCTTTGATAGCTTGGCGAGTCATACTGATTTATGTATGCAGGCAACGGATTTAGGCGAGACAATTTTCCTGGAACCAAAATCTAGAATCACTTTCCTCAATCCTCGACAGATCACTCGGTTTGACCAGGATGATGTGCCATTTTATGTATTTAAATGGAATGAACAGTCTGTACGAGATGTGTTCAATCGTCAAGTCAAAAAGTGGAATTTGGGGAAAGATGATCCTTCAATGTGGTCGATTTGGAAGTGGGTGATTGAGAATCGTCAACTCCCAGCTAAGTGGTCAACTCAAGAGGGGAGTTTCGAGAGAAAGTTATTGGAGTTCTGTCAGCGTCGCTGGTGTCCAAGTTGGCTCCGCACACTGTTAGAATCCTATGTGATTAAGCTCGCATTTCCTGAGACTGGGATTGCTGACAATTTAGTGGAAAATGTCAGCAGTAAACCTTCGGTGACTGTGTAGGGAAAAGGGAGTAGGGAGTAGGGAGTAGGGAGTAGGGAGTAGGGAGTAGGGAGTAGGGAGTAGAGATCCCCCCTCCCTTAATAAGATGGGGAGATGATTACTTTAAACCCCTTTGCCTATTGCCTATTGCCTATTGCCTTTTGCCTTAATTTGTGGCCAATACTATCAGATTCGGTAGAGATTGTATTGATGCAGTATCTACTTTTTTTTGATTAGTAAATCTGGGTTATAAATCTCCTTTAACTGAGCTGTGGCACCATTATGATTAATCCTATGGTGGGCAGTTCCTAGCAACCGGATGGCAAGGTTTGGGATCTGTCTGATGCACTGCCCACCCTACATCTGTGGCACCATTATGATTAATCCTATGGTGGGCAGTGGCTAGCAACCCGATGGCAAGGTTTGGGATCTGTCTGATGCACTGCCCACCCTACAGGAAATTCCCACACTCCCGACTCTCGACTCCCGACTCCCGATTCCCGACCCCCTATCGACCTTTAGCTAAGTCAGCATAAATTATAATTTCTATGCCTAAGATTAGCAATAGGATAAGCTCAATAGCGCAGAGGATATGAACTATCCAGGGGAGATTAGTTCCGGAAAACCAGAAGGTAAATAAGGCGAGTAAACCTGAGCAAACAAAGGTGATTTCGTCAATAATTAATTGCTCTATTTTTCGTCTCTCTCGGCGTCGATCGCTTCTATGAGCGATTTCCCAGCCAAAGATAGACTCAAGGTCGGTATGGCCGGTCTGGGCTTTGATTTTTTCAGTTAGAGTTAAGCGAAGATACTTGCCAATGGCGGAAATCTTTTCAA
>NZ_JAAHHW010000115.1 GCF_010692325.1 Moorena sp. SIO3I8 | reverse complement strand
CGGTTGCTCGTAACTTTGCACTCAATATCTATCGCTCTAATCACTTCTCAAATATGGCCCAGGCAGAGCGACGGTGCAAGTTTGGACTAGACACACTCAAGCGCATTTTTAGAATGAAATAGCCCTGATTGTGAAGTTCCTCCTTTACAACAAGGAGACTATGGGGTGAACCTGCAAGATATCCAGTGGCTAGACTATTGGGAACCAGATGGTTTTGAGAACCTAGTCAGAGCTATTGACCATGAATTAAAAAAAAACCTCAGGACAAACTAGAAACCTTAGAAACAAAGGCAACTCCCCAAAAAAATAGATGGTTAGCGGGTATTGCTGGGGTCATGCTTCTAGTGGTAGGAGTTCCCACAGTTGGGTTTCTGCTCAAGAAAAATCCATTGCAAGAAACTGAGACTCCAGAGCAATTTCCCCCAAAGGTAGACTCGACTTCACCCACTCTGACTTCACGATATAGACCTCCACCAACTGGCGTGCTTTACGATTTAACATTTGATTCTCCTGAGCATAACGTTGGTTACCCACCTTCTGTTGGAGGGAGCTACTCTCAAGCCTCCAGTATCCGAGATGGAAAACCGACTGTCCAGAGTTCTCTCTTTGTACTTAAGAACCAACCGTTAGTGTTTGGAGATCCACATGGAGATGAAAATAACCAAAAATATGACCAGATTGAATTCAACATTGGAAGTAAAGCAGATCATTACTTTGTTTCTTTTGATGTATTAGTTGGCAATCCTTCCGGTGAACTTAAGATCTTTTTTGATACTCCAACAATCCAAATATTATCGTTCAAATTAGATCAACATATTGTAATTTCTCAAGTGAATAATAGTGGTCATTTGATTAGCAAGGAAATTGGCAGTTATGATACTACTGTCGTATATAAATTACTTGTAAAGATAGATATAAGGAATAATTTATGGTTAATTAAAATAGATAATAAACTTATTCATAAAGGTGATTTTTTTGCAAAATCTAATGATATTCATACTATCCGTTTTAGCCATGGTAATTTTCTAGAAAGAACCAAGGGAATTGTTGGGGTAGACAACATTCGGATAGTTGCAAACTAAAAAATAAATAATTAAATCCTTATCGAAAAACCCTTATATCATGTCCGGTTAAACAGAGAGTTAGTTTGGTGCGTTATTAACCCACCAAACTAAAACGTGATGCTCCTTGGCCTTTGGGCCACGCTACGCGAATGGATCCGCTACGCGAACGCACTGAATCCAGGGAATTACTGGGATTCAAAATTAGCCACAATTTTCTTGATTTTGTCTGCTGTAAGATCTCCTTGATCTGACTTTGAGTAAATAGTAAACAAAATAATGTTAGTTGAAGTTTTTAGGTAGTACATAAAGCGGTAACCGCCACTTTTACCCTTTTGAATATTACTATTCCTAACCCTGACCTTGAATACCGTGTAGGGAATGCTTGGGATCTGATCTCCAATAATTTCACCTGACTGTAACTGATCAATAATCGGCTGGACATCAGAGCGGATATTACGATACCGCTTGGCTAGATTGCGTAGGCTTCTCTTGAACTCAGGTGTAACCTTGATTTGGATTTTGGCTGGTTGATTCTGGATCAATCCCATCCCACAGCTGTGAAACAGGAAGTGTATTCCCTGTCATGGCTTCTTGCCATCCCTGACGACAGCTTTCTTCTGCCGTATCCTGTGTAACACTCTCACGAAACAAACGAACTATCTGCAACAAATTGGGTAAGTATTCTTGGGGAGTTTGCTGTATTTCCTCAATCACTTGTTCGAGTATTTCTGTGGTAGTAGCATTATCAGCTACAAAATTTTTGTCTGTCATTATCCTACCTTAAAGTTAGCAATACTCTGATTACTATAGCAGTTCTCAATTGGGTTAGGTACTTTCGTTATCGGGAGTAGGGAGTAGGGAGTAGGGAGTAGGGAGTAGGGAGTAGGGAGTAGGGCGAAGAGTGTGGGGCGGGGGGGGCGGAGAGAATTGTTATATTGGTTTAATAGCGCACTAAACTAGAATGCGATGCTCCTTGGCCTTTGGGCCACGCTACGCGAATGGAGCCGCTACGCGAACGCACTAATTTTTGATAAATGTTTAACATCATAAATAATGATAAAAAATCGAATATAATAGATAAATATATCAAATTAAAAGTGATCAGACATGACACCAGAAGAAAGATTAACTCAAGTAGAGAACTTGTTAGAGACAGCAGCACGATACATTAATCGTCACTCTCAGACCATCGAGGAAAATCAAGCAGAAATTACTCAATTACGAGTTTCTCTGAATGAGACCTTAAGATTGTTTTCCGAGTTAGCCACCTATCAACGTCAAAATCAAGAGGAAATACGACGGATTTGGGAATATTTATTAAATCAAAGCAATAATGGACGCTCCGGGAATTAAAGCTATTAACATTCATCAAACATGACACCAGAAGAAAGATTAACTCAAGTAGAGAACTTGTTAGAGACAGCAGCAAGATACATTAATCGCCACTCTCAGACCATCGAGCAAAATCAAGCAGAAATTACTCAATTACGAGTTTCTCTGAATGAGACCTTAAAATTGTTTTCGGATTTGGCAACCTATCAACGTCAAAGTCAAGAGGAGATTATTCAAAATCAAGAGGAGATTCGTCAAAGTCAAGCAGAGATTCGCCAAAATCAAGAAGAAATACGACGGATTTGGGAATATTTATTAAATCAAAGCGGTAATGAATGAAACGGGCAAGATGCCCGTTCCACGGAGGGAATTAAACCTCTAGCGGTTTGGGAGTGTAAACATAAAATTGATGGATAAAGGGCACCATCCCCCTGTCGTGATTGGCCTTTGGGCCACGCTACGCGATGCTCGGTACGAGCCGCTACGCGAACAGAAAACGTGAATTTTTTTTGCATTCGAGAGCAATAGTGTGATCACCTAGATAGAATTTAGACTGGAAAACGTGCTGGCTACTCGACCTGGGTAGCCGGAAAAAGTCAATCAGGGAATCTCCATCTCATTTCTTTGTTGACGTTCGAGTAGAAACCTCGATGATAAACAACAGCTGTTCTGTGCTTGATTCCCTTTGCAATCTACAACCAAATCCAAACCAAGGACACCAAACTGGTGCTACTAGTCAACGCCTAATACCTAGTGCTTCATACCTAGTGCTTAGAGTCTAATCGAGAAAAGTGCGGGTCAACTTTCTCTAAAATACTGGGTTAGGTTGTTGAGCGCCTCTGTAGCACTTTCAATCGCTGAAGCTAATTCTTCAATGCGGTCAGAGTGAGCTTTACCTTCAATTTCTTTTTTCAGCAGTTCCTGTAATTTCAGAATCAATTCTTTTTGGTAGCTGACTGAATGGGTAAAATCTGTGGATTCCATCATTGGACTTAAATTAATTATATTACCTGATAGCTGATAGCTTAAGCTGACCACTGAATTCGAGTTTACCGAACCCAATTGTGTTCAGTTTACCGTAATTTAGCTCAAGGTTTACTATAGCAGTTCTAAATAGTTCATGAAACCCAAAGCTGATTTCTGATCACACCAAAAAATCCTCGGATCTCTTTCTTACTATTCCCTGCTGCCTGCTGCCTGCTGCCTGCTGCCTGCTGCCTGCTCCCTGCTGCCTGCTGCCTGCTCCCTGCTGCCTGCTCCCTGCTCCCTATTCCCTATTCCCTATTCCCTATTCCCTATTCCCTATTCCCTATTCCCTATCCAACAGTTTTTCATAACGGCAATCCCTATAAAGTTAGTGATAAAAACCGAATGGTCACTGCTATTTTGAAGTACTACCATAATAATCAAAGGCAAAAAAACAAGGCTAAATCAATTAAAAAAATACAACTTGGAGGAAGAGCTATGACTCTAGTTCGTTGGAACCCCTGGAAAGACATCAACACCCTACAACGGGAACTTGACCAGCTATTTGACCATAGTTTTGTGCCCACTACTTTGCGAGAGTTTGGTCATTTAAAAAATGTTCCTGCTGCTGAACTAACCCAAACGGAAGATGCTATCACTCTGAAATTGGAAGTTCCAGGAATGGAAGCCAAAGACTTGAATGTAGAAGTCACAGATACTGTTGTTGCTATCAGTGGAGAACGGAAAGAAGAAACCAATACTGACGAAAAAGGCGTCAAGCGTTCTGAATTCCGTTATGGTAAATTCCAGCGGGTAATTCCTTTACCGGTTCGGATTCAAAATACCAAAGTTCAGGCTGAGTACAAAGACGGTATCTTGAATCTGACCTTGCCCAAAGCTGAAGAGGAAAAAAACAAAGTTGTCAAGGTTAACTTGAACTAACTCCCTGGTTAGCTCAGTGGCTGGTTAACTCAGTGGCTGGCTAACTAGACTTGGGACAATTAGTTAGCTACTGGCGTTTAGACTAAATCGTGACCTCAAAAAGCGATCGCGACCTCAGCAAGCGATCGCTTTTTGTTTACATATATAGAAATCCTAAATGAAGCGATGCAGCGCGGTCTTGGGGGTTTCCCCCACTCGCTATTGCATCAAGACATTGTGGGAATTTTTGTTGCCTGCTCCCTGTTCCCTGTTCCCTGTTCCCTGTTCCCTTTCCTATACCAGTTCTCAATGGGGTGGCGACAAAATCATCCTATCATTCAGCAACGCCATCACTGGAGTCAATCGGATCTTTTTCTGTAACTTATCCGGATAACTCAACTCGGCTGAGAAATAGAAAAATAGTAGATGCACCTTGATAGCCATCCCCCTGCAATCAAAGCGGGGGGTTTTTTAATTATAACCATGAAACCTATGAAACCCATACTCAAATCTGCCGCAACTTACCTAATCTTAATGATTGCGATGGTTCTATCTGCTAGCCCTGCCTCTGCTCAACCTGAAGGATTAAAGGGTAGCTACGTGGGAATTAGTAACGATGGCAGCAAAATCAGTAATGATATCCTCAATCCCTTTGAGAATTTGCTGGGAATTGGCTCAAACTCAAGCGATGAAAGGATTGGTAGCATGTATCAAGGTCGTATTGATCTGCCCAATTTACCGATTTCAGTGCGTGGTGCAGCGTTTCTCTCTGGCAAAGGTCGTGCTGTCGAACCAACAATTACCTACGATGTACCTGTTGCCAGCAATACTAACATTTACGTTGGTGGAGGCTATACCTTTGTGAACAACGAGGAGATCACCACTCCTTTAGGTAATCAAAATTCAGCCGTATTGACTGCTGGTGTAGAAGCAGCAGTCAATGACTACACCATAATCTACGGCAGCGGCAGATTAAGCCTTAGTGATGAAAACAACGATACTTCCCCAGTTAAATTGCAATTTGGTGCAGGCTATCGTTTCTAAAATCTATAGCGCTGTTCATGTTCCCGACAACTGCAGCGAAGTCTATTGTAGGGGCACTTCCCTTGGGCCTTTATTTTAACCAAAGACGAGTCACTTGTTCCAACTGAGTGACATCCTCCTGACTCAAAGCCCAACCCAAAGCCCCTGCATTGTCTTGCACCTGTTGTGCGGTCTTAGCACCGGGAATCGGGATTACTCCATCTTGAGCAATCAGCCAGTTAAGGGCAACTTGAGTTGGTTTTCGCTCATACTTTTCCCCTAACTGACTCAGTAGCTTTACCACAGGGGCAATTTTTTGTAAACCACTTTTGCTAAAGCGGGGGTCAATAGCCCTAGCTCCAGTGGGTTTGATATAGTTATCAATGGTATACTTGCCAGTGAGTAACCCTTGAGCTAAAGGACTGTAAGCCAAAATAGTCACACCTAACTGACGCGCTTTATCAAGAATACCGTTGCTCTCAATTTTCCGATGCAACAGAGAATATTGCACCTGATTCACCGCTAGGGGTATGCCACGGGCTGCTAAGTAACTGTGAGCTTCTGCCATTTGCTTAGCGGAATAGTTACTGACACCAATTGCACCAATTCGACCACGCTTCACTTCATCAGCTAGAGCATTCATCAACGTCTGTTGGCTGATCAAGAAACTAAAAGGCATATGTACTTGGTACAGTTCCACTTGCTCGACTTGCAGACGTTTCAAACTGTCACTCAAGGCATCAGAAACTGACTGAGCGCTAAATCGCCAGGGTAAGGGGAAATACTTAGTAGCAATCTGGGCTTTCCGTCCCAGCTGCTTCATAAACGCTCCGATCAGGGATTCGGATTCTCCTAGTCCATACACCTCAGCGGTGTCAAAAAAGTTAATTCCAGCATCCAAGGTTGCCTCAAACGCTTCTTTTACCTGAGTAGTGCCGTAGTCACTGCCATAGTTCCAAAACAGCTTGTCTCCCCATGACCACGTCCCAATTCCCAAGGCTGTGACCATCGGACCATTCTGACCTAACCTGATCGTCTGCATGATAAAAACTCCTGCTCTTAACATTTCTTAATATTATTTCAGTTTATCGTGGCTCAGTCAGCTATCAGCTTGGTTGAAAGTTGAAAGTTGAAAGTTGAAAGTTGAAAGTTAAAAGTTGAAAGTTGAAAGTTGACGGTTTATAACTTAAGTTTAAAAATTAACGATAAACTAGACTAAGCACTGACTCACTGACGCATTCAGCTATTAATAAAACTAAGCTAGGAAGAAATTGCTGCTGAAGAAGGCTTGATTTGGGAGCCTGAAAACCTTTATTGTGCTGTGGTGGTGTAATCTGGTTACTCCTGTGTGGCGTCAATCCCAACAGCACTCTCAAACCCTTGACCAGGGGCAAGGTATGAATATAGACTCATACATCAACATTGAGCAAGAACAAATTACACGCTCCCGCGTGCTGTTTCATAGCATTCGCTTTGATTTAAATCAAGATATTCTTACAAAAATTAAACAAGCACAACAGACTGGTCACGGCCTTGATATTTCCGGAGAGTTGCTTAGTGATTTACGCCATTTAGCTCTGCTGGATTGGGAAAACCGCCTCCAGTCTGGATTGACGTTTTCTACGTACTATCTACCAGTTGATCGGGCACAGGCACTGATGCGGAGTGTGATTGCCCTTGATGGAGAAATCGTTCACCAGATCAAGAGAGACTGTTTGGAGAATCCCGACTTTTGTTGTCAAATTGCTGACGCTCATTACTGGCTGATCACTCAAATCTTGGCTCAGCTACGCCTGAAACCATCACCCAACTTCCCTAAGCTGGCTTGGGGACTATCAGCGCTGATGATAATCCTGGTGATTGTGGCAGTGCTGGTAATTCCTGGTGTATTACAGCTAATACTTGCTCAACCCTGGAGATGGTTGATTATTATAGTGGGCATAGTCAGCTGTGGTCTACTTCTAGTAATAGTACAATGGCTGCTACGTTCATGTTTAATCAGGATTGCGCCTTGGATGTTGCGTCAGCTATTGTCAGGTTTGCTCTCGGCCAAGCCTGGTCCTAAGAAAATTGCTAAACGTATTCTGGCATGGTTATTGCCGTGATTAGTGATCAGTCTGTGATCTGCCTTTTGCCTTTTGGCTGGGATTATTCGTTCAAGGCAGAATTTAACAGATAATAGAAAGGTTAAGTTAGATGGAAACTATGTCAACAGAAGCGATCGCATCAGTCATCAATGTCTATTTTGCTAACATGGCGGCCATGAATCCAGGAGGCTGGGTAGAGATTTTTGCTGAAGATGCAGTGATTTATGACCCAGTGGGAAAGCCACCAATCAACGTCTCTGAGGACTCGGAGAAGTTCTTTGGACTACTGTCTAGCTTCTTTAACAGCTTTGACATCTCACAAGAGCAAATTTTTATTGCTGGCAATGGAGCAGCGGTAAAGTGGAGGATGCAGGTGTCTGCTAAGAATGGTCGTGAGGCTACTGCTGAAGGCATCAGTGTTTTTGAAATCAATGATGACGGTAAGATTCAACAGGTTTTGTCCTACTGGAATGAAGCAGAAATGATGGCTAAACTTAAGGGCTAATTCCTAAGTGGTGTTGGCGGTTAGCAAGGACAAAAGCTGCTGAACCAGCACCGACAATAATCTAATAGTTATAGAGCATCTTAGATTTAGGAGCGATCAGCAATAGGCTTACCTATGCATCGATCAACGATCCATAAGGAAGCGGACCGTCCGTTTGGTCCCTGGGAAGTGTAAACCAGTATCCCATATGACCTTCTATGAACTCGGCCCGGGTGATGGAACCATTACCATCAGTGTCAAGACTGTTGAAAGCCTTGTCAGCACGTTCGGGCTGGTCTTCACCGGAGTATATTGCCAAATACTTCCGGTACTCTTCACGGGAAATCTGACCGGAATGATCGGTGTCGATGAGATCAAAAAAGACTTCGTTCTTTTGCCGACCCACTTCTAGTGACGATTCGATTACCGTGACAGCCTTTGCGGCATTGGTAATAAACTCTTCTTCCCCGATCATGGTGTTGGCATCGACCGCACCCCCTCCAGCGATTATATACTGAAATAGGTCGTGAAACAGAGTCCGGATTACTTCGTAATTCGACGAATTACCTTGAAGTTTGACAAACCGATCCGCAATTGTTTCGTAGTCCGAGAGCGACAAAACCCCATCTCCGTTGACATCCATAAGCTTGAAGTAAGTCTTCATCCGAACAATCCAAGCACTCGATGACAAAAAGTCTTCTGGTGTCATTTTTAATTCGATAATAAAATCCCAATGTATGATATCAGTTTCTATCCATTGGTGACAAAATTAAGTATCGTACGCGACTTCGTGCAACCGTTATGTTCCTGTCCCATTAGCTATTACTGTTCCCAAAAAAATAACCCCTGAGTATCGTGCTGTTAGATCACAGCTCGACCAACTAAGGGGTATCGATGACTGAATTGCGTAAGCTATTTACTACTATCCACAGCAGCTGTATGCGTACGGGTTTTCCCAACGTTAACCAAACAGTTAACCAATGGTATAACTTCAGGGTAAGACCAGTTGCTCAGACCTCAGACAAATAGTATGTAGCGGGGAAACGCTTTTGAGCTGTTAGACAAAAAAATACCCCTGTCTGGCTATTAGATCACAGACAGAGGAATTAAGGGGTATCGATGACTGAATTGCGTAAGCTATTTACTACTATCCACAGCGGCTGTATGCGTACGGGTTTTCCCAACGTTAACCAATGGTATAACTTCAGGGTAAGACCAGTTGCTCAGACCTTAGACAACTAGTATTTAGCTGGGAGAAGCCTTTGAGCTGTTCCAAAAAAAATACCCTCTGAGTGTCTTGCTGTTAGATCACAGCTCGACCAACTAAGGGGTGTCCATGGCTGAATTGCGTAAGCTATTTACTACTATCCACAGCGGCTGTATGCGATCGCGTTTACCCAACGTTAACCTTATAGTTAACCAATGGTATAACTTGACGATAAGACGAGCTGGTAACAGGTCAGACAACTAGTATGTAGCCGGGAAACGCTTTTGAGCTGTTACACAAAAAAAATACCCCTGTCTTGCTCTTAGATCACAGCTCGACTAACTAAGGGGTATCGATGACTGAATTGGGTAAGCTATTTACTACTATCAACAGCGGCTGTATGCGATCGCGTTTTCCCAAAGTTAACCTTATAGTTAACCAATGGTATAACTTCAGGGTAAGGGGAGCTGGTCAGAGGTGAGGCAACTAGTATGTAGCCGGGAAACGCTTTTGAGTTCAAAAAAAATAACCCCTGAGTGTCTTGCTGTTAGATCACAGCTCGACTAACTAAGGGGTATCGATGGCTGAATTGGGTAAGCTATTTACTACTATCAACAGCGGCTGTATGCGATCGCGTTTTCCCAACGTTAACCTTATAGTTAACCTGATGTATAAGTGATGGTTTAGCCGATGATGGGGGTTTGGGGCAAGCAATAATCCCCGACAATAGCAGTGCCTGCACCCTGTGGGAGCGTCAATTTGCTACACTTCTGATCACGTATTGGTATTGCCTCCAAAATCACAACCATGACAGCTACACCACTTGCATCCATACCCCTAAGTGCGATCGCTCAAAAAACCCGTCAAGCTGCACAGAACTTAGCCGTTCTCTCAACAAAGGCTAAAAATGAAGCTATTGAGGCAATAGCCCAAGCCTTGGAAGCTGCAGCACCGGAAATCCTAGCGGCGAATGCTGCAGACTGCCAAGCGGCTGAGGCAGATAACATTCCTAAAGCCCTTTATAATCGCCTGAAGTTCAACGAAACAAAGCTCAAGGGGGCTATTCAGGGGGTGCGAGATGTGGGCAACCTTGGTGATCCTGTGGGCAATGTCCAAATTCATCGAGAACTGGATCAAGGACTAATCCTCAAACGAGTCACTTGTTCCTTAGGAGTTTTAGGGGTTATCTTTGAAGCTCGTCCCGATGCCTTAATTCAAATTACCTCTCTTGCGATTAAATCCGGTAATGGTGTTATCCTCAAAGGCGGTAAAGAAGCAATTCGCTCCTGTGAAACCCTAGTCAAAGCAATTCATAAAGGATTATCTACGACAGCAGTTGACCCAGCAACGGTACAGTTGTTAACCACTAGAGAAGAAATCAAAGAGCTGTTACAACTAGACAACTATGTGGATTTGATTATTCCCAGAGGGTCGAACGCTTTTGTTCGGTTTGTGCAGGAGAATACTCGTATTCCAGTACTTGGTCATGCTGATGGGATTTGCCACCTCTATATTGATGCAGCAGCTGACTTGGAGAAAGCGGTAACTATCACCGTTGATGCCAAAACTCAATATCCAGCTGTTTGTAATGCGATTGAAACCCTGCTGGTGCATTCAGCAATTGCTCCTCGTTTTTTGCCCCTAGCAGCAGAAGCTTTGAAAAAGGGTAATGTAGAATTGCGAGGGGATGAAGCTAGCCGTGAGATTATCCCAATCTCTGTAGCAACCGATGAGGATTGGTCTACAGAATATAATGATTTAATTCTTTCTATCAAAGTAGTAGATTCTGTGGAAGAAGCGATTAACCATATCAATACTTATGGTTCCAGACATACGGATGCAATTGTTACTGAAGACCAGGAGGTAGCAGATAGCTTCGGAAATCAAGTTGATGCAGCTAATGTTTTCCACAACTGTTCTACTCGCTTTGCCGATGGTTTCCGCTATGGTTTTGGAGCAGAAGTAGGAATTAGCACTCAACAAATGCCCCCCCGTGGTCCAGTGGGCTTAGAGGGATTGGTGACTTACAAATACAAGGTTACAGGTAATGGTCACATTGCCGCTACTTATGTTGGTGAGAATGCTAAGCCTTTTACCCATCGGGATATCTAATATTCTTTCGGAAATTTATAATGCTTACGGAAACTAACAGGTTTTAAATTCCGAAAGTATTGTCCAGTAATGCTTTGAGTATAATTATACTGGCAGGCGCTCCTAGTAAGTGCTCAAGAGCGATATTTTTGGACTTTTGCAAGAGGTCTATTAAAAAAACCTCAGCGGATAGCTGAGGAATTAGTCACGTTGCATCTACTATTTCTTAATCCTTGATTCGTCTATCTAGATCCGGAACAATTTAGAAATGCTTACGCCAAGGAAACAGGCAAGATGGCTATCCCACATAGAACTAATAGATTGTTTGAAACAAGATTAAACAAAAAAAATCCCCAGCGAGTAGCTGAGGAAGGAGTCAGGGTGCATCTACTATTTCTTATTCCTTGATTGCTCTCTCTAGATCCGGAACAATTTAGAAATGCCTAAGCCAAATAGAACTGATAGATTGGTTGAGACAAAATTAAACAAAAAAAATCCCCAGCGGGTAGCTGAGGGATGAGTCAGGGTGCATCTACTATTTCTTAATCCTTCATGGCTCTCTCTAGATCCGGAACAATTTAGAAATGCCTAAGCCAAATAGAACTGATAGATTAGTTGAGACAAAATTGAACAAAAAAAATCCCCAGCGGGTAGCTGAGGGATGAGTCAGGGTGCATCTACTATTTCTTATTCCTTGATTGCTCTCTCTAGATCCGGAACAATTTAGAAATGCCTAAGCCAAATAGAACTGATAGATTGGTTGAGACAAAATTAAACAAAAAAAATCCCCAGCGGGTAGCTGAGGGATGAGTCAGGGTGCATCTACTATTTCTTAATCCTTCATTGCTCTATCTAGATCCGGAAGAAATTAGAAATGCCTAAGCCAAATAGAACTGATAGATTAGTTGAGACAAAATTGAACAAAAAAAATCCCCAGCGGGTAGCTGAGGGATGAGTCAGGGTGCATCTACTATTTCTTATTCCTTCATGGCTCTCTCTCGATCCGGAAGAAATTAGAACTGATAGATTAGTTGAGACAAAATTAAACAAAAAAAATCCCCAGCGGCTAGCTGAGGGATGAATCAGGGTGCATCTACTATTTCTTATTCCTTCATTGCTCTCTCTCGATCCGGAACAATTTAGAAATGCCTAAGCCAAATAGAACTGATAGATTAGTTGAGACAAGATTAAACAAAAAAAATCCCCAGCGGGTAGCTGAGGGATTAGTCAGGGTGCATCTACTATTTCTTAATCCTTCATTGCTCTGTCTCGATCCGGAATAAATTAGAAATGGATAAGCCAAATAGAACTGATAGATTGCTTGAGACAAAATTAAACAAAAAAAATCCCCAGCGGCTAGCTGAGGGATCAGTCAGGGTGCATCTACTATTTCTTAATCCTTCATGGCTCTCTCTCGATCCGGAAGAAATTAGAACTGATAGATTGGTTGAGACAAAATTAAACAAAAAAAATCCCCAGCGGGTAGCTGAGGGATCAGTCAGGGTGCATCTACTATTTCTTAATCCTTCATGGCTCTCTCTCGATCCGGAAGAAATTAGAACTGATAGATTAGTTGAGACAAAATTGAACAAAAAAAATCCCCAGCGGCTAGCTGAGGGATCAGTCAGGGTGCATCTACTATTTCTTAATCCTTCATGGCTCTCTCTCGATCCGGAAGAAATTAGAACTGATAGATTAGTTGAGACAAAATTGAACAAAAAAAAATCCCCAGCGGCTAGCTGAGGGATGAGTCAGGGTGCATCTACTATTTCTTAATCCTTCATTGCTCTGTCTCGATCCGGAAGAAATTAGAAACGCTTACCCATTGATAACGAGTGATAGATTAGTTGAGACAAAATTAAACAAAAAAAATCCCCAGCGGCTAGCTGAGAGCTGATTCGTAAAGTAAATCTTAAGAAGTCTGAAAGCCTTGCTATGATTGTCTTTTGGTTATTAAATAGTTCAAATGTTCTATTTTAGCGCAAGCCTTATCTTACAAGGATTACAGCGAGTTTACGAATCAGCTCTTAATGCTGTTGATGATTACGCCAATTAAGGGGGTGCATCTCATATTTGTAAAAAAGATGGGAAGTGTGGGAAGTGTGGGGCGGGGGCGCGGGGCGGGGGCGCCTTTCAGGTGTATGATTTTAACAAAAGAGGAAAAAAGAACTAAAAACCTTAGTACACCATTGGACTGTCATCGATGATCACACAGATTCCGAAAGGGTATCAAGAATGGTTCTCAGTTGTGATGAGGAAGATGCCTCATCTGAGCAAATCTCAGGCAGTGGGATTAGCAATGGGTCGTTTTGGTATTGCCATCACTCTTTCGTTGTGGATTATCAACAGTAGCAGTGTTTTTAGCAGAAATCCAACATCGATCTCAAAACAATGTCAGAGAGCAGTTAAGGCAATGGTACAAGGAAAAAAGTCACAAATATGGCAGAAAGCGACAGGAAATAGAAGTCAGTGAAAGCAAAGCCTTCTTATTGTTGTGGATATTAAGTTGGTGGTCATCCGATCAAAAAAGCCTGGTGCTGGCTGCAGATGCATCCACATTGGGTAAGCGTATTGAGCGTCTTGGTAATTAGTGTGGTCTACCGTGGCTGTGGAATACCTGTAGCGAGCGAAAATTGTGGGTGCAACCGAAAAAGCGATGCAGCAAGGGAACAGGGGGTTTCCCCCGGAGACCAAACCTTAGACAGTTGAGCCTTTATGGTTGGTCGGCTATGCAGAAAAGGGGTAAAACTTATTGATTAAGGCTCAACTGTCTTACGGTAAATTCAAACCACTCGCTATTGCATCAAGACAGGGAGTTGGCAACCTTACTGGCATCAGCTGTTAAATCAGGTCAAACAGGGGATCCCGGATGTAGGGTTTGTGATAGTCACCACAGACAATCGGTTGTATGCTAAATGGTTTTATCAAGGGATTGTGGCTAATGGCTGGCATCCTAGCCATGCGGATTAATGCTCTTCGATATTACCAACCATCCCAGGTTTTGGGTGACCAACCCCCATCGAAATTACCTCTGTCTGGGCTAATCACGCTCGGTTGGTCAGCATTGGAGTGGTCGAGTCAGATGTTTGAGAAGCAACTGTGTCGATGGCACTCTCAATGCTCGCACCGGATCACGGTTATGCTGACCCATGGGTTTTTGTTAACGGTATGACGTCCACAACAGGCTCAAATCTACTGGTATAGTATGCGTAGCTGGATTGAATGCAAGTTCTACGACATTAAGCGTGGTGGATAGGGTTTGCATCACACCAAAATGACTGACCCCAAACGTGCCTGCATACAATGGTAACGCTATTGCTGTGGCGACTATTTGGTTGGTTGGCGTCGGAGGATTAACTGACACTAGTTTATCTGCTAGTAGTTTATCGGTTAAAACTGACGACGATGGCCTCGACGCCGATCCGTTGCAATTTTCGACCCACTCTCAACAACCATATTCTTTAAGTTGTAAAGGGCGAGGTTTTTTACGTATTCTGGCATCTGTCATTCAACAAATGCCTTTACCTATGGGTTGAAATTCTCCCTCATTTTCTCTATCTTCTGCATAAATCTTAAAATCATACACCTAAAAGGGGGAGTGTGGGGGGCGCGGGAAGTTAGATGAGCAACTGGCTCCTCAAGACGGCGCTACCTTCCAGCCCCGAAGTCCCAGATCCGCTGTTCCCAGATCCGCTGTTCCCAGATCCGCTGTTCTTTAAGAGTAGGGCAAGAGGCAAGAGGCAAGAGTTAATAAAGTATAGCGCTGCATCACTACTCCCTGTTCCGGTGATCCGCTGTTCCCTGTTCCCTAAAATCCCAAAATTTTGTACCTCACCCAATTTAAAACTGATTAGTTCAAGATACAGTGTGTTAGGGATTTTAATTCTTTACCCAAAATTAACAATAACTTATAGCTTTCTTTAAAAGAAATATCCTGACAGTTGTAAACTAATATTAGCTATCGTTACAAAACAAAACTATTTCGGTGTAACCATTGAGAGTAGTATTACTAAAACTTAAAGTGCTTTTGTAAATCAAAGATGATGCCCTATTATCTCCTTTATTGACGGGTACTTAGAGGCTAGTTCATTGTCCCTGTATTAAACAGGGGTAATTTAACTTGTTTGGTTTTTTTTATCTTCATAAACAACAAAAAATTGTAATTTGAACGGTTTCGTTTTCCCAGTATTAAACAGGGGTAATTTGACTAGCTTTGTTATCAAATATTACTAATTTTTAATGACTAATGAATGAATCTACTCCTGTTCAACTCGACTCATCCAATGGAAATGGTGAGACTGTACCCAGTATCATCAACACCAATGTTTCACCACAGTTCAACTATGCTGACGCTGTCGAAAAGTCCTTCTTATTTTATGAAGCTCAGCGCTCCGGTAAACTTCCTGAGGACAATCGCATCCCATGGCGCGGGGATTCTGCCCTCAACGATGGTGCTGATGTAGGAGTTGACCTCACTGGCGGTTATTACGATGCTGGGGACCACGTCAAGTTCGGCTTCCCCATGGCTGCTGCCATGACTATGCTTGCTTGGGGGGCAATCGAATATCAAGATTCCTACCAGCAAATGGGTCAATGGGATGAGGCGTTGGATGCCATTAAGTGGGGTACAGATTACATACTCAAATCCCACATCACAGACAGTAACGGTCAAACCGAAGAGTTTTGGGGACAGGTTGGATCCGGTGAAATCGACCACAGCGTCTGGGCACCGCCGGAAACCATGACCATGGTGCGACCAGCGTTCAAAATTGATCCTTTAAATCCCGGTTCTGACCTAGCTGGTGAATCCGCTGCTGCCTTAGCTGCTGCCTCAATTGCCTTCCAATCCACAAACAGCAGCTACGCTAATCAACTACTGACGAACGCCAAAGCCCTATTTGACTTTGCCGAGACCTATCAGGGTAACTACTCTGACTCTATCCCCGATGCTGCTATTTTCTACAATTCTTGGAGTGGCTACGAAGACGAACTAGCCTGGTCTGCAACTTGGCTGTACAAAGCAACCGGTGACCAGACCTACTTGGATAAAGCCGAAAGTTACTATCTAGGTATTGATCCGACTCAGACTCAATCCTGGGATCAAAAAGTCCATGGTACTGGCATCCTCCTTGCTCAAGAAACTGACCAGGATAAGTACCGTATTGAAGTAGAACGCTGGCTAGACTACTGGAGTGACGATAGTGGTGAAGGTATCGAATATACTGAGGGCGGACTAGCTTGGTTAGATGACTGGGGTTCCCTACGATATGCTGCCAATACAGCTTTCCTTGCTGGTATTTATAGCGATACCGTTAATGATGGTAATGGTCGTTACTCCGATTTCGCCGCTGATCAAATTGACTACATTCTTGGGGATAATCCCAACAATCGCAGTTATGTCGTCGGTTTTGGCCACAATTCTCCCAAGAATCCCCACCATCGTGGAGCCCATGGTTCCACCACCAATGACATCGAATCACCGACGGACAACCTCAACATTCTCTATGGTGCACTGGTGGGTGGTCCCTCTGAACCAGACGATAATGCCTATGTCGATGTTCGAACTAACTATGCCATTAATGAAGTCGCTCTTGACTACAACGCTGGCTTCACTGGTGCTCTTGCCCGTATGTACCGTGAACAGATGGAACTAAGTCTGGGTTCTAACGTTGAACCATTACTGTCTACAGTAGATCCGATCCAAGTTGAACCATTACTGTCTACAGTAGATCCGATCCAAGTTGAACCATTACTGTCTACAGTAGATCCGATCACTAACTCAATAATTTAACTCTCCCCCGCCGGGGAATTCTAAACGGTATAGCACTACGCATTAAGGTGTTTGACATTGATACAAGCAGCAAAAGCTGTTTTAGTGAACTTTTAGGTGCGACCCGTGGCGAATTTAATAATTAGATGCGGAAAGCGCACCTTTGCATGCATGCCTCTTGCCTCTTGCCTTGTGCGTAGCGCTATAGAACCCACATTCCGCACCTTCAAGTTTGACACTACGGATTTATCGCTACTCCCTGCTCCGAAGTCAGAAGAGGTAAGAGCTAAGAGCTAAGATGGTAAAAATCCTGTGTACCTCATTAGACTAAAAACCGCTATAGCTCACCCAATTGAGAACTGCTATAAATTACCAATCACTAATCTTCAACCCTCAAGTTAAGTCGATAATTAATCGGTTCAGAGGCTTGAGAAACTACCACAAACTCATAGAAACCAGATGCTGGCAGATCCCCGATCCAGTAGCGTTCGTTTGAGTCTTCTAATAGGGTGGTCTTACGGCTCGGACCATAAACTGAAAACAAGGCATTCACATCGGTAGCCAGTCTCACTTCCATGACTTGACCACCAGAAAGTTTAGCCGTAAACGCTTTCCCGTCTCCTGGCTCAAGGGTACCACTGACTTGCTGAATCACTGCGCCAGGGGCAAACTCGATGCGCTGTAGGGCTTTGCCCGATTTCAACGCTTCGATGGTATCCCCAACAATCCCTTGCCACACCTGACCAATAGACTTATCGATAAACTTCTCACCGCGCTGATCGGGAAACTTATGAAAGAATTTAGAATCTGCAATATCATAAGCTGCACGGCTAGAAAGACGCAACTGATTCACTTGCTGCTTCCAGCTAGTCAGATCTGCTGTCCCATAGCTTCCCAACCTTCCCCGTGCCGTCCGACTCAAATTGAGCAACTCAATCCGGGTCAATAGCTCAAATGCCAGCTTATCCCACTCTTCTCTTAACGGAGCATCCTTTGATCCAGTGCCTAGCTGTCGTTTTTCTTGATTGGGGTACTTGTTCCAAAAGGCCTCATTGACTAACTGAACGTAGAACTTCTCGTCAATCTCCAAATTGGCACGACGCTGATCTAGCAATTCCTTGCGCTTTGCCTCGTTGCTGGGAAACCACGAGGGTGGCTTTATGTCCGGTTGATCGATGGGTGATTCCTTTGGAGAGGGTTCCGGCTGAGATCCTCTGAATTTGAACCACCAATTGGTTGCCCAGAAGGTAAAACCAAATACAGCAGCAGCTAAAACAGATACCAAAACCACCTTGCCCAGCCAGTCTAAAACGGTATTGTTTGTAAAAGTGCTTAATGGTGTTCTGGTAGCTGGGGTTGCTGGCTGGTTAACCGCTACTGGCTTGGAACCAGGGGCAACTGCTAAGGTCGGTTTAGTCTGAGGGGGTGATGGAGCTGATTGCGGGTCACTGGCAAATTGAAGGTGAGTGGTGAGGTCTCGCAGCACTTCTTTGGCATTTTGGTACCGTTCCCCTGGTCTAGGTTGAAGCATTTTATCGAGGATACGACCTAGGGTTGAGCTAAGGCTGATCTCTCGCCGCCAGTTCCAGGTCAGGGTATTGGGGTCAATTATCTGCTGGGGTTCCTGACCAGTCACTAATACTAATATAGTTGCCCCTAGAGCATAGAGGTCACTGTGGGGAAAAACACTTCCTCCTTGCATCTGCTCTGGGGGAGCATAGCCAACTTTACCCAACCGAGTTATGATCGGCTTATTTTGACCAGCCACCTTTGACCCTAGGAACTTCGATGCCACATTCGCTGCTACCTCCTTGACACCGCCAAAGTCAATCAGCACTGGTAAACCATCGGTACTGCGCAAAATCAGATTATCGGGAGAGATATCCCGATGAATCACCCTCATAAAATGGATATATTCCAACACTGGCAGGATTTGGATCAGCAGTTGAGTCACTTCTGCTTCACTAAACCGGAGTCCCTGAGGTCGGCGAGCCTCCAGTAGAGCGCGGTAGGTTTGCCCCTCCACATAGTCCTGAACCAACAATAGGGTGCCTTTGTCCTGTTGTTGTACCTGAAACAACTCACGAAATTGAGGGATTTGAGGGTGTTGCAATCGATAAAGAACTCCCGCTTCCCGCTCAAATAATTCTTCTGCTTTTTGTAAGGCGTGGTTACCTTGAACTTGGGGGGCAAATTCTTTTAGCACACACAGTTCATTAAAGCGGTTAAGGTCTTGAGCTAAATAGGTGCGTCCAAAGCCTCCGTGTCCCAACTCCCGGAGGATGCGGTAGCGACCACCCAGAATCTTCCCAGTGTCAAAGGTTTTGGCTAGGGACGGCAGCATCTCGCCACAAACCCGGCAAAACTTATTGCCATTGGGATTCTCATGTCCTTTACTACAATAGAGGGGCGTCATTCGATTTTGAATGTTGGATGTTGGATTTTGGATGTTAGATTTTTTCCCAGGGCTTGCTCCCGGAGACTTGACACAGTGCGTGGGATTCTGTGACCTGTTGACTCAGTAGTTGACTAAGCATAGGTAGACCAGCTACTGTGCTATATATATTAAAGATATATAGCATTTCTAAAATAGGTGAGGTAGATTTTGGATTTTAGGGAATAGGCAACAGGCAACAGGCAACAGGGAAAAAATCTTGTGTACCTCATTACTATGATAAACGCTATATATCACTATATATATAACTAATCATCAAAAATGGGGGTTGGTAAGGGGAGAAACGGATACCCCTGTCATTTATGCGTGGGGAGGAGTTTCTCCCCTTACACAAACAGCAGCTAGACAGTACTTCTTTTGAACTAGAAGCTATAAGCATATCCGTCTTTCCTATGTACAATGCTGCAATATTGGTGACTGATTCCTTGTACCAGTCCGTGTTTAGTGGAGATATTGAATGAACCGGTTTTTCGAGTAGCTATTCTACCTGTGTATGTTCCCACTTTCTTACCTTTGGTTACAACGGCTTTGGCAATATCTCCAGTCTGAAACCCTTTGACAAACTTCAACCTTGGTACATAACGAGTGGGAAAGCCAAACTTGTTCGTTCTGCACATCTGACGAGTACCATGTCCTTTAGCTGAAATCAACAATGGCTGATAAACTTCGATGTACAAAGTATCGACTTTTCCAACATTGGCGGCATCTAACCAGTGTGTTTTTGGAAGGTTCTGCCGACATCGATTGTACTTAGTTAATCCACCTGACCCTGTTTCAATCGGCAAACCCAAGGCTTTTAATTCGTTATACAACTTCCATCTAGTTGAGTTGACGGCTGCCCCATCGACTAAAGGTCGTTTGGCTTGAGAAAGAATACGCTTTATAACATCAGGTTTACCAGATAAAAACTGTTCGATTTCCTGATTACCTTTGGTTTGATTGCACTTCCTACAAGCAATTGCTAGGTTACTTACTCGGTCAGAACCGCCCTTTGATTTAGGTTTGATGTGTTCGACCTCTAGTGGAGTATCAGTCACACCACAGTAAGCACATTTACGATTCCATTTGGAAAGTAGATATTCTCTAACTTCATATCCGTAGAGTGTGCCCTGCTGATACTCTGTGCCAGAAATCTCAGGGTTTTCCATCTTCTGAGTATCGAACCTAACTAATTCCTGAGAAATGCCAGTTATCGGACAAAATCGAGTAAGTTTTTTTACCCATGTGATAATATTATAGACTCTCGACATTAGACTGGGAGCTAACCAGCCATCAGGACGTTTACGGTTAAGAAACCGTGGCTGTCGATAACGAGTTTTGCGGTTTCTACGAGAACGTCTCAACTGTCTACGTGAGGTTAAACCATCTCGAATTTGAAGACCTCTGTGGGTTAGTTCGGCACCCCAAACAACTACCTTTTCTTGAACAATTGCTAAACCTGTCGTTTGAGAACCAGGGTCAAGTTTGATCTGATGATTATGTGTCACACATTCCAATTCCTCCAAATCGCGCATGATGATTGTGAACGGGTATCTCCTAAAGACCTTAGCCCTTCCTTGTTTGAGCAAGATTCTAGCTCTAGCAGGCTTGCATGGATCTAAAGGTTTTTTGTTTTTATCAAGTACAAAAACTCGCATAATGTGAGTATTCTCCTATTGCTAGGGTAAAGTTCGCTGCGCCAATGTTATCAGTCGGTACTTCCCAGATTGCACTTCCTTAACCTGATAAAGATGTTTAACAATCCGGTTCTAGAGCTTGAAACTAGCGTCGCATTTCAAGGTAGGAACTTTAACTCTTGCTGATAACGTAGTCCCTGACGGGACTTAGGCTGGTCAGGTAATGATTCACAAGCCCCCGGATTTATCCGTGGGGTTTGCTACTCCCAGGCTCCTGAATCCTGTTGAAGCGTTCCGCCACCTAATTGG
>NZ_JAAHHW010000114.1 GCF_010692325.1 Moorena sp. SIO3I8 | reverse complement strand
AATTGTTAGTAAAACGTTGTCAGGTTTTGAGTGAGATGAAAGAAGAAATTAGAAATTTAACTTTCTATCATTGGCTAGCTTCTATTTAAGCATTTTTTTAATGGGGTATGACAACCGGATTTAGTATCATGCCTCTATCTCCAACCCAGATGATTCTGGAGAGTCCAAAGCGATGACGGACGGGAGCATGTCACTTATGCAGCAACATTAGTACGCTTATCTAGGGAATGGGGAATGGGGAATGGGGAATGGGGAATGGGGAATGGGGAATGGGCATTGGTGACAAGTTAAGCAAAAGAGCAATTTGTCAAGTACTTTCCAGAAATTGCTGTATCCTGTACTAGGTAAACTATTCAGTGCGTACGCTAACCCCAAACTGTGCGTACGCTAACCCCAAACTGTGCGTACGCTAACCCCAAACTGTGCGTACGCTAACCCCAAACTGTGCGTACGCTAACCCCAAACTGTGCGTACGCTTCGAGCACCAGCATATGCGGCTCGCGAACCGTAGACTAACTGAAGTATCGGTGGTTACAAAGGTAAAAAGAGAATGGCTCCCCCGCCAAAAAAGTATTAGAGACCACACCAGACCGCGAAACCAGCCCAATATAGATGAACATTGTCATAGCTCAACAACTAGAAGATTTAGTCAAACCTTGCGTGTACAATCAACTAGCCTACTACCGCTCATTAGACATGATTTGCAGGATATTGAGTAACCCATAGATGCTGGCAGTGGTATTGAGTTTACTGGGTCGGCAAGTACCATCAGTAACAGAGCTCAATCGAATGCTAGCAAGGGAAAACTTGCTGTGGGCGAAGGCAGTGAAAGTGTCTCAACAAGCCCTATCTCAAAGATTCTTAACCTTTCCAGCATCATTGTTTCAAAGAGTACTAAAAGACTTACTAGTTTTGTTAAACCAACGTTGGCAGCAAAGAAACAGAGAAAGTCCGGTAAGCGTTAAAAGAGCGAGAAAGTATTTTGAACGTTTGTGGATAGTAGACATTTCCATAATATAATCAAATTCCAAAAAATAGACTATAATAAGTAAATATTGTTCGATCCAAAAAAATAAATGGAAAAATATACTTGGAACTATATCCAGAAAAACCCTAAACAAACCAAAAGACTATTAGGTATTGATTATCAACAATTATAGCAATTAATTGAACTAGGTAAGCTTCTCAATAAAAGAAAGCAAGAAGAAATTGAGAAAACTAAAATTAGAATCAATCAAGCAGGAGGAGGAAATCATCCTAAACTATTAGAGTCAGAGCAAATCGTTTTAATGTTAATTTATTTAAGGTATCATTTGAGCTTTCAACTTTTAGGACTTATTTTTAAAATCAGTGAATCAACGGCTCATAATATTTTTACTTATTGGCAAAAAAATTGTGAAAACGACTTACCTACCAGTTGATTATCACAAGTAAAAAAGTTTCAAAAAGAATAAAAAATTATTGAACAATTAGATAATGATGAATTGATTTTAGACAGTACTGAGCAGTCTATTGAAAGACATTATGATTATCAATAGCAAAAAAAATATTATTCATAAAAGCAAAAAATACATACTTTTAAAAATCAATTTATTGTTTTACCAAAAGCTGATCGCGCTGATTGACTGACAAAAGTTAGGTTGAAAATGGCTCAAATACTTACCAGACTTGTAAGAGCAAGACTTGACTAAAGGGAGTGTTTCCCCGCATCCTCAGGACAGATACCACTCAAATCCTAGGAATGCGATGAAAAAAAACTCCCGACTCTACAATGCCTTGAAGACATGGATAAGTCAACCCTGTGAGTGGGCACACCTGAGCCACCTAACCACCTGTTTATGGATGGTGGCAGCCCTGATTCAGACAGGGGAAGTGAAGCAAGCCCCGATGGATTCCCTACATCCCGTGTCGTGGCCAATATGCTCAAAGCAAACAACGCCGAATGCACCGTTGGCTGCATAATGCCCGAATCAATGTCCATGGCCAATAGGCCACGCTACGCGAACGATGGTACAAACCTTTGATTAAAGCAGCCTTGGCGGTAGGACTTGATGGGTGTATTTACTTGAGTTTAGACACCTCGATGTTTTGGGATGAGTACTGTCTGGTTAGATTGGTAGTGGTGCATCGAGGACGAGCCTTACCAGTGAGCTGGCGAGTGATGAAGCATCAGAGTGCAACGGTAGCATTCAAAGATTATCGGGAGATGCTCCAACAATCGATACACCTTTTACCCAAAGAGGTTAAGGTGATCCTACTGGCAGATCGAGGGTTTGTCCACACCGATTTAATGAAAGCTTTGACCAATAAATGGGGAAGGCAAATCCGGATTCGTCTGAAAAAGGACACTTGGATTTGGCGAGCAGGTAAAAGTTGGCATCAGCTCAAAGATTTCCATGTTCTACGGGGTGAGGTCTTGTGCTTTCACAATGTCAGAGTGCACAAGGAATATTGGTATGGTCCAGTTGATCTGATTTTTGGTTGCAACAATGTAAATGGTGATAATGGGCCATTGTTAGTGATGAAAATACCACCCTTCAAACCAAAGCCCGAATATGGGTTTCGCTTTGATATTGAGGAAAACTTTTTAGATGACCAGTCCAATGGATGGAATGTGCAGAAGTCTCAAATTCGCTCAGTAAAGCGCCTTATCTCGGTTGTGGTTCATTCTAGCTGTGGCTACGTTGTACGTCACGGCTCAAGGGGTTGAGGTGGTAGAGTCTGGTAAACGTCGATGGGTTGACACTCACTGGCGCACGAGGAAACAGCTATTTTCGGTAGGGTTTGGAGTGGGTCAAATCATATGAGCGAGAATGGCTGGAAATTAATTCATCGGGTTTGTTTTTCCAGCAATCATGACCCTTATCCTGCGATGGCTTCGCGCAAACAACATCAGCAACGGCACTATCAACTAGAGTTTAAGGTACAAACGTACCAATATGCTGTTGAATAGTTTTGTCAGTCAACCAGGCTGATCGCGTAGCGTGGCCTACGGCCTTAGATCTTGTCGATGTAGTAATCGGAAAACCTGGCCCTATGAGTGATATTAAAATCTGTCGAAAAACTTTGAGTAAATTTAATGATCAACAAACTTTTAGTGGGGATAAAGCTTACATTGGAGAAACTCAAATCACAACTCCCTATAAAAAACCGAATAATGGAGAATTAACAGAGACTCAAAAATCCGAAAATAAAGCTTTATCATCTAATCGAATTTTTATTGAACATTTAATTAGAGTTTTAAAATTTTTTAAAATATCTCAAGAAAGATTTAGTTTGCGTAAAACTCGATATAAATCAGTTTTTTTAACTGCGGATTAGTGCGATTAAGAATTGGGTCGCTAATTTTAGAAGTAATAAAATCGGATGTTTCAGAGCAATTGATTGACGTTATCATGAGCCATATTTTTCCTATAAAATTAGATTTTGTGTCTTCAAACCATTATTAATTCGTTCTTAAAGCTAAATTTTAAATTAGGTCTTGACAAACTTGTTTTCCTTGCTGTGACTGGGTTATGGTTTTTTGGAGATGTCTAGTGGATGCTTCGACATTAGAGGCATTGTTTCGTAAGCTAAAAAGTTTAGAAACAGTACCTCTGGGTCAATTAGGAGGTAGAATCTGTACGGTGGTAGAAGAAACAGGCTTTCCAGTCGAAACCTGGTTTAAATCTAATCCTTACACCCATGAGAGTAACTTTGTGCCCAACTTGTTAGAATTGATCCCAGCCAAAACGCTACTCATCTTAGATAGAGGGTTTTGGAACTTTCGCTTTTTTGAGGAGTTGAATCTTGGGTAAATCTGACTTCATTACCAGGCTCAAAGGGAAAGGAAAATATAAATCTGTACGCACTTTGAGTCACTCTGGACAACATCATGACCAACTAATTAGGTTGGGAACAGGTTATCAAGGTAATCCAATTCTCAACTTACGTAAGTCGTGGTAAAACATGGTTCAACATGGTATCGCTACCTAACTTCTGTGATAGAGCCTGAAGTTTTACCTCCCTACCTCGTAGCTGATTTGTACGCTCGTCGCTGGCGAATTGAGGAGACTTTTCTCACTCGAATAACGCTTATTGGGTTTGAGTTACTTGTGGACTGGTTCTGTCAATGGTATTCAATTACAATTGTGGGCTACTTGGTTATTTTATGTGGTCTTAATCGACCTATCCGATGAGGTAGCTAAGGCCTTTGGCCACGCTACGCGAACAGAATTATCAATACCAATGGAGTGTATTTCTGTAGAAATGGTTTTTCGCGGACTGTATCATTTTGGAGTTGCCTATCATCAAGGGAAAGCCACTGACCCAGTGGCCTATTTAACTGCTCTCGAGAACCAAGAAAAGGGGGTTGTCAAAGCCCCTCGTACCAGGAGAAAAAAACCTCCCCTTGATTTGTCTCCTTTCCCACACTCAGAGGGCTTGACAAATTGTTATGCCTGCTTAACTTGTCACCAATGCCCATTACCCATTACCCATTACCCATTACCCATTACCAGAGAAGGGATATGATAAATAGTCAAATTGTCTTTTTTATTGTCCCTTTGCCAGCACTATGGGTAAGTTTACCTTAAGACCAGCCACAGAAGCTGATGTAGCGATTCTGTTTAATTTGATTAAGGCACTAGCAGAGTATGAGAAACTCTCCGAAGCTGTCACTGGCAATGCTGATGACCTGAAAGAACACCTGTTCGGCGCTAAACCCTATGTAGAGGCGATTATCGTTGAACAGGGTGGTCAAGGGGTGGGATTTGCACTGTTTTTCCACAACTATTCCACATTTCTAACTAAGCCGGGAATTTATCTAGAAGATTTATTTGTATTACCGGAATTTCGCCGCCAAGGTATCGGTAAAGCCATACTCAGTTACCTGGCTCAGCTAGCAGTGGAGCGTGGCTATGGGCGTTTAGAATGGAGTGTACTGGATTGGAATGAACCTGCGATGGCATTTTATGAACATATGGGAGCAGCAGTATTGCCAGACTGGAGAATTTGTCGAGTGACTGGGACGGCTCTCAATCAGCTAGCTGAGTATACTGATCCGGCTTCGACTGACTAATGTTGCTCAAATGCTATACTACGAGGTATATACAGCTGCGACCCTAAACATCTAGTTGCAGGTCAACGGCAAAAATGACATAGGGTAATTTACATATCGGTTTATATTAATAAAATCACTAATGACTATTTGGGTAAACGAGCAGATTGATCCATCGGGTCTTCTCTACTCTTGTATTGCCACTTGCAACGAAGAGCAGGCGAGGGATTGCCACGAGTCGTTTGAGAAGAACTTGACTGATCAGCAAAAAGCAGCGGGTTGGGTTGCCCGATTACGCACAGTTAAGTCTTGGGATGAAGTGCCGGTGAATACCTTGAAACTGAATTAGATCAAAACTGATATCATCCCCGGCAGCATCAATACTGTAAAGGATAGGGTAATTGGGTAAAAGGTAATTGGGTAAAAGGTAATTGGGTAAAAGGTAATTGGTAATTGTAATTACTCCCTGACCATACAATTACCCAAAAAAAACCAACGACAAAGAACACTACCGGGCACCACTAGACATGATATGATGTCTTGACAGTTAACCGTCAACCTACCCTAAATCGGACGCCAAAGGCGAACAACCTTCAACCTTCAACCTTCAACCTCCAACATTCAACCTCCAACATTCAACATTCAACCTTCAACCTTCAACAAAAAATCAACTGACCTTCTAAGCCCAAGATCTATTTTGGCTTGGGCAGTCGTAGCAAATTGGAACGGATTGGACCAAGAATCTGGTTTAGCTCACGCAACTGATCAGCTGTCCCCATACAAATCAGTAGGTCTCCTGGTATGAGTTTAGTGTCACCGTCTGGTCCAGCAATCAGACGACCGGAATCCCGGCGAATTGCTAGGACCATAGCACCAGTTTGCGATCGCAGTCGGGCTTCCCTGAGGGTTTTGCCCACGCAAGGACAGGTTTCCGGGTCTAGCAGAAACTCTTCCATATAAAAAGACCGATCAGTTCCGGTTAGAATCCCATCCACAAAATCCATGACTTGGGGTCTAAGGGCTGCAGCTGCCAAGCGTCTACCACCAGTAATGTAGGGAGAGACTACAGCATCTGCACCAGCTCGCTGCAACTTTTGAACAGCTTCTTCGGTGCTAGCACGAGCGATGGCTCGAATTCGGGGATTGAGGGTTTTGGCAGACAAGATAATATAGAGATTTTCGGCATCTGAGGGCAGGGCAGCCACCAGACAAATTGCCCGTTCAATCCCCACATTTAGCAGAGTTTCATCCAAGGTGGCATCTCCGTGTACAGAAATACAACCCATATCCTGGACAGCTTGAACCTGTTCCAATCGGGAGTCAATTGTCACAAATGGGATTCCCTCAGCCTTAAATTCTACAGCAATCTGACGCCCAGTCCGTCCAAACCCACACAAAATGTAGTGTTTCGTCAAACTATCTAGCAAGCGCTTCTGTTGCCTCATGCGAATTCCATCTTGAAAGTAGCCTTGAATTAGGGCTTCTGTAAACCGGTTAACAATGTAACCGATACTAATAATGCCCATAAAAATCAGAGAAATGCTGAATAGTCTTGCCCGATCTCCCATCGGCCGTACTTCTTGATAGCCCACTGTCGAAAGCGTGATTACCGTCATGTAGGCTGAATCCAACCAGCCCCAGCCTTCAACCACCCGATACCACAGAGTTCCAATCAGAAATACACCCCCGAGAGTGATCCCACCGGCAATCAGCTCTTGGCGAAGACGTCGATATTTTTGCTCAAGGGTTGAATACACCGTTGCTTGTCATGGGTTAACTTAACTTAATACCTAGAGAAAATTCAGGTCAAACTGGCAACACCGAAAGCTGACACTGGTTTTTAATATTACATATATAAATATGATTAAGTTTATTGCTTTGCTATCGGTATAGTTCACAAATATAGTTTACATATATAGTTTACAAATATAGTTCACAAATATAGTTTACAGATCTAGTTCACAAATATAGTTCACAGATCTAGTTCACAGATCTAGTTCACAAATATAATATATAGTTCACAGATCTAGTTCACAAATATAATATATAGTTCACAGATCTAGTTCACAAATATAATATATAGTTCACAGATCTAGTTCACAAATATAATATATAGTTCACAGATCTAGTTCACAAATATAATATATAGTTCACAGATCTAGTTCACAGATCTAGTAAAGTGTTCAAGACATATGAAACCAGGCGGTCAATGCGACTGCCAAGGCATCTGCTAAATCATCTGGTTTGGGGATGGTGTCTAAGTTTAACTCCCGCATAACAGCCTGCTGAACCTCATATTTATCCGCATTACCATATCCTGTCAAAGCCTGTTTAATCTGACCCGGTGTAAACTCTACCATTGGAACTTCATGTTGTGCTGTTACTAACACCACAACACCCCGTGCCTGAGCTACGGAGATCGTAGTACTCATACGGTAGAAAAAAAGTTTTTCAATCGCCACCAGATCCGGTTGGCAGTGTTCCAGCAGGGTGTGTAAATCCTCGTAAATCGTACACAGTCGTGAGCCGTAATCAGTTTTGGCAGGGGTTTGGATGATGCCAAAATCTAGCAACTGCAATGGTTCAGGGGTTGCCTGTATTGGTGACTGGCTAGAACGCTTTGCCACTCCTAAGGAGCTTTTTGTGTTTCCTGACTTACTAATTTGGGTTGTTTGGCAACTAATTGCCCCAAAACCTAAAGTAGCTAGTCCTGGGTCAATTCCCAAAATTCGCTTTTCCATCTGCCTCACTGCAGTCAATCCCTGTCCAGTCTAATAACTAGATTAGGTTAATGGTGTTAGTGCTATCATCCCTAATCCCTAGTGCTATCATCCCTAATCCCTAGTGCTATCATCCCTATTACCTAGGCAAGCGTTCCCCATTAAGTCATGAGCTGTAAGCAGCTACACTTGTCACAGGAATCACAAAAGTCTGGTGTAGCTGACTAATTGGGATTATTCTCTTTCACCCCGTATTTTTTGGGGTTACGCGACTACTCTCATACCCTAAATGGGAACTCAACCGACCTCACCACTTTCCGCATATCGACGGGTAAATTCTGATCATAACGTCTAGGTACCGGATATTGTATTAATCACACCTTAGCCTAATTATCTGAAACTGTCGTGATCAGTACCAGCTTCATGGTGAATTCACCATTGAGGTGCGACCCAAGGGCGCGAGCAATCCCTCGCGCCCTAGGAGGCGCGCACCTTGATCAGTAATATCAATGAAAACCGCTATACCTGAAGGGTGAGCGGCTGTGTGAATCACGCGCTTTTCACACGAATGTTTGATTAGGCGAAGAAAGTACCAATCTGACAGGCACTTCCGGAGCCTTACCCGTTCCTCACTACATGCATCGCCTCCTTGTCAAGTGCTGGAGTTCGACCAGCCATGTCTATCCGGCTTTTGTAGTTACCATACTCAGTGTAGTTATGTCCTCAATCAGTCTTTTCAAAAGAGCTCTACGTACCCTACAAAATGAATCGAGAGGTCGAATTCCTCAGCGGGTCAACCGTTGGTTTAAGTGGTTAGCCCCTGGATTACTAGTGAAGCGTTGGATACTTTTAAGTGCTGGTGGTGTAGTGCTAACAAGTTTGGGATTAGCGATTTGGGTAAAGCTGACTCCAGTTTTTTACATCATTAAATTCACAGCCCAAGTTTTAGAGAAAATTACCACCATTATTCCTAACCATGTGTCTGGTCCAATTGCGCTGATCTTGGGTCTACTTTTCATCTTCTGGGGGCAAACCCGGACGGTAGGTTCAATTACGGAAGTTTTAAAACCCGACCACGATCGAAAACTGATTGATGTGCTGATGGATCATCGTCGGTTAAACCGGGGACCGAAAATTGTAGTCGTTGGCGGTGGCACTGGTCTTTCTAGCTTACTTAGAGGACTAAAGGTTTATAGTGCTAATATCACTGCTATTGTTACGGTAGCTGATGATGGCGGTTCCAGCGGACGGCTGCGACGGGAAATTGGAGTGCTACCACCGGGGGATATTCGTCACTGTTTAACGGCACTGGCAGACCAAGAAAAGTTGTTAACCGAACTGTTTGAATACCGTTTTCGAGCTGGTAGTGGTTTAGTCGGTCACAGTTTTGGAAACCTCTTCCTGACCGCCATGAGTGATATTACTGGCGATCTAGAACAAGCTGTTGCTGCTAGTTCTCAGGTATTAGCAGTGAGAGGAAGAGTGTTGCCAGCTACCCTAACTGATGTCAGCCTTTGGGCTGAATTAGCTGATGGACGTCGCATCGAAGGAGAGTCTAATATTACTGATGCTCGGGGAGTGATCAAAAAAATTGGTTGTACTCCCGAAAATCCACCTGCTTTACCAGCAGCACTCAAGGCAATTGAGGAAGCTGATTATATTATAATAGGACCCGGTAGCCTCTATACCAGCATTATTCCCAATCTTTTGGTGCCAGAAATTACCGATGCGATCGCAGCTCGCTTGATACCCCGCATCTACGTTTGTAATATCATGACCCAGCCAGGGGAAACCGATGGATATAGTGTCTCTGACCATATAAAAGCCATTGATAAAGCCTGTGGTAAAAGGCTATTTAACGCGGTACTTGTGAATCGAAAATACCCCTCAGCTGGGTCACTGATTAAGTATGCTCAAGTTAAGTCTCATCCAGTATTTCTAGATCGAGAAGAAACTTCTAAATTAGGGCGTCGGATTGTAGTGACCAATGTAATGTATGAAGATGAGGAAACTCATTTAGTACGGCACAATTCTGAAAGGCTGGCACGGGTTTTATTACGGTGGTATAGTCGAGCACATGCTTAGATAAGGTGAGTTCGAGGAAAATTTTTAAGGGAAAATAAAAGCTGAGATGTTAACTCAGAATAACCAGAATTCGAGGTACTCTATTGCTAATAACTAATGACCAAAATTTTTCTAGCTGATGCTAAAGCAACCCGTACGCTAGGTGTGGAATTGGGGAAATCTCTGCCAGCTAGTAGCATCATTTTGCTGGAGGGAGACTTAGGGGCTGGCAAAACCACCCTAGTTCAGGGTATTGGTGAGGGACTAGGCATAACTGATGCCATTGTCAGTCCCACCTTTACTCTGATCAATGAGTATACAGAGGGACGTATCCCCCTGTATCACCTCGATTTGTACCGCTTATCCACCTCAGAAGTAGAGTCATTAAACCCAGAACACTACTGGGAGGGAATTGAGGTTGCTCCGGGAATTGTGGCCATCGAGTGGGCTGAACGTCTACAGTATTTGCCACCCAGTTATCTACATCTAAGACTAACCTATTCCCAGGAAGGTGGACGTCAGGCTCAATTCACTTGTAACGGTAAGTTTGATTTAACTTGGCTGTTGGATAGGTTATCTGGTTGTTCGCCCTTGGCGTCTAGTGTAGAGTAGGGTGAAGGTTAGTGGGATTGAGGTTGACCAAAAATTTGGGTCAACTTTAATTTTTTCCCACTTCCGATTAAATCCGATAGTGTTTAACTGGTAAAGGTTAAAGCTTCACCTCGTACGTCTGTGTTCAATTTTCCTCTGTCGTAGACTACTTGACCACCAACAATAGTCATCACTGGCCATCCGGTTAAGTTCCAACCTTCAAAGGGACTCCAGCCGCATTTGGTTAAAAGTTCTTCCCGTAACACTGGGTGGTAATTTTCCAAATCTACCAGTACCAAATCCGCATCATAGCCAGGAGCGATCGCACCTTTGTTGGGAATTCCATAAGCCTTAGCAACTGCTGTAGACATCCAGTCAGATACTTGAGCCACACTACACCGTCCCTCTATGGCTTGAGTCAGCATCAGTGGCAGAGATGTTTCTACTCCAGGCATTCCCGAAGGAGTGTGGGGGTACCCTTTGGCTTTTTCCTCCAAGGTGTGAGGAGCATGGTCTGTAGCGATAAAATCGATAATGCCATCGAGTAGAGCTTGCCAAAGAACTTCATTGTCGTGGCAGGAGCGCAAAGGCGGATTCATCTGTGCCAGGGTACCAATCTCTGCATAAGCATCGGTATTTAGTAAGAGGTGCTGGGGAGTCACTTCCGCCGTCACCCAGCTAGGTTTGTCTTCCCTAAGCAATTCAGCTTCTTCTGCCGTGGATAGGTGCAAGATATGCAAGCGCCGCTGATATTTTTTAGACAACTTCAGAGCTAACTTGGTGGCATTAAGGGCAGCTTGATTGTCCTGAATCTGAGAGTGAACAGCAGGGTCAGTAATTCCAGCAAATTCCTTACGCCGCTGATTAATTCTGGCTTGGTCTTCAGCGTGTACTGCAATTAAGCGATTGTACTTCCGAGAACCTTCGCTAAAACCTTCAGCAAAAATTGGTTCTATCACTGCTTCATGATCTACCAATAGTGCACCATGAGCTGAACCCATGAATATCTTAATCCCACAAGTCGGCTGGGCATTGTGCAAATCTGGCTGATTTGCTGGTGTTGCGCCGATAAAAAAGCCATAATTAACTAAGCACTTATCTGCCGCTCGCTTGAGCTTGTCATCCAGTGGGGCTTGGGTCGTCGTCGGAGGACGAGTATTCGGCATCTCTAAAAAGGACGTCACTCCACCCTTGGCACAGGCACAACTGGCAGTAAATAAGTCTTCTTTATGTTCTAGACCTGGTTCCCGAAAATGGACTTGGGGATCAATTACCCCTGGCAACAAAGTTAAGCCTTGAGCGTCTATTTCTTTATATGCCGTAACGTCCGTTGGCACTGGGATGTCTGGGGCAACCTGAACAATCCTTCGACCGCAGGTGTGGATATCCCCCAGTAAAAATTCACCAGAGGGCAATAGAATACGAGCATGGCGGATAAACAAGCAAAAGTCAGACAACATAGGAGGATGTTATAATTTGACAGTTTCCCTGCTCGGTGTCTAGGTAGATACAGTAGATACAACCTGATATATAGCTAAATACAGACAACCGCAGCTAACCTACCACCATGGCACAAACAAACAGGGTTGTCCTGCCAAATTGACTTTATTCACAAAACTTTACATAATCTTGATTTAGGCTCCCCTACTAACTTTAAATTTTTAAGATCTAGCTAGAAAACCCCAGACGTTTAAATTTGCTGTTAAATTTGCTGTTAAATTTGCTGATAATTTCCCAATCAGCTATTTGTTTAAATTTCCTCAAACTTGTGTATCGGTAGTAGTTGAATGGATATGAGTCGTGTACCAGATAAAAGACCAGAAAAAAAACCTACACAGCCTTCTAAAGACAATGCTTGGGTAGAAGGAATCAAAACGATTAGCTTGAGTGCTGTTCTTGCCTTTGGGATTCGCACGTTTGTGGCTGAAGCGCGATACATTCCATCGGGATCAATGCTACCGACATTACAGCTTTACGACCGCCTGATTATTGATAAGATAAGTTATCGCTTTTTCCAAGACCCACAACGAGGAGAAATTGTGGTATTTGCTCCCACTGACAAACTGAAAGAGCAAAATTTTAAAGATGCTTTTATCAAGCGCATAATTGGGTTACCCGGTGACAAGGTTGAGGTTAAAAATGGGCGAGTTTATATCAATGATCAAGAAATAGAGGAAAAGTATATCGTAGAAGCACCACAGTACGATTTTGGACCAGAAACAGTACCACCAGACGAATACCTAGTGCTGGGAGATAACCGTAACAATAGTTACGACTCTCACCACTGGGGCTTTGTCCCTCGTGACAAAATTATCGGTCGTGCGGTAGTGCGGTTTTGGCCGTTAAATCGAATGGGGAAATTGAAACCAAATCCGAGTTATCCTGAACGGTTGAATCAGTCAACTGAATTATAAAGTATCAGTACTTCACTATTGATATTTTCGACTTGCTGGACACCAAGTTTGCACGACACGACCAATTAATTCTTGCCCTAGCCAGGGGGTATTACTAGAAAGGGATTTGAGGTTTTTTTGGTGAACAGTCCAAGGGGATTTAGGATTAAATAAGACTAATTCAGCGGATTGACCAGTAGCAGTGCTAGGGGGGTCTTGCTGTAGACAAATAGCAGGATTTGTGCTAAGACTTTTCCAAAGTTCTAAGGCTGACCAATCCCCTGTCTCGACTAGAGTATGCCAGAGCAGGGGTAGGGCTAGCTCTAAACCAATCACTCCTGGTGGTGCTTCAGCAAAGGCAACAGTTTTTTCTTCATAAGTGTAGGGAGCGTGGTCAATTGCGATCGCATCAATAATCGCCTCCCGAACACCTCGGATCAGTGCGGCTTGGTCAACTGGGTTTCCCAACGGGGGTTCCAAGCGCAAATTGGAGTTGTAACTGCATAAGTCTTCAGTATTGAGCAATAGATGCATCCAAGTGGTACTGGCTGTTACTGGCAAACCCGCTGCTTTGGCTGATTCAATCAATTGGACAGCGCGACTGGTGGAGATACGCATGAGATGGACTGGCGTGCCAGTAGTTGCTACAACTTCTAATAAGGCAGCGATAGCGGATGATTCTGCGATCGCAGGATTCCCTGGCAAACCCAAACCAATTGATTGGATACCTTCTCGCATCACTCCCCCATTTGCCAACTTAGGGTCACAAGCCCAAAGTGCCACTGGTTTACCCAAGGGTTGTAGGTATTCCAACAACCGTCGAACTAGCCCTAAATTACATAAAGGACGTTCATCGGTAAAGCCCACTACTCCCCCTAGAGCTAGTTCCGCTAATTCAGTCATTTGCTGTCCTTCTAACCCGATGGTAAAGGCACCCCAGTAATAGAGTTGAGGTGAAGAAGGTGGGAGGGTCAGATGGGGAGAGTTTTGGAGTTCTTGCCGTTGTGCCAAAACAGCAGCATTGTCTAGGCGGGGGTTAGTGTCAGGCAAAATGGCTAAGCGAGTAAAGCCTCCATTTGCTGCTGCTGCCAGTAGTGAAGACCAGGTTTCCCGCTGCTCATGTCCTGGTGCACCAGAATGGCTGTAGAGGTCTACTAGTCCTGGTCCTAAAATGTGTCCCTGACAATCTTGCACCACTGTATCGCTAGAGATTTCCTTGATGTGAGTTTCCACTGCCGTGATTACACCATCAGTAATCAGCACATCAGCGAGTTGGTCAATTCCAGAAACTGGGTCTAAAACCCGGACTTGTTGAAGTAGTTTACTATTCATTGGGGAAAGGGAAAAGGAAAAATAATTGGCTTTTAACTCAATCCCCCTTTCTAGCTACTCATATCTAAATTACTTGTTATGACTACTTATTTTTTACATTACTACGTACAATTTAAAAATACCACTTTGCCAGATTATGTCAGACCTCTGAAGAGGTGACGAAATAGCCGGAAACCCTTTACGCTTAAAGGGTACTGAATCATTGCAGGCTTTCTGGGAGCATCCCAATTTGGAATAAATATACCACATTAAGCTGTATGAACCCGATGTTAATGCCCATATCAAAAGATATATTTTTCAAAATGGGATGCTCCCGAATTTATTAATTTTTATTGGCAGCAAATACGTTAACCAATTTGACCACTTGTGCGGGTCTATGATAAAATGTCCAATGCTGCGGAGACTCTATTATAGCGTCAGTGTTGGAGATTTTCAGCCTTTTTGTTATGTCTTCACTATTCGAAAACGTGGCTAAGTAAGTGGTTTTTTCGCTAGCCCTGTAATTCACATAATCATCATCATTTTCTATTTTGCCGTTTCTATCTCCTGGAGCATCATTTTTCAAAAGAAGAAATGAGATATGGTTAGGGGGAGCAATAAGTTCCACATATTGCGTCGGCAACAGATCACGGTCACAAAATGAATGTAGAGTTAAGTCACATATTTCTATCTCAGTTTCACTACTCGCCAGGGCATTCATATTGAACGTTAGCACTAGCATACAGGTTACTAACGTTACAAAACAAGCTTTGATCATTTTTTTCATTTCTTTTTCGCTTCTCCTACTTCTGGCATAATGTAGTCAATTAAATACTTTTTTAGTACTACTAGGTTTTCTAGCTTAAAGTTGAGGTTTAAAACCTGATAGTTGAGGTCAAAAACATCTTTATTGAAGGCTAAACTCCATCACTGTTAAACTTTTATCAGTATAAACGACTTGTTCGAGTTTAAGAGCACTTGCTGCAAATAAGTCCTCAGCTGACTTTCAACCTCTTTTCAAATTAGATCCATAAACCGCTACTGCCACCCCAACTAACAATACCACGGCACCTACGAGCACCAATACCCCTGGCACTTCCTGAAAAATCAGATAGCCCAAAAAACAAGCACCAACGGGTTCAAACAAAATAGCCAGGGTCACCAGGGTAGGATTAATCCAGCGTACCAACCAGTTAAAACTGGTATGTCCCACCATTTGGGGGAAAAGTGCCAATAACAAGATGTAGAGGTAAACTCCTACCGGATAATTGAGATAACTGACACCCCAGAGTAAGGATAACAGTAACAATACCAACGCCCCCATACTGTAGGCGACAGCACTATAGCTACCGATACTCAAACCCCGCTGCTGTGCTTCACGTCCCCAAAGTACGTACAAACTTGCTATCACTGCTGCCATCAATGCTAGAGAATTCCCCAACAGAGGATTACTCCCACCACTGAGAGCACCCCCATCCCCCAAACTAATCAGCACAGCACCTACAAAGGCCACACCAATTCCCAAAACCGTCAGCCTAGTTAGTTTTTCCTTGAACCACAGCCAAGAAACTAGAGCAACCCAAATCGGAGTTGTGGTAACTAAGGTAGTAGATGCCGCAATGGAAGTAAAAGACAAGGAAGTAATCCAAGTCACAAAGTGTAGCGCTAAACAAACACCAGCCCCACTGCCATAGACTAATGCACCTGGACCTAGCTGAGCTTGCCTGAGATTGCGCCAAGCTGGTAACAGTAGCATAGACGCAATAGTAAGGCGAGACCCAGCCACGAACAGGCTAAACCCTACCCCACTCACCCCAGCGGATGCGATCGCTAATCGCGCAAAAATAGCTGATGTGGAAATCGCCAACACACCAGCCAAGAAAACCAATCCCACCTGCCAGCGCAGCGGCTGCTTTATAATTTTCATAGCCATACAGCTTCAATCCCTAACCATTACCATTATTCCGCCAGAGGTACCAGCACAGAAGTGAATAACTCTAGATAGTCTAACTTTATCTAGAATCTACTTAATCCTTGATAAGTCCTAATTTATAATTTCAACTATGTTTGAACTACCGCCACTCAATACTAATACAATTTGGGCAATTTTAAACGAAAAAATTGATGACGATACCGTTAATAAACTACTCTGGTACTATCTAGGTTATCGTTATAACTCAACTACGCAACAGTGGGATATAACTGAGGTTAATCCTGAATGGCAAGAAGACTATCCCGAGCCACCCAATTTCATAGAAAGCCGCCCTGCTACCGTAAAACTAACCCGTTCAATCCCCAAAGAAAATAAACAGTTATTGAAAGAAAAATTAGGTTTCAAAGGTTATAAAATCGGGGAATTTGGTCCTCGACAAACTCGCAGAGCTACAGCCGCAAACTGGTTACTGAATTATATGGAACAAAACGGCATTGCCTCAGTATAGCGTTTTTCATACCTATGAGGTACACAGGATTTTTTCCCGATTCCCGATTCCCGATTCCCGTTCCCCTCCTGGGAGGGGTTAGGGGTGGGTTCCGATTCCCGATTCCCGATTCCCTGCTCCCTAAAATCCAGAAATTGTTTACCTCATAGCTATGATAATTGCTATAAAACACTTCATCCTTCAAGCGTACTAGATAAGTCAGTAGGAACAACTACACACTCCAACTCCGCCTTGTGACTCTCCTGGTGATTTTCCAAATTAATTGCGATCGCTTCTATTCTGATTTGAGTCGTGCCTTGGGGTATAACTAATTGAGTCATTGCCTCCAGCTCCCCAGCTGCATTGGGGAGTAAATCTATAATAGAACGGGTTTCCTGAAGCAGAGAGCGAGTTTGGACGTCTTTAACCCACAATTTAATACATAAACGAGATTGACTAGGAGGAAGTTTTATGGTAACCATTATCTTTTCTCCAGCAACTAACTCCCTAGTAGTCGGTATTGATAAAGTCGGTGCTGCTAAGGTCGCATCCAACTCTAGGGATGAAAGATTCTCCAGTTTAGCCTTCAAGTCATCTTGCTTAGTTGCTTTAGCTTTTTTCGGTTGTGGGGCTATTTCTCGATCGTCTACTACAATTTCCTGAGTCGTCCAATCGTGACTAGTAATACCAACTCTAGGGGGTGTTTCTGGGGTTGCTAATTCTGAACTAACTATGGGCAAATCCTCAGATTCTGTCATTGACTCCAAGACCTTTTCTGGAAATTCCCTAACCTCTCCTTGGTTGCTAGCCGTTTCATTCCTCTGTTTATCTGCCACTGCTGAGGGATCTTGCCCAGCAGGATTACTTTGTGGGGATAATTCTAACCTCAGCAATTCCAGCAATTTATCATCTTCAGCTAAAGCACTCAAGCGTGACCAAAAACGCTCTTCCATGTTTAGGGCTCGGAAAGCTTCTTCTAAAGCGATTGACTCAGGATCTTGTACAGAATCTGGAGTCTCCCACCGAGTAGTATTCAATAATTGGTTTACCTTGGAATTATTGAACTGGGTATCAACCGATTCTGAATCCTCTAACTGATCATCTGTCTGATATTCATCACTCTCAATAATCTCAATACTTTGGATTGGATCAGATTTATTTAGGGAATTAATCAGCACTTCAGAAGCATCATTATAATTAGATAAGACTTCAGACTTTATCTGTAAATTACTATCTTCATTAGTATCTTCAGCACTATCTTCCGACTGTTCTACTGTGTTTTGAAGTACTGTGTCTTGAAGTACTCTTTCTTGAACTACTGTGTCTTGAAGCACTGTTTCTTGAGGCTGTAACTCTGACCCAGTATCTTGCTGTCGATTATCTAGTTCTGGATTGGCTGTAGTGGAGGATTCTTGATCATCTAGGGAAACTGACTCAGATGCTTTAGAGTCATGTTGGACGTCTTCGTGCTGTGCCTCAGGTTCAGCAACCGACTGCATTGTAGGAAAATTCGGCAATTTGATAGATTTAACAGTTATGTCACTCGGCTGATGGTGGTAAAGTTTTGGTGGTAAAGACCGTTTAGAAATAGGTTGCAAGAACAGAGATGGATGGTTTTGGGGTAACTCAACCAGATCCAGCGTAGTCTGCTCTAAGGGGTCTTCATCTAATAATAGAAGGTCTTGATCAGGTTGATCAGGTTTGGCAGATTGAGCGATCCGATTAGCCAGTACGACCATGGTTTCCATGGGCATCCCCTGATTCCCTGGCACAATTACTTCTAATAAATCCTCTACATTAGCTGTGACAGTAAATTGTTGAGTAGCTAAAGCAGTTGACTTTGAGTTATAAAGGGTTATTTTTCCTAAAATTAGACCACTTTGGCAATCCGTTGGAATATCTAGACTATGGCTAAATCCCAAAGATAACTCCTGTTGAGATAGGGAGTACTCAATATCTAACAAACGTTTTCCTGTTTGAGGAAACCGCAATTGATAGCGTAGGGTAGCAGGAAATAAGTTTTCTAAAACACTATCTAAAACACTAACCGTTATCCCATCACCATTATTATAATTATCATTATATACTATCAATTCCCCTTTGATAGTCAACGACTCTCCTCGCCTTGCCAGGAAAATTTCCTTATCTAGTTTTAGGGTTAAACCGTACTTATTAACCTCTGTATCTGAAACCCAATCTGAATCAGAGGTTTTTCTTAGCTGTTGGTTATCTTCAGATTCCGTATCTTCCAACTCATCCAATACTGGCTGAAGCACCTGTTGTAGTAGTTGCTCCAAAGTCTCCAGAGATTCCTCCATGATGGAATTCTCAACGGTCGATTGGAGTTGTAGGTCTTCCGAGATAGTTTCTATTGGTTGTTGGTTGGTTTTTGGTTGTTGATTGGTTTCAGGATTAACAGGTGCCTCTGAGTAAACCTCTTCTACCTCTTCCAAAACCGTCTCTTGGCTAGGACTAGATTCCTGTTGGCTAACCCCCATTGCTGCTTGGGCTTGGTCAACAGGTAACTCTGGCGCAGCAATGGTTATGGGTTGTTCTTCTGGTGGTGTTATCTGACTCTGGTACTCCTGAGGGTTAGAAAACTCTGATCTAGCATCTGAGCTAGCATCTGAGCTAGTATCTGAGCTAGCATCTGTTGCTTTCAGGTCATTAGCAATAGTATTGGTGGAGGGAGAATCAACAGCTAGCTCAGGTGTAGTCAGGGAATTGTTTATTTGAGGCGGCTGAGTATCAGTTTGGGTGGATTCTACTGGGGTGGATTCTACTGGGGTGGATTCTACTGGGGTGGATACAGAGGTTTTAGGGGGTGTCTCTACATCTTGGATTTCGGGTATGACTTGTAGCGCTAAGGATTTTCGCCAGGACTGACCCAGAAAATCATCCATGATATCGTTACTGCAACGTAACTTCCACAGACCAGGTTTAAGCTTGGTGAAAGGAATAACCACCATTAACCCTTCTGAGTTGGTGCGACGCCATCGCCTCTGGGACTTGCGTTTGGGTGGCACTTGCTCTGTGCTATCATAGCTGACGCAAATTTCTACATCAGTATTGGGCAAGTTGGAACGAGCCACTATCCGATACCGACCAGATTCAATTTCCATCTCAGAAGACTTGATTGGCTTCCAGGAGCGCTCCCCCTCTTTCTGTAGTAGAAATTCCCAGTACTTCTTAGCCATTGTCGATATCTATGACCCAAAGACCTGCTAATGGACTTGATTGCTTTTCCAATTAGCTTACACTTTAAGTCGAGTATTTTGCTTATCCCCACGCTCTAGATTTGTCAACCACCGGATTCGACAGAGTGACTGACATCTACTCGGTTTAAGGGGATAGGAAAGCTATACCACAAAATTTCCTCTTAAGATGTGCTTGTTGATACCAAATACTCAAATACTAGGGCTAATCTTAAGGATTAAGCTATCAGTTATCAGCTATCAGTTATCAGCTATCAGTTATCAGCTATCAGTTATCAGCTATCAGTTATCAGCCGAAGGCTTGTAGCCATGCTACGGGAATGGCTCAGGGCTGACGACTGACCGCTGACCGCTGAATGCTGACCTGAAGGATTCTTCTAAGCCTCAGAGATCGCCTGCCTAAGGCGTTGCTGATTCGAAAGCTAGAATTTACCAATTCATAAGTTCATCTATTACAGTGCGAATACGATAAGTGTTCCGGTCACAAGGATTCACACAAATAACATCTACCCTGACATAATCACCTTTGGGAGCACATACAAGATTAAAAATAACGTTATTTCCTCTTTTAAAGCGCCATGGGTGAAATTCAGTTTTTTCGATTTCTCCTCCATTGACAAGAATATTCATTTTTTCTATACCTTTCTTGTTACAGCTTGTCTCACTCCCACTACTAACGGCATGCCAACCTGTACTACCTCCATTTGCGCTTATTGCATTAGCTAATCCTTGGTTTAGGGTCATACTTACAATAGTTGCAACAGATAAAATGCTTAATTTCTTTAACATCGTGATTCCTTATTATGTCTTGTTAAATAATTTTATAACATCTTATTTTTATTGATTATTCTTAATAATCAATAAAAATAAGATGTTTTTTTAAAACTTAAAATTACTTAATATTTATTGTGTATAAATTTCAGGCATTGCTGAATTAAAATAGATAATAGCGTTTTCAAACGAGTTGTAAAATTATAGATTGTCGAAAAAGACAAGAAGCAAGAGGCAAAAAGCAACAGGGAAAAGAGCTCCAGAGTTTTATAGCAAACTAAAAAAAGACCTTTTAAGTTTACATCTCAAATACAAATGCTATAAAACCGTAGGGGGTAAATCTCAATGCATGCTGTTTGATCCGGTGGGTGGAATAGGCATCTTGCCCGTGGGTGGAACGGGCATCTTGCCCGTGGGTGGAACGGGGCGGGTTGTCTCAACCCTGGCTACGAGGCGGAAAATGAAGGCTCCCCTAACGTACCCTACTGGAGTAATCTTAAGGATTCTTCTAAGTCTCAGAGATAGCTTGTCTGAAGTGCCTCATCGCTTCAACTTTGGAAGCCATCATCAGACACCGATACAATAAGTCAATATCCAAATCTGGCAAGACTTCACTCTGGGAAATTTTTTTGTAACCATCAGAGCGCAAGTGATACAAAGCAAATACACCATCCTCCCAAAACCAAACTTCGGGTACTCCTAATGCTTGGTAACGATTTAGCTTGCTCTGGTTGCCACTGGTAAAGACAACTTCAATAGAGAGGTCTGCAATCACTCCTGAGGATCTACCAATTAGGTAAGATTGGTCTGCTTGTGCAGATGCTTCCCCTTCCTTCTCTTGGGTAAAGCTACCGGTTGGAGTAAACTCAATTTGTTTTTCAACAAAATAAGTACCCAGCAACAGTGCTATGACACCACTGAACGCTTCATGCTCTTGGGAAACTGCCAATATTTCTACCTCACCCCT
>NZ_JAAHHW010000113.1 GCF_010692325.1 Moorena sp. SIO3I8 | reverse complement strand
AATGCATTAACATTAACTTATCATAACCATAAAAATCTGTCCCCTTTGCTACTACTCCCTACTCCCTACTACCTACTCCCTACTCCCTACTCCCTTCTCCCTACTCCCTACTCCCTACTCACTACTCCCTACTCCCTACTCCCTACTCCCTACTCCCTACTCCCTACTCCCTACTCCCTACTCCCTACTCCCTAAAACCCAGTAAAAAGTCCCTCAACCAATTGAGCACTGCTATAAATAAAAGTAATCCTAAAGAGGTAATCCCATCCCATGATCACAGGAAATTATGAACTGGCTGAACAGCGGGTAATTTGCAACAATGTCAGTTGGCATATCTTTGAACAATTACTCACAGAATTAGGAGAAGACCGCTCCACTCGCTTGGCTTACGATGACGGAACATTAGAAATTATGACTCCCTTAGGCCCCCATGAAAATAATAACCGCTTTATTGAACGCTTGATTGGTGCGATCGCTGATGAATTAAATCTAACTATCAAAACCTTTGGCTCCTTGACTCTTAAGCGAGAAACACGGTTAAAAGGTGCAGAACCTGACTCCTGTTACTATCTCCAAAATGAGCCATTGGTAAGACATAAGCAAACCATTAATTTAGATCATGACCCACCGCCTGATTTAGTCTTAGAAGTCGATATCACCAGTGGTTATTTAGATAAGCGTCCTATTTATGCAGCGCTTGGTGTCCCTGAATTTTGGCGTTATAATGGACAAAAATTAGATTTTTTTGTGCTACAACAACCGATTTTAATTTATAATCAAGTAAATCAGAGTCCAACCTTCCCTTGGATGCCTTTGAATGCTATTCCTAGGTTTATTAACCAAAGTTTAGTCGATGGCGAAACAGCAACATTACGGGCGTTTAGGGCTTGGGTTAGAAAACAAAATAATTTGGATTGAAGTTTTATAGTAGTTATCAATTGGGTGAGGTATACAATTTCTGGATTTTAGGGAACAGGGAACAGGGAACAGGGAGCAGGGAGCAGGGAGCAGGGGGAAGAAAATTGTAAGCATTCAGCTATCAGCTATCAGCCGTCAGCTATCAGCTAATGCGCTACTTGAGGTGCTACACCGAACAGCTTTTGAATAAAACAAGTAAGCATTGGTTTAATCTCTGTTACGTCAGCACCTCAAGTAGCGTGAGCCATTCCCTTAGCCTGGCTATTCCCGTAGCCTAGCCTTTGGCCTTTGGCCTTGGCTGACGGCTGACGGCTGACGGCTGAATGCTTACAGAAAATTGAATGTACCTGATCAGGATAATAAACGCTAGACTATTAGCAATTAACATTCAAAAAATAAGCATAAAAAAAATACTATAACTTGAAATTACAACAAATAAATTATAATAAATTTATGTTCAATAATTTTTGATAATAAAAACAACTCTGATATCTTTCCTACTATTCCCGATTCCCGATTCCCGATTCCCGATTCCCTGTTCCCTACTCCCTACTCCCTACTCCCTACTCCCTACTCCCTACTCCCTACTCCCTACTCCCTACTCCCTAAAAAAATGACTAAAAACTTGATTCCCCAAAGTGAAGCTCCTGCCTCTCCTAAAGAAACGCTACCTAGCATGTATGACCTGCCAAGTGAGAATCCGGAGGAACCTGGTTTGCCAGACGAATTTCACGATTTACAACCAGAATTATTAAGTCGCACCTTTCGTTGTCAGTATTACCCTTCTGAGGAAGTATTTATTGGTAAAGATTTAAATCTTTACTATGATGTGCGCCATCCTCAATGGTATAAACGCCCGGATTGGTTTTTAGTGGTAGGAGTTCCCCGTTTATACGAAGGCACTGATATTAGATCTAGCTATGTAATTTGGCAAGAAGGAGTTAATCCCTTTATAATTGTAGAATTGCTATCACCGACAACTGCAAAAGACGACTTGGGGGATAACCTAGAGCAAGAATCTCAAGCATCTATAAGAGTTGATGGAAATAGTGATAAGATTCAACCACAAGATAGTAATAAAACTAGTAATAGTAGCAGTGAGCTTACCCATCAAACTATTCCTTCCAAGTGGGAAGTCTATCAGCAACGATTACGGGTACCTTATTATCTCGTGTTTAGTCGCTATACCAACCAAATTCGGTTTTTCAAATTAATCGGAGCTGGTTACCAAGAGCAAGGAATTTTAGCTGACCCACCCCAGATTTGGATTCCAGAACTAGACATAGGTGTGGGCTTGTGGTGGGGAGATTATGCTGGCATAACTCGTAATTGGTTACGCTGGTGTGATGGTTCTGGAAATTGGCTTCTGACTGATACAGAACAGGAACGGGAAGCAAAAGAACAAGCCCAGCAACAAGTGAAACAAATTATAGTCAATCTGTTGCAATCAGGGATGGATGTTGAACAAGTTGCTAATATCACTGGAGTTGATCGGGAGGAAATTAGATCATGTTCAGATAATCAGTTATAAAAACATAGCTTCCTTCTGCTAGGGAATCGGGAATCGGGAATCGGGAATCGGGAATCGGGAATAAGGATATAATTATAACTATGGCGTTGCTTAATAATGGAAGGATTTTAAGAGTTTTGTGGAATGGGCATCAGGCGTGGAACTGGCATCTTGTGTAGAACTGGCATCTTGTGTAGAACTGGCATCTTGTGTAGAACTGGCATCTTGTGTAGAACTGGCATCTTGTGTAGAACTGGCATCTTGCCAGTTTCCTCCTTATTTTCGCGCGGGCAGGATGCCCACTCTACTCCTATTCATTCGAAGACTGACGCAACGCCCCAACTATTGCCAGAAATTACCGGATTTTAGGCAATAGCGACATTATTAATCAGCCAAGCTGCATACTGTTCGTTGACATGCTGTGTACTTAGTACCACAAATTCAGGGGTATCGTAGGGATGATAATTAGTTACAGTCTGCTCTGCTTTAGAGATCAGCTCCGTAGTTGTTTTGATTACTAGCAGCACTTCAGAAGAGGACTCAACCTCACCCTCCCACCAATAAACTGAAGAGATCCCGGGAATAATGTTCACACATGCTGCCTCTCTACGCTGGAGAAGCTGATTAGACAGATCATGGGCAACAGCATTATCAGGACAGGTGACAAGGATTAAAACAATGTTCATGCTTTTGCTCAATTTTTTTTGACCCGGGAATATATTAAACCAGATTCCGCACTTTAAAATGTTTTACACAGAAAACGGTTAAAATTAATGTTTTATACAGAAAACCCTTAGAATTATGACGTTGCTGAATTAGAGTATGAATGGGCGATCGTCTCGTTTTGGTGGGGTGCATCCTGCCTGCCGGAAAATTGTAACGGGCAAGATGCCCATTCCACGCTTAATGCCCATTCCACGCTTGATGTCCATTCCACGCTTGATGTCCATTCCACGCTTGATGTCCATTCCACGCTTGATGTCCATTACACGCTTAATACACATTTAACATTTAATGCACATTTTACGCCTGATGCCCATTCCACGCCTGATGCCCATTCCACAAAACTCTTAAAATCATTCCATGATTAAGTAAGGCCGAAAAAGTTAAAGGAGTTAAGGATGGAAACCAGAGCCTTAGGGACTTCGGAGGTAAAAATCACCCCGATTATCATGGGCACTTGGCAGGCCGGTAAATCTAGGTGGGTAGGCATTGAAGATGCTGAGACCATAAAAGGGCTGCGAGCAGGATTTGAGGCGGGGATAACTACGGTTGATACTGCAGAACTTTACGGGAAGGGTCACTCGGAACAAATTGTTGGTCAGGCTCTAGCAGAGGTACGCGACCAACTGGTTTATGCTACCAAAGTGTGTGCTAATCATCTTAAATATGACCAGGTGATCGAGGCTTGTGAGGGTTCCTTAAAAAATCTGAAGACAGATTATATCGACCTCTACCAGATTCACTGGCCTTCTGGCACCTTGGGAAGTGAGGTAGTGCCAATTGAGGAAACCATGAGCGCTCTCAATACGTTGAAAGAGCAAGGCAAAATTCGGGCAATTGGAGTCTCCAATTTTTCCCGCAGCCAGTTAGCAGAAGCTTCTCAGTACGGACGAATTGATAGCCTGCAGCCTCCCTACTCTCTGTTTTGGCGTCAGGTGGAGCAAGATGCTATGCCTTTCTGTGTAGAGCACAATATCTCGATTATTGGCTATTCTTCCTTAGCTCAGGGATTATTAACTGGCAAGTTTGATCCAGAGCACAAGTTTGAAGAAGGGGATCATCGCAGCAAAAATAAGTTGTTCAACGGTGATAACTATCAACGAGCACAGCAAGCATTAGCTCAGCTACGACCAATTGCAGAGCGTCATCAGTGTACCCTGGCTCAGTTGTCTCTGGCATGGTTGATGTCTCAGCCACAAACTAATGCGATCGCAGGATTCCGAAATAGTGCCCAAGCTATTGACAATGCTCAAGCTTTTGACGTTAAGCTGTCTGCTGATGAGCTACAAGAAATTGATCAGATTGGACGGCTGGTTACAGACCATTTAGATGATAATCCAGTGATGTGGGGTCTTTCAGGGACTGCTTAAACCTGACTTCTTGACGTCAGCGGTCAGTGGTCAGCGGTCAACTTATTTTATTCAAAAGCTCTCTTAGCCTGGCTTACTGCCAATGGCTGTTCGCGTAGCGTGCGCGTAGCGCATAAGCTGATTGCTGAAAGCTGATTGCTGAAAGCTGATTGCTGAAAGCTGATTGCTGAAAGCTGATTGCTTACTGTTAGTAACCAAAACCATTTCCCAGATAGTTGTTTAGGCTATCTGGGGATTAAAGGTAATTAACGACGATAACCCAAGTTGATCAATTTAGGCTATCGAGTGATCAATCCTCCTTTGCTTCTTTAACTAACTTGGTTATCGCTTCGATAATTGTTTTAGAGTAAACGGTTAAGGCAATGACTGCAGCCACTGCTGTTCCACCTTGGATCAGGGGGATAAGTGGAGCGCCAGGAGGTGTATCGGGAGTTGATGCACCTGTTGATGTATTAACAACCTGGCTAACCTCCACATTGAAATGGGGATTTTGATGTGATATCATAGGGAGTTAGCGGCCCTAGAAGAGCCGAGGTAGTTTGTATTCGTTGTTAGAAGGACAGCAGCCAGAAACGGCCTGCGAAACTGATTCTGGCTGAGTCTTTCTAGTATGAAAATCTGCAACTAGTCCACCTATATGGCAACCAGGCAAAACACAGCCAATCACACAGATACACGGTGGTACACATAGCAATGACTACGAGCATTGAAGGCTAAAACACTCCTCCACTTCCCTAAGTTATAGATTTACAACTTTGAGATATTTATGATAATGGTTCCTATAATTATATAACGTAAATGGTGATAATCTCACCTAGGGGTGTGTTGGCGTAGCCTTCTAGAAGGGTAGAAGAGTTATTGGTATGACTCACTGGCTTTTGAAGAATACCTCTTACATCGACCATTTCCAGATTTGGAGCATTACCAAGCGCTGCCAATCAGAATAATGAGTCGATTGTTAGATCCAATCAGACTACAAAAAATCTGAAATGCCAAGCTTTTGGGTATAGCTATATAAAGCTTACCAGTAAAAATACTATTGTGTCAAGTCTGATTGGATCTTACATTAATCATAAATGATGACTTGCTGTAATGTCAACACAATTCCTTCACATTCTCGGGATTAAAATTAAAGTTGTTGTAAATTTTGACCATTGGTAGTGATCAACAAGTAGTGATTTGGCTACAGTCTGGTCAAAGTAACAGGAGCTAAAATCACTACTTGTGTACCACTACCTGACCATTAAGGGGTGAGAGGGTGCATCTAACTTTATTTTGCCAAGATACTCCGATGGAAGCATAAAACACAACTCTTGTTCCCTGAATTATAGATTTAAAACTTTGAGATGCTCCCCTTACTTAGAACCTGTTGATAGCAACCCCTGCAGCTCAAATGCTGGCACATTAGCCAGTTCCTTCGGTTCTAATTTATACATCGCTCCACCATAAACTCTCCCTTCAGCAACCATAGCTTTCCCAGTAATCTGGTTAAGCGCTTCTATCAGCAATTTGTCCAAGTTGGGATTTTGGTTTATGGCGTTTTCCAAATCTGGCTTGGGGTAGAGAATAAGATATGAGTTGGTAACAATTGCTTTTGATTGGTTTAGAATAAATATAAAGGGCTTTTTCCCTTGTTTATCTGAACGTTGTAATCAATTTACTGATAGTTAATAGCTGATAACTGAATAATTACAGATAGAGAAAATTAACATTTTCATCAATTAGATAGTTAATACTCATTACCTTGTTCCCTAGCTTTTCTTATTGCTCTTAATTGGCGCACTTTCTCAGAAACAGGAGGCGGATTGAGTCGTTGCTGCTCCCTCATAGTGTGACCATGAAAGAGCCAGTTTTTCATATATTCGCTCACAGCGTTTTGATTTTGCAGGTAATACAGGATAGTAGCGTAGACTTGTTCTAGAGTTAATGATGTATAAGCTTGAGCAATTTCTTCTGGCGTTTTATGACAGTCTAGATAGTCATATAATATGGTTTCAATACCAATTCTTGTTCCTTTGAGGCGAATGTCAGTAGGAGCAAGAAAGTTGAAATAGTCTGTTAAAGCTTGATTTGACATGATCATTAGGTCAATAAACTAGTAAGTTTTATTGTAAACAGAAGTCTTTAGGTTATTGATGTGTAAACCCCGACAGTGACGTAGGGTGCGTTAGGGAAGGGCTCGCCCTCATTTTCTCCATAGCCAGCGTTAGGTTGCTGCCCGTAACGCACCACGGTGTCTACCTGTTTACGACTATCCCTACGGCGAATAACCTTCAAGATTATTTCCACATAATCGCTCCAACAACTCCCTAGGAATAGCATCGAAATTTTCTAACAAAAAATCCATCAGGGCAAGATGTGCAACATTTAACCTGTACAAACCTACTCATCAGCAGGAATGACCTGTATAGCACCAGATGAAAACCTGGTGGTTGTTGCCGACAAAGCGCGAATCATTATGTTTCGCGCGCCATTCCAATCCCGTGGTAACGAGAAACCACATTTTGGGCATTGAAATTTTTTGTTACCGCCTAATTTTTCGTGAATTTGACCACATTCTGGACAAGTCTTACTTGTGTAAGATTCATTAACTAAGACCACTCTCACGTCATTTCGATCAGCCATTTGTATTAAATGTTGACGAAACTTATAGTGACTCCAAGTGAGCATGTTACGAGCTGTTTTCTTATTTAATCTCCTGGCTGACTTCACTACCATTTGAGAGGTCTCAAATGTCGGAATAAAAATCAGCTTGTAGTTATTAACAAGAAAAGAAGCTGACTTGTTGTGGCAGTCTTTGATCAAATCTTGGATTTTTTGGCGTAACCGATGGGAAGCTTTCCTCATTGCTCGTCTCTGACGTTTGGCAGAGCTTAAGTCAATACGACTCATCAAACGATCTAACTGTTGACAAAGTCTTTGGATTCTACCAATATCACCAGTCCCTATTTCGAGATAACTGAAGCCATCAAATCCAGTCAAGAAAGTCCTAATCCCTGGGTCTAAAGCTATCACCTTGTCAACAGTCGTAGGAGTCGGCTCAATGTATTCAGGAAAAATACCATACCATTTTCCCTTTATCCACACTAGCTGGGTCCCGTAAATACATTGATCAGGAAAGCCTTGAGGTGAACGGAAAGACAAGCCTTTTACCTTTCTTAGGTACCAAGAACCTTTCTTGAAGTTTCCCGCTTTGAATTTGATTACCTGACTTGTTTCTCGACAAGACTTAAATTTAGCAAAACCTCCATTAGCTTTGGCTTGTTTTGACGCATCAATTGCATCGGCAACAGCTTCTTGTAATTGATGTCCGGGTAGGGTTTTTACCCACTCTGGTCTATCAGAGTTTCTAGCCAGTTTTTGTAGATCATAAGCACTACCAACATAGCCATTTTTGATAGTAGCGATAGACCAGTTGTAGATCCACCTGTATGCATTAAGCCAAGTTTTCCAAATCTTGTGAAGCTCTTTACAAGGAAACACCCTGATTTTATTGACACTGTTTGGTGTCAATTTCATCGTCTGGTTCCGAGATTTTGTCTTGTACCGCTTGCGTGACTTGCTTTTGAGATTTTCCGAGTCCGTAAAGCCTAGCAGAGAAACAGTGGAGGCAGGACAAGATATCTTCGACAAGCTCTTGTTCTGGGGACAGCTTGCGTTCATTGAGAACCACGAGTTTGACCTTACCTTTTTGGAACAACCATTCAAGTAATGGAAACCCAAATCTGACTGCTCTGTCTGGATAGGCAACGACAAATGCTGAGATATCAGACGAGTATATTCGCTCCAATATTTTGAGAAATTTGCGCCGCCTAAAATTGAGTCGTGATCCAACTTCTGAAACAATTTCAGCGTAGTGGTATTTTGACCGTAAAAATTGAGCTTGTCTGTCGAGGTCATCTCGTTGGGAATGGGTAGAGACCCGTGCATAACCGATAACGGGCTTACTTTTCGGGTCTTTTCCTTCAATGCAGAACCTGCTCTGATTGCCTTGGGTTCTAATACTGTCGAGCCTTCCGTCTTTGTCCCATCGTCATTGAGTTGTGATCGAGACGCCGTAATATTCGGCTGCCTCTTTTGGGGTGACATATTTTTTAGTCTTAATACTTGATAAATCTATAGTAAAACCTTTGTAAAGGTATGACAAGGTTTGATAAGATTAAATGCTAATAGTTACACCTCGTAAGACGTCAGCAGCAGGAGCTTTATAGCGGTTAGTGCCAGCAAACCAGCTGTTAACTGTTGCGATGGAGCGGGAGCAGATTAATGCTATGTCTTCTCGACTAACCTCCCATTTCGACATGAATTCCTTTGGTGTCATGGCTAGTTGCCAGTTACTGTACAGTTGAATCAGGATTCTGTCTAAGTCAGTTAGAGGACGAGGATAGGATTGTGGGCGGCTGGGTTTCTTCCCTGCTAGTTGTGCCATGCGGTCTAAGTATCGCTGGTAATAGATAGCATGATCAGTTGAGCGTTTTTTTGCCATCATGGAATTAGCTCCAATGTACTTGGGGAATAAGCCGCGCTCTTGTAATGATGCTCTCAAGCGCGGCTTTTTGTCCGATAATCATATCGAAACACCAGACATTTTTATTATTACTAATACAAACAAACTTGTCAATATTTTTTTTGATTTATTTACAGTATTTAACAAATAAATAATTTTACTGTTGGCAATTTTAACGATTAGCTATTTACGAAATTTATGGAGCAGTAATTTAATCAAGTTCAATCAAGTAATATAGCATTTTTTTAATAGCTGAAGAAAACAATATTGTTTCCCTGTTGCCTTTTGCCTACTCCCTACTCCCTACTCCCTACTCCCTACTCCCTACTCCCTACTCCCTACTCCCTACTCCCTACTCCCTACTCCCTACTCCCTACTCCCTACTCCCTAACAATACATTTCGCCTCCAAAACCACCAATCCCTTAGTTTCAAAAACCGAACAGGATGCCATCACTTCTTCCAAAGCAGGTTTTATCCCTTGTTCAAGTTGTTGAATAGCATTATTAGCTGCTGGCTGATACTGCTTCAACCACTTGCGATCTTTAATAGCATCAGCCTTTAACTCAATTGGGTTTAGTACCCAAAAATCAATATCATACTTTTTAATAAACTCCTTAACAACGGAGAGATTAGCACTATATTGAGCATCAATTAAGTCTAGAGTTCGTTGTCGAAATTTCTGATAATATCCGACGTGGTAAGGAATAGCATATTCACTCGCTACCAAAACCGAACGCTGAGCAAAGGTGGGGATATTATTCATCTCTGGAGACAGAGAAGCAATTAAGCTATCTTTCGGTTGTTGTTGAAAAAAATTATACAAGGATGGAGTATCCCCGACTTTATAAGCAGTAATGGGAAAATCATCCACAAAACTAGGATATAATACTAATGCTGCTGCAATTATCGTAGTAGTTGCTATCGCGATAACTTTAGGTATAGAAAAAGTTCTAGAAAAACCGCTTTGACTACACTGGCTTGCCCACTTAAATACGCTATCAATCAGAATGATAAAAACTATGCCAGCACTTAGCACCATGATCACTCTCAGACTATGTTGAGTATAGCGACTAGGAAGATGCAATTTAAATAGCAAAATATGAGCAGCAACAAACATCCCGAGAGACGCTAGCGCCATCTGGAGCAAAAGGGTAATTTCTTTACTGATCTGCTTTACTAAGGGAAATTTATTGGGAAATAAGGGCAAGAGCAGCAGTAAAAATCCCGCTGCATTAGTAGCTGGAGTAAGAATCGAAGTCAGACGAATTCCGCTTCTGCCTTTTAACCAAAACTTAGCGGGATCATCGTCATAAAAAAAACGCGATCGCCCCCCTGGAAAAAACTCTGGTAACTGTCTGGCTTCAGCGACAGAAATCACTGGACCAAACTCATTGGTTTTGAGAGCATAGGGCAGCATCACCAAAAAGGCTACTATCAAACCGGCCAAACACAACCAACGTCGCTCTTGGGATAACCCTAACTTACCATTGCGCCATTCAAATAGTCGTAAAACTAAGGTACCGGAAGAGATAAAGACTAACTGGGGATAGAATAGACCTTGGAGTGCGATCGCACCCAAACAAAACCACAATGACCCCCGCACTAGGTAATACATAAACCCCAACAATAGGGGATAGACAAACGCCTTCGGTGTTCCAGACACCACCGTATCAGTCATACCCAACGCTTGAGACAGCAACAGGGTAGCACTAAAGGCAGCTGCCGGTACTGGCAACAATTCCAGACATACCCAAAAGCAATAGCTAGCGCTAACCAGATTCAACACTACCGGTAAGAGTTTGTTAAATAGCAATGGATTAACACCCAATGCTGCTATCACTCGATAGACTGTAGTGTAGCCAGCTGGAGCAACCGTTTGAAAGTAATCAGCAATTAAGTCTTTAGGAAACAGCTCTGGATCAAGAAATCGCATCATCCAAAATATATGTTGTCGTGCATCATCTTGGACAATATACTCACCGCTGAAGGCTTCCCGTAGTGCGAGCAGACTATACACTACCGTAAAGGTTAGGCTGAGGCTAAACCAAAAGATAACTTGAGGAGTAAATCGTTTGTTACAAGGAGTTGTTAGGAATCTGTGAATACGGAGAATCATTTAGTAAAGGGAGTAGGGAGTAGGGAGTAGGGAGTAGGGAGTAGGGAGTAGGGAGTAGGGAGTAGGGAATCGATAATAGGGAGTCTGGAATCGGGAATCGGGAAAAAATCTTGTGTATTTAATTACTATGAGAAACGCTATATAAGTGGTTCTGGGGGGGCGACATGCAAGCTGAAATCCTTACTGGGTAATAATTTCAGTCCATAAGTTACTTCAGGTGCGCTCTTACTTGGCGAATTAAATTCGCCACGGGTCGCACCTAAAATATACATGCTGTTTTGGGCACGACCTTGGACATAGTTATAAGGGTTTGAGCTTCCATAATATGAATCGAGGGTCAATTTCCGACTGTATCAAGCCATAGCTCATTGGCCTCAAAGGCTTATATAGTCAGCTTTTTAGGGCGCATGTCGCCCCCTCAGATAAGTGGTTTCTGCTTTCAAGCTTGCCCACTCCCTCTGTTTTTGTCAATCCTCTCTATGCCATTGGGATGAAATGCTTTGAGAAGCAGCAAATTACAAAACTAGTTGTGGTACTCATATCGGAGGAATTAGATTCAAGTAATACTACGTTTTTTGCCAATAGTGCTGAAAAAATTAGCAAAAATCTCTACCTCACGGAAAATGCGTGTGATCTCCTCTCACTATACAATTCTCGTCATAGGTGGCTGAAATCTAATTGCTTCACAGCTATTCGAGCGTCTTTATTTCAGTGTTGTAGAGTTCGTCTAATTCACGTTAACAATAATAGTTTATTCCCTATTTAGGCAATGACAATCAATAATACCAATTCCAAAAATGCATCTTTCGATCTCATTATTTGTGGATTAGCTTTCCAGTTTATTCCGTTATTAATTTGTGTATTAACTTTATTGATTTGTGAAGGTTTTTCATTACCATTTCCTAGATTTTTAATTTCTTTAACTATATTAACAATAGGATATGGATATATACCTCTTCTCAAAGGATGCCGTCTATATAGTTACGACAAGGGATATCCAAGTAAGTGGGGATGGTTCGGATTATTAAGTATTTTGGGATTATCAGTCCTATTACTTTTGCCCGACAAGAGAACTAATTTTTATTCAGAAAACTCATTGGGGAAAAACTCAATAAATTTCCCCTTCAATAAGCTTAATATTACTGAATTTTGCTTATATTGGTTTATAGCTTTTCCAGTTTTATTATCGGTCATATTATTAATAATATTTATTATTATAGATATTGTATTGTTTTTATTGGTGAATTGGAATTGCTTTGGGATTTTCGAAAATGCCAATTTTGACATGGTATTTATTCTAATATTAGAGTGTTTAACCGGATTTTTTTTATTTAAACATCTCCAAAAATTTGGATTTAATTTTGATAATTTTGGCATTTTTAAACCAAAAAGTATTAATCTAAAACTAATTTTATTTATAGTATTTTTTAACTATATATTTGCTTGGAACTGTCATTCGTTGAATTTATATTATCTTTCTTTAATTGTTCCAGATTATGTTTTTGAAAAATTAATTAATAAATCAGAATTTACAAATACTATCGGGATACTTTCTTTTAGCTTTTCGACGATTGTTTTTGCTCCGTTATTTGAAGAGCTGATTTTTCGTGGTATAATCTTGCAGAATTGGGCAATAAAATGGGGTATTCAAGCTGGAATATTAACCTCATCTTTATTATTTGCGATTTGCCATTTGAATTTGAATATTGTACCATTGTTCATTTTAGGAACTATATATTGTGTTCTATACTTTAAAACTGGCAAATTAATAGTACCAATCATTTGTCATAGTCTTCACAATACTATTGTGACAATTTCTATGATTGGACAATACTATAGTATATCAAACGGTGAATTAATTTCGATAAACGATTATCAAGCTTCAATGGAACCATTATTAGGCCAAAAAGCAATTGTAGCAGCTATATCGTTTGCCGTTATCATGGTATTTTTATATCGAAATTTTCCTAAACAAGATGACATCCTTCCCTACTATAGAAATCCTAAGTGATTGATTAAAATTCTAAGGAATCCAACGGGTTAAATTCACCTGTGCTGTTTGGATTAGCGCTACCACCATCCATAAACAGGCATCTTGGTGGAACGGGCATCTTGCCCGTTTCATTTCCGGACGGACTATCCCAACCCTGGCCACGAGGCGAAACATAAGAGCAAGTCCGCCCCTAATACCGAGTTGCATTCAAAGATAGTAGATGGGGAGATGGGGAGATGGGGAGATGGGGAGATGGGGAGATGGGGAGATGGGGAGATTGGGGGCAGATAAAGTTGTACCTTTGATCGCAACTTAGTATAACACACCCTACTTCAACTTTTGGTGGTGCGTTACGGGGCGGACTATCCCAGCCCTGGCCACGAGGTGAAACATCAGGGCAAGTCCGCCCCTAACACACCCTACTTCAACCTTGGCCTTTGGCCACGCTACGCGAACAACCTTGGCCTATTGGCCACGCTACGCGAACAACCTGCTAACTTTCAACCTGCTAACCTCCAACCGCTTAACCTTCAAAAAAAAATCCCCCCAATCGGGGGGTAGTGCATCAAAACTTTGTTAAGAAAACTGTGGCGAAAACTAATTAATCAAATACACGATTACAAACAGAACAATCCACACCACATCAACGAAGTGCCAGTAGAGTTCTGCGGCTTCTACACCAAAATGCTCTTCACTGGAGTAGTGCTTTGAATTTAGCGATCGCATTAATACTAACATAATTAACCCGAGTCCGCAAGTAACATGAAGACCATGGAAACCAGTTAAGGCAAAGAAAGAACTGGTAAATAAGTTAGTAGTCAGACCAAAGTCTACATGAGTGTACTCATAGACTTGTCCTCCTAAGAACATCGCACCCATCAGAGCAGTGATTCCAAACCAGAGTCGCAAACCAGAGACATCATTCTTCTTAATAGCACTCTGGCCCCGGTGCATGACGAAACTACTAGTAATCAGGATAATGGTGTTAATTGTTGGCACCAATAACTCTAATTCTGTACCCTCTGGAGGCCAAGCTGGCATGGTCGCTTTATAAATTAAAAAAGCGGCAAACATTCCCAAGAAGGTCATACTATCAGCAGCCAGAAACACCACCAAACCAAACATCCGAAAATCCGGATGCTCCTCGTGATGTACCTCTGCCGCCTCAACCTCATGATGATAGTTGAGGCTAGTTTTAGACGGATCAATCGTTGAGCCTTGCATAAATTCCTTTGAATTAATCTTCTTCAGCTGACATTTGTGCCTGTTGAGCTTCGATTATGGTAAGTTAGGAGGTTGAAGGTTAGCAGGTTGAAGGTTGAAGGTTAACAGGTTGTTCGCCCTTGGCGTTCCCGTAGGGTAGGTTAACAGGTTGTTCGCCCTTGGCGTTCCCGTAGGGTAGGTTAACAGGTTGTTCGCCCTTGGCGTTCCCGTAGGGTAGGTTAACAGGTTGTTCGCGTAGCGTGGCCAAACAACCTTCAACCAAACAACCTTCAACCTTCAACCAAAACAAACCTTCAACCAAACAACCTTCAACCAAACAACCTTCAACCCACACTTACCCAACATCTCCTTTAACTTCAACCAGCAACTCCTCGACCTGTTTATCGGTGTCAACACTATAACTGTCGATACCGTATTCGTAAGGACCGGACCACAAAATGGGTTCCTCGTCAAAGTTCTCAATAGCAGGAGGAGAGGTAGTTTGCCACTCTAATGTCAGAGCTCTCCAAGGATTGCGACCAGCGATTTTACCACGGTTCACACTCCAGAGGATGTTAATCACAAAGGGTATGGTAGAAACCGCTAGAAGATAGGAGCCAATAGTGCAGATCATGTTGAGGCTTTGAAACTGGGGGTCATACATAGCAACCCGACGGTTCATACCCAATAGACCTAGCTCATGCATCGGCAAAAAGGTCATATTTAGACCAATGAAGGTCAACACAAAGTGAATGCGTCCTAAGGTTTCGTTGACCATTCGCCCGGTCATTTTGGGGAACCAGTGATAAACTGCGCCAAATAATCCGAGCACACTACCACCAAATAGAACGTAGTGGAAGTGAGCCACAATGAAATAAGTGTCATGGACATGAACATCAAAGGGAACGGAAGCGAGCATGACACCGCTGAGACCCCCAATCAAAAATGCCGAGATAAAGCCCATACCAAAGAGCATGGCACTATTTAAGCTGATTTTTCCGCCCCAAATCGTTGCCACCCAGCTAAACACCTTAATCCCTGTGGGCACAGCAATCAGCATGGTGGCAGCCATAAAGAACATCCGCAACCAACCAGGAGTGCCACTAGTGAACATATGGTGCGCCCAGACAATTAGTCCTAGGAAACAAATCAACATACTGGAGTATGCGATCGCACGATAGCCAAAAACCGGCTTACGGGCATGTACCGGTAGGATTTCGGAGATTACCCCAAAGAACGGTAGCACCATGATGTACACCGCTGGGTGGGAGTAAAACCAGAACATGTGCTGGTAGACAATTGGGTCTCCTCCCCCAGCCGGGTTAAAGAAATTGGTGCCAGCAATTAAATCAAAGGACAGGAAAATTAACGCTGCTGCTAGGACTGGAGTACCAATCAACACTAGGATTGAGGTTCCTAACATTGCCCAGCAAAACAGAGGCATATCATGAATAGTCATGGTAGGTGTGCGCATCTTCACAATAGTGGTGAAGAAGTTAAGCGCCCCTAGCACTGAGGAAGTCCCGATCACCAGGATGCTCACAATCCAAATTTCTTCACCCACCTGAGAACTAATCAAGCTCAAAGGGGGGTAAGAGGTCCAACCGGCTTCGGGAGCACCTACGAAAAAACTACTCATTAACAGCAAACCCCCCACAGCATTCATCCAGAATGCCACCGCATTCAGCTTGGGGAATGCCATATCCTTTGCCCCAATCATCAAGGGAATCAGATAGTTAGCAAAAGCTGCACCAGCCGGAATAATCCATAGGAACAACATAATTGTTCCGTGCATGGTGAACACTCGGTTGTAGGTTAAAGGGCTCAATAAATCCGGGTCTGGGGTGGCCAACTCAGTGCGAATTAATCCAGCTAATGCGCCACCGATGAAATAGAACACAAATGAAGTGACCAGGTATTGAATCCCAATCACTTTATGGTCGGTATTGAAGGTAAAGTAATCTTGCCAACGCCGCTCATGTTCTTCAACATGACCAGCATCTTTGACAGATTCCGGTTTTTCTAATTGCGTCGTCATGGGATAGTGGAGGTGTGATGAACTAAAAGGATAGGCAAGAGGCAATAGGCAAGAGAATGAAGAATGAAGAATGAAGAATGAAGAATGGAGAATGGAGAATGGAGAATGAACTAATTCTAAATTCTTAATTCTAAATTCTTAATTCTAAATTCTTAATTCTAAATTCTTAATTCTAAATTCTTAATTCTTAAATGAACTTATTGGATAATTCCAGGATGATGGTGAGAGTGGTCTAGGTGTTGGAGAGTTTGGGAATCAATACCCATTTCAGAGGCATAGGGAGCCAAGAACTCACCCTCTGACATGGTCGTAGGATTAACAGCCACCGCTTTTTCCATGGTGTCTGCACTAGCGAATTGATTTTCCTGAACCCAGGCTTGATACTCTTCCGGTGTTTCAACGATTAACCTGGTTTTCATTCCTCCATGGTAGGACCCGCAGAGTTCAGCACAGATGATCGGGTAATCACCCACTTTAGTTGCTGTAAACCCTAGTTGACTAATCCGACCTGGGATAGCATCTTGCTTAATCCGAAACTCTGGCAACCAGAAGGCGTGGATCACATCGTTAGCTTCGATATTCAGCTTAACCGGTTGTCCAACTGGGACATGCATTTCCCCAGACATAACACCGGTTTGAGGGTAGGTGAAAATCCAGGCATACTGCATACCAGCGACATTAACCTCTAGGGGTTCACCTTGACCTTCTTGTCCTGGAGGCGCTCCAATACCTAGGGCAACTGTGCCTTGACCTGGAGCCATAGCAATCAGACTTTCATTCCCCTGTTGTCCAGATGGTGACATCTGATGATTGTGGGCAATCTCCTGGCGATGGTGGTCATGAGAAGCCATCGGATCCAGACCTCCCATAGAGTTGTAGACCTCAAAGCTATAGACAGCTAGGACAAAGACAATCACCGTCGGGATTGCGGTCCAAAGCATCTCTAGGGGAATATTGCCATGGGTCGATGGCCCATCGGTTTGGTCATTTTTTTGTCTACGAAATTTGATGACTATTAGGATAAGTGCCCCTTGGATGAGGAGAAATAGACCAGTGGAAATGGTCATCATCAGGTTGAACAGACCATCTACATCACCAGCTTCTGAGGAGGCGGCTACTGGCAAAAGTCCATGATTCTGACCGTACCAGAGACTAATCAGGGTTATGAAAATGCCAGCAATAAGGGTTGAAATTTGGCTTGGAATGTTCACGAGATTAGGGTTGAATACTTATATCAACAAAACTAACAGGGATTATCAAGGCAGGCGAGGCACGAACCGATTTAGTGTCCTAGAATGTCAGGGCATGGCTATATTTTTAAGGAAAATCAGCCTTCTGGTGAGCTACTCCGCCCATAGTGTCCACATTACAGACAACAATTCTGATGGCCTGCTAGCAGTGACGGGCGTGAGTAGAGGATAATAGAGCAAGCCAAGCTTGCTCTATTAACTACGGTAAAGCAGCTAAACAATTGATTGGGTCACACCTAGAGATTTTTAGACTTTTTTTTAGGATCACTGGCACAGCACCCGAAAAATTTCAACAAAACTTAAGATTTTATTCAATAAAACTTAACATAGCTAAAAAAAATATAAAAAAGTAAATCAATAGTAAATCATTGAGTCCAAGTAACTGTGACCCTTTAGGGCAGGGGAATAGCAATCTGAAAAATCTCTAAAGCTTCAGAAATTAAGGAAAAGGCTGGTTACAGTGGTATAGGAATAGAGATGATCTTTGAGATTGGCAATCTTCTACCAACGAAAATGAGCCACTACTCGGGATTTGATTAACTTAGTTTGCATTTTCCTATTGCAGATGGCTATAGCTCAATCGGCTCTTGATCAGAATCAGAATGATGTAACCTCCAACAACCTGACCCAGCCTCAGGCCAGGATTCGGAGCTTGGTGTGGAAAATTGCGATCGCTACCTTGCTGTTGATGGCAGTAGGCAGTGCTACCAGGGTGATGAATGCTGGTCTGGCTTGCCCAGACTGGCCTTTATGCTATGGTCAGCTGGTGCCAAGCCAGCAGATGAATTTGCAAGTATTTTTAGAGTGGTTTCACCGCCTTGATGCTGCCTTGATTGGTATTAGTGCGATCGCTCTCGCTAGCTTATCTTGGTGGCATCGGCGGGATTTACCCAACTGGCTGCCCTGGATATCCACATTTGCTCTAGGGCTAATTATTTTTCAAGGAGTCCTGGGGGGACTGACGGTTACAGAACTGCTCCGGTTTGATATCGTCACTGCTCATCTAGGAACAGCACTGCTATTTTTCTCAACTCTAATCGTGATTGGTACACTGCTGACCCCCTATCAAGGGACAGGTTCAGTTGGGAAGTTACCTTGGCTGAGCTTAACCGCAGTGATTTTTGTTTATCTACAAAGTCTATTAGGTGGACTAGTCGCTTCCCGCTGGGCAGTGCATCAGTGTTTTGGCGGTACACAGCTGTGTACCGTGATGAATAGCCATATTGCTGGTGTGGTGCCAGCGACCGTAGCAACTGTCGCCGTCGTGGTGATAGCATCCCGGACACCAGCCCTACATCCAGTACTGCGAAAGTTAGCTAATCTCGCTGCTAGCTTGGTAGTTTTACAGATACTCCTCGGTGTTGCTACCTTCCGGTTAAGGCTACAAGTGGAACTACTAACTATCTGCCATCAAGCAGTGGGAGCAGCATTATTAGGAGTACTGGTAGGGTTTACAGTCTTCGCTTTACGTGACCGCGCAAGTGTGGAGTGTCAAAGTCAGTATGAAGTATGAAGTGTGAAGGATTAAGTGTGACGTATCCAGTGTGATAGCTGGCAAGTAAACTATCAAGTCCGGTTTTATAAGTTGTAGATCAGCTAAATAGAATCGGAAGATTGAGCCGCTAGGGGATCCCATCTTGAAACTATGATCTGGGGACCGTTATCTACTTGTTGGTCTAATTTTCGGTCTACTTGTTGGTCTACTTGTTGTTGCTAACGATGCTATAGGTGCGCTCTTACCATTAAGAATTAAATTCGCCACGGGTCGCACCTCTGGAAAAGATTAGACCATAAGAAGTATACCATGAATTGGTTGCTCAACAACCCCTATGTTGTTATCTTTCAAACTTCACCCTTGGTCCTTCATCCTTAATGCTTCCTCCTACCCTACGGGAACCCTAAGGACGAACATGCTTAACACTTGAGACTTTTTAGAGAAGGAATTGGTGAATTGAATGCTTGGGACTAGTTTAACCCGTCAACATGAAAACATAAGAGAGGTTATTCAAAGTTACTATCAACTAACAAAGCCTCGAATTATTCCACTACTATTAATTACGACAGCAGCAGGGATGTGGTTGGCATCCGATGGACAAGTCGATCCCATATTATTGCTAGTTACCCTGGTCGGTGGGACTTTGGCCGCAGCATCTGCCCAAGTACTTAACTGCATCTATGACCGTGATATCGACTATGAAATGTTGCGCACCCGCCACCGTCCCATTCCCTCTGGGAAAGTGCAGCCTCGTGATGCTTTGCTGTTTGCGATCGCATTAGCAATACTCTCGTTCACCCTGCTAACAGTCTTCGCTAACCTCCTTAGTGCCTTACTAGCGCTATCTGGCATTATCTTCTATATGCTCATATACACTCATATCCTCAAGCGCCACACTGCCCAAAACATCGTCATTGGTGGTGCAGCAGGAGCAATTCCAGCGCTAGTGGGTTGGGCTGCGGTGACAGGAGAATTGAGTTGGGCCCCTTGGTTACTATTTATCATCGTGTTCTTGTGGACACCCCCTCACTTCTGGGCGTTAGCGTTAATGATTCACGAGGATTACGCCAAAGTTGGGATACCGATGTTACCGGTAGTAGCCGGTGAAGAGGTTACTGTTCGTCAAATTTGGTATTACACCTTATTAGTCGTCCCCACCTCCCTATTGTTGATCTATCCTTTAGGAGAATCGGGCGTCGTTTATGGAATAGTTGCTATTCTTTTGGGCAGTATTTTTATCAAAAAAGCATGGTTGCTCCTTAAGGAACCTACAGACAATCAACTTGCCCGGTCTATGTTTAAGTACTCAATTCTCTACATGATGTTATTGTGTACCGGTATCGTAGTAGATAGCTTACCGATGACCAGGGAAATTACTGCAACTGTGGCAGAAAATTCCCTAGTTTTGATTCAAGCAATTTCCACAGTATTGGAGCAGGTAAGTATTAATTTAGTCTAGGGTGTTTGCTGGTAAGCATTTAGCTATCAGTTATCAGCTAATGGCTACCTTACAGGCTAGAAGCCTGTTCCACCGCTAAGGGAAGGGCTGATAGCTTAATACTTACGTTTAATGTTACTTACAATAGGGTTGGTGAATTAGCTCAGAGCTGTAACAATTCGCCAACCCTATTGATATTTATACTCTAGGGATCCTAAATCAAGTGTGATAATTTTTGATCCGAATTTCCCTACTCCCTACTCCCTACTCCCTACTCCCTACTCCCTACTCCCTACTCCCTACTCCCTACTCCCTACTCCCTACTCCCTACTTAGGTCCGTAGTAAAAAGCAATCTCTTTGTCTTTAAGAGGGGTAAAATCAGCATCGAGCAGCATTTGATTGAGTTCTGCTTGAGGGATATGCTTCGCTCCAATCCGCACAATTCTCGATCTCATGGTATTGCTAACACCGCTCCGTTGCCGTTGAGCTTCCAACCCCATCACTTGAGTGTAAAGGTCTAACTTAGCTTTGGGGATTGGGGAGCCATCTAAATCAATTCCCTTTGCGATCGCGTCATCAACCGCATCAGCACCTGTAGTGTTCTTAGTCTGGGAATTAGTTTCGGTAGACATGGTAAGCTCATATTTATACATACGACAGTATTTTACAAGGTGTCGGTTTCCTTAACAAAGAGTGAAATTAGATTCAAAAGTCCCTCTTATTAAGGGCAGGGCGATTTCATTCTGGCAAAAACATAGATGGGTACCCACCCCTAACCTCCAGGAGGCAGGGCTGTTTCATTCTTGCCAAAAATAGTTTGAATGGCAATTGCTATATTCCCTGCCTCCCTTAATAATTCCTGTTCCATAAAAAACCATAATTGTGTACTTAATAAAATCGCACGCTATATGTTCTCCCGCAATCTCGCCTTTATCATCGGCATCAACAACTACCAAAACGGCATTTCTCCCCTGAACACCGCCGTAAACGATGCCAAAAAACTAGGCGTTGCTGATTATGGGTATGGTTTCGCCCCCCTAGCCCCCCAATTCTGGTAGGGCTGTTTCATTCTCTAGAAAATAGATGGGGAGATGGGGAGATGGGGAGATGGGGAGAAAAGGAGCGCGAATAGTCGGAATTTTGGCCAAATTTATCTAACCCTCCTCGAAGGCCGAATCACGAATTGTTAGTCATTGGAGTTGCTTCCT
>NZ_JAAHHW010000112.1 GCF_010692325.1 Moorena sp. SIO3I8 | reverse complement strand
TCCCCTCGTTTTGCCCGACATATTCAATGTCCACATATTCAGGTTTTTGTAGGGATTTCACCTCCCTTGCTAAGCGCTGATTGATCAGCTCGGCTCGCTCAGTAGCGCTAAAGTTGCCAGCGTTGCCGACTTGAAATAATTCAATACCATCCACTACCACAGGAGCTTTCTTAGTGCCATTTGCAAAAGATTCCTGTGCTAAGGTAGAGGCTGGTAATAGGGTGAGCAGTAGGGTAAGTACACCTAGCAAAACCAATCCCAAGGAACGCTGAAACCTAACCCTTGGGAAAGGGTTAATGGAAAATCGAACATTCAGAAGAGATTCCATAGGTGACGTTCCATTTAGGTTCTATTTTCGATAACATTAGAATCTCATGGTTAAGGTTTAGCTAACTAGCTGTGCTAGACTACCCGTTCTAAATGTGTGGAGGAATCGTTTTCCTGGTCTGGCGTTCCCGGTTTTAACCCCTCCAGCAGACCGCTGACCACGGCCCAGGTGCCGACTCCCATTATTAACAGTACCACTAAGCCAATCAACCAAACCACAGGTTTATTATTGGGCAGAGAGTTAGTGACACTTTTCTCTCCTAATAGACTAGTCTGGTCAAAGTTCTGTGCAGTGGCGTTCAGGTCATTTTCCCGTTTCAAGGTCGCTGTAATCTTGTACGGACCAATCCGCAGGGTATCCTTGCTTGAAAAAGGTTGAATACCAGAGCGAATCTTCCGCCCGTTAATAAACGTGCCGTTGGCGCTGCTGTCAGTAACATAGAGTTGGGTATTAGCCACTGTGATCAGGGCGTGATACCGGGAAATCTCCTTGTCAAGAAGTACCAGATGAGACACAGATTGACCTGCTAAGTGTGCTGGCAAATGGTCATTTTCTCGACCAACAGCAATGGGCGGTCTCAGAACAGGTTTCTTTAACTCGCCGGTTTCTGGGTCTTCCCAGGTCAATTGAACATAAATAGGTTCAGCCAAGATTTCACTCCTGCTAACTAGAACATAGTGGATCAGTGCTGAGAGGGTCAGTTTTGAGTGCTGAGTTTTGATTAGCACATTAAGCGTTGTTTTTCAACTATACCCACCGATGCTAAGGGGATGACAAAAAGGGTGAAAAATAGATAAGGTGTCCGGTGTAGGGTTTTGGGTAGGTCGTGGGGAGGAGCCAGTTCCCCCTGAGGGAGTGACAACAAGGCTAAATGCCATGGAGAGCATGCTGTCAGCCACTCGTTAAACTGAGGTAAATTAATCTTAAAGCACTGATTTTAACTATGCCTGATTTTTTGCCCATTGCTTACTTTCAGAACAAGTTTGTCCCTTTCACTGACGCCAAAATCTCCATTGCTACCCATGCCTTGCACTACGGCACGGGAGCTTTTGGCGGATTACGCTGTATCCCTGACCCAAAAAACCCACAGCAATGTTTACTGTTTCGGTTAGACCGCCATTGCCAACGCCTAAGTAATAGTGCTCGGTTATTACACTACAATTTACCTCCTGATAAAATCGAGACTATTATCGTTGAGTTTATCAAACAAAATAAACCAACTAAGTCGTTTTATATCCGCCCTTTTGTCTACACGTCAGATTTAGGAATTTCCCCGCGACTCCATAATATTGAAAAAGACTTTTTTGTTTATGGATTAGAATTAGGAGATTATTTATCTCCTGAGGGAGTTAGCTGTCGGATTAGTTCATGGTATCGACAACAAGACCAAAGTTTACCCTTGAGAGGTAAAATTAGTGGAGCTTATATTACGTCTTCCTTGGCGAAAAGCGAAGCAGTAGAGTCTCGCTTTGATGAAGCCATTATGATGAATTCTGAGGGGAAAGTATCGGAAGCTTCTGGGATGAATATCTTTGTGGTCAGAAATGGCCAGCTGATTACCCCTGGATTCGATCAGGATATCCTAGAAGGAATTACTCGGGATAGTATTCTGACCCTTGCTAAAGACATGGGCTTGCCAACTATACAACGACCAGTGGATAAATCAGAACTATTTATTGCCGATGAAGTATTTCTGAGTGGGACAGCGGCAAAGATCACCCCAGTTAAACGAATCGAAAACTATCACTTATCTCCAAACAGACCAATAACCGAAAAGCTCAAGGAGATGCTAGCAGCAATTACCGAAAATCGGGAACCGAAATATAAAGACTGGGTGTATACGGTTAAAATTGATAAATAAACTAAACTTAGGCTTATAGAACCCTGTAAACCTGTAGCGACGTCTGGGATAGCGAGTAGAATCAAAGCTAAACACATGAACAATCAACTGATAAATTCTGCAAACCCCTTAGGCGGTCGCTACAAAATCATCAGCAAGCTGGGAGCAGGTGGGTTTGGTCAAACGTTTCTGGCACGGGATTTGCACTTGCCAGGAACTCCCCAATGTGTGATCAAACAGCTCAAACCCCAGGTGACGGATCCTCAGTGTTTGGAAATTGCCAAACGCCTATTTGAGCGAGAAGCCCAAGTCCTCTACCAGCTGGGTAACCACGATCAGATCCCCCAGTTGCTGGCACATTTTGAGGAAAATCAGGAGTTTTATCTGGCCCAAGAATTTATTGATGGAGAACCCCTCAACCAAGAAATCCGTCAGCCTTGGGAATCAAATCGAGTGATTGCTCTGTTGCAAGACATTCTACAAGTCCTAGTATTTGTCCATGAGCAACGTGTGATCCATCGTGATATCAAACCCCCAAACCTGATCCGCCGTCGCAAGGATGGTAGAATTGTGATGATTGACTTTGGGGCAGTTAAGCAAGCTAGCACCCAGATTATCGATCCCGAAACGGGGCAAACCAAGACCATTGCTATTGGCAGTCATGGCTACACCCCCAAAGAACAGTTCGGTGGCAATCCCCGTTTTAGCAGCGATATCTATGCGGTGGGTATGGTAGGCATCCAGGCATTAACCGGAATTCATCCCAAGTTCCTGAAAGAAAACTCCGAAACAGGGGAAATTAACTGGCGCGATCGCGTCCAAGTTAACATCCAAGTTAACTCAGAATTAGCGGATATCCTCGACTGTATGGTGCGCTATGACTTCCGTGACCGCTACCCGACCGCAGTAGAAGCGTTGGCAGCAGTTCAGAGGCTAACTGCTGCACCAACAATAGCTATGTCTGCTAAAGTTCCGGAAGAGACTGTTTCTGTTTCAGCAACATCAGCACAAACCCAGGCCAGATCAGAGATCATCCGAAGATGGTTAACTAAGCCTTGGTTGATGATTACTGTCTTAGCAGGGATGGGTATCAGTATTTCTGTGATCGGTACTAAGACTTTTCTAGTTACGAAACCTGTCAGTCAAACTGACAATATTACTGACAACATTAGCGATACCGTTGCGGAAACCTCGACTACCAGCTCTGAGTCAAAACCTGGAACTCCAGCCGTTGTTAGCAACACCCCTGAAAGTACTACTACCAGCTCAGTCCAAAAAACTATTCCTGAATCGGATACCGAATCAGCTGCGAAATCGGCATCCGACCCGGAAACACAACCAACGGAAACACAACCAACTGCAATAGAATTAAACAGCCAAGGGGAGAGCTTGCGGCAAGCAGGAAAGTACCAACAAGCACTGATGACTTACGAAAAAGCGATCGCAAGGGACTCAAATTTAGCAGAAGCTCATTGGGGTCGTTGCTATAGCCTCAATTCCTTAGGGCGTACTCCAGAAGGACTGGCTGCCTGCGATCAAGCCCTTGCCCTTAAACCTGACTACCCAGAAGCATTGTGGAGTAAAGGTGCAGCTCTGGAATCCCAAAACACCCCAACAGCCATAACTCAAGCTCTAACTCTATACGAGAAAGCGATCGCTATCAAGCCCGATTTTGCTGACGCCTGGATTAACCAAGGAGTAGCCCTCCATAAACTCGGTCGGTACAGTGAGGCCATAGAAGCATATAATCGGGCACTTGAACTCAATCCTAATTCTGCCGATGCTTGGAGTAATTTAGGGGCAGCCTATTGGGCCAAAGGTCAATACAAGGAAGCAATCAATGCCATGGAAAACGCACTTCAAATCCAGCCGAATCACCCCAATGCTAAGAATCTGCGTCAGCAGGCAAGGGAACAATTAGGCCGTTGATCAGTCGGGAAAAATAAATATTTGATAAAGATTTTATATCTAAATAAATATCTGATAAAGATTTTCGGTTTTGGTCTTAGAAATGGGAAAATCCTCTACTATTACGTTTAATTGGTATTAAGCATTATACCGGATAGCGCTAGGGATTAAATACGAAAACCTAACACCTAACACCTTATCCTAATTTTCAAAACTAAATTGACAGAGTACTAGGATTGCGATTGCAATCCCTAATTTGAGTTAACTAATTTGAATTAACTTTGCATCACTATGAAACTGAATACACCAGCACTTGGAATAAGAGCAAATTGGCTCGAGAAGTGGATGCCGATCGGCCTAATTTTACTAGTCGCTACTGGGTTGTACCTATATCAACTCGGCACAGAAAGCTTATGGTACGATGAACTATTTAGCATTAACAAAACCCAGAGTGGGATATCACTGCCTCCGAAGAATCTGACACGTCCCTTTTATTTCATGATTCTCTACATTTGGATGCAGTTTAGCACTAGCACCGTTTGGTTGCGTGGGCTATCTGTGATTTTTGGACTAGGCAGTGTCTTCCTAATCTACCTGTTGGGTCGTCGCTTAGCTGGAAAGCCAGTTGGCTTGATTGCCGCCCTGTTACTAACCCTCTCCCCTCTGTTTATCAACCATGCCCAAGAGGTAAGGATGTACACCCTAATCCCCTTCTTAAGTTTGGGGGGTACCTTAGCTCTAGCTCATGCCCTTGAAAATCCTAGGTTTGCTGCCATCAACTGGTGGGCTGTGGGCAGGTTTCTAGCCCTTGTGACTACTCCGGTTAGTGTGACCTTGTTTCTGCCAGATCTGGTATTAATTGGATGGCAGTTCCGTAATCAAAAGCGCCGATTATTTGCCTTTGGGATTAGGCTGCTGCTGATTGGGAGTTGTTGGCTTCCTTTAGTATCAGCAGTTAATGATTCTTCCACTAAATTCCTCAAAGGTTGGGTGACACAGTACCCAAAACCCAACATGATCTTAATTGTCTCTGAAGTCACCCACTTGACAGTTTTCTGGCCATTGAGACACTTACTAGGATCAGGCATCAGTGCCAACGACCTGATGAAACAGCTCAATCAGCAGTCTATCATGGACTGGCTTGTGGAGCATGTATTAACCTCAAATATTGTACCTTTGCTCTATTACATGGCATATACAGCCATGGCAATCGGCTTGCTTGCTATAGCTCTATTGAGCAGGCACCCCTCAACAAAACTCTGGTGGATTAAAGTGTGGGCATTATTACCTGCCGGATCTATCTTATTGATATCCTATGTTTCCAGTTCCATATGGAAAGCTCGCTATCTACTAATTGTATCCCCCTATTTCTTAATTCTTCTAGCAGCAGGCTTGATGCAAGTTTGGCGTTGGCAACGTCGGGTGGCTGTTTTAGTAACTTTGCTCTACGCTATAGCAGTGGGTAGTGGTCTAGTGCATTACTACACAACGTTGTATCGTGTAGCAGGTGGTCCGCCAACTTGAGACTTTTTGAATATATAGCAATTTTCATAATCATGAGGTACACAGTATTTTTCAAGACTCCCATCCATACCAGCGCCCGTAATCACAACTAAACAAACTCTTAACCCTACTCCCTAATCCCTACTACTTACTCCCTAAAACCTAGAAATTTGTACCTCACCAAATTGATAACTGCTCTATTAGCGTTAATCGGTGGCATCCTGATGGGACTGACACCATCACCAACAGAAGCTTGGCCCCTAGCGTGGATTGCCCTAGTGCCGCTATGGTTCATAGTCGTCAGGGGTCAGAGTATTCGTGGCAATGCTTTATCTGGTCTGATCTGGGGTATCGGTTATCATGGCTTAGCTCTATCTTGGATTACTGGTATTCACCCGATGGATTGGATGGGGGTACCATGGCTAGCTAGTATTGCGATCGCATTATTCTGCTGGATATTCATTACCCTCTGGGGAGCACTCCTAGTAGCTGTCTGGGCAATAGGAATCTCTATAACTCAATCAATTACAGCAAGTTTCGCCCCCCTAGCCCCCCAACTTTGGGGGGTTCTTGAGTTAAAGTCCCCCAGAATTGGGGGATTTAGGGGGCTTGCAGCTAAAGGTAATGAGGTCAATTCATCTGAAAACCGCTGTAAATTCCCATCCACCAAAGCGACACAACAACGTGATATAAATCCTGATATAAATCCTGATATAAATCTCCCTATCCCCACTCAAAACTATTTTCTTTTAACCTCCTGCTTGCGGGTTCTAATCGGTACAGGCTTGTGGTGTGGCATAGAAACCCTGCGGAGTATGAGTCCCCTGTACTGGTCTTCCTTATCCTATACCCAAAGTCCCCATAACCTGATAATTTTGCACCTCGGTCAATTATCCGGTCCAATAACAGTTACAGCAGCTATTGTCGCCGTCAATGGTTTAATTGCTGAAAGCGGCTTAACCATTAATAAGTTTAACGTTGGAAGCTTGAAAGTTGACAGGTTGAAAGTTGACAGGTTGAAAGTTGAAAGTAATCACAACAAGCTTGAACCTTGGCCAAAAGGCCACGCTACGCGAACAACCTCTCAAAACCTTGAACCTTGGCCAAAAGGCCACGCTACGCGAACAACTCCTAAAAACCTTCAACCTACAACATTCACTCCCTACAAACCTTTAACCCTTGTGACTATAGCAATCGGGTTATTAATCAGCTTGCATCTGCTGGGATGGTTACTGTACAGCCAACCAATTGAGCAATCAAAAGATTCTGCTATTAAAGTCGGTATTATTCAAGGAAACATCCCCAATGAAATCAAACTTTACTCCGCTGGCTGGCAGCGTGCTATAAAAGGTTACACTACTGGGTATCAGACATTGGCAGATCAAAAAGTAGATGCAGTGCTAACTCCTGAAACTGCCTTACCTTTTCTTTGGCAAGAACAGGTTCGCACTCGTAGTTCCTTCTACTCAGCAATATTAGATAAAGGGGTTTTAGTTTGGGTAGGAGGCTATGGGCAAAGAGGGCGTAGCCTTACCAATAGTTTGTTTACTGTCACCGGTACTGGTGAGACCTTCAGCCGTTACGATAAGGTCAAATTAGTGCCATTAGGAGAATATATTCCTTTTGAAGAATTCTTAGGACGTTTAATTGATCGACTATCCCCTCTTGATGCTCACTTAGCACCAGGTAAACCTGACCAATTATTAGAAACGCCCTTTGGTCAAGCAGTGGTAGGAATTTGTTATGAGTCAGCTTTTGCCGACCACTTCCGCTATCAAGCTGCCGCTGGTGGGCAGTTTATTATCACTGCATCCAATAATGCCCATTACAGTAATACTATGCCTGCCCAGCACTATGCTCAAGATGTGATGCGCTCCATTGAAACAGATAGGTGGACAGTTAGAGCAACCAATACGGGCTATTCCGGTATTGTAGACCCCCATGGAAAAACAATATGGCTATCGGGGATTAATACCTATGAGTTGCACGCAGATACGATTTATCGACGACAGACTCAGACGTTGTATGTGCAGTGGGGGAATTGGTTGACTCCGGTGTTATTAGGGTTAGGGGGAATTGGTTGGTTTATTTTGGGTTGGTTTGGAGTTGGTTTTGGCTTGGTAAATTAAACAGCGTTGGATTTAATTTGCCTAGACAAGGTAGTGATAAAGATGTAGTGGTTTGGCTGCGGTAAGCGTCAAAGTTTCCGGGGCTAAAATAACTACTTTTATACCACTAAGCCCCATTAGAGGAACTTCAAGTTTTACATCGTTTGCGACCAATAAACCTATAGTAGGGAACTTTCAAGCCAGGTAGGAATGGTAAATTTCCCATCTTTTCTGTCAAAGACACAGTATCAAATTTATGATGCAAGTAGCCTAGGCGATTGGGACAAAGAAAAACGTTATCTGTGGCAAACCAAATCGGCCAGAAGTGACGAGCTAAAAACGAATGACGTTGCCATCCTTCAGGGGGATGTTTGTGAGACACATAAAAATCCACAACCCCGATCATTCCCCCTGGTTTCAAAATCTTTTCAGCTTGCTCAATCGCCGCAAACCACTCGGGAATCATGGTTAAAGAATAGGAAAAAGTGACGATATCCGCCACCCCTTCTGGCTGTAAAAATTGAGTGATATCGGCTTCGACAGTGGTGACATTTGTCCAGCCGTGATCGGCTATTCGCCCTCGCGCCACTTCCAGCAGGGAAGGGGACAAATCCACAATGTAAATTTTACTAAACTTAGAAAGACGATCAGCAATGGATTCCAAATTCGACCCCGTACCGCCCCCGAAGTCAACCCAGACACAGCCATTGCTATCGCTATCGGCAAGGGATTGATAAAGTTCTTCTCGTCCTTTTAGCAAACGCCGACGAAACCGATCGTAATCCGTTGATTGAGTACGATAAAAGTTTTCCAATCGCTCTTGATGGCTATCCCCTCGGATCGGTTTGGCTAGATGATAAACCGTTTTGAGATCGCTAATCAAGTCGGATAAAACGCTCATTTTTTCTCTTCCCTCGCCAGTGGAAATGGTTTTAAGCAGTAACCAAATCTGCTATGTAAAAACTGCCGTAGGTCTGGACGCGATCGCGTGGGTGCAATTGGTCAGCCAATTCAGTATTGTACATCAATAAGTCTGGTAAAAATCGGTCTTTACCGCCATAACGCACTTGCACCGAATCAAGGTATTCCACTTTGAATCCTCCACTGCGAAACAAAATGCGAGTTTTCTCACTTGCTCTAGTCAAAATAGCTTGCCATTCTTTTTGCAATTCTTCGTGATTATACTGACTCAGCCAGTCCATGTGGTCGAGAAGCACGAAGCGAGAAATTCGAGCTTGACAATTTTCCATAAAATTGGTTATTGTGCTATTTTCCAACTGAATGCGATCGACTAACCCGGATTTTAGGCGCAGGAAATTGTCTTCCTTTAAATATTGCGGACAGCAATCGGGGGAATATTCTCCATTCAGAAAAACTCGCCAAAAATAGTTATCTTGAATCGGTATCCGAGTAAAGACATTTTCGCACCGTTGGCGTACAAAGGTCGCGATACTGCCTTCGTCGAGATAGCGTTCCATCTGTTGACGTTGCTGTGCGGGAACACCAAGCATCGACAGGACTAAATCGCTATTGAGGAAGCGATAGAGATAATCTTTCCAAAAGACAGGTTCGATCTTGCGCTGGTAAATGTCCTGGCGTTCTTCTGGGGTTTTGGCATTGAGAATAGCATCAAAACTGGGGCGAATTTTCAGGATGCGATCAATGTAGTAGTTGATAGCGAAAGCAAAATTACCCGTAGTTCCTCGAAAATAAAACGAGCGTCCGCTGTCGAATAATTTAGTTCCTTGTTTGTCCCAATACTCTTGCGAGGGTAAAGATAAATGGGAGCGCAGCTTTTGAGTATAAATCTCGTTAAACTGCTTCAACCTACCGCGACCGAACAATTGAAAAAATTGCTCGAAATCCAGTTCTCGAATCGCCGCAATTTTGAGTTCGAGCAACGCATTTTGTTTGGGATTGACATCGATAGCGTAAATTTGTTTGGGTGCGTCGAGAGCGTATTCCAAAGCATTGCATCCCGCAGAGGTAATGACGACAACGGTATCGTCAGCTTGCAAGTTTAAGGCAACACGATCGAGTCTGGGATCTTCCCAGCAGGTAACGTAAACGAGATTCTGCTGATGTACCCAACTAAAACCAATATATCGCCAGATATCTTTGATTGATTGCAATTTTGATAACACAGTTTAACCCTGACTAAATTTCCAGTAATACGGGAGCCTCAAAGCATCCAAAAGTAACTGCTTCTTTGGGTGTTTGCTGGCAAGCGAGAACCGAGCCATCGATTGATCCTGCGATTTGTAAGGCTTGGGTTACCAGTTCCGAACAAAATATTCTTTGTATGTTCTGGCTATCAGAAGGAACCAAATATCGGTTAACTTTCAGCCAAGCTCCGATGGACTTCCAGCAGCTATACCTGACTTGGCGCTCATGAAGGTTCCACAGCCAATTTTGCATTTTATCGATCCCTTCCGAACTTAATGGTTTTGCCAAAGGAACCCACCAAGCTTGTCCGTAGTTTCGATAAGCATTGAGCCAATTCTCCAGGTAGTGAATTTGTACTCCTGGTTTACATTTTTGGTTTCTAAAATCCGGCAAACTTGTGTAACTTGTGGACTCAGCGATCGCCACCTTTGCGTTCCCGTTCGCTTCCAGATCGGAATCCAGGACAATCGCCGTATGACTGTAATCACTTCCAGTGAAGTATCGAATCAGAGCAGCATCGATCTTCAGTCCAGAAAAAGTAATCAGATCTCCTGGTTTAAATGGATAGAGAGACTCAATCAAATTTTGGGGTGGGCTAGGGCTAGGGCTTGTCAATCTAATTGAATCTAACATCGACTTATTCAACTCAATGACAGTAAATGTGAACTCGAGAGTCAACCTCAGTTTCGATCTCGATTCATTTTTTTTTGACAGAGTAATTCTAGCCTATAGTGGTATTTTTGTGAAATAATGATTGTGATTGTGTTCGGAATAACGTGCTGTTGGATCGGATGGAACACTGACCCCTCAACCGACCTAAATATCACAAAATTTCCGAACTGCTGCCCAAATCAACGCCATCACATCCCGCAAACCGTGTTCGCTCTGCAATTCAACCAATTGCACCCAAGGGCGCGTACTGGCATAATCACGACTCTCGATGATAGGAATCACGTCATCATAGCACCCATGTAGAATCAAAGTAGGTACTTGTCGCCCTAGCTCCAAAGCCTCATACTGACGGGCATCTTCTAGAAACTGGTAGTGCAAGGGAAGCTTTCGGTTTTCTCGGTAATGATAAATCTCTAGATATCCCTGGGAGCGCCACTGATTGAGCTGTTCTGCTCCTAATTTGGGCAACCAATGGCGAAGGAACCCAAATGCTGGTGCTAGTAGAACCAGTCTCTTGATTTGTGGATTGTTTTGTGCTATACATGCAGCGGTAAAAGCACCCAAACTAGAACCGATTAACGTGACTGGTGTTCCATCTAAAGGCAGTAATGCTGCTACTTGACTAATCTGGCGACTTATTGTTAAATGATTAAAGTCATCTTGATTAAGGTCAGGAATTGTTAGAGAGACCTTCAGGCGAGTAAAAGCTTGCTGTAGATACACCGCCTTGGCTGATTCAGGGCTAGATGCAAAACCGTGTAGATAAATAAATCTCAAAATCCTTATCCTTTGTGTTTCTACCTAATCGGATAGAGGGTTTTGCTGGCGGCGCTGTTTCATCAATTGAGCAAACTGGATGCGTTGTTCAGGAGTCATCACCTCTCGCATCTGCAACATACTCTCAAAGCGTAACTTTCCTAGCTGCTGGTTCAATACTTGAACTTGTTGGTATTGAGTGCGGATAGTTTCTCTGTCAGCTGTACCCACCATCAAATCACTTAATGTCTGCTTGGCTTGACTCATTTCCTGACGAAGATCTATAATGGACTCTTCATACTCTATCCTAATGGAATGTAGCTGCTTCCTTTGCACGTGGTTGAGATTCAGTTCCCTGACTAACCTATCCTTAATTGATTTTGGGTGTTGTTGACCCTCAGGGTTGGGAATCAATTGAGAGGTTACAGGGTTGGAATTAGCTACAGCAGTGCAGCCAGTCAGGGTAACCATGAGAAGTGACAAAATATAACCTGGACGTAACAGCATGGAAGTTACCTATAAATGTCTTTAATTTAAAGTTTGTAAGAAATATTGAAGGTTTAAAATTCAACTTGAAGGTTGTTCGCGTAGCGTGGCCGAAAGGCCAAGGTTGAAGGTTGAAGGTTGTTCGCGTAGCGTGGCCGAAAGGCCAAGGTTGAAGGTTGAAAGTTGTTCGCGTAGCGTGGCCGAAAGGCCAAGGTTGAAGGTTGAAGGTTGAAGGTTGACAACCCACTTTTACCTTGCCATAGCCGTTGGCTAGAGCCAACCTTTTAACAGGTCAAACCTTATCCTCTATAGGAGATCCTGAGGTGATGGTTCCTACTATGCGCATTTATTGTCCAGTATTGGCTAAGATCATCCAATCAGCTGGTGGAGTATGAATGACATTGCTCACCGATGTCTCTCCCACAACTCCATGCCAATTTTTCTCTAAGAAAGCTTCTAGAGTGGTTAAGTTGTGGGTGTGGTAAGCACTCCAAGCCATCAGTAAACCAACAGCGATGGCTGATGGAAGTAACCAAAGCTCTGGTTTACGACTAGGCGGTGGGGATTTAGCGATCGCATTGATTACTCGTTCCTCCAAGTCAAATGCTGCTGGTGGAGGAGTAGGTCGATGTTGGCGCAGAAATGCTTGCCATTGTTGGTCATCAGGTTGAAACTGAGTCATGGCATCTCTCCTTGTTGTTGGATGATATATTTCCGTAGGGAAGTTCGAGCGTGGAAAAGACGAGACTTAACCGTTCCGATAGCTATGCCCAAAATTTTAGCAACTTCCTTTTGTGGCAAATCCTCTAAATCATGTAGCACCAGCACAGCACGATGGTTCAAGCTCAGCTGTTGCATTCCTTGTTGAATCATGTCCTGATAGTGCAACTGCATCAGATCAGGAGTGTAGGAGGATTTAGCATTTTTTAAGGGTAGATCAGCTGTGTCTTCTGGAAGTTGAAGGTTGAAGGCACGTTGCCGTTGCAACTTGCCCCGCTGATCCGATGCCACATTCCAGCAGATCCGGTAAAGCCAGGTGGAGAACTGTGAGGGTTGCCGCAGTTTTGGTAAGCCTTTCCAAACTCGTAGGAACACCTCTTGTACTAAATCATCAAGGGCATAAGCACCACATAGCTGATATATAGTTGACCTGACGCGCTGCTGATAGCGTCGGTATAGTTGGCGAAAACTCTGCTGGTTCCCCTGTTGGCACTGCAATACCAACTCTGTGTCTGTGCTGGTTGTTTTTGCAGCAGCAGAATCTTCTTTTGAAGCCTGGGCTGATCTGACTGACAACTGTGGGTTCTCCCTCACCGCTTTGTTTTCCTATGTTATTTAGACTCACTGGCCAACAGAATGGTTCAATTTGGTAAAAGTTTAGCCAGAAATGGAGCCAGCGGGGGTAGGGTGACCGGGTTTGGGTTAACTCGGAAGATAGAACAGTAAACAGCTCCAGGGATTGCTGGTCTTACTGACACAACCATCGGTCGCAAAACCCTACCCCCTAACCCCGTTTGCCCTACACCCAGTCAGCCCCTTAACTTTCTTATAATCACAAGAAACACGGAAAATTTGCAGATCTTTACCAACTCTTTAATGTCGAGGGACTTTTGATATGATTTACTTGTATTATTATTTCAATATAATTGGTTATTTCCATATATAGGTTGCATCTGACGGATGGCAGGTTTGGTAGCTAATCGGCCCCAATACCAAAAATTATTTTATTGTGCAATCTACCTAGGGGGAGTCCCTTAAGAACTTATGGAGTCTAGAAGTTCTATAGATATCGATATTAGCCAATACTTACTACTATTGAAACGTCGTTGGCTGCCAGCGGTTGCTATTTTCCTATTTACAGTTATCTCAGCGGCCTGGTCTACCTTGTTTCTCAAGCCTTCCTATGAAGCTGAAGGAAAACTACTGTTTAAAATAGACCGAACCCCTTTCTTGACTGGGTTGGGGGAGGAAATTGAACAGTTACGCCCTCTGGTTGATGCCCAGAACCCTCTGAGTACTGAAATTGAGGTGATTTACTCCCACCCGCTTCTGCAACAGATCATTGATCAACTCAACCTCACTGATAACGAAGGTCTACCTTGGGAACCGGAAGCCCTCAAAAGAAAGCTCACTGTCAAAATTGTGGGTGGCACCGATGTGGTTAGGCTTTCCTACAAGGGTAAGAACTCAGAAAAAGGGGCGGCGGTGATCAATCAATTAATGAGGCTTTATATAGAGAATCAGATCCTATCCAAAAAGTCGGAAGCAGCAAAAGCCCGTGAGTTTATTACTAACCAACTTCCTCAAAGTGAAGCCAATGTCAGGCAAGCAGAAGCTGCTCTACGCCAATTTAAGGAACGCAATCAGGTTGTATCCCTCACAGAAGAATCCAGGTCTTTGGTAGCGGTGATGGCTGACTTAGACAGCCAAATTACTACAGTTCAAGCTCAACTTGAAGAAGCCAATGCCCAAGCTGCTGGCTTGAGAAACCAGGTGGGTCTTAATCCCCAGCAGGCAATTGCTATCAGTGCCCTGAGTCAGTCTACTTCCGTACAGGGCGTACTCCAAGAACTGCAAGAGGTTGAGCGGCAATTAGCGGTTGGGAACAATCGTTACGGTAAAAATCACCCGGTCATGATTCGGCTGACCAAGCAGCAAAGCTCCCTCAGAGGTCATTTACAACAGCAGATTGATCAAATACTAGGCTCACAGAGTCTGGCTGGTACTCAGATACAAATTACTCAAGGGCTTTTAGAAGTTGACCAGCTCAAACAAAAACTGATTAGCGATTTTATTGAATCAGAAGTCAAACGTCGAAGTTTAGCAGAAGGATTAGCAACTCTTGCTAAGGCTAGAATTGCCTATGAACAACGGGTCAATGTTCTTCCTCGGTTGGAGCAAACTCAGCAGCAGCTCGAACAACGAGTCCAAGCTGCGCGCTTGACCTATGAAACCCTGTTGAAAAATCTCAATGAATTAAAGGTCGCAGAAAACCAAGATACCGCTAATGCTCGCATCATTGAGCCAGCAATAGTCCCTAAAAAGCCCTTAGGTGATAAGAAAATAAAGGTGTTGGCTCTAGGGGTGATGTTGGGGGTCACACTGGCCACGACTGCTGTTTTGCTCTTGGAAATGAGAGACCGCTCTATCAAAACTCTCAAAGAAGTCAAGCAGTTATTAAGATATCCTGTGCTAGGGGTGATTCCAGTTTTCAAGCACAAGAAGCTATCCCGTCGTCGGGATGACCTATTTTTCGGAGGGGAATTGCCCGTAACAGACCAGCCTCATTCCATGGTGAGTGAAGTCTACCGGATGATTCAAGCGAATCTGAAATTTCTCAGGTCTGATCACCCACTTAAAGTTATTGTAGTCACTAGCTCCGTTTCCAAGGAAGGCAAATCTACCGTATCAGCAAACTTGGCCGCTGCTATGGCTCAACTGGGGCGTCGGGTTTTGCTGATTGATTCCGATATGCGTCACCCCTGTCAGCATTATATTTGGCAAGTAATGAATGTGGCCGGTTTGAGCCAGGTACTGATTGGTGAAGTGCCTCTAGAGCTTGCCATCTGTCAAGCCATGGAAAATCTTGATGTTCTCACTGCTGGGGTAATGCCTCCTAATCCTTTGGCACTCCTGGATTCAAAGCAAATGGCTTCCCTGATTGAGGAATGTTCAACCCAATATGACTTTGTGATTATTGATGCCCCACCCTTACTTCTGACTGCTGATGCCCTTTGCTTAAGTCCAATGACTGATGGCATGTTGTTGGTGGCTCGACCAGGTGTGCTGGATTTTGCTAATGCTAATGTGGCTAAACAAATGTTAGATAGTTCCGGTCAGACGGTTTTGGGTTTGGTGGCTAATGGTGTCATTCAAAAAGATGAATCGATTGGTTACTTTTACCAGTCACAGGAATACTTCGATTATGGCTCAGTCAGAAGATTGGCACAGCGTAAAGCTGAGACTAAAAAAACCTCGAAGGTTTCCCGGAGATGATTTAAAACTATGACTTATGACTAATCGCTATTCCCGAAAATCAAACAATATAAATTAATGATTTAATTTCCTGGATTAATCCAGACTATAACTAGACTAAAACCCTATTGTTTGATTAGTTACCTATTTTTTATTAGTTAACGCCCTTAGGAAATAACTACTTAAATTATTCTTAGTGAGAAATGAAACATTATATCAAATCCGGTTAATCACTTCCCAACCAAAATAATCCCTGGATGGGAATCGGGAATTACTAATCGGTAATCGTCAACTAGGTAATGATAAATTAATAATTACCAATTAATAATTACCAATTACCTGCTCCATAAGATGATGATTAGTCAACCAGACCTGCTCTTATGGATTAGCTTTACTTATATATAAAATCTAGAATATTACCATGAAAACCCCTGTAATTGCTATTGGACTGGATGCAGCTGACCCGCTATTGTTGGAGAAGTGGATGTCCCAAGGACATCTGAAGACCCTCAACAAAATACGGCAACAAGGAATCTATGGTCGCCTGAACAATACCGTTAACTACAACAATAAGACAGTTGAATTTTCATCCACTGAACCCTTGTGGGTAATGTTTTCTACCGGTTGTTTACCAGATAAAACCGGTTTTTGGGATACCATAAAATTTGATCCAGAAACTTATAAAGTAGTCTGCGACAAAATTTATAGTGGATACGATTATAAAGAGTATAATCCATTTTATGCCTTAGGGAATGACTACCGGGTTGCTGCCTTTGATGTACCAGTATCAGGACTGTCAGATCAAATTAATGGCTTACAAATTTTGGGTTGGGGGGGACATTATCCCTTTGTGCCAAGCCATTCCCAACCGCCGGAATTATTGCCCAATATTATTGCCCAATACGGCAAAAACCCAGTGCTCCATAAAGATAATGGTCGCTGGTGGGATCCAGTTTATTTTAAATGGATTCAGCAAGCTCTAAAAACTAGTATCTCCACTCGCTCAGAGATTTGCCGGGATTTACTTCAGCGTGAACCGTGGGACTTGTTCGTGACCGCTTTCGGTGAAACTCACAGTGCTGGTCATGACCTGTGGGACCGCAGCCAACCAGATCACCAGCTCTACCCTTACCAGAGCAAAAAGAATGGTAAGGCTGGAGACCCGATGCTGAAAATCTTTGAAGCGGTGGATGATGCGATCGCAAAAATTATCGCTGCTGCCCCTAAGGATGCCTATATCTTGTGTTTCGCAGTTCATGGCATGGCTGCCAATGTTACAGATTTGATGAGCATGATGTTCCTGCCAGAATTGCTCTATCGGTATAACTTCCCTGGCAAGTATGCCATTACTCCCAGCAAAATCGGAGTCACTCCCCCAGCACCAATTACTCGTCCAATCCGCAACTCTTGGCCAGGGGAAGTATGGCGAAAGATTTATGAACCCAATCCCATTAAGCAGTTGTTCAACACCTGGACCCATAAAGCCTTTTTACAATCTGGCCAGCACGGTTTACTCTCTCCTTATCCCCTCATGAAGCACAAGGTGCAATTGGGTTGGATGCCAGCTACTCTATATACTCCCCTCTGGCCCAAGATGAAAGCCTTTGCTTTACCCGCCTTTGCTGATGGACATATTCGCATCAACCTCAAAGGACGGGAACGAGATGGTATTGTTGACCCTTCCGAGTATGATGCTCTGTGCGATAACCTAACAGACTTCCTTTATCGCCTTACCGATGGCAGGACAGGAGAACCATTAGTTAAACAAGTAGTGCGCACCCATAACGTCGCCACAGATGATAACCCCAAACTGCCAGATGCTGACCTAGTAGTCGTATGGCACGAGTGTCCCACAGATGTAGTTGATAGTCCTGATGTGGGACGCATTGGTCCAATTACCTATAATCGTCCTGGTGGTCACCGAGCCAGAGGCTTTTTGATGGCAAGCGGACCAGGAATTACCCCCGGTTCTAGTTTGCCAGAAGCTCATCCTGTAGATATAGCGCCAACCATCTTGAGGTTGATGGGAGCACCGATTCCGGACTACTTTGATGGCAAATCTCTACTTAGTCCGAATTTATCTATCTCAGCCTGAGATATAAATCAAACCTAGGGATAGGGTTTAATTTCCCTATCTGGGTAATTCCTGAGCCTCTTAGATTCAGCCGGTTTAAGGGTGTGGATGCACTCTTAGCTGGCAAGATGCTATTAAGTTTAAACAATTTCATTCATTCCTTTAAGCTGTTGTGCATTTAAATTCAAAACAGCTTAGCAACTTTTACATACAGTATTATGAATACAAATTTATAATTACAATTTTTCAATATAAACCAGGGTTCATGAGAAAACTGTTGGCATTTTTTGAACCAATTTTCACTACTGTTTCCTTGGTGCTCTATTCAGGAGGAGTACTCACTGTAATTTTATCAGGAGGCAGAAGTGAGGGGGATGTCATACAAGAATTTGATTCCTCCCTCAGTAGATTGCTGTTCGTATTAATTTATCTCGTTACCTTTTTACTCCTAACACTACGGTGGAAAAAGGTACTTTATGTCCTCAGTAAAGATAGGTGGCTCAGTCTGTTGGTGGGGATAGCAGTAGTATCTATTTTCTGGTCTTCTGAACCAACAACGACCATCAACCGTGCTGTTGCCCTAATTGGCACAACTTTGTTTGGTGTTTACCTCGCCAGCCGCTACACCATCAAAGAACAGCTAGAAATGCTGGGTTGGGCGTTCGGAGTAGCAGTATTGCTCAGTTTTATGTTTATTGTGGCTCTGCCGAAATACGGGATTATGGGGGGAGTTCATGCTGGAACTTGGCGAGGAATATACGTCCATAAAAATGTTCTTGGCAAAGTCATGGTGCCCAGTGCAGTTGTATTTTTGCTCCTGGCTATTCGGGGCAAAAAAAATAATTTACTGTTCTGGGGGGGGTTTGGCTTTTCCGTAATTCTTTTACTATTTACAACTTCCAAAACTGCACTGGTTAGTCTTATAATTATGTTACTCTCTCTATATCTATACCGGATGTTACGGTGGCGATATGACCTACTGATTCCGACTATATTTGCCATGACAACATTCGGAGGCAGCGTCTTAATCTGGTTGTTAGATAATGCAGACGCTTTGCTAGGTGCAATCGGTAAGGATGCTACCTTGACCGGTCGTACAGAGCTATGGCCCTTCGTGTTGGACATGATTAATAAACAGCCGTGGCTCGGTTATGGCTATGGTTCATTCTGGAATGGCTTTAATGGTGAATCTGCCTATGTCTGGCGTGCAGTATTGTGGCCAGCTCCCAACGCCCACAACGGCTTGCTCGACCTATGGCTAGCTTTAGGAATCTTGGGAGTATCAATCTACCTAATTGGATTTAGTTTTAGTTTACTAAGAGCTATTGCTTGGCTTCGTGTAAGTAAAACATCAGAGAATCTCTGGCCATTATTGTTCTTAACCTATACCGTGTTAGCCAATATCACTGAGACGTCAGTGATGATACAAAACAATATCTTTTGGGTGCTCTACACATCTGTAGCTCTTTCGGTGCTTATTCCATTAGAGCGACAACCAAACCTATTGAAATGAACGAAAACTTTCAGTTATTAGTCAGCATTGTCATCAACAACTACAATTACGGTCAGTTTCTACCTCAAGCAATTGACAGTAGCCTGAGTCAGACTTATCCAAATACAGAAGTCATTGTGGTGGATGATGAGTCCACTGACAACTCTCAGGAGATTATCACTAGCTACGGTGATAAAATTATTCCTATCCTCAAGAAAAATGGTGGGCAAGCATCGGCACTCAATGCCGGTTTTTATGTCAGCCGTGGGGAGATTGTAATTTTTTTAGATGCTGATGATTACTTATTCCCTAATGCGGTGTCCGAAGTGGTCGCCGTTTGGAAACCAGGGGTAGTCCAGGTGCAATATCGTTTAGAGTTGGTCAATGCCCTTAGTGAATTCATTGGTATCTTTCCAGCTCCAGACATAAAATTTGATAGTGGCACCGTTTGGCCAATTTTGTTGGAGAAGGGAAAGTACAGCGGTACTGTAACCAGTGGCAATAGTTTTGCACGGTCAGCACTAGCTCAAATTTTTCCTATACCTGAATCTGACTTTACCATAGCTGCTGACGGCTATCTAGTCACCCTGAACCCATTTTATGGGCAAGTGGTATCGATTGAAAAACCCCTTGGGGCATACCGACAACATGGGAAGAATTTGTGGGCTTTTTCTAAGGGAACCATTCCCATTGAACGGTTTCGTCGGTCTATCAACCATGATTTTATCAAGTATAACTATTTAGTACGCAAGGCGACTGAGTTAGGCTATCACGTATGCCCGGATTTGAGCTTTCGTGACTCCAATCATTTGATTCACCGTATCGCTTCTTTACGACTAGATCCTCACCATCATCCTTTTGCTTCTGATTCCCCTTTAGTTTTAGCTTACAAAGGATATTGGTCAATCTGGAAATATTCTAAATTTAATTGGAAAAAGAAGCTACTCTGGAGTCATTGGTTACTGTGGGTAGGGATAATGCCCTATAGTATGGTAAAACCAGTAATTTATTGGCCGCTTAGTTCAGCATCTCGTCCTAAAATTATTCTATGGCTAGTGAAACTAATCCGCCAAGTGATACGCATATTGACGTATAAACAATCGACCTATTAACTCATGTTAAATAGAGCTTAAATTTCGGGTGCATCTCATCTTTGTAAAAACATCATTGATAAAGCATTCCATTTAAGTAAGCACAGCGTAAAAAAATAATCTTATTAACATTTTTAATATTCCATTGTGCTCCTGATAGTTTAACTCGCATTCCTATTTGCTTAATGCCCGATTCAATTGCTCCTGAACCTAGGGAACTAATTCGTTATATCTGATAGTATTCATAGTTAATTATTCGATTTTTATGAGTTTCTATATAGTTGCAAAAATTTTGTGCTACTTTCTTTTTTAAGCCCCTAAATAACTCTAAATTCTCTGCCACTTTTCCTGACCAGAGTAACTTTTCGCCTTTTTTTAAACGTGTTAATGAACCTCCCACTTTATAAAGATTTTCCTTTAGATGATACCAATCCAATATTTCTCTTCTTTGATCGGGTTCTCCCAGGTCTTCAAATAAGTTCCAAATTCCTTGATGACCATCACCTGTACAAAAAAACGGATTGAGAAGTTTTTGACTATTTACCCAATCTATTAAAACTTGATTTTCTTGAAAAAATGCTCCTATATATGTTCCATTCAAACACACTGCTTTATAATCTTTCCATTCACAGGGCTTACCCTTTTCTTCTGTACGTAACCTGATTTTTCCTCCATCTAAGCTTACTTCTTGTATTCCTAATCTAGATTCTGGCAAGTCTAAATCTTGCTTTTGAACTAATCTCTGTAACGTACTATGTGAAATTTTGATTCCCGTCATTGCCCATAAATCTTCCTCAGCTCTCTTATAGGATTCATTTGCACAAATTATCAGAGCATTTTTTTCCAGTTTTGGACTCAATCGACTATGAGGCTTTAGCTCAAAATAATCCGCCTGTTTATCAGTGATTTCTACCTCTCCTAATATCGTTTTTATTCTTCGAGGTCTGCCAATTTTAACTTGACTGACTTCTGAAAAAAAAATTTAGCTATCTCTGGGGGAACTTCTTCTTGGATATAGTCTCTTAAGGTTGTTTCTAGATCCTCAAATCTTTGCTTATTTACTGGGGGTGTGTGGCGATATAAAAGTTGAGCGACAGCTTTTAAATGTTCTTTTAGCTCTTGCTTTTCTTCCGGACTCAAGTTCATAATTTTTAGTAATTTTTAAAAATAGGTTATTTCCAATCATATCATGATTTTGGTATTTTTGCAAAAGTGAGATGCACCCCTTAAATTCTTGGTATTATCTGGTTATTCATAATAACAAAAAATTAATTTATTATTAGCTAATTAGTTCAGACTCTCGTGCTCAAATTATGCTCTGGCTAGGGAAAATAATCCGTATTAATCCCTAGATTTGCGTAGTGCTGATCAGCAAAATTACTTAGGATAATCAGCAATATAGTCAATTGTTTTGTCGATTTTTATATAGGTAGAATTAATGGCGAAATAGCAGTGCCATA
>NZ_JAAHHW010000111.1 GCF_010692325.1 Moorena sp. SIO3I8 | reverse complement strand
AGTAGGGAGTAGGGAGTAGGGAGTAGGGAGTAGGGAGTAGGGAGTAGGGAGTAGGGAGTAGGGAGTAGGGAGTAGGGAGTAGGGAGTAGGGAGTAGGGAGTAGGGAGTAGGGAGTAGGGAGTAGGGAAATAGGGTTGCATTTATAAAAATGAAAAATTTAAACTAGAAACTTGATATTAATTAACCATTAACTATTAATCATTAAAATTAACCATTGACGAATGACTAATGAGCAACTCTACCATCAGCAGGAGGAGCTTCCCCTAGACATGGTAAATTCTCAACCAAAACTCCGGGTTTCTTGGCAGGGTATTTTCTCCCTGGTGATGTTCTTTTATATGTACCTACCCCTGCTGGTACTGACGTTTTATAGCTTCAATGACTCTAAATACAGTGCCCAGTGGCAGGGATTCACCTTTAAGTGGTACCTAAAACTATGGGAGGACGAGAGTGTAAGGACCGCACTATTCAATAGTCTCACGGTAGCGCTAGTGGCAGTAGGGATTTCTGCGGTATTGGGTACCATGATGGCAGTCGGTTTAGCCCGTTACCAGTTTCCAGGGAAACGCTTGTATAGAGGGATCTCCTACTTACCCCTGATTATCCCAGATATTGCGATCGCAGTCGCAACTCTCATCTTTTTGGCAGTTATGGCTATTCCTCTGAGTCTGTGGACTATCATAGCAGCTCATATAGTTTTCTGTTTGGCCTATATTGCCATTGTTGTTTCCTCCCGTATCACCCAGCTTGACCCTCACCTAGAAGAAGCAGCCCTTGATTTAGGAGCAACCCCCTTACAAGCTTTTATAAAAATATTACTACCGGAATTGATGCCAGGGATTATTGCCGGTTGTTTATTGTCTTTTGTCCTAAGTATGGATGATTTTCTGATTTCTAGTTTTACAGCTGGGACTGGTGCAACTACCTTACCTATGGAAATCTTTAGCCGCATCCGCACTGGTGTTAAACCAGATATAAATGCCCTTAGTGTTTTGCTAATCCTGGTATCAGGTGCAGTTGCTTTTATAGCTGAATGGCTCCGTTATCGGAGTGTGGAAAATCGGTAATAATGGGGAATCGGGAATCGGGAATCGGGAATCGGGAATTTATCACTGATACAAGATAACTTTATACTATTACATGCCTTAGTTATGCAACCCAAAAAGTTATATTCATCCTTGATAATTCATCCTTGATTTCAATTTATATAACCTTTATTCCAATTCAGTAGTAAGTTGTTCGATCCGATGATCATTACTTAAGTAGGGAGAGGTAGTTTGAGCGATTCTGAATAGTTGAGTGGCGATTAATTGTTGTTTTTCACCCCAAAGTGTCTTGACTGAACGCAACTGATCTTGTTTGAGCCAATTAAAGCAAAAGTGAGCATAACGGATTGAGGAACGAATTCCCCGTGCTGTTCTAGGATATAAATCCCACAGAGGCATGATATATTGGGGTTGGTATTTCAAACCAACAGATAAGCACCAATCCTGCCATTTAAATGCCAAGATACTTGGATTAGTGCAGATGGGAATCCAGGGAATTCGTAGGGCATCGGCTACAATTGCTCCATGCATGGCTTCTGTTAGTAAGATTTTGGTTTGGCTGATGGCAGATAATACTTGCTCGACAGGCAAACGAGGGTCAATATACTTAAAGCCGATTTGTTCACAGATTTGATGCCAGGCTTGACCGCCATATCTGGCAGATTTAGCATGGGGCATAACGGCAAATTGATGGATTTTTTCAGTGGTTGGATGGAAGAGTCGTCTGACTAGCACTGCTCCATCGGTAACGGCTAATTGAGGGGAAATGTCTAAGGCTTTGGCGGAGAGGGGTCCTCTAACACAGTAAATTGTCCAGGAATCTTGGAGTTTTGGTAACTTTTCATAACCGACTCCGCTACTAAAAATTATGATTCGGCGAGCATTGGGTAAACGCTTGGGTAGTAAATTATTTAGGAGGGTACCGATTCCAACAAAGGCAGTACTTTCGTCGTCATCTAGTAAGTTAGGGATTAACTGTTGCCATAGCCAAGGGTTTAGATCATCGCCAAAGTTATTGAGACCACCGGGGAATCGTTTCGGTGAGTATTGGTAGTAGAATAGTTTCATTATTGTTTGTTATTCCCTAATATGTCGCATTTTACTTCGGTAGAGCCACTAAAGGTTTATGTTCCGGCCTTGACTAGCTGGTCAACAGTTAGTTTTAATTCTGGGAAAGTTGGTGATTCAATAGAATCACAACCCGTAAATATTTGGCCTTCTTTATATTCATTATCAGCTAACTCGTATATCCAAACTGTAGGAATTTTAGGAGACCCAATGTATCGGGTTCCTCCTAGGGCTTTATAGTCAACAATCCAGTATTCTGGAATACAAAATTTTTCGTATTCAGCTAGTTTGGTTAGATAGTCATCTTGCCAGTTGGTACTAACGACTTCCACGATTAACTTAGCTGATTTACCGATTGAAATACTTGACTTGTCTTGATGCAGTCGCTCATGGGGGGGACCCCCAAGACCGCGCTGCATCGCTTTTTGCCAGTATGGGTCTTCCACGACAGTTTGTTTATCCAAGACAATGATATCTGGTAAATAACCTTCCCCCTGTTGATAGGGTTTGACAAGACAAGTTCGAGGAATAAAGTAAGGTAGTGAAAGTCTCTCTATTTCGACATCAATTTTTCTGGCAATGAGAGCTGCTACTTGTTCGTGTAAACCGGTGGGACGCATCGCTAAAATTCTACCCTGGCGAAGTTCATAGTTTCCTCCATCCTCTGGGTACTGTTCTAAGAATTCGTCAAACGTTAATAGTTTTGATACTGCTTGAACCATAGTTATGAATGGTTAATAAGTACTATTGGGTTAGTATCTAGTTTAAGTATAGCGTTTTACAATGATAGGTCAAACTATTTGTTGTTAAAAAAGCGCTGCATCCCTACTCCCTGCTCCCTAATCGCTACTCCCTACTCCCTAAAAACCACCGGTGTAAGTACCTAACCGAATTGACAACTGCTATATAATAAGGATACCAAACTCATTTCCAAAAATCCATTTACCATCGACTTTTATCTGGAATTATTGCTAGCCAATAAAACTCTTGTTAGTTTATCTTTAACTCGATTTCCCTGAAAGCCAATATAACCCTGTCCCAAGGTAATCTGTTGAGACCAATTAGATTGATTGCACCAATTATCATAGGCAGGTAATGCAATAGTTTCTAAGAAATAACGCCACTTCTTCGTAGTACTTGAAGGGGTGATCGCTTTGGCACGAATTCTACCATTTTTAACCATAGCGCTACGTAAATTTGGCTCTTCTTTCAACCGCTTAAGGGCTGAAATTAACGCGCTAGGGGTAGCCACTTCCAGATAGTCTAGTGGGCTATAGCGTTCTACTTGATAAGCAGCTTCACATCCGAGAATAGCAGGAACCCCTGCTAGCCAAGCATTGTAGAGTTTGGTAGCTGGTTTGGTCAGGTAATTGCGGTGGAAGCAGCCTGTGTGACACTCAAAGCTACGCACAGCCACAATAGCATCAATCTGACTGTAGTCATGCCAGCGATTGTCTAGGTTGCTATAGTCATGCCAATGATTGCGATTGATTACTGGTTGCCAAGATAACCCCAGTGCTTGGAGTTGTTGTTGCCAGGAGGGAGGCTTTAATTCTAGCGCTAGATTATTGTCATGACCAAAGAAGGCGATGCTTTCAAAGCGATCGCATCGTGCTGGATGGCGCTGAATTAACCCTGGCTGAGTCCAGTGGGGTAGGTAGTAACTATTGCGCAGATGCATTGTTTCCAGAGGATTTTGTACCACATGGAGTTGAGCATAGGGATAGGGTATTTGTTCAGCTTTAATACAAATCAGCAATAACTTTGGTCCTGGCTTGAGCTGGTCTTTGTGAGCTCGTAAGCAATTGCGGTGGATCAGAACAATCCCCTCTGTGGGCAATTCTGCTACTAGTTCGCAAGGGAAACCATCGGCTTTCAGGCGCAGATAGGTTTGTAAAGTCCAGGCATAGATACCAATCCCAAAGCCTTTCCAGTTCTCATCGGCACTTTTGGGCATGGTGTCCGGCCAGAAACCCTGAGGAATGTAGAAGTAAATTGGGGGTAATTTATCGGTCATTGAATCCTGGATAAAGAAGTAATATCAAATCAATCTCCAATTTGGTTAACTAATTAATATATCCCTTATAAGGGAATTGGTAATTGGGTAAAAGGTAATGGGTAATTAGTAGTTGATGATTAGGCATTACGGATTACCCTGACCCAAAAATCCAGGGACTATTTGATAAGTGATTAATGGAACTTGATCTCAACTTGGCATTTATCTTGTGATAAAAAAAGCTGAATTATACCATATCATCTTTTGGAAAAAATTACCCGTTCGGGTACTGCGAACCTAAGAATCTGTATGAGACAATATGGCACAGCTAAGCAAAAGTGTAAGGATGGTGCCTCTATCGAGATATTGGGAAATTTTAAGACTTGATCCTGCTAGTGTTGGGTGTGGTTACAAAAAACTGTTACTACCGCTAGCATGGGAGTTTTTTCAACAGAAGTGTCTAGAATTAGATGCTTCAGAAACGCGATTGACCGTTCGCGGCAGCGTCGGGCAAAGTCCTAGAGGTGCGCATTTGTCGGTGGAGCAGCATCGGGACATTCAAACCTCCCTATACGCCTGGTTTCACCCTGAGGCGTCTGGGTCACCCATAAGTCGTGCTAGAGCAGGACTTTGTCTTCGTTGCTATGTCTCTTACCCAATCCTGAAAGCTTGCAAGAAACTGGCTAGTTTATATAGCGCTAGCAATCACTTCACCTATCGGGATTTGCTGCCATTTGTGCTTGATGATGATGGAAAAGTGCTAATCATCTTAGATCAGGATGGTATAACTCAACTTATCCTGAATGGCGATAGGGAAACCAAAAAAACCGATTACCAATTTTTTACCGTTGAAGTATTACGAAAATATAATCTGAATTCCCCATCCAAGTCTAGGTTAGATGATTGGGTCTACTATCAAACCAAACAAAATCCCAAACTCAAAGACTTCTTATCGGAGCGGGGACTTTGTTTTCTCAGTGACTGGGCGCTGCTGAATCGAGCTAGACCGACACAATTTGAACAACTCTTGCCACGCGATCGCAATATTCTAGAAGCCTTTCATGGGGTCTACCGTCGGGACAGACGCCAACAGCCAGGAAAAAAAGCTAGACGTTGTCCCGATCCCACCCAGGCTCAACTTGAAGAAATGAGCCACCTCTTGCAGGAAAAATCGGTAATTGTCAACTCTCTAGTACAGCTGAGGGATGAACTCAAACATCTAGCCAGAGTGCTAAGGCGATATGACATATGGATTCGCAGCGGATTTCCGCCATCGGAATCCCTAGAGGTGTCGGATTCGGATACTGGACGGAACCGAGAGTTACCAGACCAAAATTTCACCAACACTTTAGATGCGATCGCACGACAAGAATTACAGCAATTCTGTAGTCAGCAACTCATAGCCTGTTTGGATTTGGGGATAGAGCAAGGGCTAACTGACCGTATTACCAAGCTAGAGCGCAGTCGAAGTTATGCCCGTTTTGCATCAAAGGTTATATCAGGTCTTGAACTGATCTACTGTCACGGTAAATCTCAAGCCGAGATTGCCTCTATTTTAGGAATGACCAATCAGTCCCAAGTGAGCCGGGTGCTAAATCCAAAGGATCTGCTCAATCGGGTGCGGTTTTGGACAATAGACAAACTTTTCCACATTATCTCCCATGCAGCACATCAGTTTAATCTGGCAAATATGTCTAGGGATCCAGACTATTTCAGAAACCTGATGGAACACCTAGAAGCTTTCGTGGATGCTGAAGTCTTCCAAGAAGCAGCTGCAGAAATCATGACAGGGAAAAAGTGTTCTACTAATAGCCTATATACCCAGCGACTATGCCGCTACCTTGAGAAAGCGAAGCAGGAAAATCATGACTAGTTATTCTGTTAATTCCACCGACCTCAGGCTTGTGCAACCAGAATGTATTTGGTTAGAGTCCGAACAGTTTGAGCAAGCAGTACAAATGAGTAATCAAGTCATCTCAGAAGCACGCCAATGGCAAACCTATCTGAATGGACTAGCATTACTTAGTTTTACACAATGGTTAGAGGAAAAGTTAGCTAATATTTTGATTTCTGAGAATTGTTGTTCTTTACGACAACCTAAATACGCTAATGTGATTGAAGCGGTATGTAATCTTATAGTAGGCGAATTTAAGCTTTGTTTAATTACCAGTGAGAGTTTAATTGATGAAGTAGTAACTGTACCGATAGCCGCCATTGATTTACCAGAATTTGCTGCTCATTTCTATGTTGTGATTGAAGTGCAAGAAGAGCTAGAAACTGCTATTATTCGAGGCTTTATCCGTTACGACGAACTGGTTAATTATCGACAAGTTTGTAATTTACATCCTGAAGTTGATTGGAACTATAGTTTACCTCTGTCATTGTTTGATTCTGAGCCAAATCACCTACTATTTTATTTACGTTTCTTGGATTCCGCTGTCATTAAGCTACCAGTAATTTCCCCTAATTACCTCCCTAGGCTATCTGTTAACCAACCTGACTTGGAAACATTAGAAACATTATTAGAACGCCTACAATATCCTGAGCAAACTCTTTGGCAAACGTTAACTTGGGAGCAAGGGCTGACTATACTCCAAAGTCCTGAATTACTGGATTTATTATATCAATGGCAACTAACTCCACAGAGAACAACGTCCCTTTCGATTCGGATTACAGAAGTATTTACTATCCTAACTCAAAAGGCTATCAATACACAACAATGGTTGGAGGGTAAATTAGATGAATTTGCCCAAGGTTTAGGATTGTTTATCCCTCAAACCATTACTGGTAATTTATCGGTATTTCGGTCAATTGATAAATTCGAGAATGTGATTAACGAGCTTAGATATCAAGGAATGGACATTCCTCCCGAACCAGGTCGATCCTATCAGGACATTGATTTAGGTGAAATTGCTTTACGACTATGTGCGGTAACCTGGGCGATTGACTCTCCAATTCCTCCACCAAAATGGTCATTGCTGGTAATTTTAGGAACCCAGCTGGGTACTCCTTTACCTGATGGATTCAAGCTACAAGTTAGCAATCTAAGGTCTATTATACATGAGCCTGTATCAGGGCTTGATGATCCATTTCTGTTTGCCCGTGTGGAAGGACGCTCAGATGAAAAATTTGTTGTGACCATTATCCCACCGGATAGCTCAGCACAGACCTTATCTCCTTATGCATTCCAGCCTAGTTAAACAGGATTTTAAGTTATTTATTAAAAAGGGAGTAGTACATTCATAAAATGTGACAGGTAAAAATAGTAAATATATCCGAGGATTATTTTGGGTAATGACTACGGTTTTTGAAATAAAAATTTGGTATAAAACAGATGATAATTCTTGTTTCTTTTTGCTGCTATGGGATGATAGGAGAAGGCAGCTATCTGCCAGCCTGAACTATTGCAAGGAAATACAAAGATGTTATCAACGGTGGCGACAGCGCTACACTAGGTTTTACGAATTCCCGTCAGTGAAACCTATAGGAGATAGTGGCAGAATTAATCCTGGTTCAGGTGACCGATGTTATGATTTGATGGAGGCAGAAAGAGAGTTCCTCAATGCTTTCCAGCGTTGGTTAGGAGAAGGAAACGTTCGTAAGATTCAACAGCGGATTCGAGACGAATTGACTCGTGTTGCTCAAGTGATATCGGAAGAAGGCAAGGGGATTGGTACTCACCCCAGTGTTGATATTTTCGTAGCTTGTGACTCTATAGAAATGGAACGGTTACCATGGGAAACTTGGGAACTTGCTCCTGAAGGCACACCCCTGGGGAGGGTTCGCATTTTCAGAAGCGCTATGGATAATCCGGATCCCATTGCTTGTACTAAGCCCCTGACAGCTTGCGGTGCGACCCCGGGCTTTTTTAAAGCGCTAGGAAACGCGCACCGTAGAAAAACCCGTATTCTAGCTATCTTCGGAGATGATCCCAGACTACCGTTGCAGGACGATTGGAAAGCTGTGCGATCGCTTAAGTCTATTGCTGAGGTCGAGCGAGTAACCTGGCAACCCCATGAAAACCATGTCGATATCAAAACTAAAATTGCTAATGCTATCTGTGATCAACGAGGCTGGGATGTGCTGTTCTTTGCTGGACATAGCGATGAAACCACAACCACAGGAGGAAGACTTGCGATCGCTCCGAATATATCCCTGTCGATTAGTGAACTCGAAGAAAAATTAACTCAAGCTAGGGAAAATCAATTGCAGCTGGCCATTTTCAACTCCTGCAGTGGTCTGAGCATTGCTAACTCTCTGATTAAACTTGGGTTACAGGTAATAGTGATGCGGGAACCCATTCGCAATGATGTGGCTCAGAGTTTTCTCCAGCAGTTCTGTAAGCCCCTAGCTGACCATAGAGATGTTTACGATGCACTACTCGAAGCCTGTCAACATCTTCAATCCGTAGAAAAATTTGCCTATCCCTCTGCCTATCTGCTTCCCTCTTTATTTAATCCTCCCGGTTTGATTCCCTATCGCATTGAGCGGTTTGATTGGAAGAAAATGCTGCAGCAGTGGTTACCGACAAGACCAGAAGCGATCGCATTGGGAACAGTTTTACTGCTGAGCGTCATCCCAGCTATTCAAGTCGAATTATTGTTCGACATCCGAGCGTTTGTTCAAGCTGTCTATCGTAATTTGACGAATCAATTACCAAAGCATACCTTAGCGCCTGTTTTGTTAGTTGCTATCGATCAGGAATCTCTAGATCAAGCTGATGAAGCAATAGAAAGCACACAAGGTAAGTTGATTGATTCCGAATACTTAGCCAAGTTGGTAAGACACCTATACGCCTTGAATGCTCAAGTAATCGGCATTTACTACAGTCGGCATATCTACCAACCTAGATACGAAAACCTTGATCAAGCGATTCGCTCTGCTGTGGAAAAGCAGAATACTTGGTTTGTGCTAGCAACAGATAAACAAGATAAAGTCGCTAGTCGCAAATGGAGTTTAGAAGGATACATAGACTTTGAGCCTTGGACTATTGAACAGCCTCTAGATCCCACCTGTATCGACGAGTCATGTCCGTTTGCCTATCAGCTAGCAGTAGCTCATCTGCTCAATCACCAGTCATCTTCAGATAGTTTACCCCAGCCAACATTAAACAGTACAGTAGATTTTCAGTCCCAAGTCAGTGATTATCTAAAGCCAGGAAAGACTCACAATCAAGGGCTGATTCCTTTCAATCAATCTGCTCCTCCTTTTGGACTAGCTTCCATTATTGACTTTTCTATTCCTCCTAGACAAGTCTACAAATCTATTACAGCTAAGGAACTTCTCAATTTTCCTGTGCCTAATCCAGAACTCCAACAGCATGTGATGCAGCAAGTTGTTATCATCACCCATGGTGACTACAATGACACCGAAGATGACTTTTACTTTCCGTCAGTTGCTGGCTATTGGTGCCATTACTATCAACCTGTTGAACAGGATCTAAAGCAGTGCCTCGAAGTATTAACTAGAGGAGAAGTATTTGCTTATATGGTTCACCATATAATCCGGCAGCATCGGGTAGTTTGGATTCCTGATCATTGGGTTATTTTTCTAGGGGCATTCCTAGGAAAATGGACTACTATTATCCTGGTAAAAAAAACCTTACTACAGCGACATGAACAGGTATTAACCTTGGGAAGTATAACAGGAATATACGGATTATTTGTATTGCAGGTTTATATCTCAGCATTAGTATTGATTCCGTGGTTTTTACCGTCAATACTAGTTTGGTTTTACTATAGTTTCGCTCTCCAAAAATATTCTTTAAGGTAGGAGTGATTTTGAATAAGATCTATTCCATGACGGGTGCATCTCATTTTTGCTGTTTGACACCGTGGTGCGTTACGGGCAGCAACATAACCCTGGCTACGAGGCGGAAAATGAGGCCCCCCTAACGCACCCTACGCAACTTTTTTACAAATATGAGATGCACCCTTCCATGACTAAGCTAATCTCAAAACTTACGAATACTAATACCCAAGTGCCAATGACTCAAACAGAAAAACATCCACGAAAAAGACAAAAAAGACCATGGTGGAAGAAGCCCTTAGATAATTCGATTTTTCAAAACATCGTTAACTCGACAGGGAATGAATTCGAACAGGAAGATAGCTTAACATTAAAGTTATTCATGATTGTCATTATCCTTCTGAGTCTTTTTATACTACCTTTTCTAACTCAGTTTCTAGATTTTAAATGAATGACACTAGTGCTGAGCTAAGCATATGCGCTACGCGCACGCTACGCGAACAGCTATCAGCTATCAGCTATCAGCTATCAGCTATCAGCTATCAGCTATCAGCTATCAGCTATTAGCTTATGGGTTAGGTCCGATGCGTCGTTCGCACAGCGTGGCCATTCGCGTAGCGTGGCCAAAGGCCAAGGCCAAAGCCTGTCCCACAAGGCTGACCACTGACCGCTGACCACTGAACGCTGACCACTGAACGCTGACCACTGACCGCTGACCGCTGACTGCTGTTGGCGTAGCCTGCGCGTAGCGCATATGCTTACAACTCAACACTGACCCACTCTTGTGAACTAGTGATACCAGAACTCGATAAGCTACTGCATAAGCTCAAAGCCGCTACACCTATGGATTGTAGTAGGAACCTGTAGTAGGGACTTGTAGTAGGTACCTGTAGTAGGGACCTGCTCTGTTGCAGATTCGTAACGTTCACATAGGTCTAGAGGATGAATACTCAGGCAAGACAGTTTAACGGTGTTCTCTTACAAGGGGTAGTAGAAGGATTAATGGATGGTGTCTTGATTCTGAACGCTCAGGGAGAGTTAGTTCATAGCAATTGCTATGGTCGCTTTATTTGTGCTCAACTGGCAGTGGATAGGTCAAAATCTAACGTTGTTCCCAAAGAAATCAGGCGTGTTTGCCAAGCTGTGCTCGATAGCTGTGAGTTATATCCAAATCAGTCAATAATTATCGAGTCTGAAATTATTACTGATCCCTCAACATCTTTTCGGATTCGAGCCGTTAAGCTCACCTTAGACTCCTTTGAAAATCCCTGCATTTTAGTAACACTAGAAAATCACGATCAATATGCTGAGAGTTTTGCGATCGCAGAGGTGAATAAATATGACTTGACTCCTCGTGAGGCCGAAGTTTGGTTACTGCGTCGTGCTGATTACAGCTATCAGGAGATTGCTGATGAATTGCTCATTACTCTCAACACGGTTAAGAAGCACTTGAAAAATATTTATGCTAAAATTAAGTTTTACCAATTTAAACAGGAATTTTTAGAGGCCAATTAAATTAGTTAGTTATATAGCAAAGGGAGTAGGGAGTAGGGAGTAGGGAGTAGGGAGTAGGGAGTAGGGAGTAGGGAGTAGGGAGTAGGGAGTAGGGAGTAGGGAGTAAAAAAATGTTTGTAATTATACCCAATTATCGAAAACTACTTCTTCGCTCTCGCCACAGTACCCACACTAACCCCTCTCCCCACACTCTGTTTCCTGTTCCCTATTCCCTGTTCCCTATTCCCTATTCCCTATTCCCTATTCATACATGCCAGCATTTTGCCTTATTATTTATTACTGATTCCAAAAATCCAATGATAAAATGGACTAAACAAGCTATTCACAAAAAGTTCCAGTTCGCAAGCTGCTACTAAATCTGTCTTGAGGTGTTGGCGATATCTAATCAGGTGAAGGATAGTCTTGCCCAAATCATGGATTAGGTAAACTAGAATCATGATAGGCTTTTGCCAATGTTGAAAGCGCAACATGCGAGTGGGATACCGACTTAACCCAACACCTCGAAATAATTTCAATAAATAGTCTTTTTCCAAACGCCATTTTGGGATTTGATGCTCAATACACATTTGAGGGTTATGCCAAATTTCCCAACCCGCTTTTTGAATATACGATAAGGTTTCTATATCTTCTCCTTTAGCAGATAGGGATGTCGCACATACCCCCTTGAGCCAAGGCTGTTCAGGAACATTATTTAACCAGGCTCGCTTACGAATCACTAACCCCGCACCGACAGGAAATAACCCTTGACGATGCTGATAACAAAATGGCTCTTCACCTCGTTCTATGATAGCAATAAAACAAGCAATTCGCTGAAAGTTTTCCGGTGGTTTAACTTCATAGTTTCCATAAATTTGACTACCATAAGCACCAGCTTTTGGATGGGAATGACCAAAATTATAGGCAGCACTAACCCAATCAGGAGTAGGGATATTATCATCATCTAAAAAACCGACATAGTCACCTTTAGACTCCTGGATAGCACGGCGTCGAGCAAATGCTATCCCCTGTTTTGGTTCAAAGTAATATCGAATAGGATAAGCTCCTGGATAGGATTGATATTCCTCAACAATTTTGCTGGTATTATCAGTACTATTATTATCAATAATCAGAATTTCCCAAGCAAAATGGTCGGTTTTAATTTGATACAGTAATCGCTTTAAAACCTTAGGTAGACGAGTTTCGCCGTTATAGGTACAGATAGCAACTGTGAAATCAATCATGGGTAGTCAACCATTAGAGTCCCTTTTGAATTAAGAATGTAGAATTAAGAATTAAGAATTAATAATTCTACATTCTGCCTTCTACATTCTGCCTTCTGACAGACAACCTACCCTACACCAAACGCCAAGGGCGAACAACATTTTTGAATTAAGAATGTAGAATGCAGAATTAAGAATTAAGAATTCTACATTCTGCCTTCTGACAGACAACCTACCCTACACCAAACGCCAAGGGCGAACAACCGTCAACCGTTAACCTTCAACCTTCAACCGTTAACCTTCAACCTTCAACCTTACACCTTCAACCTTACACCTTCAACCTTACACCTTCAACGGCTCTGCCTTAACCAATCAATACAAAAGTCGTAGCAGCATTATCGATCAGGGTTTCAGCCTGGACATGATTCAGGATTGCCAAGGTTTCATCACCGGAGCTAATCACAGCGTTGTTGCCTTCCTGAGTAACAGATAACTGACCAATGGTTAACCCGTCTGCTAAACCGATCAAGTCTTCACCGACTTGGAAATCTCCAATCTTATCAGTTCCTTCACCAGCTGCCAAGATGAAGGTATCACTACCATCACTAGAGTCATTATCACCAAATAGGGTATCATTGCCAAGACCGCCTCGCAGTAGGTCATCCCCAGCATCACCCCAGATTTGGTCATCACCTTTCTGACCAAACAGGGAATCATTACCGGCTTTTCCACCAATGCGATCGCTTCCAGCACCCCCGTAAATTACATCATCCCCTCCAAGGGTATTGTTAGAGGAACGGCTGTTGAAGTCACCTCGTAATATATCATCTCCATTACCCCCAAAGATAGTATCATTACCTAAGCCACCAGCAACTAGATCATTTCCAGCTCCAGCAATGATTGTCTCATCAGCTTCGGTGCCAACTAGTTCGTCATCTGATGGAGTTCCCGGACCGGGGTTGACTGAAAAGACAGTAATGGTTTTACTGTCTTCTTGAGCCACTACCAGCAGGGGTTCACCATTGGGGCTGTCTTCTACAGGAATAAATGTTAGCCCCTCAGGCTCACGGTCTACTGGATCATCTGGATTGCCACCATTATCATTGGGCAGATATTGGACAAATTCAGGAGCCGTGGGATTAGTGACATCCTAGACAATCACGCCGCCTATTCGTTCGAGACCGATAAACGTGTAAGTGCGATCATTAATGACCCCGGTGACAATTCCTTCCGGTTCTGGTCCTTGATTGTCACTGCGGTCGTCAAAAGTATCAGGAGTGCCGCTAGAATTAAATAGTTCAGGAACTTGCTGAGCTGTAATTCGTTCAAAGTCATCACCACTATCAAACACTAGGTTGCCAAACTCATCCCAAATTGAGAAGGAGCGCCCACCGTAGGAGAATAGCTGGTCAAAATCACCATCATTATCCAAATCCCCATCAATGGTAGATATTCTCAAACGACCCAGTTGAGACTCTGGTTGTAGGGTTTCAGCATCGGGAAAGGCCTCTGGGTCGAGGGTCAAGTTTGCAATCCGTTCCTCTTCATCCCTGATATCCCCTTCATTGGCAGTGACGTAGTAGGTTTGACCGTTTGCCTCAAAGGATGCGATCGCATCTGGTTGGTATAGACCGAAAACGGGCCAATTCTGGATGTTGATGCCATCATCCTCATTACTAGCATCCAAGGCATTGTTCTCACCCAGGTCGATCAGACCTAATACCACAGGAGTTGGATTGGGGTTCAGAGGAACCGAGCCATCCACCGGAATCTGCTGATCGAGTACTCCAAAGTCATTGTCATTGAGTACAGCCAGTTTGCCATCATCCAGTAGCGCTAGACCTTCTGGTTTATCACCAGCGAGATACCCAATCGAAGGTAGGTTTGTCACCTTAATTTTATTGACCGCCTGAATCCCAAGAGCATCTAGGTCATCTGCACTCAACTGCTCCAGAGTAGAGCCAGTGGGTAGTGTGGGGGCATCCGGAGCAAGCAAATTAGTGGCTGCTGTCAGGTCTATTTGGAAGATGAACTTCTTCGCTGTATCACCAACTGCGGAATCTCGCTCAATGACAAATAATTTTCCATCCTCAGCGTATACCGCATCACCAATCTTATCTACTCGTCCTCCACTACGTAAAGCAGGGTCTTCGAGCAAGTAAACATACTCGGCAACGGCATTACCTGTGGTAGTATCAATTCCGAGAATGCGAATCACATCAGAGCTATCAGAGGTAGCACGGTCTGGATTCTGTAAAGGAGTTTGAATAAAGGCGTAGAGGATATTATCGTCTGGATCCAGAGCTACGGCCTCAAAGCCACGGTTACGGCGGCGATTGGCGTACTCCTCAGGTAAGGACTCAGTGCCAAAGGTTCCCACTGCTGCACCAGCCAAGGCAGCTGTGCCTTGGGGAACAAAGCGGTCAATCAGAACACCATGGGCATCAAAGTGGTAGATAGCTGGACGGTACTCATCCACCATCCAGAAGGTGCCATCAGCAGCGATTACTACCCCTTCCAGGTCAGCACCAAACTCATCTAAGGGCAGCAAATTGCCAGATAAGTCTACTGGTTCTTCATCCACCCCGGCAATATTGGGTAGTCCTGTGATTGGTGTGGTGCTATCTTGACGGGTCAAGAAAATGGTTTCGGTAATGGTGATCTCGCCAGAGCTGGGATTTAACTCAAAGCGGATCACCCGAGCTTGGTAATCCGGTAAGGCAAAGGGTCGTTCCTTACTCCCATCTCCATCCACATCAGTGGGTTTGCCATGGGGTCCCCGGTCAGGAACCGTGACAAACTTCAAGTTGCCAGTTGCTGCATCCGTCCCTTCGTAGAATAAGCCAGACAGTCCGCCCAGTTTAATCTCTTGACCCCCTTCGGTAGTACCAAGTACAGGCAAGTCATTGAACTCAAATAGCTCTAGGGTGGGCTGACCTTGGCTGTGGTCTTTCACACCCAGAGGCACGATATCCACCACTGTAGCGGACTCCAGGTCTACCACCCCAAAGGCATTGTTTTCCTGGAGGTTGACAAAGGCTGTAGTACCATCGCTTGAGACAGCAATGAACTCTGGTTCCACATCCTGAGCAACAGTCTTGTCTGGGAAAATACGTACACCCTTTGCCCGGAATTCCGCTTCACGACCATTGAAGGCGCTGAAGTCTGCTGTGGCGACATTGTCTTGGGTTAAAGTTGCTATCCCACCGGACACATCAATAATACTGATCGATCCTTCAGGATCAATGCCATCATCCGCTTCTCCTTCATTAGCAACCAGTATTTTGGTGCCATCAGGGGTAAAGGTGAGCATATCGGGTAGGGGCCCCGCTTGCACTACCTTCAGGGCATTGGGGTCAGCCGGATTGTTCTTATAAGCAGCAATATCTATAATTGCTACCTTACCTGGATCAGTAGAGGTGCTAGCTTCTAACGCTAGCGCCAGTAAACCATTGCTATAGGCTACGCTATTTGCTCCGTCAATGTCAGGTATCAAAGAAGCAATATCAATGGGTGGTATTACCTCAGTTGGATTGGTGGGATCACTGAGGTCTAGCACTTGCACCTCAGTTCCACCAGATACTACAAATAACTCTTGAGATATGGGGTCGTAGGCGGTAATTTCAGCCCCCATCTCACTAGAAAAGCTGCCAATTTTCTTTAATATATCTGCCACAAATTTATCCTAGATAGTAGATGGCGAGTACCCAGTTCAGCTATTAGCTATCAACTTATTGAAAGTTTTATAGCAATAATTATGTACTCACAACCCTTAGCAAAATTTATAAATTTTCCTTGATACCAAATAATTAAACTGATTTTTATTCGCTTAATTATTTGGTATTGTGGTCTTAGTTGCTCAATTAAATAGGTAGTTTTTTAGCGTTACCACTAAGGTTTTTTAGTGTTGAATTTCATTTTGGTTAATGGTTTAGAATCAACCGCTAAACCCCAGCCTATTACGTTAATTTTATACCTACTTAGTTAGGGGTTGCGTCTCAACTCTACAGCTAGTGTTGACAATTAACTTTTAACCTTGAGATAGTGTGGCGATGGCTGAATAACGCAAATTATCATAAAAGCAAGCTAGGCTTGTAACTAACCTGATGATAGTTATCACCTTGATTCCAGGGGAGTATGAGCATGTAACTTTATAATTCAGCCAAATTAATACAGACTTTATTTATTTAGTTACCCATAACTTTTATCTGGATTTCAATGGACTCTAGCTAGGCTGATATTCAATTCATTATCAAGTAGATTTGATCCTTTACCCGATGTCATTGCAATCACTAGTTCAGCAACAGCGACTTAAGGTTTTATTGAATTTTACTGTCTTGGATTTGATACTCTCCGATTAGCAAACTAAATCCAAATCCTTTGTCTTTGATCTAAGCAACTGGGCTATAGATGCCCACTAGCTAAGCACCGTTTTCATAAATGACCAAAGGTATGTGGGTAGCCTTAACCTCTAAGTCGATCCTATTGGTCAGACTAATTAAGCCATAGCTTATTTTTGGTTTTAAATAAAACTATACTATAAAAGATGCTACTATAGTAACCTTTACAGAATCTTACAGAATTTGGCCTGTTTGTTACCTCAGGTTTACTTAAAATTTACATGAGTAGCTACAGATTTGGGCTTGAATTCACAATCGGGTAGGTGTAGGGTCTTACCCTCTAGGGCGAAGCTCTTCACACTCCCGACTCCAATTTCTAATACTAAGCTGTCACACATTTAAATTGTGATGTGAATCGGGAATCGGGAATCGGGAATCGGGAATCGGGAATCGGGAACAGGTAACTTCGGCTCAGGGAACAGGTAAACAATCATCTGTACCTCATTACTATGAGAACCGCTATAAGCAAAATTAGCTAAAAACTAACTAAAACTCATTAGTTATGATCCCAATTTACCTATTCCAGGTTACCTATTATTAAGTAGTTTGATAAAGAAACAGCGAATCTGGGAAGTGAGGGAGTTATGATGTCTCGATTATTACCCTTAATACAAATCTCCCCATCTCCCGACTACCTATTCCCCTACTTCCTAATTTGAGAATTGCTATAAGATAACCAAATCCCTTTCAGCAAGGGTTGTTACTCCTAACACTACTGCTAGGGTTTCATCTCCAACATTGATTAGAGAATTATTACTATCGGAGGTGATAGACACATCACCAAAGCTTAAACCATTGCCTAAACCAATTAAGTCAGTGCCCAGCTCGAAGTCTGTAATCGTGTCAGTACCTTCCCCAATCTCTAGGACAAAGGTATCACTGCCACTACCATTAGAAAAGTTATCTCCAGTCAGAGTATCATTACCGAGACCACCACTTAATAGGTCATCCCCAGCATCACCCCAGAGTTGATCATCTCCGAAGCCACCATAGAGGGAGTCATTACCAGATTTCCCGCCAATGCGATCGCTTCCTGAACCACCATAGATAATATCATCACCACCAGCGTTACCACCTGGGGCCTTGCTATTGCTATCTCCCCGTAGGATATCATCGCCATTGCCACCAAATATGATATCATTACCCAATCCCCCAGCAATGGTATCATTTCCATCAAAGCCATTGATCAGATCAGCATCAATAGTTCCAATCAACTCGTCAGCCCCTTGAGTACCGTTAATCTCGGAGGTAGTTTCTACTATTGCTGTCGGAGATTGAATATTATCGAGGTCTAGCCCAAATGCTAGGAATTGGGTAATCTGGCTGTCATTGAAATTGTTATCGCTAGCAACAATTAGGGATTGTCTGCCATCAGGTAAGGTTGGACAAGCCTTGGTCATCGAAGAATGTAGGATGCTTGGTTTCACGATAGATACCGATTTTTTTGCCAGTTTCGGCTTCTACCTGCTGGAGTAGTTCGATAACCTCTTTGAAAGTGGGAATTTCAAACTGACCATCAAACTCATCGCTACGGAAGTCAAGAGGTTGAACAGCACGCAGTTGCTTGATTTCTGCTAAGGTGAAATCTTCAGCAAAGTAACCAGTAATTTCTTCACCATCGAGAAATTTGGTAGACTTGCGGTCTTCACCAAATACGTCAGCTACGTTAGTGGTATCATCTAGCAACGGTTCGTGACGAGCAATCAAGACACCGTCTTTGGTGATGACTAGGTCAGGCTCAATGAAATCAGCCCCTTGTTCAATGGCAAGAGCGTAAGCTTCTAAGGTATGCTCTGGACGATCACCGCTAGCACCCCGGTGTCCAATCACTAGAGGAGGATCACCATCAAGGGTATTGAACTTTAAATCTGGGTTTTGAGGCGATCGCACAAATTCCCCTGTGGTATTTCCGGGGATATTGGGAGTAGAAATAGGGGCTTCGAGCAGTTTACCAGTGCTATCGAAGTGAAGTATAAACGGACCGAATTCGTCACCAATCCAGATATCGCCTTTAGCATCAATCACAAAAGACTCGATATCAAAATTAGCCCCGGTCAGAAAGCGATCGCTACTGTCTTCGTTGACAATCTTGAAAGGAATCTTGCCATCAGGGTCAGACAGTTGAACAAAGCCTTCAATCTCAACACTACCATCTCCATCCTCTGCACCCTTGAAATCAGGGTTAACTTGATAGAGTCTGAGCAAATAATCAGCACTATTCTGTTGGGCTCCAAAACCGTTATCTGATAGGAACCAAAAAGAGCCACCCCCACTAGGAGCAAACTGAACACCACTAAAGCCTTGAACAGGTTGTCCATCAAACGGACCGGTGCGACCATTGGCAGAAATCGGTTCACCCCTGCCATTGTCTGCACCAGACTGGGGTCCTTCTGCAAAGGTATCAGCTGGTAAAGATGCAAATCCTTTTAATTTCATAAAATCCTGGAATCAACGAGACTAAAACTCTCGAATTTAGCGTTTTTATATCTATAGACTTAGAAGCACAGAAACTAGCTAAATTGTGTCAGCATTTCAGCTTTCAGCTATCACATAGTACGTAATTGTTGCCAACCTGAAATCGCCTTGGCCTAGGTTTACGTGATGATTGAAACTGGCTGACCTCCCTTAGTAAGGGTTTCATTTCCAGGTTAAATTTTGATTGTAATTATATAAACATAATTATAAGGTTTGGTTAAAGCTTGTTTTTGAAGTCGCTGTAAATTTTTAGTGTAATTTTATCTGAGTAGGGTATAAAGATTTTGTAAAGTTAACCTAGATTTAATTTTAACTTAATTTTTTTAGTTTTTTATTAACCTTGAGGCTAGAGATTTTTTATATAATCCCTGACTAAGTAAGGTGTCGGCCAAGAATTTTGTTATCAAGGATTTTAACAATTAGTTTTTAGCAAAGGGAGTAGGAAATAGGGAACAGCGGATCTGGAAATAATTATTTTTGATTTTTTTTAAGTAAGTATTCAGCCGTTGGCCACGCAACTTGGTATTAGCATTAAATTGTGAAAATGCAATAGTTTTTGATAACACTTTTATCTCACTCCTCTCACTAATCCCACTAATCCCAGTTGCCCCTACTGCTTGAGATTGTGACAATGCAATAGTTTTTTAGCACTCCCACACCTCCCACGTTAACCACATTTTTAGCTCTTTTCACACTTACCACACTTACCACACCTACCACAAGCCCTGAAATAGCGACAGTGCAATAGTTTTTCCAAATCTTTGCATTTTTGGGAAAATAGTGTTAAGATAATAATATCGTAAAAGCAATGGTTTACTACCCATGATGATTTCCACTGCACAAGCCGCTGAATTACTCGGTGTTTCTGCCACTCGCGTCCGTTACCTTCTGGGCAAAGGCAGAGTTAAAGGCGCTTATAAGGTGGGTAGAACTTGGGTGATTCCCTTGTTTGATGGTATGCCGGTGGTCACTCCTGGCACTCGCGGACCAAAACGGAACTGGTCAAAGCGTACAGAGTACACTAAGGCTGTGATTCATGTTAACCAGAAAGTGATTCGCCAAAATCTCAAGACCGGGGAGCGTAATCCTGTGATTACGGTGAAGCGAGGCTCTAAAAATGTTTACGGTCATACGGTAGAAGTCAATGGCCCCTGTCGGGTAATGTATCGTCCAGATGATCCCCTCAAGTGTGGAGCACGGGTGTGGATTGAGACGATTTCTGATTTTGAAGTGATTTCAGCGTGATGGGATGGGATGTGAATGCGATCGCTTTTAGCGGAAGCTTCGCTTCATCGCATAGCGTGACCTACTGTCAATCGCATTGAACCAGTCAATGTTTTGCGATCGCTTTTAGCGGAAGCTTCGCTTCATCGCATAGCGTGGCAGTAAGCCAATCCCATAGCGTGACCTATGGTCAATGGCATCAAACCACCCAGCTAGAAGTACTGGTCAACTAGGTCTGTACTCTCGGTTTCGGGCAAAGACCAGACTATCTCGATTGCTGTCTTCTGCGACATTGGCAGCAGTCCCCTATTGCCTATTGCCTATTGCCTATTGCCTATTGCCTTTTACCTTTTTCCTCAAACAAAGAATTAACTTAGCATAAAAATTGAGTAGTGTAAAACACTGTTTTGTGCGAGTTTACCGCCATTTCATAAATTTTTGGAGATATTTCTGGCTTTCTTAGTCAAATATCCTGATTTAATTTAGATCTAGCGAAGAGTATAGTAGTCAACCATTACTCTTCTCTTTGTCATGAAAGGAAAAATTTTAAATTACCTTGTTATTATTGGAGTAAGCATTATTCTCCTGCTCGGTATAGTTACAACAGCTGTTGCTCAGGATAATTCAAACTCTGATAATGATAATAAATGTTCAAAATACAATGTACGCCTACATTATAATAGAAATCCAAATGATACTGACGTTATCGCTAAACTGAGCCCATGTATTAAGGTAACTAAGATAGGAACTTTTAAGAATAATCCCAAATTTGCAAAAATTCAACTAGATAAGCGTTATGATTTTTTGATTCGTGAAAAATTATTAAAATGCTCAGACTCAGATGGTTCTGTTCAAGATCAAGCAGTTAAAGAAGAAAATATTCTTAAATATCCTCAAAATTGTGAAATTCGTCAATAAAAAAATACAAAAATTTTTTTTATCTACCATGATCAATCCAAAAATTTCTTACATCGTCTTCTAAAATCATGATCATCATAGTATGTATCAGTAGCATCTGGTTCACCTTGATCAACTCTTTTAATTATATCATTACAATACAGGGATTCTTTCTCTAAATAAGCCACACGCAGCAAAGCCGAAATCACCACAACAGCGATAACTATAACAAGTTTTGATAGGATTTTCATAGGTAAGCTAAATGTTATCAAACTATCTGCTTGCGGACTTGCCTGTATCCCCTCT